>BNBP01000051.1 GCA_014656015.1 Streptomyces griseoaurantiacus | reverse complement strand
CGGCCGCGCCGGACACGGGCGCACGCGAGGCCGCCCCGCCCGCGCCCGCCCCGTCCGAGGCCGCCCGCCCCGCACCCGCCGCACCCGCCACCGCCACCCCGCCCCCCACCGAGGCCCCCGCGTTCGCCGAGGGCGTGCCCTGCTGGATCGAGGTGCAGCTCTCCGACGTGGAGGCCGGCCGGCGCTTCTACGGCGAACTCTTCGGCTGGAGTTTCGAGCCCGCCCGCGAGGGCGTGCTGTGGGCCAGCCGCAAGGGCGCCTCCGTGGCCGCGCTCGCGCCCAAGGGCGACGGGCGGATGCCGACCGTCTGGACCGTGTACTTCGCCGCCCCCGACCTCGGCGCCCTCCTCGGCCGCATCCGCGGCTCCGGCGGGCAGGTGATCACCGGGCCGAGCCCCGTCGGCCCCGGTGCCGGCACCGGCCGCCCGCTCGGCGTCATGGCGCTCGCCGCCGACCCCGAGGGGGCGGTCTTCGGGCTCTGGCAGGCCGGTACGCACGCCGGGTTCGCGCGCCGGCACGAGCCGGGCACCTTCACCTGGGCCGAGCTGTACACCCGGGACACCGGCGCCGCGAACGACTTCTACGCGCACCTCTTCCACGACGCCCTGTTCGGGCCCGGCGCCGCACCGGACTTCGGCCGTGCGGCGGTCGACGAGGTGTTCCCGCCCGAGATGCCGCCGCACTTCCTCGTCCACTTCGGGGTCGCTGACGTGGCGAAGGCGCTCGCCACCGTGCACCGCCTGGGCGGCCGCACCCAGGTGAACCCCTTCACGACCTCGTACGGCACGGTGGCGGTGGCCACCGACAACCAGGGCGCGTCCTTCGCCCTCCTGGAGCGCTGACGGCCGCCGGGAGCCCTTCGAAGGAGTGCCGGGAGCCCTGTCCAGGAACGGCGGAACGGCCCCCGACGTTGACTCGAGGCGCGGGCGAAGCGGCACCCGGCCTTTTTGTCCGACAACACCCCGTTCCGCCCGTGGGTTCGCCTCAGGGGCTCCGGACAGGAAGAATCGGGGTGCGTGCCGCCATGGCGGTGCGGTGGTGAGACGCTGCACGGGGTCGCGTACTGGACGAGGGTGACGCGGGCCGTACGGGGAGGTGGCAGGCAAGTGGTGGATCAGCTGACGCAGCACGATCCGCGGCGTATCGGTCCGTTCGAGGTACTCGGACGGCTGGGCGCGGGCGGCATGGGGCTGGTCTATCTCGCGCGCTCGGCGTCAGGGCGCCGCGTGGCGATCAAGACGGTGCGCACGGAGCTGGCCGAGGACCAGCTCTTCCGTGTGCGCTTCACGCGTGAGGTGGAGGCCGCCCGCGCGGTCTCCGGCTTCTACACGGCCGCCGTGGTCGACGCGGACCCGCGCGCGGCGGTGCCCTGGCTGGCCACCGCCTACGTCCCGGCGCCCTCGCTCGAGGAGATAGTGAACGACTGCGGGCCGCTGCCGGCCCAGGCCGTGCGCTGGCTGGCCGCCGGTGTCGCCGAGGCGCTCCAGTCGATCCACGGCGCGGGGCTGGTGCACCGCGACCTGAAGCCCTCGAACGTGCTGGTGGTCGAGGACGGGCCGCGGGTCATCGACTTCGGCATCGCCTCCGGCGTTTCGAACACACGTTTGACGATGACGAACGTCGCCGTCGGCACCCCCGCGTACATGTCGCCCGAGCAGGCCAAGGACTCACGCAGCGTCACCGGCGCGAGCGACGTCTTCTCGCTCGGCTCGATGCTGGTCTTCGCCGCCACCGGCCACCCGCCCTTCCACGGCGCCAACCCGGTCGAGACGGTCTTCATGCTGCTGCGCGAGGGCCCGGACCTGTCCGGGCTCCCGGAGGAGCTGCGTCCCCTCATCGAGTCCTGCATGCGGATGGAGCCCACCGCCCGCCCCAACCCGGCCGACCTCCAGGCCCAGCTCGCCCCCCACCTCTTCGGCGCCGGCTCCGACGACAGCGGCACCGCATCGGCCTGGCTGCCGGAATCGGCCGTCGGCCTGATAGAGACCCGGCGCGGCGGACGGACCACCGTGCGGCCCCCGGCCCCGCCCGCCCCCCGCGGCGGACCGGTCGCCCCGGTGGTGCCGCCCCCGCCCTCCCACGACCCGCTGCCCGTGCCGGCCACCGCCCCGGGGCCGGGCGGCGCGCCCGACACCGGTCCGGTCCGGCTCGCCGGCGCCCCGGTGCCCATCGGGCCCGGGCCGCGCGTCGCGGACATGCGGGCCACGGCCATAAAGCCGCTGCCGCCCGAGTCGGCGCTCACCGCGAGCTGGTCCAGGCCGCGCCCCGGCGTCAACGGCGCCGACCCGGCCCCGACGGCCGCCCCGCCCGCTCCGCCGGAGGCCGCGCCCGCCGGCTGGCGGCCCTGGCGCTTCCGCATGTCCAACGACGTGTGGGGCACCCCCTCCGTGGCGGGCGACCTCGTCTACGTCACCTCCTTCGAGGTGCACGCGCTCGACGTCGCCACCGGCCGCCGCCGCTTCAAGACGCGCGACGTTGCCTGGTCCATGGCGGTCGCCGACGGCCGTATCCACGCCTCCGACGGGCCGACCCTGGTCGCGCTCGACGCCCGCGAGGGCGGCGACCTGTGGCGGATCAACACCGACGCCTGGGTCTACTCCCTCCAGGCCGACCGGGGCACGGTCGTCACCGGCACCCGTGGCGGCGGCGTCCAGGCATGGGAGGCCTCGACCGGACAGAAGCTGTGGGAAGTGACCGGCGCCCAGACCGACTTCGAGGCCCCCGAGGCGGGCCCCGCCGTGCACGAGGGCACCGTGTACGTCTGGAAGGACGCCCGGCTGCGCGCCCTGGAGGCACGCACCGGTGAGGAACGCTGGTCGTACCCGGTCGGCGACGCCGCGTCCTGCGGGGGAGTGCCGGTGCGCCTCGCGCACGGCTCCGACGGCTGCGTGTACGTCTCGGCCGGCACGCGGGTGATGGCCGTCGACGTGGCAGGCGGCCATGTGCGCTGGCACTTCGAGGCGCCGGCGGTCTTCCTGTGCCCGCCCGTGTTCGTCCCCGGCCCCGCGGTCACCGGCGGCGGCGTCTACCTCGCCGACTACCTCGGCACGGTCTACGCCCTCGACGCCACCGACGGCCGCGACCGCTGGCGGATCGCCACCGAGGCGCGCGCCTCGATCGAACCGGTGCTGGTGGCCGACGGCCATGTCCACGTCGGCAGCGGCAAGGGCCTCTACACGCTGGACGCGGTGACCGGCACCCCGAAGTGGCGGTTCCAGGCGGGCGGCGACCTCGTGGGCGCGCCGGTGGTCGCGGAGGGCCGCATCCACTTCGGCTCCACGGACCACCTGCTCTACACGTTGAAGGCGGACGACGGTCGGCTGCGCTGGAAGCTGGCGACGGGCGGCGAGATCACCGGCTCCCCGGTGGTGCGCGACGGCGTGGTGTACGCGTGCAGCAAGGACCGCTGCGTGTACGCGCTGGACGCGGAGAAGGGCACGGGCACGGCCCGCACGACGTGACGTGCCCGCCGGCCCGAAGTCCGGCCCGAAGTCACCTCGGCGCAGGCGCCCCTGACGGGCTGCCGGGCAGGGCCCTAAAGTGACGGCATGCGTATACGGGGGACCACACTCAGGCTCACCGCTGTCTCGACACTCGTCGTCCTCGCCCTGACCGGCTTCTCCAGCCGGCACGGCGGCCACGGCCACGGACACAGCGGCGGAAGCGGCGGCGGCTGCAGCAGCTCCAGCCAGGACCACGACAGCTCCTCGTCGTCCTCGTCCGGCGGCGTGTCCAAGGACGACTACGACAGCGGTGACGACGACAGTTACGGCAGCGGCTCGTACGGCGGCGGCTCGTACGGCGGCGGCTCGGGCGGATACCGCTACCGGGACCGCTACCACGACGATGACGACGACAACCGCGGCGGCGGCGGGAAGGCGAAGTCCCTGGACGACGCCACCGTGGAACTGCTCGACTGCGCGAACGGGAGCAGGCCGTACACCAAGGTCCTGGTGACCAACCCCAACGGCAGGAAGGCCACGTTCACGGTCACCGTCGTCCTCAGGGCCGACCGGGACCGGACACTCGACACCGTGCGCACGAAGGTCGAGGTGCCGGCCAACGGCGCGGTGACGGCGAAGGTGAGACCGATCGACCGTTCCCTCGCCGCCGAGGTCGAGGAGTGCGCGCCCGAACCGAGAGCCCCGCAGGCCCGCTGAACGCCCGTCCGCAGGGCGCACCGCCCCGCGGACGCACGTCGGCCCCGGCGTCTCCCCAGACGCCGGGGCCGATCCCCGTGCGGGCCCCGCCCCCGTTGCGGGACCCGGTCGTGCCCGGCCGCGGCGCGCTCCCCCAAGCGGCGCCGCGGCCGGTTCTCCCCCGTCGGGAGAGGTCCGGTCGGGTCAGACGGGCTCGTCCGTGGCGTGCACGTTGTCCGTCGACGCCTCGCCCGTGTCGCCGAGCTTCGCCGGCTCGCTGGTGGCGTGGACGTTCTTCGCGGCGACGGGCTCGCCCGTCGCGTGCACGTTGCCGTCCGGCTCGTCGGTGGCGTGGACGTTGTCCGTGGTGTTCTCGTCGCTCATTCCGAGTTCCTCCCCTGGATGTTGCGGAACAACCTTGCGTGGGGGCGGGGTCCGCCCGGCAACTCCCCCGTGGGCTGCCGGACGGCCCCGCCCGGCCGGTTCACCATGAGTGCCCGGCCTTTCGCCGGTCCGCCTGCCCCCCGACGCGGCGGCTCGACGAGTCGAGGATGCCGTACGGCGATAAACGAACGATGAACGTCCCCTTCGACGGCCCCCCACCCCGGCCCGAGTGCTCTCCCGACCCGGCCCGAGGGCCGTCCCGACCCCGCCGGTTCAGGCGACCGACACCGGTTTCAGCAGGCCCCGCACCTCGTCCGCCTCCGGCGCGCCCAGCGCCTCGAACAGGTCGAGCGCCTCGCGCCAGCACACCTGTGCCCGGCCATGCTGCCCTATGCCGTGCAGCGCCCGCCCCAGCACCGTCAGCACGTTGCCGCGCCGCCAGTCCCCGCCGATGCCCCGCAGCAGCGTCAGCGCCATCTCCGCGTTCGAGGCGGCCTGCGCGGGCCGCCGGGCAGTCAGGTCGAGTTCGGCGAGCCGGAACAGGGTCATGCCCTCCCACAGCCGCTGCCGGCTGTCCCGGAACACCAGCAGCGCCTGCTGGAGGCAGTCCGTGGCCTCGGTCAGCTTGCCGCTCGCGGTCAGCGCGAGGCCCAGCGCGTAGCGGCCGTTGGCGCCCTTGAGGGCGTGGCCCATGTCGTCGTACATCGCCGCGCCCCGGCGGGCCAGCGTGACCGCGCCGGCGGTGCGGCCGGTGGCCAGGTGGATGCGGGAGAGGTTGCACAGCGCGCTCGCCTCGCCCGGCCGGTCGCCCAGCGCCCGGAAGTTCTCGATGGCGCGGGTGAAGTGCGCCTCGCCCTCGTCGTGGCGGTTCTGGTAGAGCGCGACGACGCCGCTGATGTTCGAGGACCAGCAGGCGGTGAGCGGGTCCCCGGCGGCCTCGGCCAGCTCGGTGGCCCGCCGGGCCTCCTCCACCGCCACGTCGAAACGGCTGCCGGAGATGTGGTGCACGAAGGCCAGCGCGGTCAGCGCCCGGGCCTGGGTGCGGGCGTCCTGGATCTCCCGCGCCACGTCCCGCAGCAGCGCCGCGACCGCCTTGTACTCGCGGGAGTTGGCGCCCGACTCGGCAAGGTCCACCGCCGCCCACAGCACGTCCACGGCCCGGCGCAGTGTGCCCGGGCGGGCGGACTGCCGTACGCAGGCCAGCAGGCAGACGGCCTCCGCGTACAGCCAGTCCTGGGCGGCGTGCCGGTCGGAGAAGGACAGCCCCGGGTACGAGGCCCGCTCCAGGTGGTCCATGAGACGGTCGCCCGGCCGCTCGATCGCGTACACGCCCGCGACCGTGGCCAGGTAGAAGTCGAGCAGCCGGGACAGCGCCGCCGCCCGCTCGCCCGGCTCGCGCTCGTCCCGCTCGGCGCATGCACGCGCGTAGAGCCGTACGAGGTCGTGGTAGCGGTAGCGGCCGGGCGCCGCCGATTCCAGCAGGGACATGTCGACGAGGGACTCCAGCAGGTCCTCCGTCCCGTCCACCGGCAGGTCCAGGACGGCGGCCGCCGCCGCGAGCGAGATGTCGGGGCCGTCGGCGAGGCCGAGCAGCCGGAAGGCGCGGGCCTGTGCGGGCTCCAGGGCGCCGTAGCCGAGTTCGAAGGTGGCCTTGACCGCGAGGTCCCCGGCCCGCAACTCGTCCAGCCGGCGGCGCTCGTCGGCGAGCTTGGCCGCGAGGACCGACACCGTCCAGGTGCGGCGGGCGGCCAGCCGGGAGGCGGCGATGCGGATGGCCAGCGGCAGGAAGCCGCAGGCGGCGACCACGTCGAGCGCGGCCTCCCGCTCCCCGGCCGCCCGCTCCACGCCGATGATCCGGGTGAACAGCTCCAGGGCCTCCTCCGGCGACATCACGTCCAGGTCGACCAGGTGCGCCCCGGCCAGGTCCACCATGCGGATGCGCGAGGTGATCAGCGCCGCGCAGCCCTCGGTGCCGGGCAGCAGCGGGCGGATCTGGGCGGCGTCGCGGGCGTTGTCGAGCAGGACGAGGACGCGGCGGCCGTCGAGCAGCGAGCGGTACAGCGCCGCCCGTTCGTCGAGGGAGTCGGGGATCGCGGAGTCGGCGGTGCCCAGCGCCCGCAGGAAGGAGCCGAGGACGGTCTCCGGCTCGGCGGCGCGGGGGCCGGCGCCCTGGAGGTCGACGTAGAGCTGCCCGTCCGGGAACGCGCCCCGCGCCTGGTGCGCCACGTGCACGGCGAGGGTGGTCTTGCCGACGCCGCCGATGCCGGCCAGCGCCGAGACGGCCATCACCCGGCCGCTCGCGTCGGCCGAGGCGAGCACCTCGCCCAGTTCGGTGACGAAGGCCGAGCGGCCGGTGAAGTCGGGCACGGTCGCCGGGAGCTGGGCCGGGCGCACGGGGGCGGCGGCCGGTTCCGGCTCGGCCGCGGGGGGTTCGGCGAGGGCGGGGTCGGCGCGCAGGATGCGCTGCTGGAGCTCGCGCAGTCCGGGGCGCGGCTCGACGCCGAGCTCCTCGGTGAGCAGCCGGCGGGTGTCCGCGTAGACCGCGAGCGCCTCGGCCTGCCGGCCGCTGCGGTACAGCGCCAGCATGAGCAGTTCGCGCAGCCGCTCGCGCAGCGGGTGCGTGGCGGTCAGCGCGGTGAGCTCGGAGACGGCCTCGCCGTGGCGGCCCTGCTCCAGGTCCATGTCGAGACGGGACTCCAGGTGCTGCAGCCGCCACTCCTCCAGCCGGGTGCGCTGGGTCTCGGCGTAGGGGCCGGGCACGTGCGCGAGGGACTCGCCGTCCCACAGCGCCAGCGCCTCGTCGAGCAGCGCGCGGGCCCGCCCCAGGTCCCCGGAACTCCGCGCCTTCTCGGCGTCGGCGACGAGTTCCTGGGCGCGCAGCAGGTCCAGCTCGTCGCCCTCGGACAGCCGCAGCGCGTAACCGCCGGACTCGCTGTGCAGCACCTCGGCGCCGAGGGCCTTGCGCAGCCGTGAGGCGTAGGTGCGGACGGTGGCCAGGGCGCGGGAGGGCGGTTCCTCGCCCCACAGGGCGTCGATCAGTTCGGAGGCGGTCGCCGTGCGGCCCTCGCGCAGCAGCAGCGCGGCGAGCTGGGCGCGCTGCTGGGGCGAGCCGGTGGGCAGCGGTTCGTCACCGCGCCAGGCCCGCACCGGGCCGAGCACACCGAAGCGCAGTGCCGCCGTCTCCCGGGCCCGCCCCTGCTCCGGCACCCGCGGTCCACCGTCCATCGCCGCCTCCGCCCCCCTGCGCACCGACATCACGTCAACGGGGCAAGTCTGCCTTGTCCTTGGCGAATGCGTCAGCCGTGGGAGACCGCGATCACAGGGCGCCACGCGGCACACCACACAACCCGCACGCCCTCGCCACACCTTCACGCCCCCGGCGGCGGGTCCGGCGGCGGGTTCCCGGCCCCGCGCGCCGGGCAAATTGGGTCGACACCGGGGCGGCGTTCCAGGATGCTCGCGCGATGACCCGAATCGACGACACGCCCTCCGCCTGGGACGAGCGCACCCAGCTCACCAGATTCCTCGACTACGCGCGGGACACCGCCCGCTTCAAGTGCGAGGGGGTCTCCGCCGAGCACGCGCGCGAGGCGCCCCTGCCCGGCTCCCCCCTCATGACGATGAGCGGGGTGATCAACCATCTCCGCTGGGTCGAGTACTACTGGTTCCAGGTGGTCTTCCTCGGCGAGGAGGACGAGGGCCCGTGGACCGACGAGGACCCCGACCGCGAGATGCGCATCGCCGTCGACTTCCCCCTGCCGCAGCTGCTCGAGGAGTACGCGGCACAGTGCGCCCGGTACCGCGAGCTGGTGGCCCGCAACGCCCTCGGCAACCGGGCGAAGCGCCCCGTCCGCGACGGCCGCCACGTCGACCTGCGCTGGATCCTGCTCCACCTCACCGAGGAGACGGCCCGTCACAACGGCCACCTGGACATCCTGCGGGAGCTCCTGGACGGCACCACCGGCGACTGAACCGCCCCGCCGCGCCCGCGCCGGCCGGACCCGGCCGCCGGGCCGGGCGGGAGCGAAGCCGCTGATCACCGGCTCCGTATGCTCGAAGGATGACGACTTCCGCGACCTCCGGAACCGGACACCCCACCGAGAACTCCATGCGTCGCGCCCTCAAACGCGCCCGGGACGGCGTCGCCCTCGACGTCGCCGAGGCCGCCGTGCTGCTGCGGGCGCGCGGCGCCGCGCTCGACGACCTCGTCGCCTCCGCCGGCCGCGTGCGCGACGCGGGGCTCGAGGCCGCCGGCCGGCCCGGTGTCATCACCTACTCCAAGAGCGTCTTCATCCCGCTCACCCGGCTCTGCCGGGACAAGTGCCACTACTGCACCTTCGTCACCGTCCCCGGCAAGCTCCGCCGGGCCGGGCACGGGATGTTCATGTCGCCGGACGAGGTCCTCGACATCGCCCGCAAGGGTGCCGCCGCCGGCTGCAAGGAAGCCCTGATCACCCTCGGCGACAAGCCCGAGGACCGCTGGCCCGAGGCCCGCGAATGGCTCGACGCGCACGGCTACGACGACACGATCGCCTACGTCCGCGCCATCTCCGTGCGCATCCTGGAGGAGACCGGGCTCCTCCCGCACCTCAACCCGGGCGTCCTGAGCTGGACCGACTTCCAGCGGCTCAAGCCGGTCGCGCCCTCGATGGGCATGATGCTGGAGACCACCGCCACCCGCCTGTGGTCCGAACCCGGCGGCCCCCACCACGGCTCCCCCGACAAGGAGCCCGCCGTCCGGCTGCGGGTCCTGGAGGACGCCGGACGCTCCTCCGTGCCCTTCACCTCCGGACTGCTCATCGGCATCGGGGAGACCCACGAGGAGCGCGCCGAGTCGCTGTTCGCGCTGCGCCGCGTCTCCCGCGCCTACCACGGCGTCCAGGAACTGATCATCCAGAACTTCCGCGCCAAGCCCGACACCGCGATGCGCGGCATGCCGGACGCGGAGCTGGACGAACTCGTCGCCACGGTCGCCGTCGCCCGGCACATCATGGGCCCCTCCGCCTGCCTCCAGGCCCCGCCCAACCTCGTCGACGAGGAGTACGAGCGGCTCATCGCGGCCGGCATCGACGACTGGGGCGGCGTCTCCCCGCTCACCGTCGACCACGTCAACCCCGAACGCCCCTGGCCCCGCATCGACCTGCTGCGCGAGCGCTCCGCCGGCGCCGGATTCACCCTGCGGGAACGCCTCTGCGTCTACCCGGAGTTCGTGCGCCGGGGCGAACCCTGGCTCGACCCCCGGCTGCGCCCGCACGTGGCCGCCCTCGCCGACCCGGAGACCGGGCTCGCCCGCGAGGGCGCCCTGCCGCGCGGACTGCCCTGGCAGGAGCCCGAGGAGGCCTTCACCGCCACCGGCCGCACCGAACTGCACCGCACCATCGACACCGAGGGCCGCACCGCCGACCGCCGCGAGGACTTCGACGAGGTGTACGGCGACTGGGGCGCCCTGCGCGAGGCCGCCGCCCCCGGCATGGCCCCCGAACGCCTCGACACCGACGTGCGGGCCGCCCTCGCCACGGCCGCCGACGACCCGACCCGGCTGAGCGACGAGGAGGCCCTCGCCCTGCTCCACGCGGACGGCCCGGCCCTCGACGCCCTCACCCGCATCGCGGACGACGTGCGCCGCGCGGCCGTCGGTGACGACGTCACCTACATCGTCACCCGCAACATCAACTTCACCAACGTCTGCTACACCGGCTGCCGGTTCTGCGCCTTCGCCCAGCGCCGCACCGACGCCGACGCCTACACCCTCTCCCTCGACCAGGTCGCCGACCGCGCCCAGCAGGCCTGGGACGTGGGCGCGGTGGAGGTCTGCATGCAGGGCGGCATCCACCCCGACCTGCCCGGCACCGCCTATTTCGACATCGCGCGGGCCGTCAAGGAGCGCGTCCCCGGCATGCACGTGCACGCCTTCTCCCCGATGGAGGTCGTCAACGGCGCGAGCCGCACCGGGCTCTCGATCCGCGAATGGCTCATCGCCGCGAAGGAGGCGGGCCTGGACTCCGTTCCCGGCACGGCCGCCGAGATCCTCGACGACGAGGTCCGCTGGATCCTCACCAAGGGCAAGCTGCCCGCGGCCACCTGGATCGAGGTGATCGAGACCGCGCACTCCCTCGGCATCAGGTCCAGCTCGACGATGATGTACGGCCACGTCGACCAGCCCCGGCACTGGCTCGGCCACCTGCGCACCCTGGCCGGCATCCAGCAACGCACCGGCGGCTTCACGGAGTTCGTCACACTGCCCTTCATCCACACCAACGCCCCCGTCTACCTGGCCGGGATCGCCCGCCCCGGCCCCACCGTCCGCGACAACCGGGCGGTGACCGCGATGGCCCGCCTCCTGCTGCACCCGCACATCCCGAACATCCAGACGAGCTGGGTCAAGCTGGGCACCGAGGGCGCCGCCGAGATGCTCCGCTCCGGCGCCAACGACCTCGGCGGCACCCTGATGGAGGAGACCATCTCCCGCATGGCGGGCTCCTCCTACGGCTCCTACAAGTCCGTACGCGACCTGGTCGCCGTCGCCGAGGCCGCGGGCCGCCCCGCCAGGCCCCGCACCACCCTGTACGGAGAGGTCCCCGAGGAGCGCCGGCACGCGGCCACCGCCTCGGACGGCCACCTGCCGGAACTGCTGCCGGTACTGGAGCAGTAGGGGCCGGGACGCGCCGCGCCCCCGCGGATGTGGGGGTGTGGCGCATGTGGGCCCGTGGTTCGCAGCGCAGCGTCTCCGTTCGATTACAGTGCCGCACGCCGAACATACGGAACATGCGGACATGGACATGCGGACACGCGCGGACGGCGGCCGTGAGGAGGCCTGGGTGGGTGCGACAGCCGGTGCCGTCTGGGGCCGTACCGAACAGCAGGACTTCCGCAGCCGGGTGCGCGGAACGCTGCTGGGCGCGGCGATCGGCGACGCGCTGGGCACCCCGCTCGACGGCCTGTCCGCGGACCGCGTCCGCGAGGAGCACGGCGAGCGGGGTCCCGCCGACCTCCTCGTCCACCACGGCCGCCGCGGCACCGTCTCGCACCTCACCCAGCTCACCCTGTTCACCCTGGACGGCCTGATCCGCGCCCAGGTCCGCAGGGACACCGGCGCCTGGCACCCGCCGACCGACCTGCATCGCGCCTATCGCCGCTGGGCGGCCACCCAGCACGACTGGGGCCCGGACGAGCGGCGCACGGAGGACGGCTGGCTGGCGCGCGAGGAGTGGCTGTACGCGCGCCGCGCCCCGACCCGCGCCTGTCTGCTCGGCCTCGGCGACGCCGTGATGGGCACCCCGGCCGCACCCAAGAACCCCGCCGCCGTGGGCCCCGAGGCGGTGGTCAGGTCGGCGCCGTTCGGACTGCTGGTGGGCTGGGAGCCGCACCTCGTGATGCAACTCGCCCTGGAGTGCGCCACCCAGACCCACGGGCACCCCACGGCGTACCTCGCGGCCGGCGCGTACGCCGTCGTCGTGCACGCGCTGGCACGTGGCGGGGACGTGGACGACGGGGTGCAGCGGGCGCTGCACCTGCTGTCGCCGCGGCCGGGGCAGGAACCGGTCGCCGAGGCACTGCAGCGGGCGCTGGGAGCGGTGCGGCAGGGGCTGCCCTCGGCGGCGCGGGTGGCGGAGCTGGTGGACGGCGGCTCGGCGGAGCGGGTGCTCTCGGCGGCGGTGTACTGCGCGCTGGTGGGGGAGGACGTGCGGCACGGCCTGCGGCTCGCGGTGAGCCACGGGGGCCCCTCGGGGGCGGCCGGGGCGCTGGTGGGCGGGATGCTGGGGGCGCTGTACGGGGAGACGGCGCTGCCGCCGGCGTGGCTGGCGGAACTGGAGGGACGGGCGACGATGCTCGTGCTCGCCGACGACTTCGCGATGGAGATGACCCAGGGCCCCTCCCTGCACACCCCGACGGCCGCGACACCGGGGTGGCTGGCCCGCTACCCCCGGGCGTGACCGCCGTGCGGGGCGAGGCCGGGACAGGGCCGCCGGCACGGGGCGGCCGGGCAGCATGAAGCCCCCTCGGCTGGGACGGCGGCCAGTCGAGAGGGCGTCAGCGGTGGAACCTGAAAAGGGTGAAGCGACGTCGGTGAGGTGCGCTCAGCCGAGGTCTGTGGCGCGCCGGCCCACCTCCGCCACGAAGGCGTTCCACACGCCCGCCGGGAAGGCCAGGGCGGGACCCTGGGGAACCTTGGAGTCCCGTACGGCCATCGCCGCCGGAACCGGGGACTTGACCTCGACGCACGCACCGTTTCCCGTGGAGTACGAGGACTTGGTCCAGGTCTCGGTGGCGCCCTGCTGAATTGCCATGTTCGCTCCGCTAGTGCTGTTCGGCCGGTCGTGATGGGCTGTTCCCGTACCGCGGGGCCGCCTCGCGGGCCCACGGCACGGGTTCACGCCAACATTGCTGCTCCATTGGCGTGATCGACGCTACTCGTCACGCTCGGCGGGCGGTGCGGCCGTTCACTCGACCGGATGGCATATTCCAGAGGGACTTCCGTCGGTACCGCCCGGGGTGTACCGTGCGGCCTTTCCTCGCGCCGGCCGACCGATTCGCCCGGCCGACCGATTCGCCCGGCCGGCCGACCGACCGGCTTGCCCGGCCGATCAGCGGGGCGGGGGCTCAGCCCGAGTACTCCCGCGCGTACTCCTTGGCGATGCGCGAGATGACCTCGCGGGACTGCTCCACGTTCAGCGCCTGCGCCCTCAAGTGCTCGTACATGACGCTGTACTTCTGCACGTCCGCGGCTTTCTCCAGATACAGGTCGCTGGTGACGCCCTCGATGTAGACGACGCTGGAATCGGCCGTGTCCGGGAACTCCAGGATCGCGTACTGCCCGTTGAGGCCGGGGTGCGCGCCCATCTCGAAGGGGATCACCTGCACGGTGACGTGCGGCAGTTGGGACTGCTCGACCAGGTGCTCCAACTGCTCCCGCATCACCAGCCGGCTGCCGACCACCCGGCGCAGCGCGGCCTCGTCCAGCACGGTCCACAGGCGAAGCGGGTTCTCCGGCGCGGAGATTCGTTCCTGCCTGCGCATCCGCACCTGCACCCGTTTGTCGATGTCCGCCGAGGCGGTCTCGGGCAACGCGCCCGCGATCAGCGCCTCGGCGTACGGGCGGGTCTGCAACAGCCCGGGGACGACCTGGGGATCGTAGATGCGCAGCGAGGCCGCGTCCGTCTCCAGACCGATGTAGACGCTGTACGGGATGTCGCCGAAGGAGTGCCACCAGCCCTGCTGGCGGGAGTCCTTGGCCATCTGCATCAGCGAGTCGACGATACGGACGTCCTCCACCTCGTACACCCCGCACAGGTCCCGCACGTCGCGCTGGCTGATGCTGCGCCGTCCGTTCTCCAGACGGCTGATCTTCGACTGCGAGACCAGGAGCCGCTCGGCCACCTCCTCGGCCGTCATGCCCTTCAACTCGCGGAGCCGGCGCAGCTCCTGGCCCAGCCGGCGCCGCCGGACGGTGGGATTGACATTGGACGCCACGGGACGTGCACCTCCGGCTGCCTGCAAGGCTGACTATGCGTATCTGCTGTTGAGCAGATTGCCACCAAGGTGCTCATCACCGCTGGCAAACGGTGGATGTGCGGCACGTACACGCCAGTTCGGGACCCCACACGCCCGGGTGGGCACGCCCACGGCCCGTACGCGTTCCCGCGTACGGGTCGTGGGGACGTCGGTGCGGCGGGTCCCTGCGGTGTCCTGTGGTCCGTGTGCCGCGCCCGGTGGCGTCTTCGGTGTCAGTGCGCCACCGCGCGTGCCATGGTGGAACCGCGGTGCGGCTGCATCGGCACCCCGCGTGCGGGCTCCGCCGGCCTGGCGGGGCCGGCCGCCGGCCGCCCGTTCGGCTGGCCCCGGCGCGGCTGTCCGGCGGCGCCGTTCTGGACGTCCATCACGGCGTGCGCCACGAGTCCGCCCATCGGGTCGTGCCGGATCAGGTCCCGCAGCCGGGAACGGGACGAGCGTCCCTCGTTGCCCGGATACAGGTGCTTGCCGAGGCCGACCGCGTGGGCCAGCGCCGCGAGCGCCGCGGTCCGCGGGTCCGGCGGTACGCCGGTGCGGATCGCGGAGTCCAGCCGGGCCCTGATCTCCCGGCTGATCGCGTTGTCCGTCGCCTGGTAGCGCGTCGTCGGTAGCACCCCGCACATCTGGCCCGCCACGGCATGCACCATGCCGCACCGCTCCAGGTGCGAGAGATACGTCTGACGCAGCCCCAGCCGGGGCCCGCCTATCCAGTGGACCGCGCGTACCGGGGCGCCGCGCCTTCGCAGCAACTCCAGTGCGCAGTCCAGTGTCGGATCTCCTGTCGGCCGTGGTACCACCACGGCGATACGATCCCCGTCTGGGGCTATCCGTCCGGCCAGCGCCAGCTCCACTAGCTGTGCCCCGGCCAGACCCAGGTCGAGCGACTGCGGCTGCGCAGTGGTACCCGTGGCCGGGTCCAGTGCGAGCAACAGAAGCTCCTCCGGAAGTGTTCTGCGGCTCCTGCCCATCCATGCCTCCCCGCGTGGATGAATGACAGGGTGACCCCTCTCACATTGGTCTGTCGAGGGTGCGTGACCGGTTCGTAGTGGAACCGGTAGGTATGTCGTTCTCGTCTACACCAGGGGGCAAGCCCCCACACAGGACACTGGTACATGGTTCGGACAGCGGTGTCCGGGCGGCGGTTCACGGTTTCGGGTCAGGGCGCACGGATGGCCGTGCGCGACGGAGGAGGCATCGGTGGCGGGCGAGTCCCCCGACAGGTCGAAGCAGCACGAGTCGTCGAAGGAGCCGACGTCGGGGAGTGGGTCGGCGGTTCCGGGCCCGGCCCGGCCGTCGGAGAGCGGGGAGTCCTCCGCCCCGGCCGATCCCCGTCTGACGGTGGCCCGGGAGCGGGTGCGCGTCGACCAGGCGACGGCTGTGTTCTCGACCCGCGCGCTCAAGGAGGCCGTACGGCCCTCCGCGGCGGACGGCGGCGGCACGGAGTCCGCGGAGGCCGCCGAGGCCCCCGAGGGGGCCGTGAAGCCCGCGGGGACCGGCGAGGAGGACCGCAGGGCCGCGGTGGCCTCGTGGGTGCGCAGCGCGGACCGGGAGTCCGACGAGGCCGATGAGTCCGACGAGGCCGGCACGGCCGACGCCGCCGAGGACCCCGCGTCCGGTGGCGACGGTGACGGTGCGGCGGCGGACGGACCGGCCGAGCCGGCGGACGCGGTCCCCGCGAGGGCCGAGCGCGAGTCGGGCGGGTCGACGTCCGCGCCCGAGCGGAAGGCGGAGCCCGAGCCGGAGCCGGATGCGGCGGGTTCCGCGAAGCCGGCGGGGGCCGACGGGACCGCCACGACCGCAGAGGCCGACGAGAGCGGCGAGAGCGGCAAGGACGGAAAGAACGCCAAGGACGACAAGGGCGCCAAGGACGACCCGAAGCCCGCCGTCGACCAGGCCACCGCCGTCTTCAAGGCGCCGCGTCCCGCCGTGGACCGGCCCACCGCCACGCTGAAGCGCCGGGACACCGGTTCCGGCAAGGACGGGACCGGCAAGGACGGGACCGGCAAGGACGCGACCGGCAAGGACGGGGCGAAGGACACAGGCACGGGCACGGGCACGTCCACGGACGAGGCCGCCCGCAAGGACACCAGGACCACCTCCCTGCGGAGACCCAAGGACTCCGGCTCCGGCTCCGGCACGGGCACGGCCGCGTCGTCCGACGCTCCGAAGCCCTCCGACACCGCGGGCTCCGCCGCCGAGCGGGAGGCCGAGCGCACGAGCCGGTTCGTCCCGCTCAAGTCGTTCGACGACCCGGAGGCCGGTAAGCCGCGCCCGACGCCCACGGCCGGTCGAGGCGTCCGGACGGACACCGCGAAGCCCGCCGCCCCCAAGAGCCCCGAGAGCGACAAGAGCCCGAAGGGCCCCGAGGACGCCAAGGCGCCCGCCGCTCCCGTGCCGCCCGCCGCCCCGACCGCCGCGCTCCCGCGGGTCGGCCCCGAGCGCACCACCCAGCAGCCGCTGCCGCCGAAGCCGCCGCTCGACCTCCTCGCGGAGCTGACCAACACCCCGCCGCCCCCGGAGACCCCGGCGCGCACGCTCGTGCGGCGGGTCAAGATCTGGACGCCGCTGGTCGTGCTCCTCGCGATCGTCTTCGCGGTCGCACAGAGCATGCGTCCGCTCCCCGACCCGGCACTCGACCTCACCGCGCAGTCGAGCTACGCCTTCAAGGGCAGCGACACGGACATCCCCTGGCCGTCCGGGGGCCAGGCGGCGCTGGACGTCCTCGGCATCGGCTCGTACGGGTCCTCCGGCGAGCAGAAGCCCGCGCCGATCGCCAGTGTCACCAAGGTCATGACGGCCTACCTGATCCTCAAGAACCACCCGCTCAAGGGCGGCGAGGGCGAGAAGATCAAGGTGGACCAGCCGGCCGAGGACCAGGCGACCGCGGACGGCGAGTCGACGGTCAAGGTCCACGCCGGCGACTCCATCACGGAGAAGGAGGCCCTGCAGGCCCTTCTCATCGCCTCGGCGAACAACGTGGCGCGACTGGTGGCCCGCTGGGACGCCGGTTCGGAGAAGGCGTTCGTCGCCAAGATGAACACCACCGCCAAGCAGCTCGGCATGACCAACACGACGTACACCGACCCCTCGGGCCTGGAGAAGACGACCGTCAGCACCGCCGTCGACCAGGTCAAGCTCGCCAAGGCCGCGATGAAGGACAGCTCCTTCCGGCAGATCGCGGCGATGATGGAGTACACCGACTACAAGGGCGACAAGCACAGCAACTGGAACCGCCTGGTCGGCTACAACGGTGTCGTCGGCATCAAGACCGGCACCACCACGGCCGCGGGCGGCAACCTGGTCTTCGCGGCGGTCAAGAAGGTCGGCGGCCAGACCCGCACGATCGTCGGCGCGGTGGTGGGCCAGGGGCCGGGCGGCGAGGACAACACCATCCTCAGCGGGGCCCTCGACGCGAGCGACAAGCTGATCCGGGCCGCGCAGGCCTCGCTGGAGTCGGCGACGATCCTGAAGAAGGGCACCGTCGTCGGAGCCGTGGACGACGGTCTCGGCGGCCGGACGCCCGTGGTGATCACCAAGGACGTCAAGGCGGTCGGCTGGGCGGGCCTCACCGTGAAGCTGAAGTTCGCCGCGGACGAGCTGCCGCACACCGCGAAGGCCGGCGCCAAGGTCGGTTCGCTCACGGTCGGTGACGGCACGGGCAGCGCGGTGAAGGTGCCGGTCACCTTGCGGCAGGACCTGGAGGAGCCCGGCTTCACCTCGAAGCTGACGCGTCTGGGCTGATCCCTCGCACCCGTCCTTCCCCGTCCCGGTCCGGGCCACCGCCGTGTGGTGCGGACGGGGGCGGGGAAGACCTGTTCACGGAGGGTGGTACGGCGGGTCCCCGAGCTTCGGCGGCCGGCCCGCGCGGGGCGGGCGGGGGGCCCGTCCGGTGGGGGTGCCGGGGGCCGTGCGTGCTAGCGTCGCGAGACCGGGGGAGCGGACGGGCGGTGGGGCCCGACGGAACACAGGAAGACGGGACACGGGGAGTGCCTTGACGTGGCCGCAGCGGAGCCGACACATGCCGACGACTCCCGTCCGGGGAGCGAGCCGCCCCGGCGAATAGTGCTGCCCGCCGACGGTCCGGCCACCCCCGCCACCCCCCGCACCCACTCGGCACCGGACGCGGCGGACGACACCGCCGCACCGCAGGGCGAGGCGGCGGCCGAGGACGGTCCCGGCGCGACGTCCACCACGTCCACGACGGCCGGGGCGCACACCGGCGAAGCACCGGACGCCCAGGGCACGCCCGTCGCCGGGCACCCAGCCGACCCGGCGGACGGTCCGGAAGGCCGGGACGGCCGGGACGACCTGGACGGCCCGGCCCGCCGTGCCCGCGACGGGCGCCTCGCCGGCGCCTTCGCCCCCGTCGCCCGGGTCTTCCGGCAGCGCCCCGTGCTCGCCGTCACCGTCCTCTCCGGGGTGCTGCACCTCGTCTGGTTCTTCACGTTCGCGAACAGTGGCGGCGACCTGGCCGCGCAGGACGCGTGGGCCGAGTTCGTCGGCCGCCACCCGGACTCGGCGTACAACCTCGCCTGGTACGGCGGCATGCACCCGGTCTCGTACAGCGTCGTCTCGCCGTACCTGATGTCCGTGCTCGGCGTCCGTACGACGATGATGATCGCGGGGACGCTCTCGGCCGGGCTGCTGACCATGATGCTGATCCGCAGCCGCTCGGTCCGCGACCCGCTGGGGCCCGCGCTCGCGGGCGTCTTCGCGCTGCTGTGCAACGCGGCCTCGGGCCGGGTGACCTTCGGCCTCGGCACGCTGTTCGGCCTGGGCGCGACCGCCGTGGTCTTCTGCTGGCCGTACCGCTGGCGCTACAAGCGGTGGGCGAAGGCGCTGTGCGCCGCCCCGCTGGCCGCGCTCGCGACGATGGCCTCACCGGTGGCCGGGCTGTTCGTCGGCCTGGTGGCGGTCGCGCTGTTCCTGCAGAAGCGCCGGCCGGGCGCCTGGGCGCTGGGGCTGGCGCCGAGCGTGGTCGTGGCGCTGTCGGCGTGGCTGTTCCCGTTCTCCGGCACCCAGCCGATGTCCTTCGGCTCGGTCGTCCTGCCGTTCGTGTACTCGGCGCTGGTCTACGCGCTGGTGCCGAAGGAGTGGAAGACGGTACGGATCACGGCCGCGGTGTACGGGCTGTCGATCCTGCTGGTCTGGCTGGTCAGCTCGCAGATCGGCTCGAACATCACGCGGCTCGCGATGCTGTTCGGCGGCGCCGTGCTGCTGGCCGCGCTGCCCTTCGCGGTGCCGCGCAGCCGCAAGTGGTACGCGATCGTGGTGGCCTGCGCGGGCTTCGCGACGTGGATCGGCTTCAAGTCGGTCGACGACGTCGTGCACACCACGCCCGCGGCCTCCTGGGCGCGCGAGCTGGCGCCGCTGGTCAACGAGCTGCAGAAGGCCGGCGCCGACAAGGGCCGGGTGGAGGTCGTCCCGGCCGCCTCGCACCGTGAGGCGTCCGCGCTGGCGCCGTACGTCAACCTCGCGCGTGGCTGGAACCGCCAGGCAGACATGGAGCGCAACCCGCTCTTCTACGACGACACCCTCAACTCGGCCAACTACCACGAGTGGCTGCGCCGCTGGGCCGTCCACTTCGTCGTCGTGCCCAAGGACGAGCCGGACGGCGACGGCGGGCAGCGGGAGCGGCAGCTCGTGCAGCGCGGGATGCCGTATCTGAAGCAGGTGTGGGGCGACACCAACTGGCAGCTCTTCGCCGTCACCGACCCGATGCCGCTCGCCGATCCCCCGGCCGTCGTGGACCGCGCGGACCAGGGCGAGCTGACCATCGAGGTGAGGAAGGCGGGCCGGGTCCTCATCCGCATCCCGTACTCGCCCTGGCTGGGCCTGGTCGACGCCGACGGCAAGGGCGTCAAACCGCCGCAGGAGACGGAGCGCTCCAAGCACCGGACGGAGGGCGAGCCGAAGTCGTTCGACAACGTCAACGGCTGCCTGATGGAGACGGAGGAGGACGCGGCCGGCGACAAGTGGACCGAACTCCTCGCCCCGAAGCCGGGCGTCTACCGCCTGGGCGCCCCCTACCAGCTCCCCCGGGGCACCCCGTGCCCCGAGGAACTGCGCTGAGGGAACGCCTGGCGGAGCCGCGAGGAGGGCGGCGGCCGGGGTCCTAGCCCAGCGCCCCCTCCACCGCGGCCACGACCTCCGGGGACTCCGGCTCGGTCTGCGGGGAGAACCGGGCCAGGACGGTCCCGTCCCTGCCCACGAGGAACTTCTCGAAGTTCCAGCGCACGTCGCCGCTGTGCCCCTCGGCGTCCGCGGTCCCGGTCAGCCGGGTGTACAGGGGGTGCCGGCCCTCGCCGTTCACCTCGACCTTCTCCGTCATCGGGAAGGTCACCCCGTACGTCGCGGAGCAGAACTCGGCGATCTCCTCCGCGCTGCCCGGCTCCTGCCCCATGAACTGGTTGCAGGGCACGCCCAGCACCGTGAAGCCCTTCTCGGCGTAGCGCTCGTGCAGTCGCTCCAGCCCCTCGTACTGCGGGGTCAGCCCGCACTTGGAGGCGACGTTCACGACGAGGACGGCCCGGCCGGCGTACTGCGCCAGATCGGCGGAGCCGCCCTGGAGGGCGCCGATCTCGACGTCGAGGACGGAGGACTGGGGGGACGCTGCGGATCCGGAACTCTCTACGGTCGTCATGACCGGATGCTAACTCCCACCCGGTGCGCGGCCCCGCGGTTCCGCCCGCCCGTACCGCGCCCACGTACCCCGGGGACTGCTCCGCCGGCCGGGCTCAGGGCTGGTACGGCTGCTGCTGGGGCGGCTGCGGCTGACCGTAGGGCTGCTGGGCGGGTGCCTGGCCGGCGGCGGCCTGCGCGAGGAGCGGGTCGGCCTGCTCCTTGATGATCTTCGTCTCGGCGCCGCAGAAGGTGCACTGCGTCGCGTACTTCACCGAGACGGGGAAGAGCGGAATGAAGAACAGGGTGAACTTCGTGACGCGCTTGCGCAGCGTGTGCGCGGAGGGGTTGCCGCACCGTCCGCACACCAGCGTCAGTATCGCGAGCTGGTACAGATAACCCCTGGTCCCGAAAATGATCATGTTGTGGCCCTTCCCCGTCCGACACCCCCACATTGCGGCGTTCAGCGTACGCGGCCCCGCTGACAGCGGCCGACGGCCTGCCCCACGGCATCCCCGCCCACGCCACGAGCCTCCGGCCCACGCCACGGTCATCCCGCGTACGGCCCGGCGGACCACACCGCCCGGGGCGACGGGAACCTCTCACCCGGGTGGACGAAAATCTGTCATGGCCGATGTAGACATCCGAGATCGCCAGGGTTATTGTTTCGCTCGTAGCCAGGAAGTCCACAAGGCGCGGCAGACACGAACTGCCCGCACGCGGACGGAGATGTGGCACGGCAGTGGAGTCGCGGGGCCGAAGGTCGATCGTGGTCCCGCCACTGGCTGCCGGGCCCGGCGGTCGCTCCAGGGCCGCCAGTAGTACGCAGGTCCGCAGTGGCAGGAAAGACATCGGAAGAAGGAGAAAAGGAGGCGAACGCCATCAGGATCGCCCGGGCGGGAAAGGTCGGCCCGGGTACCGCAGGCCCCGGAACGGAAGGTGGTCACACGGTCACGCATCCGCGATCCCCGCACGCCGGGTCCCCTCTCGGGGGCGCGTGCGGAAACAGAAGGCCGGTTTCGCAGTAGGCCGGTCGATGGTGTTACAAATCCCTCGGGGCCTTGGTGCCGTACGGCACCAAGGCCCCTCGACGCGTTATCCGATCAGAGGTGCAGATGACCGCAGACAATCCGCTCGACAGAATCGACGACGACGACTATCCCGCCTACACGATGGGCCGGGCGGCCGAGATGCTCGGCAGCACGCCCGCCTTCCTGCGCGCACTCGGCGAAGCCCGGCTGATCACGCCGCTGCGCTCCGAGGGCGGCCACCGCCGCTACTCCCGCTACCAGTTGCGCATCGCGGCCCGCGCCCGGGAGATGGTCGACCAGGGCACCTCGATCGAGGCGGCCTGCCGCATCATCATCCTGGAGGACCAGCTCGAAGAGGCCCGGCGCATCAACGAGGAACTGCGCAGGGGCGGCACCGGCGCCGACCGCAAGGCGGACGCCTGACCGTGCTTTTCCGGCGTTTCCGACCGGGAGGACCCTCTCCCGACCCGCTCGCTCGGGCCAGTACATAGAATGCGGTCTCATGCCGAAGCCTGACGAGCTGATCACTGGCATCGCCGCCCTCGTGGAAACGGGGCAGAGCAGCCGGATGTCCCTGACCGTGGTCACCGGCGGTGCCGTTCTCACGGGGCGCCTGGCTCCCGAAGCCGTGTGGCGGCAGCGGGTGGCCGAGGTGCTGACGGGATCCGCCCAGCTGAACGAGTTCGCCGCCGTCTTCGACACCGATACGAAGCGGGACGGACCACCCACCCACCTGCACTTCCACATGGCCCGGATCCTCCAGGGCACGATGGGAATCCCGGAGACGGGCGGGATGTACCGCGTCGCGATCGAGGACGTCAGCGCCTGGACCGTGGGCGACTTCAGCTACTCCGACCACTGAGCCGCGCCGGCCGCCGGCCCGCCCGACTCCCCCGAACACACCGCACCACCGCACCCCTGTCCCACCGACCCCTCGGCCGGTCCGCCGTTGCGCGGACCGGCCGTTCGTGCGCGCCGGCGCCGTCGCCCGCCGGTACCCGCCCGCCGGGTTCGGACGGCCGGTGGGCAAGACGGGCGGGAGGACGGCGGCGGGACGGTCAGCGGGAGCGGGACAGGATGCCGAGCGGGCGATGCCATGGCGCGGGCCCGGCCTCGGCCGGCGGCGCGGTGAGGGCGACGCGACCCGCGACGAGGTCGCGCAGCCGGACCTGGTCCGTGTAACCGGAACCGTTCCGCACGGCGGTGAGCCGGGCCAGGGTGACCCGGCCGGTGCGCCTGCCGTCCGCGTCGCAGATCACGAGGTGACGCGTGCGAGCCGCGGCCATCAGGGACAGCGCCACCTCGACCGTCATGTCGTCCCACACCTGGGGCCCGGCCGTCCTCGCGGCGGCATCGGTGCCCGCCCGGCGGGTGTGCGTCCCGGTCGACGTCAAAGCGGCCTCCTGTGGCGGTGGTCCTGTGTGCGGAACAGTTGCGGTGGCAGGCCCCGGGGCCTGCCCGAGAGGCTCTAGGAGGCCGCGGCCCCGGTGGCGGGCCGCTGCTCACGGGCGCGCCGGGCGGCCGGGACGGGGCGGCGCCGGCCACGCGGGGCGCCGCCGCGCGGGGGACGCTCGGCGACCGGCGCGGTGATGACGACGGGGACGCCGGACGGGGCCTGGGCACCGGTGATGCGGTGCAGTGCCTCCCCGCCGGAGCGCACCTCCGTGGTCGTCGGGACGATGCCGGCCGCCGCCATGAGCCGGGTCATGGCACGGCGCTGGTCCGGCGTGACCAGCGTCACGACGCTGCCGGACTCCCCGGCCCGGGCGGTCCTGCCGCCGCGGTGGAGGTAGTCCTTGTGGTCGGACGGCGGATCGACGTTGACGACGAGGTCGAGGCTGTCGACGTGGATGCCGCGCGCCGCGACGTTGGTCGCCACCAGGACGCCGACGTGCCCGGTCCTGAACTGCGCCAGGGTGCGGGTGCGCTGCGGCTGCGACTTGCCCCCGTGCAGGGCCGCGGCCCGTACCCCGCTGCCGAGGAGGTGCGCGGTGAGGCGGTCGACGGCGTGCTTGGTGTCCAGGAACATGATCACCCGGCCCTCGCGGGCGGCGATGCGGGTGGTGGCCTCGTGCTTGTCGGCCCCGTGGACGTGCAGCACGTGGTGCTCCATCGTCGTGACCGCGCCCGCCGAGGGGTCCACGGAGTGCACGACCGGGTCGTGCAGGTACCGGCGCACCAGGGCGTCGACATTGCGGTCGAGGGTGGCGG
This sequence comes from Streptomyces griseoaurantiacus, assembly GCA_014656015.1. Lineage (GTDB taxonomy): Bacteria > Actinomycetota > Actinomycetes > Streptomycetales > Streptomycetaceae > Streptomyces > Streptomyces griseoaurantiacus. The sequence goes on along the minus strand of BNBP01000051.1, from coordinate 26,412 downwards.
AGAACAGCATCCGCTGCCCCTGCGCGTCGACCTGGTCGAGCAGGGCGGTGACCTGAGGCATGAAGCCCATGTCGGCCATCTGGTCGGCCTCGTCGAGGACGGTGACGGACACCTGGTCCAGGACGCAGCCGCCGCGGTCGATGAGATCCTTCAGGCGCCCCGGAGTCGCGACGACGATCTCGGCACCGCCGCGCAGCGCGCGCATCTGCCCGCCGATCGAGACCCCGCCCACCACCGTGGCCAGGCGCAGCCGCACGGCACGGGCGTACGGGGTGAGCGCCTCGGTGACCTGCTGGGCCAGCTCGCGCGTCGGCACGAGCACCAGGCCGAGGGGCTGCCGGGGCTCGGCGCGCCGTCCGGCCGTACGGGCCAGCAGCGCCAGCCCGAAGGCGAGGGTCTTGCCGGAGCCGGTGCGCCCCCGGCCGAGGACGTCGCGGCCCGCGAGGGAGTTCGGCAGCGTCGCGCCCTGGATCGGGAACGGCACGGTCAGACCGTTCCGGCCGAGCTCGGCCAGCAGCGCATCCGGCATGTCGAGGGCGGCGAACTCCTCCACGGCGGGCAGCGCCGGGGTGAGCGTCTCGGGGAGGGCGAATTCGCCCCCGGAGGCCGCCGGGCGACGGCCGCGACCGCCGGAGCGGGCCGGGCCGCCGGAACGGGCGGGGGAGCCGGAGCGGCCGGAGAACGAGCCGCCGAAGCGGCCGCCGGTCTTCCCGGCGGAGCCGCCGCTGCGAGTGCGGGTGAAATGGTCGGTCTGGCGCGTACGGTTCATGCGGAACCTTCCTCGATGCGGCATGTATCAGGCACGTATCAAGGAATTCCCGCAGTGACGACGACGCGGCGAATCGCGATACGGGACCGGTGGAACGAAAATGCGAACGCGGGCCGGCGGACCCCGCCGCGGACCTCGCGGATCTCGCGAAAAAAAATGCAGCTGGGGCCCGCACCCCAAGGGATGCGGGCCCCAGCTACGTGTGTGACGCGCCGGACTTTAGGCGGGAACGATGTTCTCCGCCGTCGGGCCCTTCTGGCCCTGCGCGATGTCGAAGCTGACCTTCTGGCCCTCGAGCAGCTCACGGAAGCCCTGAGCGGCGATGTTCGAGTAGTGGGCGAACACGTCGGGGCCGCCGCCGTCCTGCTCGATGAAGCCGAAGCCCTTTTCCGAGTTGAACCACTTCACGGTGCCGGTAGCCATGTCAATCTCCTTCGGGGGGTGCGTCGAAATCCGCACTGCGCGGACTCCGTGTCGCCGTGATGATCAGCCCGTCCGGAAATGACCGGTGATACACGAGCACCTCCGGCGGCGTGAGCCGGCCGGGAAGGACTCGGACATTCGGGAACCACAACTGCAACTGAGAACGACAGTAGCACGTCGGGGCGCTCCGCGCGGATCGAGCGATTCCACTCCGATTTCCTCACGAAAAAACCTGCGCACGCGTTTCGCGTAATTCTCATCCCGCGCCTGCAGATAATTCCGTCCGCCGGTGTCCTCAGGAGCCCGACATGGTCTTCCCGTAGACGGGGTCCTTGCCGGAGTCGCCGATGCCGACGGTGGGCCCGGTGAAGCTCACCGAACCGGAGGCCGCGATGCCGGAGGCGGAGCCGCGCAGGGCCCACACCGAACCGTCGTCGCTGTTCTCGCCGGGCGCGCCCACCGACAGGTCGGCGCGGTCGTCGCCGTTGTGGTCGGCGAGGTGGACGGTACTGCCGAACAGGTCCGAGGACTCGTTGGCGCCGGGGACGTCCGGGGTGCCCTGGTTGAGGGAGACGGCACCGTTCGCCGTCAGTCCGGAGGGCCCGCCGCGCAGCACCCATACGTTGCCGGCCTGCTCCGCCTCGCCGATGGTCTCGAAGTTGGCGCCCACCGCCAGGTCCGGGAAGTCGTCGCCGTTCACGTCGCCCGCGGCGAGCGCGCCGCCGAAGGAGTCGTTGGACTCGTCGGCGCCCGGTACGCCCTCGGTGGCCTGGCTGAAGACGGCGCCGCGTGTGGTGTCGACGCCCGCCGGGCCGCCGGGGAAGACGGTGACGTATCCCCCCTTCGCGGTGCCGTCCAGCACGCCGACGAAGTCGTTGCCGACGACCAGGTCGTCGTGGCCGTCGAGATCGAAGTCGGCCACGGTGAGCGCGCCCGCGAAGCCGTTGCCCACCTCGGTCTGCGGCGTGGGCCCGGAGGAGGCGCCCAGGTAGACGTAGTTGCCCCCGGCGGAGGCCACGACGAGGTCGTCGGTCCGGTCGCCGTCGAAGTCACCGGCGGCGAGCTGTACGGCGCCGTCGGGGTACGCGCCGGACTCGATCTCCGTGTCGAGGCGCAGCGTGCCGGCCGCGCCGCCGGACTTGGTGAAGCCGCCCTTGAAGATCCACACGTCCTTGCCGGTGGAGCCGACGGCGAGGTCGGTCCTGCCGTCCCCGGTGAAGTCGCCCACGGCGAGCGACTGGCCGAACCGGTCGTGGCCCGAGACGTTCGGATCGCTGATCGTCGTGCCGCCGGACAGTCCGGAGGAGCCGCCCCACAGGATGGTCACCGTGCCGCCGTCGGTGTCGCCGTCGACGTCCTCCAGCGGGGTGCCGACGACGAGGTCGCCGTAGCCGTCGTTGTTGAGGTCGCCGTGGGCGAGCTCGGTGCCGAAGCGGTCGTTCGCCTCCGGGGTGCCGGGCACACCGGAGGAGCTCTGCGTGGTGATCGTGCGGTTCGAGGCCTTGATGCCGCTCGAGGAGCCGTAGTGGACGACCACGGCCCCCGCCTTCCCCTCCCCGCTCGCGACGGCACCGGGGGCGGCGGTCGCCAGGTCGTGATAGCCGTCACCGTCGAAGTCGTCGCCGAACCCGGAGGGCGCGGCACTCGCGGCACCGGGCACGGCGATGAGCAGACCACCGGCAAGAGCGGCCACGACAGCGGCGGCACCGAGAACGGAGGAACGTCGGGAACGCTGGAGGACGCGGTATGACATGAATCCCTCTCGTAGAACACGTGTACGACAGAGTTGACCAACGGTCAGACCAAAGGGTTGTACGAGAAGGCATGGTCGCCTCCTCCGATACGGACCGCACGGCTTCTCCTCCGTGAAGCCGTGCCCGGGGACCGTGAGTTGTGCATCGAACTGTTCGCCTCACCGGAGGTGCGCGCCGGACGTTCCGGCCGGAGGGGATGGCGGGGGCGAACTTGGGTTGGGTGGGGCGGGAGTGGCGTGTTCCGTGTGGCTGGAATCCCATGGGCATGTCCGGGATCGTGGCAATCTGGGAAGGAGGGAACGGGGGAGGCGCGTGGTGGAGAGCGGCGAGGTGCTCAGAACCGTCCAGCAAGAGATCACCGTCCTGGTGGCCGAAAGCGACGATCTCGACCGCCGGGCCTTCGTCCACCTGCTTCAGCACACCGCCGGCCTCCGCCTGCTGGGCGCCGCCAACACCAGGAAGGACGCGGTGAGTCAGACCGTCCGGCTCGATCCGGACGTGGTGCTGGTGGACCTGGAGCGGAGCGAGGACGCCCTCGGGACGGTCGCGGAACTGCGCCGGCGGTGCCCGCGCGTCCACAGCGTCATCCTGACCACGGCGGGGGACGTGGCGCAGCTGCGCCGGGCGGTGGCCGCGGGGACCAGCGGGTTCGTCACGAAGAGCGTGTCCGTCGCGGAACTGCGCGAGGTCATGCTGCGGGTGGTGGGCGGGGAGCGCGTCCTCGATCCGGAGCTGTCCGTGCAGGCGCTGCTCTCCGAGCGATGTCCGCTGACCCTGAGAGAGGGCGACATCCTGCGGGTGTCCCGGGAGTGCACGACGGTGGCCGACATCGCGGCCACCGTCTCGCTGTCTCCGGGCACCGTGCGCAACTACCTTTCGCGGGCCATCGGCAAGACCGGCGCCCGCAACCGCCACGAGGCGGCCGAGGAGGCCGAGCGGCGGGGCTGGATCTGAGCGCGCGGGAAGCCGGCGGGCCCGGGTGACGGCTTCCTGACGTGACGGTGCAACGGCCGTTATGAGACAGCCAGTTGAGGGAGTACCTCGGTGCAGAAGAGGTCCACGCTCGCGCGGGCCCGCCCGCCGTCCACCGCGCCGAAGTCGACCTGCCACAGGAAGCCGTCCACGCCGAGGATCTCCGCGATGGCGTGGATGCGGTCGGCCACCCGGCCGGGACCGCCCACCACGGCGCCCCCGAGGGTGCGGAAGGACTCGGGGGTCATCGCGCGGATGGCCCGGCTCATGCCGGTGTAGCCCCGGTAGTCGGCGCTGACCGTACTGGTCCACGCGTCCGTCGACTCGGCCCAGACCCGCAGGTAGTGGGCGAGCAGCGGGTCCGCGTCCGCGTACGCCGCGCGGTCGTCGGCGCCGACGTACAGCGGGAGGCTCGCCAGCACGCGGCCCCGCGTCGTGCGGTGCCCCCCGTGCGTGGTGTGCCCGCTCAGCTCGAAGCTCTCGCGGTACACGGCGATGTGGTCCGCCATCTCCTCCAGTGGTGTGAGCGCCGGCGTCACCAGGAGCCCGTGACCCTGCTCGCCCGCCCAGGCGAAGCTGGAGCGGGAGCGGACGGCGGCGATCCAGGTCGGGGGGTGCGGGTCCTGCACGGGGCGGGGGAGCGCCGTCGCGTCGGCGAACCGGAAGAACGGGGTGTCGACGGCCGTCTTCTCCTCCGTCCACAGCCGGCGCACGGCGTCCACCGTCGCCACGAACCGCTCCCGGCTGCCGTCCATGGGCACCTCGAACGCCTCGAACTCGTAGGGCAGATACGCCCGGGCGAAGCCGACGTCGAGGCGGCCCCCGCTGAGCGCGTCCACCATCGCCGCCTCCGAGGCGAGCGCGAGGGGGTGGTGGAAGACCGGCAGCACGCAGCCGGTCATCAGCCGCACCCGCGTCGTCACCGCCGCGACGGCCGACAGGAAGGCGAGCGGGCTCGGGCAGTAGCCGCCGTACGGGCGCAGATAGTGCTCGGTGATCTTCACATGGCTGAGCCCGGCCTGGTCGGCGTACCGGCTGAGGTCGAGGGCCATGCGGAAGTACTCCTGCGCGGGCAGCGCGGAGTGCTCGGCATCGGGGAGGAACGACAGACCGTGCTCCATGACGTAAGCGACCTCTTCTCGCTCTAGATGACGGCGACCGGATGACGGCGACCGGATGACGGCGATCAGATGACGGTGACTAGATGACGGCGAAGACGAAGAACACGACGTGCGCCACGACCAGCGGCACGACGAGGGGGGTCGTCCAGAACACCAGGCCGTGCACGACCCCCATGACGATCCCGCCCACCACGGGGAACATCGCCCCCTGCCAGGAGGACATGAAGAACGCCTGCATGAGGACGAACAGGACGATGGAGGTGGTGAGCGCCACGAGCGGGCCCGCCTCGCGCAGCCAGGTCAGGGCGACCCCGCGGAACACGAGCTCCTCGGAGGCGACCTGCACGCCGGTCAGGCCGAGGGCGGCCCACAGGGGCAGGACCTTGAGGGAGGTCAGATGGTGGCGGATCCAGCCGCCGCGCGAGCGTCCGAGCCAGGAGCGCAGGCTCTGCCCCTGGTCCGCCGGGTCCGCGGCGGTGCGGGACCTGCGGGCGGACCCGGGCGGGGCGGGTGCGCCCACCGGTCCCAGCGCGCCCCGGTCACCGCGGCCCACCACGCCCCGGGTCCGCGCGCCGAGCAGCGCGCCCCGGACTCCCGCGCCCGCCGCACGCCGGTTCGCCGAGTCCGCCGCACGCCGCTCCCCGGCCCCCGCAGCGCCCGCCGTCCGCCGGGCCGGTCGCGTCCGTGCCCGCGCCCCGCGTGCCAGGCTCAGCTCGATCAGCGCCCGGCACAGCAGCGACCCCAGCGCCAGTTCCCCCACGCCCAGCAGGACACCCAGCGCGAGGAGGTCGGGCCGGGCGAGGCCGCTCACCAGCATGCCGGGCCCGATGCCCGTCACGGCGAGCAGCGCGGCCACCACGAGGACGTGACTCGCGCCGGCCGCCGCCAGCTCGAAGACGTCGGCCCGCTGAGCGGTGCCCCAGTGGGACGGGCCGATCCGCGTCGCCGCCGCGAGCCGGCGCGCGCCCCGGAACAGCAGGGTCTTGCCGAACCAGTAGTAGACGACGACCACGGCGGCCAGCGTCGCCACACGCCATGCCGTGCTCACCGGGCCGCCCCCCACATCGGGGCGCCGGTCCGTACCCGTCCGGCGGTGCTGGGGCGGGCCCGGTGGTAGCGCCAGACCCACAGGTTGAACAGGGCATGGCCGAGGACGGCGGGCAGCACCGTCCCGGTCAGCAGCACGGCGCCCGCGCACAGCCCCGCGAGCGGCAGCTTGGACAGCACCTGCCCCCAGCCGAAGAACACGTGGGACACGGCGAAGACGAGCTGCACCCCGAGCAGCGCGGCCACCACCGCGGCCGTCGAGCCCGCGCGCAGCGCGAGCCCCGTCAGGACGCCCCGGTAGACGAGCTCCTCGGCCACCGCGACGGTGAGCAGCAGGGACAACCGGACGCGGAGGTCGGCGGAGGTCGGCGCGAAGTTGTTGCGGGCCTCGATCAGACCGGTGCGCCGGGTGGTCGAGGCCGACACGGCGACCCCGGCCGGCCGCGCCCGCCCGGAACGCAGCGTCACCGAACGGTCGTCGCGCACCGCGTGTCCGGCCCTGCTGCCCCACCACCGGGTCAGCGACCGGTCGGCGCGGGTGGCCGCGTACGCCACGAGCGGGCCGAGCAGCAGCCCCGCGAGCAGTCCGGCGGCGAGGGAGCCGAGCCCGGGCACCCAGGCGCCGCCGACCGGCCGCAGCACCCCGGTGCCGAGCAGCGCCCCGCCTCCCAGCAGGGCGAGCGCGCAGACGCCGGTGTGCAGGGCCAGCATCGGCAGCCGTCGCAGCCCGGACCAGCGTGTGTGGAGGTGGGAGGCGACGGTCATCGACGCCAGGCCGAGGACCACCACCGTCGCCGTCAGCAAAGGGCGCGTGTCTGCGGGGACGAGGTGGAGCGGCTCAGGGGAAGGGATGGGGGACATGCCGCCGGAACCCTCCGTAGGCCGCGAACCGGGGATGGGCCGCCGTGGGTGCGCTCGGCAGCGGCAGGGTGAGCAGGTCGGGGCTCCAGAAGCGGGCCACGACGAAGCCGAGTGCCGCCGCGTCCACGGTGGTCAGGTCCCCGGCGTACAGGCGCTTGCCGGTGTCGTGGAAGGCCCGGACGAGACGGCGTACGGCGTGCGCGGCCCCGCGGTCCTCGGGGTCCGGGGGGAGGTCGTCGGCGCCGGCCTCCTCGCAGTCCCCGTAGCGCTCCTCGACGACCCGGGCACCCTCCGGGGAGGCGGCCAGGACGACGTTGCTCTCCAGGTCGAAGATGGCCTCCTCGCCCGGGCCCGTCCCGGACGTCCGCTCCTGCACACTCGTCCAGGTGGCGAGCGCGCGCACGCCCACGCCCTCCAGGAACGACTTGTACATCGCGGACTCCAGACGGTCGTCGATGCCCAGGCCCACGACGACGGCGGGCACCTGGCCGCCCGGTTCGCGCAGCAGGCAGGCGACGGTGAAGCCCGGCAGGTCGGCGCTCGGCAGCAGGTGGAACTCCGGCTGCCCGCCCAGGGGATGGCAGTGCCGGGCCACCAGCCGCAGGAGGGCGGCGGTGCGCCGGCCGGGCCGGATGCGCACCGACCGGGTGGCGCCGTACCAGTGGCCGACCGCCGCGTCGATCTGCGCCATCTCCTGGAGCGCGCCGAGCGCGGCCTTGTCCGGGTCGGTGTGCGCCGCCGTGCCGGTGGTGACGGCGGGCTGCACCCACGGTTCGCCCTCGCGGTCCCGCACCACGTAGCCGACGGTGGTGAGCTGGGCCGGGAGCCAGGTCGGCCGGCCGTCGCGCAGGCGGGTGAAGCGGCTCCAGCCGAAGCGGTCCTCGGGTCCCGGGCTGCTGAAGGGGAAGCCCCCACTCGCCGTCTGCTCCTCGGTGAAGGGACGGTAGGAGCCGATCGGGAAGTACGGTTCCCCGTCGGTGAGTTCGCCCAGTTCGGCCTCGGTGGCGAACCGGACGGGGTACGCGCCGCTGACGGCCGCGACGTACCCGGCGTACCGTTCCACCACCTCGCCCAGGGTGCGGATGTGCGACTCGTAGGGGCGCACCCCGTATCCGCCGATGTGGTAGCTGCCCAGCTTGGGGCGGGGCTGGTCGCGCAGGACGTGGACGCCGGTGAGGTCGCCCCCGGAGACCAGCAGGCGCGGGGCGTACCGGGGCCGGGAGAGGAAACCGAGCTGGGGCATGAGCCCGCAGAGCGGGGAGTGCATCCGGCGGCGCAGCCGGGCGGTCTGGCCGTCGGGCGGCTCGACGAGGCGCAGCCCCGAGTCGGTGCGCAGCTCAGGCATCGATCCACCGCCTGACGTCGAAGTAGATCTCCGTGCCGTCCCGTTCGGGCACGGTGCCGCACGAGGGGCAGCCCGGCAGCCTGAGCACGTCGGAGTAGACCATCTCCATCGACGGGAGGTAGATCCCGAGCACCTTGCCGACGGTGCTGGTCGTGCCGGTGACCGCCATGTTCACTGCCTCCAGCGCGGCGTGCGAGGCGAGGAGCGAGGAGAGGACCCCGGCGCAGCCCTCGTCCGCCACGGGCCCGGCGGCGTGCCCGTTCCCGGCGACACCGTCGTCGGCTCGTCCGTCGGCCCGGGCGCCGGCGGCGGCGAGTGCCTGCTTGTAGCGCTGGTAGGCGGCGCCCTCGCGGAGGTTCATCACCACACGGGTCTCGAAACAGGTGAAGCAGCACGTGCTGTCGGGCACGAACGTCGGGCCCACCAGAAGCAGCGGCCCGTCGACGGCCGCCTGGATCCACGGCGTGTCCAGCGCCAGGGCCACCCGGTTGAGCACGGCCAGCCGCAGCGGATGGACGGCGTCGGCGACATGGACGAGCAGACAGCCCCGCCAGTCCTCGAAGTTCTCCACGAACCGTTCGAAGGCCAGGCCGTCCTCCAGGAGGTCCAGCGGGCAGTCGTCCAGCAGCGCGACCAGCCGGTCCTCCTCGTCCGGCCCGCTCACCGTCAACTCCTCGTGCGCCCCGAGCAGTCGCGCCACCTGCGCCGAGGCGGGCCCGCCGCCGAGGAGGCGCACGTGCCGGTGGGCGGCCCGCTCGACCCGCCCGCTCGCCACGCGGTCCAGGAAGGCGTCCAGCGCCGTGGAGGGGCCGTGCTCCAGCACGGCGAGCTGGTCCAGGTGGTCGATCAGCGCCTCCAGCTCGGTACGGGTGACCCCGGCCTCCTTGGCGAGCTGCGCCCGGTCCCTGGTGCCGTCGAGCCCCGTGACGAGCGTGCTGAGACGGCCCCCGCCGCTGTGGTCGACGAGCGTGATCGACTGCGGGCTCCACACTCCCGAGCGCAGCTCGACCGTGTTCTGGTCGTGCGGTACCACGGAATAGACGGACTTGATGCGCACGGTGCGGCTGGTGCGTCGCGTGGACACGGACGTCTCCTCTCGTTCGGGTCAGCCCATGAGCGTGGCGGCTGTGACGGACAGGTCGGTGCGCCCCTGCTGGGGCGAGTTGAGGTACTGCAGCTCGATGAACGCGTCGGCGATGTCCGGGCGGGGCAGCCGGAGCCCGTCCTCGTCGCGGGTCACCTCGCTCACGGAGTCGAAGAACTCCAGGAGGGTGCGGCAGGCCCGCTGCCCCGTCACGTCCTCGAAGGGCTGTCCGGTGCGCCGCTCCCACCACTCGCGCCGGGCGCCCTCGTACGTCGTCAGGGACTGGTAGAGCATGCGGGGCGCGATGGCGGCCGAGGCGAGCGCGTAGTCCTCGTCGAAGGCGAGGGGATCGCGGTTGTAGTCGAGGAGCCTGCCGCGGCCGTGCGAGAGATAGCGGCCGTCGAGCACGGACGTCGCCCCCGAGCCGAATCCCGCCCAGTCGCACCGCAGTTGGAAGTAGGCGAGATCACTGTGGCACCGCAGGCCGCCGGTGCCGAAGTGACTCATCGCGTACTCCTCGAAGCCCGCCCCGGTCAGCAGCTCGGCGCCCTCCGCGTAGCCGCGCTTCTGCTCCTGGCGGTCCAGACGCCGGTTGCCGCGTCCGAGCTGGCGGCGCATGACGGTGCCGTGCGCGGGCCGGTAGGGGTAGAGCGCGACATGGGTGAGGGGCAGATCGAGGGCGACCCGTACGGCCTCCCGCGTCTCGGCACTGGGCTGCCCGGGGAAACCGCAGATCAGGTCGATGCTGATGTCCTCGAACCCGGCCTCGCGTGCCTGCTGGACGATCGTGCGGGCCTGGTGGGCGTCATGGCTGCGGCCGAGGGTGCGCAGCCGTGCGTCGTCGAAGGACTGCACGCCGCTGCTCAGCCGGCGGAAGCCGATCTCGCGGAAGGCCGCGAGCTTCTCCGGCTCCAGGGTCTCCGGGCTGCACTCGATCGTCGACTCCAGCAGCTCGCCGCCCAGGGCGGGGAACGCCCGGCGCAGGGCCGCGCCGACGCGGGAGATCTCGTCGAGGGACAGGATGGAGGCCGTGCCGCCGCCCCAGTAGAGGATCGTCGGGCGGTAACCGGCCTCGGTCAGGCGGCTGCCGCGTTCGGTGATCTCGTGGCACAGGGCGTCCACGTAGCGGCGGCGCGGCTGGTCGGTCTCGGTGAGCAGCAGCTCGGAGGTGGGGATCTCGGTGACCCAGTCGCAGAAGTGGCACTTCGAGCGGCAGAAGGGGATGTGGACGTAGACGAGGAGGTCCCGGTCGGGGGTCCGGCCCGGGGCCCGGTCCGGAGAGCCGGCCGCCCGCGCGGCGGGGTGCGGGGCCGCCTGCCCGGATGCCTGCCCGGCGGGGTGCGGGGGTGCCTGTCCTGCGGGACGCGGGAGTGCCTGCCCGGCGGGACCCGGGACTGTCTGCCCGGCGGGGTGCGGGGATGCCTGGCCCGCGGTCTGCGGGGACGTGCTCACTCCAGCCTCCCCAGGACCACCGCGTGCACGGCCGCCCGCAGCACCCCGTCGATGCCGAGCGCCGCGTGCAGCCGGTCGTCCACGAAGCTCGCGCAGTCCGTGGAGCCGAGGCCGAGGGACGTCACCGCCAGATGCAGGTTCTGCGTGATGCACCCCGTCTCGTGCAGCACGAACCGCAGGCCCCGCGGCCCGTACTTGCGCATGCTCCGCCAGGGGCTCGCGACCATGACCACCAGCGCCGCGGCGGTGTCGAAGGAGATCGCCGTGCCGGGGGTCGTGAAGGCGTCGAGCACACGGTCGACGTCCGCCTGGCCGCCCTCCCGTACCAGCACGTCCCGCACCGGCTGATAGCGGTACACGCCCATGTCCAGGCCGCCGACGTCGAGCGCCACCACGTGCAGGGCCACCGGGAAGAGCCCGCCGCCGCTCGGCGCCGTGCGGAAGCGGTACGTCTCCCGGCCGCCGCGCAGCAGCTCGATGTCGGCCTCCGCCGTCACACCGTCGGCCAGGCGCAGCACCGTCGCCAGCTCCGCCGCGGCGACGGGGTCACCGCTGTAGCCGCGGACGCTGCGGCGCCGCATCAGGGCCTCGCCGAGTTCCATCGTCGCGGGCACCGAGGGGGGCAGCTCGACCCGCTGGTGTGCGGGCACCGGGTCGTCGTCGAGCTGGGCGAGCGTGGTCACCATCGTGTCGCCGAAGTAGTCCGAGGCGGACAGCACGCCCTCCCGGTCGGGGGCCCGCAGCCGGCTCGCGGTGAGGAAGTCCTCGGCGACCCTGCTGCTCACGGCGCCCGCGCTCTCGGCCCCGAGGTTGTCGAACCGGAGCTGGTGGGTGCGCACGCCCACGGCCCGCGCCTCGGGCGCCATCACGCGGTAGGCGTTGATGCCGACGCTGAACTCGTCGAACCCGGATTCCTGTTGCATGCTGCGGCCCTCCCTGAGCCTCGGTGACCTCAGCCGTCCGACGGGTCGTCGAACATCTGGGTGGTGGCGGGCACGCGGCGCGAGAGCGCGATGGACTGATCGGCGAGCTGCTCGGCGCTGACCGGCTTCGCGTAGGCGCCGAGGGCGAAGGTCGCATGGGCCCACTCGCTGAACTCGACGATGCCGAGGCGGTTCCCCTCGGGATCGTGGAGGCTGGCGCCGCGGCCCATGGAGTCACCCGCCTCACCCCGGTAGAAGGGGCTGTCGCGGAATTGATCACGGAACTCTTCACGGATCCGCTTGGGCAGCGGAAGGTCATAGGGACCGGCCACGACGGTGCCGCCCGCCGCCTTCCATTCCTCGAGCGTCCGGTCGAGGTCCTCGACCGCGAACATCACGGTCACGCCCTCGCCCGCGAAGTGCCGCTTATTGACGGTGAGCAGGATTCCGTCGCTCGAGACGGGGGCGTGGAAAGATATCTGCTCGGGTGAGAGCGATCGGGCGAGGCGCAGCCCGAGGAAATGCTCGTAGAACTCTATTCCGGCGTCCACGTCGTCGACCGGCACATTGATGATGACGGGCTTGGGAATCATCTCTCTCCTCCGTGGGCCAGGTCGGCCGCGCTCCTGGAGGTGCCGGGCACGCGAACGGCCCGGCACCCCGTCGATCAGGCGGTGGGACGCACTACGGCACCGCAGGACGAGGACGTACAGCCGGCGCAGCAGGACGAAGCACCAGGCACGACGACGCCGAACGCGCCGCTGTCGCCACCCATGACGAGCCCCGGCTGAAGCGCGGAACTACGGTGCTCGACAACGACCACACTCTCGATCTTCATGTCAATTTCACCCCCTGACTTCATATCGGTCGACGGATTCGGGCGGAATGCTGAACGACCCGCCCAATGGGGGCAAGTATCCGAACGTGATTACCGGAATGTCAACGTTCGAATTCCGGGAGAAATGTCATCGGTTGCCGGTTACATATGTCATTCCGGAGCGATGACAAAAAGAGTGCGAGAAAGAGGTGCGGGTGAAAGGAAGGAGGGCTGTTTGCGGTGAAGATCCCATGCTAGGGTGACGCAGCTCAGAAGCGGCCGGAATGAGGCGAGATGATCGCAGCGGATGCCCAGCCCCTGGTACGCATTCGGGACGTGGACGTCGTGCGGCGACGCGGCGGCACACGGGTGCGCGTGCTGTCGGGGGTGAGCCTTCAGGTGCGACAGGGCGAGCGGGTGGCACTGCTCGGCGCGAACGGCGCGGGCAAGACCACCCTGACCTACGTCCTGCTCGGTCTGCTCAGACCCGAGAGCGGCAGCGTCGAGGTACTCGGCGGCCGCCCCGAACCGGCGCTCGCGGCCGGCGAGCTCGGCGCGATGCTCCAGGAGACGGGCCTCATGCGAGGCGCCCGGGTCGGTGAACTCGTCGCCCTCGTGACCGACTTGTACGGCCGCCGCACCAGCGCCCAGGTCCTCGCCGAGACCGGCCTCGAGGACCTGCGCACCCGGCAGGTCACCCAGCTCTCCGGAGGGGAGCGCCAACGCCTCAAACTCGCCCTCGCCCTCGCCGGACTGCCCCGCCTGCTCTTCCTCGACGAACCCACCGTCGCCCTCGACGTGTCGGCCCGCGCCCGCTTCTGGCAGGTCCTCAACGAGCGGGTCGAGAACGGCGCCACGGTCCTGTTCACCACCCACTACCTGCACGAGGCCGAACAGTTCGCCGATCGCGTCGTGGTGTTACGGGGCGGGGGCATCGTCGCCGACGGCACGGTCGCCCGACTGCGGTCCACCTTCACCGAGAGCCGCATATCGTTCCGCACCGAGGAACCCCTCGCCGAGGGCATGCTGCGCGGCCTGCCCGGCGTACGCGCGGTCGAGGAGGACGGCCCCACCCGCACCCTCACCACCACCGACAGCGACGCGACCCTCGCCGCGCTTTACGCGAAGGCCGGCGCCCGCGAGGACGTCGTCCTGCGGAACGTCTCCCTCACCTCGGCCTCCCTGGAGGACGCGCTGAGCGAACTCCTCACCGAGGACGACGGGGGCGGGGGCGGGGGCGGTGACGACGGTGGTGGCGGGGGCGGTGGTGTCGGCGCCGGCGCCGACAGGCCGGTCCCGGCCGAGGGAGGCGGAACACATGACTGACATGCTGCGCTACGCCAAGCTGGACACCCTCTGCCTCATCCGCAGCGCCTACTTCCTCACCTTCTCCGTCCTGTTCTCCGCGGGCTTCTACGTCATGTTCACGATGGTCGCCCAGGACGCGATCTCCGACAGCCCCCTCTTCGCCCGCGACTACATGCTCTCCATGTCCGTCTCCGGCGCGTTCTTCGGCGCACTCAACGGCGCGGGCATCCGCCTGGGCACCGAGCGCGGCGAGGGCTGGGCCCGCCAGGTCCTGCTGACCCCGCTCTCCGGCGCGGCCTACCTGGCCGCCAAGGCGCTCACCGCCTGGCTGGCGACCCTGCCCGCCGCCGTGGTCGTCTTCGCCCTCGGCGCCTTCGCCAACGACGTCTCCATGCCGGCCGCCGACTGGATCGCCGCCCTCGCCGTCATCTGGGGCGCCGGCCTCGTCTTCGTCCTGGCCGGGCTGGTCGTGGGCCTCGTCGCCGTCGGCGAGTCGGCGCAGTACATCAGCCTGGGCGTCTTCTTCCCCCTCGCCATGCTCGGCGGCCTCTGGTTCCCCCTCGACGACTTCCCCTCCGCCCTCCGCCACTTCGCCGACTACCTCCCGACCCGCGCCCTCGACCAACTCGCCACCCTCGTCACCCCGAACGCCGGCGACGGACCCGTACTGCGCCCCGTCCTGGTACTGGTGTGCTGGGGGGTGGCCCTGGCCGGGGTGGTACTGAGCCGGTCACGGGCGGTGGTGCTGGCGCGGGTCTAGAGGGACGGGGGTGCCGGCCGGGGAGGGGGCCGGCGGACGGTGGTGCCGTGGGGACCGGCGGACGGTGGTGCCGTGGGGACCGGCGGACGGTGGTGCCGTGGGGACCGGCGGACGGTGGTGCGGGCGCGGGTCCGGTGGCCGGTGGTGCCGGCGCGGGCGCGTGGACGGGCAGCGGGTCGGGTGCCGCCTACCGGGGCAGCGCGCCGCGCACCAGCGCCCGGGCGAACGGCTCACCGGTGGCCCGGGCGTAGTCCATCCGCTCACGCACCTCCCTGAGCGAGCGCGGACGGTAACCGGGGCCGCCGCAGCAGCTCTTGTGGAACCGCACACCGGCATGCAGCAGCACGGAGAGCACACGCCAGGCCTCGGTGTCCCGCCTCCTGGGCGCTGCGAAGGCGGAACCGACGTGGATCAGCGCCCCGGCGCAGCGCGGACAGACCCGGCCGCGCTCGTGGTACCCCGGGTGGAACTGCTTGTAGGAGGCCCGGCAGGGCAGACAGACGTACGAGGTCCTTCCATGTGCCATGCGGGAAGGGTAGAGCCACGGCGGGTCCGGACTCGACGGCTTTCAGCGTGCCGGTGAGGACGACGCCGACCCCGCCCCGTCGCCGGTGGCCTCGCGGCCCCCTGGGCAGAAGCGGATCACGGAGCGCCGTACTCCTACGAGTCGCGTCCGCCCCGGGCATCTCGGCCGAGTGCCCGGCTCTCGGGCGCCGGACCGTCCCGGTCGGCCGCCCACGAGGCCAGCAGGGCCAGCCTCTCCGCGGTCGCCGTGCCCGCGGGTGCGGTGTAGACGTTGAGGAGCAGGCCGGGCTCGGCGGACATCTCCATCGACTCGACGTCCAGGTCGAGCCGCCCCACCACCGGATGGTGCAGGCGCTTGCGCCCCGACCGGTGGAACCGGACGTCCCGAGAGGCCCACCGCTGCCGGAAGAGTTCACTGCGCGTCGACAACTCGCCGACCAGCGCGATCAGTTCCTCGTCGTGCGGATTGCGGCCGGCCTCCATGCGCAGTTTCGCGGCCACGTCGCGGACGACCCGGTCGTAGTCGACGAAGAACCCCTCCGCCGCCTCGGGCTCCAGATACACGAACCGCGCGGTGTTCGCCGGCCGTCGCGGCTCGGCGAACACCGGTGCGTACAGCGCCCGGGCCAGATGATTCGTGGCCAGCACGTCGTAACGGCCGTTGCAGATCCACGCGGGCGCGTCGGTGATCGCGTCGAGCATCCGCTGAAGCGCGGGCCGCACGGTCACCGCGGCCCGCCGCCGACGTGGGCCCGGGCCACCGGACGCCCTGGACCGCCGCGCAAGATGGAACAGGTGAGCGCGCTCGGCCTCGTCGAGCTGCAGGGCGGAGGCCAGGGCCTCGAGCACCCCGTCGGAGGCACCGGAGAGGCTGCCGCGCTCCATACGCACGTAGTAGTCGACCGAGACCCCCGCCAGCATGGCCACCTCTTCGCGACGCAGTCCCTCGACCCGGCGGTTGCCACCGTAGGCGGGCAGCCCGGCCCGCTCCGGCGCGAGCCGCGCGCGACGCGAGCGCAGGAATTCCTTGATCTCGGAACGCAGATCGATCGTGACCACCCCTCCACCGTAGGACGGCCTCGCCGGCGGAGGGAGGCCCTGCCAGTACCCCGACCGGCCGGGCGCCGACCTGAGACTTCCGGCCTGCTCGGCCGAGGGCGGGCGGGCCGCCCGCTGGAGCACCGCAGCCCCGCCACCGAACCGGAGACGGACCCCGCTCCGCCGACGCACGCCAGGCGCCGGCGCAGCCTCGCGCCGACGAACCCTCACGTGCCCGTCGCGGTCGTCGCGATACCGCCGTCGACCGGGACGACGGCGCCCGTGAGGTAGGACCCGGCCCGGCTGGCGAGGAACACGGCGACACCCGCCATGTCGTCCTCGCGGCCGACCCGGCGCAGCGGGGCCTTCGCCGCGATCGCGTCACCGTGGGTCTCGAGCGTGGACGCCATCATCCGCGAGGGGAACGGCCCCGGCGCCACGGCGTTCACCGTGACGTGCTGCGGTCCCAGCTCCCGGGCGAGCACTCGGGTGAGCTGGTGGAGTCCCGCCTTGCTGCCGGCGTACGAGTAGTTGGGCGACGCGGCGACGTGAATCGCCGCGATACTGCCGATGTTGATGACCCGCGCGGGATCGTCGGCGGTACCCGCCGCGCGCAGCGCGGGCAGCAGCGCCTGCACCAGCCAGAACGGCGACTTGAGGTTGAGGTCGACCACCGAGTCCCAGGCCTCGACCGGGAACGTCTCCAGCGGCTCGCGCCACATCGCCCCCGCGTTGTTGACGAGGATGTCCAGGCGTCCCGAGTCGGCCGTGACGAGATCGGCGAGGCGCCGGCACTCCTCGTACCGGGAAAGGTCGGCGGGGATCGCCCGCACCTCACCGAACTCCGACAGTTGACGCTCTGCCTCCGCGCACGCGTCCGCGTCCCGCGAACTGATGACTACGCGGGCACCCGCCCGCAGAAGGCCGCGCGCGATCATCATCCCGATGCCCCGGGTGCCACCGGTGACGAGTGCGTATTTCCCCCGCAGATCGAAAAGCTCTGCGTGAGTGGTGAACCGGTCGTCCGCCATGAATTCTCGTTCCCTTTCTTGTACGTGCGTCCGGTGCGGTGGAATGCGCGCAATGAAGAAATGCGGCGAAGGCACTCCAGCGTCGTCCCGGAACCGACTCGAAACAGATTGGCAGGCGTCCCGATCACGGGGGAGATCCTGGTGATACAGGTACTGAGAGAGCCCCCCGTTCTTACGCTCGCCCGACCGCCGACCCAGCGCCCGTAACGAGATGGCACGGCCCCGGACACAGGGAGGGGCTGGTCCGGGACACAGGGAAGGGCCGGTCCGGGAGGAAAACCCTCCCTGACCGGCCCTTCTGCCGGCTTCCCCCCCCCGGCAGCCCTCAGACCTTCAGCTGGGTGAAGCGAATAGGATTCCCGAAGGGATCACGCAGAGCACAGTCGATCCCGTACGGACGCTCGGTGGGTTTCTCGGTGAACTCCACCCCTTTCCCGAGCAGCGTCTCGTAGGTCCTGCGGCAGTCGTCCGTCGTGAGGATGAACCAGCCGCCCATGGCCCCCTTGGTCACCGGTTCGCACACCTGCTCCGCGGTCTCCTCCGACATCGTCGGCACGCCCGGCTTCTCCAGGAGGATCTGCCGCTCGGGACGGCCGGGGACGCTCACGGTCGGCCGGCGCACGAACCCCATGTCGACGTCCGCGGTGACCTCAAGGCCGAGCTTGCCGACGGAGAAGTCGAGGACCTCGTCCTGGTCGAGGACGAGTAGCTGCGAGTGCGTGATGGCGTTGAACATGGCGCCGACAGAGAGTGGAACCATCTGCCCCGCCACTGCCCCGAAAGCTGCTCCAACACGGACGGCCGGCCGCACCTGCAGGCGCTCGTCCTGGTACCGCACAGGGGCATCAACGCCGCGCGTGGCGGATCCTCAAGCGCCCGTACCCCATGGCACCGGAGATCCGGATCTTCGGCCCACCGGGACGGGGACGGCGCTGGGGCTTGTAGAGCAGGTCCTTCCACCCGGTCCGCAGGTTCTCGACGTCGACGATCGCGTCTCGAGGGACCGTGATCTTGGCTCCGCCGGTGCCGAGTCGCAACTCGATGTCGACCACCGCATGCTCGATGACGGCTCGGGAGAGATCCAAGCGCACCTTTCCGAATGCGGACTCGACCTTGAGACCCCGAGGTACCCGCCATGCGCCGCGCCGCCGGATCCGTCCGCCGGCGGCGGCAATCGTGGACGTGCTGCCCGCACTCTCCTCGGGAAGCGAGGCCACTGCCGACATGAGCTCGCTGCGCATCTCGGCGGTGAGGACCTGGTGGAGGCCTTCGTCCATCTCCTCGTGCGAGATGTCGCCGCCGGCGTACGCGTCCTGCAAGCGCCGCACGGCCGTGTCGCGGTCCTCTTCGGTGATCCGTGACGGCAAGTCCTCTGACGGATGGCTCACAGCCTCACCCTAGTGCCGTGCCGGTGATGCGAACACACCCGATAACGTGGCGACTTCGGCCTGGAGTGACTCGCTGCAGGAGTTCGATCGCTGGGCGGCTCTGGTGCGGAGCCGCCTTGGCAGGACGAGCACGGCGTCCTGACGGACCAGGCGATCGACCCTGCAGAGGACCCGCTGGAGGCCATCCCGGCCGAAGAGTTCCTGCGGTTGTGGACGCGGTGAACACCGTCCGATCCCGCACCGTGGCGCAGACCCGTGAAACCGACTCGGGAGGGGTATCCACACTGTCTGCCTTGACGTTTCGCGCGGTCCCAGGACAGGCCGGGGCTATGTTGGTCATGGGGCGCACCTTGACTGGGTGACCTGTTCGTGACGGGACACCTCAGGTGAGGGCTCGACGCGGGGCCGGTGAGCTCCTCACCTGCCGTGGTGCCTCGTCGCCAGCGATGCGTCCGTTGCAGTCATGCATGACGTCCGTCAGCGTGACTGAGGGATGATCTCCGGCATGACGAACGGGGCAGAGGGCGCGGGGCCGGGTGGCGAAGAGGCCGACGCCTGGCACGAACGGTTGGGCTGGGCGTTCGGCCTCATAGCCGACGATCCCACTGAGCGCGAGGCAGCACTCGCGCACCTGGACGGGGCCCGGAGGAATGCCTGGGCGGCTCTCGACCGGCGGAACGAACTGTGGCACATCACGAGGCCGCTGGGGCCGGAGGAGCAGTATCAGGAGCCGGCCTTCAAGCGGGCGCGCGAGGTGTACCGGGAGATGTGCAGCCGCACCCTGCCTGCAGGCTTGTGGGTGGGCGGGGGCGCCGATGGACCGCTTTTGCCCTATGCGCTTCTCTTCCTGGAGTGGGAAGCGCGGTTCCCCCGCGCGTGGACTGAGTACGCAAAGGCGTGGGGCACGAAGCAGTCACTCATCCGCCGGATGACCGTCGCCGACCATGATCAGCCGACCAGGGCGAAGCTCATCGACCTCGTCGAGATCGCAGTCCGGCGGGCCTACCGCTGCAAGGACCGCGAGTATGTGCGCGTCGCACGAGCAGTCGACGGTGAGGAGCTCCGCCACAGGCTCGGTACGGCCGCCGTCTCGGACAATCCATGGGCACGCCTCCACGCCGGCTACGTCCTCTGGCTTCTCGATCGCCCCGAGATACCGAACACGCGCCATGTCTGGCGAACGTGGGTCGCGGAAGCGTCTCGCAGACAGGGTGGCTCCTCCGGCCCCTGCGGGTAGGTGCGGGCTCCCGCACGCACCTGTCCCCGTCCCCCCCCCAGCGCTCGCCTTGCGGTTCGGAGTCAACGCGCCAACCACCGCCCACGCTCCGGCCGTTCGCCCATGCGGGCGCGGGTCTCCACGAGACCGGCCTCCCCGCCGCAGCCGGCTGCACGCCGATCCGCGGTGGTGACGGTACGGCTGCCGGGAGTGCGGTGATCCGCTCCCGAGACGTCGGCGTTCACGCCCCGCCGAGGGCCCGGACGTTGACGAAGTCGATCGCGCACCGCGACGGGTCCGGTCCGCTGCGGGCGCCGAGTTCGTCCAGGACCGGGGCAGTGGGGCTCGGCCCACACCCGGGCCCCGGTCCTTTCGTCACACGTGCGTCGCCCGGCGCAGCAGACGGTCGACGTTCTCGCGGCTGCTTTCGTCGGTGGGGGTCTGGACGACGAGGCGGACGCCGGGGTGGTCGGTCAGTTCCATGCTGGTGGCACGCAGGCTCACTTCGCCGATTCCCGGGATGTCGTAGCGCTTGTCGCACAGGTGCGGGGGAGCGACGTCGTGCGTGGCCCAGAGCCGGGAGAACAGCGGGCTGGCGGTGCACAGACGGGCGACGAAGTCCTGCCATCGCGCGTCGCCCGCGTTCTGGCTGTAGCGATAGCGGAACCCCGCCACGGCCTCGGGCGCCTGCTCCTCGCGGTTGACGATGCGCGGCTGCTCCTCCGGTGCCGCGAAGAGCTGCCAGAGGGTGTTGCGCCTGCCGGGCGGAGCACTGACCAGAGCGGGGTGCAGGGCCGCGTACGCGCGGTTCCAGCGCAGCACGTCGGTGCGGCCGTCGACCAGCATGGCGGGCAACGGGTCCAGGGCTCCCAGGACGCTGTCGAGGTGCCCGGGGAGCTCGATCGGCGGATCACTGATGGCCGGAGGCTGGGGGACCTCGGCCAGACGGTAGAGGTGCTCACGCTCCGCGGCGCTCAGAAACAGCGTGCGGGCCACCGCGTCGAGCACCTGGGAGCTGACGTTGATCGGCCGACCCTGCTCCAGCCACGTGTACCAGGTGATGCCGATACCGGCCAGCTGGGCGACCTCCTCGCGGCGCAGTCCGGGGGTGCGCCGACGGACCGTCGCGGGTATGCCGACGTCCTCGGGTGAGACCCGCGCGCGTCGTGAGCGCAGGAACTCCCGCAGTTCGGTCCGGTTCACGCTTGGCGGCACACGTCCACTGTGCCAGAGCCGGGAGACGTCGGCCTGGTGCTGCCAGTACCAGCATCAGCAGGCTCCTGGCACCGGTGTCAGCACAAGGCGCACGCTCGTACCGCCTGTGTTCCTCAGGACTTTTCGGGACGTCTCGCACCACGTTCCCGAAGGACGGCTACCCAGATGAACGGACGACGAGTTCCATGAGCAACGCGTTTCACGACAAGGTCGCGGTAGTGACGGGTGGAAGTGCCGGCATCGGGCACGTCACCGCGCGGAAGATCGCCGAAGGCGGCGGCACCGTCTACATCACGGGACGGGACCAGGATGCCGTGACGGCAGCGGCCGCGGACATCCCGGGTGATGTCACCGGGGTGCGGGCCGACTCGCGCGCGGCCGACGACCTCGACCGGCTCTTCGCGCAGGTGGAGCGGCGCAGCGGCCGGCTGGACGTGCTGGTCGTCAACGCGGCGGCGATCGCGACCGCACCGCTGGGAACCATCACCGAGGACGTCATCAGGACGGTCTTCGACGTCAACATCACCGGCACAATCATGACCGTCCAGAAGGCACTGCCGCTGCTGGCGGACGGTGGCGTCATCGTCCTCACCGGCTCCATGGCCGCGCACAAGGCGTCGCGCGGGCGGAGTCTCTACGCGGCCTCCAAGGCCGGGGTCCGCGCTCTCGCCCGTACCTGGGCCCTTGAGCTGACCCCGCGCGGGATCCGGGTGAACGTGGTGAGCCCGGGTCCGACGGACACGCCCAGCTTCGCGCAACTGGCCGCCACCGCCGAGGAACGCGAGGCGCTCATCACCACGATGGGCACCGGGACCCCGATGACCCGGGCCGGTACCCCGGAAGAGGTCGCCGCCGTGATCGCCTTCGTCGCCTCGGACGCGGCCTCCCACGTCAACGGCGCCGACTACCAGGTCGACGGCGGTTACGGCCAGGTCTGACACCCTCACGGGGCCGTCACGGACCACCCGGATACGGCCGAACGCCGGCGTGAGTGTGCTGACGCGGCCGACCAACAGATCCTCCTGTCGTCGAGGACCACACCGCGCCAGTCCCCGCGTACGACGCCGTCCATGGGCCAAGGCCCGGAATGCCGCGGGCGTCATGGTCGAGCTGCACTCCCACGATCCGCGTCACACGGGCACGTTGGCCTCGACGGCCGGGCCCAGCACGCGGGAGCCGATGACGCGGATGAGCCACAGCAGCTTGCGGGCCGCGCTGATCTCTCAGCACATGACCAACGACCGTGACCGGGCCATCGCTGATCGACTCGGGGCCGTGATCCGTGGGGGAGAGGGAGGGGCCTCCGGCTGGAGGATGTGGCATCGACGTGGTGACCAATGCCGCATCAGGCAACGTTCGCCCTGCTCACGACGTCACGAAGGTGTTCGTCTTCGGCATGCTCGTTCCGCCGGATGATGCAGCAGCGGATCACGCTGCCAGCCTCTTCCGGCGGCCGACGCAGCCCGCGGTTCCTACGGTTCGAGTCATGGCTCGTTCTGACGATGCGCTGCCCGCGTTCTGGGATGCCGACAGCGACTATGGGGTGCAGCAGCCGCTGACTGACCAGGCTGTGCGGGACGCCGAGCGACTGCTCGATGGCCCGCTCCCCGCCTCGCTGATCGATCTGTTGCGCGTTCAGGACGGCGGCCAGGTGACAGGTGCTCGGAACGCCTTCCGGACAGACAGGCAGACCTCCTGGAGTGAGGACCACGTCCCGTTCGACCATGTGAGGGGCACAACGGCCACCACGAGAGCCATAACACTCCTGAGCTGGCCCTTTTGGCGTCGTGGATCACTTGGTAGCACCCGGTGCTACCTTGACTGATATGAGCGGTCAGCCCGAAATCACTCAACGGGATCTGCGCAGCCGGTCCGGAGAGATCATGGATGCCGTACAGGGCGGTCAGTCGTTCACCGTCACCCGTGACGGACATCCGATCGGCCAGCTCGTCCCGCTGCGTCGCCGCCGCCGGTTCGTCTCCCGCCAGGAGTTCGCCGCGATGTCCAGGACCGCCCCCGGCATCGACCTTGGCAGGTTCCGCGCCGATCAGGACGCCACAGCCGATGCTTACCCGGACGATCCCTATGATCGCTGACCGCTCGACGCATCAGTAGGGCCTCCTCGACACCAACATCATGATTCTGCGCCGATGGGTGGCCCCCGAGGAGCTACCGGACGAAATGGCGATCACCGCCATCACCCTGGCCGAGTTGTCCGCCGGTCCGCACGAGGTCCGTCGCAACGACGAACAGAGCAGCTACGACGAACACGCCGAACGCGCCCGCAGACTCGACGTCCTGCAACGCGCCGAGAACGAGTTCGACCCCATCCCCTTCGATGCCGAAGCGGCCCGAATCTACGGCCGTATCTGTGCCGCGGTGATCAGCGCCGGCCGCAAGCCACGCCGCCGGGTGGCCGACCTGATGATCGCTGCCATCGCCGTGGCGGAGAACCTCCCTCTCTTCACCACCAACCCCGACGACTTCAAAGGGCTGGACGACCTCCTCACCGTCGTGCCGGTCACCCGCCCGAGGGTGCCCCACGAAGGCTGACGGCAGAGCACTGGTGCGGTGGAAGCACACCGGACTCCATGGTCCGCGCGCGACACGGATGTGATCACGCGACAGGGCCGGTTCGAGAGATCAAGCCCTTCGAACCGGCCCTGTGCCGTGTGCCCCCGGCAGGATTCGAACCTGCGACACCCGCTTTAGGAGTTCGATCCGAGGAGCGCGACGGCACGGGGAACCCTGGGATGCAGGGCCGTCCCGGGCTGCCTGCGGTTGCCGTTGTCTGCTGTCGTTGATGTCAGGCATGGATGTCAGCTGCTGAACAGGTGTGAGGCGGGCGGGGCTCCAGCGGGCCGTCTGGACGGTGGGACCACTTCCACCAGACGTGTTGTCTGGCGCAGCCTTTCCGGAATGTGGCGTGATCCCACCTTTGCTCCCTTGCATGTGGCCGACAGAATTTAGGTTGGGGGCGCCACTTGTCTAGGCGATGGTTTCATGGATGCTGCCGCTCGGGTAACACTTATCACCGGCTTCGCCACAGCTGCCGTAGCCATTCTTGGCTATTGGGTAAATCAGCATGCCGCCCGCCGAGAGCGAAAGGCGCAAACGTACGCAGGGGCGCTGTCCGCTGTAGCGGAATATGAGGAGTTGCCGTACCTCATTCGACGCCGCTCAGACAGCGCAAACGAAACGCGTGCTGCCATCACACAGAAGCAGAGTGAAGTTTTCCATCGAATTCGTCATAGCCAAGCATTGCTCGATATGGAATCGGGGCCGGTGGGTTATGCTTATCGGCTGCTCTTCATGCAAACTCGTCGCCAAGGTGGCCCCTACCGAAAGGAGGCTTGGTCCGAGGATATCATCACAAGTGATGCAGGAATTCCGGATGCCGCCTACTATCCATACGACAATGAGCCGGAGTTGGAACTCTGCATCAAGGTCATGCGTCGTGAGCTTGCGCCTTTCGCGCCGCTACTTCGGAGCGTCACCCGCCGGCAGATCAAGAAACTCGAGCAGAACCGCCCACGATGGCAAGCGCCCGCTTGGATGAGTGAACGTTGGAATGACGTCATCAACGACGAGCGTCACAGCGCTAGTCCCGCTGGCACGGCTGGGACCCACCCGACATCAGCCTTGTAAGGGCGGAGCTGCGGGCCGACGGAGTCGCGCAGGTTGCCGCCGGTTTGACCAGGGCCCAGCTCAGCGAGGTGACTCGGCTGCGGCGAGCCGTCGTTGACCGTGGTTGACCGTACGTTGTGGCACGGGTGTGGCACGCGCTCCTCAGGGCGAACAACAGGCAGGAGGGATGTCGAAACCTGTTGTACCGACCGCTGGGTGCCTTCCGGGTTGTTGATGACGGCTTGCGGTCGCCAGGGTGTCTGCACTTGGCTGTTGTCCTGCACGGCAGCACCGACCCTTTGGGCGCCTGCACACCGGAAGAAATCACACTGCCGCATCTACGTAACGGAGCAATGATCTCAAGTAGTAGTGACACAGACAGCATGGGGCACCGATAGCCTTCGGCCGTGTCAGCCGCGACGTTTCCCATGAGGTGCACATGACTCCTCCGCCAGGCCAGCCGCCCGTCTCCTTCGAGGAGTACCGCCTCTACTACGAGTCGGCAGAGAGAGTGACTGAGAGACGACTAGCCATGAACCGGTGGAACTACTCAATCCTAACGGCGAGTTTACTGACAATTGGCGTGATTCTCGGGTGGGCCTCTTCGCACGACACTTTCTTACTGGCGGGAATCATTGGCATTTTGATACTTAGCACCGTAGCTTGCATGATGTGCTTCTACTGGCTCAAACAGATTGACGACTTCAAGGCGCTCAACACAGTGAAGTTCAATGTACTGAACGCCATGGCACCATTGGTTACATTTGACGGACCGAACGGCGCATCCTCAGCACAGTCCTTCAACTGTTTCGACAGAGAATGGCAGGAACTCGCAAGGGCACAGGCCCTGCAGCCATCCTCATCCCGTAGCTTCGTACGCGGCCTGCGTTCCTCGAGCGCGGAGCGCTTCATCCCTCGCGCCTTCGGTGTCATCTTCGCACTGATCTTCCTCTCCGTACTGATTTTTTCCGCACTGAGCTGGAGTGATGTAACCGACCATCCGTCGCCATTCAGCAAGTCGGGGCAAATCGAAAAGAAGAACAAGTAATGAATCGTTACATCTACTCAATCATGCCCGTCTCGTCGGATGATGATTATCAACAAAAGCGAGACCATCTGAATGACGCAGCAAAGGAACTCGCCCTATCGGTACATTTCCCGCTAGATCGAGGACTGCCCGAGGTCGGCAAGGAATTCAATCTCACAAGAGCCGTTGCCGAAATCGAGCGTGCGAAATTGGTCATCGCCGACCTCTCGCTCGAACGTCCGAGTTGCTACTACGAACTTGGGCTGGCGCAAGCACTCGGCGTTAAAGTAGTCCTGATCGCCAAATCAGGGACAGACATTCATCAAGCTTTCGGAAGGAATTCGGTTGCAGAATTCCGAGACCTGCACGAATACCCCAATGTCGTACGTCGAGTACTCTTGAAAGCAGGACTTGAGATTTAAAAACGAACCACCCGCAGGTTCAAACACGTGCAACTCATTCGGCATCTGTCCGTCGATTGCTGACCCATTCACCGATTGCAGCCGTTCGCAGGACGGCTTCTTCCGTTTCGGGATGCTCTCCGCCTGCTCGGACGGTATCCATTGCGAGTAAGCGAAAAGCATCTCTAGCCTCGGCCTTTCATGACGGCCCACCGACGGAGTTGGCGGGCCGTTTCGCGTTTTGTGTCTGCTGATGGCAGGCCGAGTGCCCGTCTGTCGCGTCGGGTGTGCGCCGGGTTCCACGGGTC
>BNBP01000050.1 GCA_014656015.1 Streptomyces griseoaurantiacus | reverse complement strand
CGGCACCGGGGCGCCGGTGGGCGGGGGCGCGGTGACGGGCGCGGCCGGCCAGTCGACGCGGGAGGCGGGGGCCGGGGGCGCGGTGGGCGCGGGAGGCGCCGGGGCGGGGGCCGCCGGCCGTTGCGGCTCGTCCACGGTGATGCCGAAGTCGGTGGCCAGTCCTTCGAGTCCGCTGTCGTACCCCTGTCCGACGGCGCGGAACTTCCAGGCCCCCTGACGGCGGTAGAACTCCCCGAGGACGAAGGCGGTCTCGACACTCGCGACGGCGTCGAAGCGCGCCACCTCCTCGCCGCCGCGCGTGTCCAGCACGCGGATGTTCAGGCCCGGCACCTGCCCGAAGGTGCCGCCGTCCGCCGAGGCCGCCAGGACGATGCGGTCGATCGCGCTCTCCACCCGCGGCAGGTCGACGAGGAGCGAGTCGGTCACCTCGCCGCCGGTGGTCCGCCTGCCCTCGTGGCGCACGGCTCCGGAGGCGTGCGCGGGCTGGTTGTAGAAGACGAAGTCCGCGTCTGTGCGCACCTTGCCCGCCACCAGCAGGAGTGCCGAGGCGTCCGCGTCCGGAACCCCAGGACCGGAGTGCCGGCCCAGTTCGACGCGCAGCGCCGCCGTCGGCACCGGAACGTTCGCCCCCTTGAGCATGGACATCCTGCTCCCCCTCACCCTCGTCTCGCCCTCGTCGGCCTCGGCCCGCCCGGCGGCGGATCCACCGGAAGGTTTCCAGCCAAATCTACGGCGCCGCCTCCCGGGAATCCCCGTGCGCCACTTTCCCGGGAAAAGGGCGCGGGACCGGCGGTCACCAGCCCCGGAGCTCGGGCTATAGCGCATCAGGGTGCCAGTTGCCGCCCTTTTTTGACGAGTTCGCTCGGATTGGGGATCCGACGTCACCAGCCGACACGGAAAACAACCCTCTTATCGGTCTCCCCAACCAGCACATCGTGGGCTTAACTTATGTGCCATGACCTCCCCCCGCTCCACCTATGGCGGCGGTTACTACTCCGCGTCGCCTTTCCCGGACACTCCGATCTACGACTCGCTCGTGGCCGAGCGGGGCACCCCGCAGATCGCCCCGATCCGGGTCCCCTCGGCCTACGAGCCGAACAACAACCTCCCCGCCCTGCCCTCGGCACTCCCCGCCCTGCCGTCGGGTCCGTCGTACCAGGGCCCCGCCTACGGCTACCCGCAGACACCGCAGCCCACACCCCTGCAGCAGGCGGCGCCCGCCGCCTACATTCCGCAGCAGGCGGGTCCCCGCGGTTACCCGGGTCCCCAGGCGCCGCAGCCGCCCCGACCGATGATGGGCGGCACGGGATACGAGGCGATGCGCCCCGCCGCCCCGCGCCCGGCCCCGACGCCGTACCAGGACCCGTACCAGAACGGGCAGCAGTATCGGGGCTACTGAGCACACCGGCGCCGCGCTGCCGGGTCCCGGAGCACCGCCGGGTCCCGACGGATGCCGGGAGCGGCACGGCTGTCCGGGCCGTGACGCTCGCACCGGGGTCCCGTGTCGGGCGGCTGCTGACACGATGACCCCATGCCGAAACCAGCGCTGCACTCACTCCACATCCACCCGGTCAAAGCGCTGCGGGCCCAGACGCTGCCCGCGGCCTTGGTCGAGCCTTGGGGGCTGGCCGGGGACCGGCGCTGGGCGGTGATCGACGACACCGGCAAGGTCCTCACCCAGCGTGAGGAACCGCGTCTGGCGACTGCCGCCGCCGAGGCCCTGCCCGGCGGCGGCGTCGTACTGTCCGCGCCCGGCCGGGAACCGCTCACGGTGGCGCCGCCGGAGCCCGGCGCCACCACGGCGGTGCGGATCTTCGGGCAGAAGGTGGAGCTGGTGTCCGCCGGGGGCGAGGCGCGGGACTGGCTCGGGGAGCTCCTGGGCCGCGAGGTCTTCCTGGCCCATCTCGACGACCCCGCCGTGCGCCGGCCCATCGACGATCCGCCGTACACCTCCCCCGGCGAGACGGTCACCCTCGCCGACCGCTACCCCCTGCTGCTCACCACGCTCGCCTCGCTGGACTCCCTCAACGCGCTGATCGCGCGGGGCGACGATGCGGTGGAGGGCCCGCTGCCGATGAACAGGTTCCGTCCCTCGGTCGTCGTCTCGGGCACCGGGCCCTGGGCCGAGGACGACTGGAACCGGCTCGCGATCGGCGAGGTCGTCCTGCGTGTCGCGAAGGGGTGCGGACGCTGCGTGGTGACCACCACGGACCAGGCCACCGGGGTCCGCGGCAGGGAACCCCTGTGCACCCTCGCGGCCCATCGCCGCCTCGACGGCAAGCTGGTCTTCGGCCAGAACCTCGTCCCGCTGACCACGGGGACGATCCGGGTGGGCGATCCCGTCGAGGTGCTGGACTGAAGAATGTCCGGACCGAGGGTGTCACGTGTCCGTACGACCACGCGCGACCGGCCTCGCTCCGGCCCGTGTGAGCACAGCCTTCCGCGACGCCCCTTCAGTCGGCGCTCGCCCCGTCCGCCCGCACCGGCAGGCACATGCCGAGCAGGTGGTCGACGGCTGCCTTGAACTCGTCCAGCGGGGTGCCGCGGTCGTCCGAGAGGTGGCGGATCAGACCGGGACCGAAGGGGGCGAGCAGCAGGTGCGCCAGGACGGCCTCGTCCGCCTCGGGCCGAGTCCGGTGCAGCAGCATGGACACGTGCGCGTGCCAGGCCACGTAGGCGGCGCTGCGATAGAGGGCCATGGGTGACGCGGTCTCGGCGGCGAGCATGACGGTCCGGTGTGCGGCGATGTGGTCGGTGAGCGCGTACAGGAAGGCGCGCAGCCGGTCGGCCGGCGGCGCTCCCGGGCCGAGCGGGGCGGGCCCGTCGAGGAAAGCCTCCTGAAACTGCTGCTCGCGATGGTCGAGCAGCGCCAGCAGCAGCGTCGCCACGTCTCCGAAGCGCCGGTAGACCGTCCCCACTCCCATGCCGGCGGCCGCCGCCACCGCGTTCATCGTGACGGCCTCGGGCCCCTGCTCGGCCAGCAGGCGCGAGGCCGCGTCGAGGATCCTGCGGCGATTGCGCGCCGCATCCGCGCGCTCGACAGGCGCCTGCCCGAGGACGGTCAGTTCGACGCGGCCGGGGCCGCTCGCTTCTCCCATGATGCCGAGGCTATCCGGAGACCCTTGCTAAGCGGATAGGAATCCGCTTAACTTGCCGCGGCACATCCGGATAGTTATCCGGATGGCTGGTCCGGAGCGCGCGGCCCCTGCGCGGCGCCCAGTGAAGGAGCACAGCCCATGTCCGACATCCAGTTCGGCCTCGACACGTTCGGCGACGTGCCGGAGGACGGGACCGGCGCTCTCGTCACGCAGGCCGCCGCCGTACGGCAACTCGTCGAGGAAGCGGTGCTCGCCGACGCGACGGGCGTCGACGTCTTCGCCCTCGGCGAGCACCACCGCCCCGAGTACGCGGTCTCGTCCCCGGAGACGGTGCTGGCCGGGATCGCGACCCGTACCTCGCGCATCCGGCTGTCCTCCGCCGTCACCGTGCTCAGTTCCGACGACCCGGTGCGCGTGTTCCAGCGCTTCAGCACGCTGGACGCGTTGTCCTCGGGCCGGGCCGAAGTCATCCTGGGCCGCGGCTCGTTCACCGAGTCGTTCCCGCTCTTCGGCTACGACCTGAGCGACTACGAGGTGCTGTTCGAGGAGAAGCTGGACCTGTTCGTCAAGCTGCTGGACGAGCGGCCGGTGACCTGGAGCGGCAGCGTGCGCGCCCCGCTGAACGACGCCGAGGTCTTTCCCCGGACCGAGTCGGGCCGGCTGACGGCATGGGTGGGGGTCGGCGGCTCACCGCAGTCCGTCGTCCGCACCGCCGGTCACGGCCTGCCCCTCATGCTGGCGATCATCGGCGGGCCCGCCGAACGCTTCACGGGTCTCGTCGACCTCTACCGACGGGCCATCGAACGCCTCGGCACCACCGCGCACCCGGTCGGCATGCACTCGCCGGGCTTCGTCGCCGACACCGACGAGGAGGCGCGGGAGGTGTACTGGCCCCGCTACCGCGAGCAGATCGACCGGATCGGCGCGCTGCGCGGCTGGCCGCCCGCCACCCGTCGGAGGTTCGAGACGGAGTGCCGGGAGGGCTCCCTCTACGTCGGCTCGCCCGAAACCGTCGCCCGGCGTGTCGCCGAAGCGGTCCGGGCGCTGGACGTCGGCCGGTTCGACCTCCTGTACACCGCCGGATCGCTGCCGGCCGGCGCCCGGCTGCGCGCGGTCGAGTTGTACGGCACCAAGGTCGTTCCCATGGTGCGGGACCTCCTCGCGGACTGACGTCCGCCACACGTCCGGGGGCGCGGGTCCGGGGCCTTTAGGCCGTCGTCGCCGCCCCCGTGCGCCGAAGCCCGTGGCGCCTCACACGTCACGTCACCCACTGCGCAGGGAGAACCATGTTCACCGAGCGGATCACCGAATCCACCGCCCCTGAGGGGGCCGCCCCTGAGGGGGACTTCACGCGCCCCGTGCCGCGGCGGCGTCGCGGACGCGCGGCGGCCGTCACGCTGGCCGCGTTACTGGGGGCGGGCCTGCCGGCCGTCCCGGCGGCGGCCGCGCCGGCCATTGGGGACACGGTCGCCCCAGCGGCGGACAGGGTCTCGCCCGCTGCCCACACGCCCCGGCCGAAGCCGTATCCCACGGTGCTCGGCCTGCCGAACGGCTTCTCCCCGGAGGGCATCGCCCTCACCGGAGGGGCGGCCTACACCGGCTCGCTGGTCGACGGTTCGATCCAGCGCGTCGACCTGAGGACGGGCGTCGCCAGGCAGTTCGCCCCGTCGCCGGGTCCGGGCCGGATCGCGGTGGGTATGGACACCGACCGCTTCGGCCGGCTGTGGGTGGCCGGTGGCGGCGCCGGCTTCTGGCCTGGCGTGAGAACCACGTACCGGGTCTACGACACCAGGACGGGCGCGAAGCTGGTGGACGTCGAACCGGCCGGCGCCGTCTACCTCAACGACGTGATCGTGACCCGGGACGCGGCCTGGTTCACGGACACCTTCAGTTCGGTCCTGGTCCGGGTGCCGATCGGGGACGACGGCTCGATCGGCCGGCCGCGGACGGTGGCGCTGGGCGGCGAATGGACCGCCGGCGAGGGGCTCAACGGCAACGGCATCGCCGCGACGCCCGACGGCAGGTCCCTGATCGTCGGGCACACGAGCGGGGCCCTCTACCTCGTACCGGCCGGGGCACACGACAGGGCGCGGGCCCGCCGGATCTCCCTGAGCGGGGACGAGGCCGCGCTCGCCGCGGGTGCCGACGGGCTGGTCCTCGACGGGCGGACCCTGTACGTGGTCGGGCCCACGGGCGTGGTCGACATCAGGCTGTCGCCCTCGCTGACCGCCGGACGGGTCCTGGGGGTGACCGAGGTGCCCGGCGCCGCGTGGCCGACCACGGCCGCGGCCTTCGGCGACCGCCTGTACGTGGTCGACGCCAACTTCGGCGAGGACCTGGTCAACGTCGGCAACCCGGACGCCACCTTCCGGATCGTCGCCGTTCCTCGCCCGTGAGGCCCACCACGGGAGTGCCGGTGGCCGCCCGACCGGGTGGGCCGCCGGGCCCCGCGAGGAGAGGGAGGGGAAGACGCCCCCGCGGGGAACCCCCGCCGGGTCCACGATCGTTGGGACCCGTGAGACATTTCTGAAGATCCGTGGAGCGGGGCGGCGTGACGTCGCTCTCCCTTCTCCGCGCCCGGGAGCTTCCGGCCCGCGCGCGGAGTTGTCACGGGGCGGAAGGGGGTGGGGCGGTGCGGGCGATGCGCGGACTCTGGCGCTGGCGGGGCAATCCCCTGCGTCGCACGACCGATCTGGTCGAGGCATGGGCGGCACTGGCCGCCCTCGTGCTGATCCTCGTCGCGGCGCCGCTGATCGGCGCGGCGGTGGGCGCCACCGCGCAGGACGCCCTGCAGCGGACGGTGCGGGAGCAGCGGCACGCCCGCCACGAGGTGGTCGCCACGGTGGTCCGAAGACTCGACCACCACCGTCTGGACCCCGATCCTGAGACCGCCACCGCCCGGGACGCGCGCAGCCACGTGCTGGCGAACTGGAGGGGCCCGGACGGCACGGCCCGGCACGGCGCCGTCCTGACCGGGCTCGAACAACCGCGCCCCGGGAAGCACTTCACCGTGTGGACCGACGCCCACGGGCGTCTGGTGCCCCGTCCGCTGGACTCGGTCACCGCCACCACTCACGCCGTTCTCGCGGGCTTCGGTTCGACCGCCGCGGTGGCCGGACTCGTCGAGGGCGGCAGGCGGTTGCTGGTGTGGCGCCTGGTCCGCCGGCGGTACGCGCGGCTGGACCGGGCGTGGGAGAAGGCCGGTCCTGACTGGGGCCGCACCGGCACCGGCGCCTGACGGCCCCCGGCTCCGGTCCGCCCACCCGCTCCGCGCACGCTACGGTGGACCGGCCGAACTCTTCGGCAACGACCCGCGTACGACGAGGTGGGGGCACGGCAACGCCATGGCACAGGGCACGGTCCAGGTGACGCACACCGGTACATCGAGGTGGCGGCGCCGCACGGGTGAGTACGCCTCCCTCGCCGCCGCGCTGGAGGCCGCGAGTGACGGCGACGTCCTCACCGTCGCCCCGGGCACCTATCGGGAGAACCTCGTCGTCCAGCGGGCGGTGACGCTGCGCGGGCCGGAGGGATCGCCCGGTTCCGTGCGCATCGCCCCCGTGGACGGGGTGCCGTTGACCGTGCGTGCCTCCGCGGTCGTACAGGACCTGCACGTGGAGGGCCAGGACGCCTCCGCGCCGGCCGTCCTGGTGGAGGAGGGCACCCCCGAGCTCACCGATCTGCGGATCATGACGCGTTCCTCGGCCGGGATCGAGGTGCGGGCCGAGGCCCGCCCCACCGTCCGGCGCTGCACGGTGGACAACCCGGCCGGTGTCGGGATCGCCGTGGTCGACGGCGGGGGCGGGGTGTTCGAGGACTGCGAGGTGGTCGCTGCGGGCCAGTCCGGGGTCGCCGTCCGCGGGGGCGCGCGGCCCCGGCTGGAGCGCTGCCGGGTGCATCACACCTCGGGCGCCGGGCTCTCGGTCACCGGTGACAACTCCTCCCTGGAGGGGTTCGGTTGCGAGGTGTACGAGGTCAAGGGCTCGGGTGTGCAGGTGACCGGGCGAGGGACGGCGTACCTGACCGACTGCGACGTGCATCGCACCACCGCGGACGGCGTGACCCTGGACACGGACGCGGTGCTGACCCTCGCCGACTGCCGCATCCACGACGTGCCGGAGAACGCGGTCGACCTCCGTTCACGCGCGGTGCTCACCCTGACCCGCACCACGGTGCGCCAGTTCGGGCGCAACGGACTGTCGGTCTGGGACCCGGGCACCCGCGTGGACGCCAACCAGAGCGAGATCTTCGACTCCACCGGCGACTACCCGGCGGTGTGGATCAGCGACGGCGCCACCGTCGTCCTGGAGTCCTGCCGGGTGCACGACGTGCCGGACGCGCTGTTCGTGCTGGACCGGGGCTCGCGCGCCGACGTGGTCGACAGCGACCTGGCGCAGGTGCGCAACACCGCGGTCTCGGTGAGCGACGGCGCGACCGCGCAGTTGGACGACTGCCGGATCAAGGACGCGGCGACGGGCGCCTGGTTCCGCGACCACGGCAGCGGCGGCACCCTGAGCGGCTGCACGGTCGACGGCGTGCAGACCGGCGTGATCGTCACCAAGGGCGCCGACCCCACCGTCGAGCGCTGCACCATCACCTCCCCGGCGGAGGCCGGCTTCTACGTCTCGGCGGGCGGCCGCGGCAGCTTCCACAACTGCCGGGTCACCGACAGCGGCGGCTACGGCTTCCACGTCATCGACGGCTGCCGTACGACGCTGCGCAAGTGCCGTACGGAGCGGTGCGCGCGCGGGGGGTACGAGTTCGCGGACGGCGGGCCGGACGCGGCGGGCGGCGGTGGCGCGCTCGTCGAGGACTGCACCAGCGACGAGAGCACGAGCCTGCGCCCTCCCGTCCGGGAGGCGGCCGTGCAGACCGTGCCGGCACCCGCGGCCGGGCTGCTCGGGTCCATCCCCGGTCAGCGGACCACGGAGCAGGAGGGCCTGGTGGCGGTGCCCGAACCGGCGGCCCCGGCCCGCAGTCCGGAGGCGGTACTGGGTGAACTGGACGCGCTGGTGGGGCTGGAGAGCGTCAAGCGCGAGGTGCGGGCCCTCACCGACATGATCGAGGTGGGCCGGCGCCGCCGCGAGGCGGGCCTGAAGGCGGCCTCCGTACGGCGCCACCTGGTCTTCACCGGCTCCCCCGGCACCGGCAAGACGACGGTGGCCCGGCTGTACGGGGAGATCCTTCATTCGCTCGGCGTGCTGGAGAAGGGGCATCTGGTCGAGGTGTCCCGGGTCGACCTGGTGGGCGAGCACATCGGGTCCACGGCGATCCGCACCCAGGAGGCCTTCGACCGGGCGCGCGGCGGTGTGCTGTTCATCGACGAGGCGTACGCGCTGTCCCCGGAGGACTCCGGCCGCGACTTCGGCCGCGAGGCGATCGACACGCTGGTGAAGCTGATGGAGGACCACCGGGAGGCGGTGGTGGTGATCGTCGCCGGCTACACGGCCGAGATGGAACGCTTCCTGACGGTGAACCCGGGGGTCGCCTCCCGCTTCTCGCGGACGATCACCTTCGGCGACTACGGCCCCGAGGAACTGCTGCGGATCGTGGAGCAGCAGGCGGAGGAGCAGGAGTACCGGCTGGCCGAGGGGGCGTCCGAGGCGCTGCTGAAGTACTTCGCGGCGATACCGAAGGGTCCCGCCTTCGGCAACGGGCGCACGGCGCGGCAGACGTTCGAGGCGATGGTGGAGCGCCACGCGGGCCGCGTCGCCCAGTTCACCGCCCCGAGCACCGACGACCTGACGCTGCTCTACCCGGACGACCTGCCGGAACTCCCGGGCGCCTGAGGCGGGTCGTCCCCCTCCTCGACGGGTCCCCTCCTCAGGGCGCTCGGGGTCTTCCCGACGGGGCGGGGGCCCTCCTCGATCGGGCGTGGGCCCGGCACTTCGGGGCGCAGCCGGGCCAGCAGCAGCCGGCGTTCCTCGGCGAACGCCGGGTCCGCCTGGTAGTCGCTGTGCCCCAGGATCGGGGCGGGCAGCGGGTGCAGCGCGGTGCGGCCGTAGGCGAGCGGGTCCTTGAGCGGGGCGCGGTCGACCTCGGGGCCGCAGTCGCCGGGCAGCCGGATCGGTCCGCCGATGGGGTCGGTGAGCCGGTAGAGGTTGCGCCAGCAGTCGACCTCGCGGTGCAGGGCGCTGAGGGCGGCGGGTCCGAAGTGCGCCGGGAACCAGCGCCCGTACAGCCGTTCCAGGGGCGAGCCGTAGGTCAGCAGGGCCACTCGGCGGCGTGCGGAGGGCTCCAGCTGCCAGGCCGCGGCGGCGGCGAGCACACTGCCCTGGGAATGCCCCGAGAGCACCAGCCGGCCGCCGGTGGCGCGGGTCCACGTCGCCATGCGCCAGGTCAGGTCGGGGACGGCGCGCTCCGCGTAGCAGGGCGGGGCGAAGGGGTGCGCGGCGCGCGGCCAGAAGGTGCCCACGTCCCACAGGATGCCGATGGTACGGCGGGCGGAGGGGTCCTTGTAGGCGCGCCGGCCCCAGGTCACGAACAGCAGGAAGCCGACCCCTATCAGCCAGGAGCCGCAGGCCTGAGTGGTGTCGGCGGCGCCCTGGAGGGCGGCGGGGGCGCCTTCTGCGGCGTCGCCGGGCACCTCCTCGGTGAGCTCCGCGCCGAGGAGGGAGGCGGCGCCGAGCAGCAGCGTGGCGACAGCCACGATGCCGAGGACGCGGGGCGCCAGGTCGGTGAGGCCGGCCATCGCCCTGGCCGTGGCGATACGGCGGGTGCGGGCGGCGTCGGCGGGTTCGGCGGGGTGCTCGCGCTCGACCTCGGCCGCCTCCGCGCGGCGCACCCTGAGCGTGCGGCGGGCCAGCAGGGCGACGACCACGAGCAGCAGCAGGAGCAGCGGCGGGATGACGGAGGCCTGCCAGGTCAGCAGGACGGGCGGTCCTGGGAGGGTGCGGCGGGTGCCGTCGAGCCAGTCGGAGACGCGCTGGGCGACACCGCCGGACATCACCCCGCCGAGCGCGCAGGCGAGCATGGCGACGGCGGGCCCGGCCAGCCCGCGCAGCGCGGCGCGCGGGTGGGGGCGCGTGCGGTGCAGGACGTGGGCGACCACGGCGAGCGCGACCACGAGCAGGCACTGCGTGAGGGTCAGGGCGCCGAACACCCGGTCGCCCGGCAGTCGTCCGGCCGAGCGCCACTCGGGGCGCGAGGAGCAGGCGTACACCAGGGAGAGCGCGAGCAGGACCAGGGAGCCCACGGGCAGCCGGCGCACCAGGGCGCGGTCGAGTTCGTGGTCGAGGCGGTTCTCGGTGCGGCCGCGGCGGCAGACCACCCACACCACGACGAGCGCCCCGGCCACGTACGCGAGCGTGAACAGCGGGGCGAGGGCGTCGAGGAGGGCGGGTCCGCCGGGGCGGCGGTCCTCGCGGGCGGCGGCGGTGCCGACGGCGGCGGCGACGGTGAGGAAGGCGGCGGCGGTGTGCGCGGCGCGCAGCCGGGCCACGAGCCGGCGCCCGTACCAGAAGCCGGGGCGGCCGAGCGCGCTGTGGTAGGTCTCCCCGCCTTCTCCGTCGGTCCCCGTGCCCTCGCCGTCGCTCCCCGGCGGTGGCGGCTGGGACTCGTAGGCGCTCCAGGTGCGGTGGGAGAGGTACCAGAGCAGTCCGGTGAGGGCACTCGGCACGAGCGCGGCCAGCGCGAGCCGGCGGCCCGGCTCGCTCCACCAGCCGTCCCCGGATCCGGAGGGCGACAGGAAGCCGAGCCAGGTGTGCCGTTCGGCGCAGGCGGGGGTGCCCGCGCACTGCCAGGCGGCGAGGTCGAGGGCGACCTCGCAGGCGGCGGCGACCAGCAGGACGGTGAGGCTGAGTCCGGCGAGCCGCACCAGGAGCCCGTACAGGCGTACGGTGCGCGGGCGCCGGCCCTCGCTGGTGGGCCGCATCCAGTGGGCCAGGTTGACCACCATGAACGGCAGGAGCAGCAGCCACAGGGCGCGCGAGCCGTTGCCGGAGGTGAGGTTGCACCAGACGTAGGCCTCGGGCACCGGTGCCTCGCCGTGCTCGGCGGCGGGCCGTTCCTCGGCGTCGACGTCGTCGATGCGGCGGAACACGGCGGCCGTGTCGTCGCCGGTGACCCGGACCGTGCGCGGATCGTCCAGCATCTCCTCGGGAGTGGTGCCGCCGACCCCGTGGACCAGGAGTTCCAGGGTGTTCTGTGCCGCTGTGTCTTTCACCGTTACGCACTTCCCCCGCGCGCGGTGCGCGCCTGTGACCGGCCTCTGCCTTCATGTCATGTGCAGGCACAGGATTGCCGTTGTGGGGCGCGGTCACACCTGTGGGGCCGGATTGTCCTCAGGACGCGTGACGCGCGGGGGTGGGAATCCGGTGCGCGGGCGGTGGCGCGGATGCCGGGGGGCCGTGCGAGGATGGGGCGTCCTTCGCCACCGCCGCCCTCGGTACGCGCCGGTCGGAGCCGGTGCGGACGCCGTGCGGCGGGTGGGTGCGGGGGCGCCGGTCGGAGTCGGGACGAGGAAAGGATCCGCAGGGGACGTGAGCGAGAATCAGAACCTGCTCGCGGAGCAGCGCCGCACCCTGATCCTCGACGAGGTACGCCGCCGCGGCGGCGTCCGGGTCAA
Organism: Streptomyces griseoaurantiacus; assembly: GCA_014656015.1. Classification (GTDB taxonomy): domain Bacteria; phylum Actinomycetota; class Actinomycetes; order Streptomycetales; family Streptomycetaceae; genus Streptomyces; species Streptomyces griseoaurantiacus. The sequence goes on along the minus strand of BNBP01000050.1, from coordinate 39,404 downwards.
CGAGCTGACGCGCAAGCTCGGTGTCTCCGACATGACGGTCCGCCGGGACCTCGACGCGCTGGCCCGCCAGGGTGTGCTGGAGAAGGTGCACGGCGGCGCGGTGCCGGTGGTCGAGGCGAGCACGCACGAGCCCGGCTTCGAGGCCAAGTCGGGCCTGGAGCTGACCGCCAAGGAGGACATCGCGCGGGCGGCGGCCGAACTGGTCGCGCCGGGCACCGCGATCGCCCTCTCGGGCGGCACGACGACCTACGCGCTGGCGCATCATCTGCTGGACGTCCCTGACCTCACCGTCGTCACCAACTCGGTGCGCGTGGCCGACGTCTTCCACTCCTCGCAGCGCGCCCTGGGCCGTCGGCAGGGAGCGGCCACGGTGGTGCTGACCGGCGGGGTGCGCACCCCCTCGGACTCCCTGGTGGGCCCGGTCGCCGACCAGGCCATCGCGGCGCTGCACTTCGACATGCTGTTCCTCGGGGTCCACGGGATATCCGCGGAGGCGGGCCTGTCCACGCCCAACCTGGCCGAGGCGGAGACCAACCGGCGGCTGGTGCAGTCCGCGCGACGTGTGGTGGTGATCGCCGACCACACCAAGTGGGGCACGGTGGGCCTGAGTTCCTTCGCCACGCTGGAGCAGGTGGACACGCTGGTGACCGACTCGGGATTGCCGGGCGAGGCCCGGGCGGAGATCGCGGAGCACCTCGACCGGCTGGTGGTCGCCGGGGAACCGGAGGACCGGGAGACACCCGGGGAGGCGCCGGGGACGGCGGAGGAATCGGGCTGAGGCACGGGGCGGAGCGGGCATTCCCCGCGCCCCCGCGCTCCTGGTGCGCCCCGCTCGGTCCGGGCGCGGCCCGCTCAGTCAGGCCACGCCCCCGTGCGCAGCAGGACGTCGATCGCGGCCGCGTGGGGGGCGATGTCCATTCCCTCCTTCGCGAGCCAGGCGTCGGAGTAGTACTTGTCCAGATAGCGCTCCCCCGGGTCGCACAGCAGGGTGACCACGCTCCCCCGGCGCCCCTCGGCCACCATCTCCGCGACGATCCTCAGCGCGCTCCACAGCCCGGTGCCCGTGGAGCCGCCCGCCTTGCGGCCCGTGAGGCGGTCCAGGGCGCGCACGGCGGCGACGGCGGCCGCGTCCGGCACCTTCATCATGCGGTCGACGGCGTGCGGCACGAAGCTGGGCTCCATGCGCGGCCGGCCGATCCCCTCGATGCGTGAGCCCCGTTCGCAGACGACGTCCGGGTCGCCGGTCGTCCAGCCCTCGAAGAAACAGGAGTTCTCCGGGTCGGCGACGCAGACGCGGGTGTCGTACTGCATGTAGTGGACGTACCGGGCGATGGTCGCGGAGGTGCCGCCGGTGCCGGCCGTGGCGACGACCCACGCGGGTTCGGGGAACCGCTCCCGTTCGAGCTGGCGGAAGACGGACTCGGCGATGTTGTTGTTGCCGCGCCAGTCCGTGGCCCGTTCCGCGTAGGTGAACTGGTCCATGTAGTGGCCGCCGGTCTCCGCCGCGAGGCGGGCGGACTCCTCGTACATCGTGCGCGAGTCGTCGACGTAGTGGCACCGTCCGCCGTGGAACTCGATCAGGCGGATCTTCTCGGCGCTCGTGGTCCGCGGCATGACCGCGATGAACGGCACGCCGATCAGCTTGGCGAAGTACGCCTCCGAGACGGCCGTGGAACCGCTGGAGGCCTCGATCACCGGGCGGTCGGGCCGGATCCAGCCGTTGCACAGGCCGTAGAGGAAGAGCGAGCGGGCCAGGCGGTGCTTGAGGCTGCCGGTGGGATGCGTCGACTCGTCCTTGAGGTACAGGTCGACGCCCCAGTGCTCGGGCAGCGGGAACAGCAGGAGGTGGGTGTCGGCCGAGCGGTTGGCGTCCGCCTGGACCTTGCGGACGGCTTCCTTGAGCCAGCGCCGGTAGGGCACGTCGGTGCGGTCGACGTCGAGGGTGGCGCCGGGGTGGTCGGTGGGGGTGGTGCTCACGCCGGGACTCCTTACGCGGTGCGCCGAGGCTGCCTCCGTGCGCCCGGACGTCTCGATGATAGACAGCTTGCGCACGCTTCTCACCTGCATAAACACCTCTTTGGGAGGCTCAAAGGGCGGCCTGGGGGCCGGGGCGGGCACAGCGGGGGCGCGTGCGCGTGTGTGCGCCCGGCGGCGCGCGGTGCACCCCTGATGCGCACTGGTGCTCGGGGCCGTGCGCGGGCAGACTGCACGGCGCGGGACCGTTCGGTCGCCCGCGCCGGCCGGGCCGTACGACCGGGCCGGGTCCCGGACAGCTGTGCGACCACGCCCGCGCGGGACCACCACGGAGGACCACCCAGGCGCACGAGGGGGCGGAACACCATGCCTGAACCGGAGTTCACGGCCAGAGGCGTGCGGATCGGCAAGGGTCTGCGGTCCCTGACCAGGGCGGGGCAGATCCGGATCAGTGAGGGCCGGGTGCGGCTGCTCACCAGCTACGGCAGCGAGATCGACAGTGCGCCGGTACAGGCGGTGCGCGCGTCCACTCCGCGGTTCGGTGCCGGGGACCGGGCCCGCGCGGATCTGGGCGGGACGCGGTACTCGCTGACCCTCGGCGAGAGCGATCCCGACCCGGGGACGCCGGGGACGCCCTCGGCGCGGCGGTTCGTCGAGGCGGTCCGCAGGGCCGCCGGCCGCGGCCGCTGAGCGGCGCGGGCATCGCGAGGTCGCGAGTTGCGCTTCCGAACCCCGTGCGTCACGCTGGTCGCACGTCACTCTGGGTTTACCGGCGATCACGCTGAAGAACCAGCCCGCCGGCCACGACAAGCGGGCGGCCGAGGTACACAGCCGCCCCGAGCCAGGCGGCACGGGTACCTGCCGCCCCGACCAGCGGACGGCCGTCGTACGCGGCCGTCACCCCCACAGCGGTCGCCGGACGTGGACCGCGCAGCACCAGGCGGCGTATTACACGCGGCCACCACGCAGGATCCGTTCTCGTCTTCTTCCGGACCTCAATTCGGGGAGTCGCAGCCGTGATCAGCCAGCGAAGCAGGCACTGCACGGTGGAGCTCCAAGCCCTGCCGTCGCGGATCGGCCAGGTCCGCAGAATCGTATCGGCGCAATTGCGCTACTGGCATCTGGACGCCCTCATCGACCGGGCCTCGCTCGGCGTGACCGAGTTGCTCACCAACGTGCACCGGCATGCCGAGCCCGACAAGACGTGCACCGTGGAGATCGAGCTGCTGCTCGACCGTCTGACGGTCTCGGTGCACGACCACGACCCCCGGCTGCCCGCCGTCTGCGAGGCGGAGCCCGGCTCCACCTGCGGGCGCGGGCTGGCGATGGTCGCCGAACTCAGCGAGAGCTGGGGCGTGCGGCCGGACGGGGAGGAGGGGAAGGTGGTCTGGTTCGAACTGTCGGCGTGCGTGCCGGTGGTCTCGATGGCCGACCTCGCCTCCACGGACACGAAGGACCTCTCCGCGAGGGGGAGCGTCCCCGGGCACCTGGTGGAACGGACGGTGGTCCGTTCGGCGGCGGTGCCGGGGTGACGGCGGCACGCGCCGCCGGGGCGGTGCGCGTGCGCACGCCCCCGGCGGGAGCGTGACGGGCGCGCCGGCCGAGCACCGGCGGCGGTGGCCTCGCCCTCATGCGGCGGAGCCGTGAACCGGCACGGCACCCGTACCCCCGACGGGGCCCGGGTGCCGGTCGCCCTCATGCCGCCGGGGGTTTGCCGACGGCGCCGAAGTGCTCCTCCAGGACGGAGGCGCGACGCCAGTACTCGTCCTCGTCGATCTCGCCGGAGGCGAACCGGCGGCCGAGCACCGCGAGGGGGGAGTCGCCCCTCGGCCGCCCGGGGTCCGCGGAGCGCCACGGCGGGCCGCCGCGCCGGCCGGTGCGGCGCAGCAGCGTCACGCCGGCGACCACGACCGCCGCCCAGATCAGCGGGAAGAACAGGATCCACGGGCCGGGCCCGCCGTCCCAGTGCGCCAGGGTCTGCATCTCGGGTCATCTCCTCGGTGGGTGTGCCGTTGTGCGATGCCCTCAGAGTCGCCCCCGCACGGGGTCCGCGTCGTCGTACGGCCGGCGGCGCCGTGCCTACCGCGCGGGGAGTACGCGACGGCCGGGTTCGCTGCTTCCTTTTCCCTCCTGGACATCTGTAACTACTGGTATGTACGGTCACCGCATGAGTACGCGGGAGAGACTCGTCGAGTCCGCGCGCGACCTGTTGTGGGAGCGCGGTTACGTGGGCACCAGCCCCAAGGCGATCCTGGAGCGCGCGGGCGCCGGCCAGGGCAGCATGTACCACCACTTCACGGGCAAGTCCGATCTGGCGCTGGCCGCGATCACCCGTACCTCCGAGGAGATGCGCGCGGCCGCGGCCGCCGTCCTGCACGGCCCCGGCACGCCGTACGCGCGCGTGACCGCGTATCTGCGGCGCGAGCGCGACGTCCTGCGCGGCTGCCCGGTCGGACGGCTGACCATGGACCCGGAGGTGATCGCGAGCGAGGAGCTGCGCGCACCCGTCGACGAGACGCTGGACTGGCTGCGCGCGGAGCTCGCCGCCCTCGTCGAAGAGGGCAAGGAGCAGGGCGAGTTCGCCTCCTCGCTGGACGCCGAGGAGGTGGCGGCGGCGATCGTGGCGACGGTCCAGGGCGGCTACGTCCTCGCCCGCGCCTCGGGCTCCCCCGCCGCCTTCGACACCGGGGTGCGCGGACTGCTCTCCCTGCTGCGGCCCGCCGACCGGGGAGACACGTGATGCAGGCGATGCAGTACGAGGTCACCCTGCCCGCCGACTACGACATGGGGATCGTCCGCGCCCGGGTCGCCCGCCTCGGGCACGCGCTCGACGACTGGGAGGGGCTCGGCCTCAAGGCGTACCTCGTGCGCGAGCGCGGGGTGGACGGCTCCCCGGTCAACCAGTACGCCCCGTTCTACCTGTGGCACGAGGCGCGCGGCATGAACGCCTTCCTGTACGGGGGCCCGTTCCAGGGCCTCGTCGACGACTTCGGGCGTCCTTCGGTCCGCCAGTGGACGGGGCTGTGGTACGAGGAGAGCGCGGTCGTCGGCGCCGAGGCGCGGTACGCGGTGCGGCACCGCGCACCGGTGCCCGCGGGAAGGGCGCTCGCCGAGGTGGCGCAGGAGGCGATGCACGAGGCGGGGCTGCTGGTGGCGCTGGACGGCGCGGTCTGCGCGGCCGTGGCCGTCGACTCCCGGCACTGGGAGGTGGTGCGGTTCTCGCTGTGGGAGCACGGGACGCCGGAGACGGACGGCGACGTCTACCAGGTGCTGCGGCTGTCCGCGCCGGGACGGGACCGGCTGCCGCGCGGACGGCAGTGGTGAGGCCGAGGGGGCCCGGCATCGGGTCCGGCGCCGCGGGCGGGGACTTCGGCGGCACGGCGGCGGCCGGGTCGTCGGGGGCTTCTCGCCCGGGCGGGGATCGCGCGCGGCCGGGTCGCGCCCGCGGTGCCTGAGGCCGCTCGTCCGCCGGTCGGTGCCGGAGCTCGCTCGTCCGCCGGTCGGCGCCGGCACTCGCTCGTCCGCCGGTCGGCGCCGGCACTCGCTCGTGCGCCGGTCGATGCCGGAGGTCGCTGTTCCTACCGCCGGTGCCCGAGTCCGCTCGTCCGCCCGCCGGTGTCAGACGCCCGCGAGTGCCGTCAGCGGGTCGTCCAGGACCGGCTGCCAGGCCAGCTCGGCCGCCCCGACCAGGCTGTTGTGGTCCAGGGTGCACGGCAGGATGGGGACACCGCCGCTGCGCCCCCACAGGCTGCGGTCGGCGACGACGGCGCTCAGCCGGTCGGGATCGGTGTCCAGCAGGGTGCGGTGCAGGCCGCCGAGGATGATGCGGTCCGGGTTGAGGATGTTGACCAGCCCGGCGAGTCCCAGGCCGAGCCGGTCGATCAGCGCCTCGGTGGCGGCGCGCACGGCCGGGTCCTCGGCGTGGTGGGCGCGGATCAGGTCGTTCGCCTGCTGCAGCAGGGACAGTTCGGGTCCGGGGTCGCGGCCCGCGGCGGTGAGGAGGGCCAGCGGATCGGCCTCGACATCGAGGCAGCCGCGGCTTCCGCAGTGGCAGGGACGTCCCTCGGGGTTGACGGTGAGGTGCCCCACCTCCAGGGCGAGGCCCGAACTCCCGGTGTGCAGCCGCCCGTCGAGCACCAGGGCGCCGCCCACGCCGCGGTGTCCGGTGGCCACGCAGAGCAGGTGGCGGGCGCCCCGTCCGGCGCCGTGCCGGTGTTCGGCGAGGGCGGCGAGGTTGACGTCGTTGGCGGCGAAGGCGGGACCCTCGATGCCGGCCGCGCGCACGCGTTCCGCGAAGATCTCCCGCACGGGGGAGCCGGCCGGCCAGTCCACGTGCATCGGGTTGAGCGCGAGCCCCTCCGGTTCGGCCACGGCGGCCGGGACGGCGAGACCGGCCCCCACGCAGCGCAGGCCGGTCGCGCGGAGCAGGTCGGCGCCCGCCTCGACGACGGAGCCGAGCACCTTCGCCGGATCGGCCTCGACGGTCTCGCAGCCGGGGGCCGTGGCCACGATGCGGCCGCCGAGGCCGACGAGGGCGGCGCGGTACCCGTCGGCGTGGACCTGGGCGGCCAGGACGACGGGGCCGTCCTCGGCGACCTCCAGACGGTGCGAGGGGCGGCCCTGGGAGCCGGCGGCGGCACCGGGGTGGGCGTCGACACGGATCAGGCCCAGCGCCTCCAGCTCGGCGGCGACCGCGCCGGCGGTCGCGCGCGTGACGCCGAGGGCGGTGGTCAGAACGGCACGGGTGGGGGCACGGCCGGTGTGCACGAGTTCGAGCGCGGGACCGAGGGCACCGCGGCCCCGGTCCAGGCGTGCCCGGGTGTTCCCTTCCCCCGTCGCGCGCGGGGCCGCATTGCCGCTCATGAGGGCGAGTCTCCCATGATCCGCGGGTGCCGACGGCGCCCCGGGGCGCTCCCCGGCCGCTCCGATAGCCTGGGCACGCGATGAACGACCCCATGACCACCCCCCAGGGCACCTATCACCTCACCCGCTTCCCCGAGGACCCCCGCGACCGGCTGCGCGCCTGGGACGCCGCCGACGCGTACCTGCTCCGCCATCTCGCGGCGGCCGGCGTCCTCGAGGAGGCCGGGGGCGACTCCGAGGGTGCCGGGGCCGCCTCGCGCACCGCGTTTCCCGCCGTGGTCGTCCTCGGCGACCGGTGGGGAGCGCTCACCACCGCGCTCGCCCCGCACCGCCCCACGCAGGTCACCGACTCCTTCCTCGCCCGGCAGGCCACCCTCGCCAATCTCGCGCGGGCCGGCGTCGACCCGGCGGCCGTGCGCCTGCTCACCACCCAGGACCCGCCCCCGGACACGATCGACGTCCTCCTCGTCCGCGTGCCCAAGAGCCTCGCGCTGCTCGAGGACCAACTGCACCGGCTGGCCCCGGCCGTGCGCCCGGACACCCTCGTCCTCGGCTCGGGCATGGTGAAGGAGATCCACACCTCGACGCTGCGGACCTTCGAACGGATCCTCGGCCCGACCCGCACCTCCCTCGCCGAGCAGAAGGCCCGGCTGATCCACTGCGCCCCCGAGGCGCACGCCTCCCGCGGGCGCAACCCCTGGCCGTACCGCTACGCGCTCCCGGACGGCATCGGCGTGCTGTCGGGGCGGCCGGTCACCAACCACGCGGGCGTCTTCTGTGCGGACCGGCTCGACATCGGCACCCGCTTCTTCCTGCGCCACCTCCCCCGGGCCCGCGCCGGGCAGCGTGTGGTGGACCTGGGCTGCGGCAACGGGATCGTGGGGACCGCGGTGGCCCTCGCCGAACCCGGCGCCGACGTGCTGTTCGTGGACGAGTCCTACCAGGCGGTGGCCTCGGCCGAGGAGACGTACCGGGAGAACACCGCGGGCGCGGACCGCGCAGGCGGGGCGGAGTTCCTGGTCGGCGACGGTCTCGCGGAACTCGCCCCGGGCGGGGTCGACCTCGTGCTGAACAACCCGCCGTTCCATTCGCACCAGGCCACCACCGACGCCACCGCCCGGCGCATGTTCACGCAGGCCCGCCGTGCCCTGCGGCCGGGCGGGGAGCTCTGGGTGGTCGGCAACCGCCACCTGGGCCACCACCTCACCCTGCGCCGCCTGTTCGGGAACAGCGAACTGGTCGCGAGCGACCCGAAGTTCGTGGTCCTGAGGGCCGTGAAGAAGTGACCGCGCGCGGTGGACGGGCGCCGCTCCGGCGGTGACCGCCCGCCCGATGATGCCGCACGGCTCCTTGCCCCGCTGTCGACAGCGCTTCTAGTCTGATTTTGTGCCGCAAATAAACAAAGCCCGCTCGCACACCGTCGTGCCGGGCCGCACCACCGACCTCGTCCGCCTCCGCATCACACTGACCACCTTCTTCGCCCTCGACGGCTTCGTCTTCGCCGGCTGGGTCGTACGCATCCCCGCCGTCAAGGCGCAGACCGGCGCCTCCAACAGCGCCCTGGGGCTGGCGCTGCTCGGGGTCTCGGCCGGGGCCGTCGTCACGATGACGCTCACCGGCCGCCTCTGCCGCAGGTTCGGCAGCCACCCGATGACCGTCGTCTGCGCGGTTCTGCTCTCCCTCAGCATCGCCCTGCCGCCCCTCACCCACTCGGTCTGGGCGCTGGGCGCGGTGCTGTGCGTCTTCGGCGCGGCGTACGGCGGGATCAACGTCGCCTTCAACAGCGCGGCCGTGGACCTGGTGGCCGCGCTGCGGCGGCCGATCATGCCCACCTTCCACGCGGCCTTCAGCCTGGGCGGAATGGTCGGGGCCGGACTCGGCGGCCTGGTCGCGGGGTCGCTGACGCCGACGTGGCACCTGTCCGGTCTCACCGTGATCGGTCTGATCGTGACCGCCGTGGCGGGTCGGGTGCTGCTGCGTCTGGACCCGCCCGCGGCCCCGGAGCCGGTGCCGGAGGAACAAGGGGGCCCGCCCCGCTCGCAGCCGCGCACCCGCGCGCTGGTGGTCACCTTCGGGCTGATCGCCCTGTGCACCGCCTACGGCGAGGGGGCCATGGCCGACTGGGGCGCGCTCCACCTGGAGCAGGACCTCGACGCCGCCCCGGGCGTCGCGGCGGTGGGGTACTCCTGCTTCGCCCTCGCCATGACCGCCGGCCGGTTGACCGGAACGGTCCTGCTGGAACGGCTGGGCCGGACCCGGACCCTGGTGGCCGGGGGCGCGACGGCCGCGGGCGGCATGCTGCTCGGTTCCCTCGCCCCCTCCGTCTGGGCCGCCCTGCTCGGCTTCGCCGTCACGGGGCTCGGGCTCGCCAACATCTTCCCCACCGCGGTGGAACGCGCCGGTGCGCTCGGGGGGCCCGGCGGCGTCGCCACCGCGTCCACGCTCGGCTACGGCGGCATGCTGCTCGGGCCGCCCGCGATCGGCTTCATGGCGGAGTGGGCCTCCCTGCCCACCGCGCTCACCAGCGTCGCCGCGCTCGCCGCGGTCGCCGCTCTCATCGCCTTCCTCACTCGCCGCGCGGCCCGGTCCTGACCCCGGGGCCGAACCTCCCGCGAAGCCCCCGACGCCCGTGCGCGGACCCCCTCCCCGTCGAAACCCCTGCCGCGGATGCCCGGACGTCGGCCAGACTGCGCCCATGGACACCGCTCCCCTGGACACTGCCTCCTTCCTCAAGACGCTCGACCACGAGGGCCGACTGCTCGGCGGCATCGCCGAGGAGACCGGCCCCGGGGCCGAGGTGCCGACCTGCCCCGGCTGGCGGATGCGCGACCTGCTGGGACACACCGGCGCGATCCACCGCTGGGCCCGCGCCTTCCTCGCCGAGGGCCACACCTCGGCCCGGCCCCAGGAGGAGGCCCCGGATCTGGACGGGGAGGCCCTCCTCGCCTGGTACCGCGAGGGCCACCGCCGGCTCCTCGACACGCTCGCCTCCGCCCCTGCCGACCTGCGGTGCTGGACGTTCCTGCCCGGCGCCGGCGCCCCGGTCGCCTTCTGGGCGCGGCGCCAGGCGCACGAGACGGCCGTGCACCGTATCGACGCCGAGGCCGCGCGGGGCGCCGACCCGGCCGCCCTCGCCGTGGACCCCGCCCGCGGGTTCGCGCCCGGGTTCGCCGCCGACGGCGTCGACGAGTTGCTGCGCGGCTTCCACGCCCGGCCCCGGAGCCGGGTACGGACGGCGGAGCCCCGCGTCCTGCGCGTCCGCGCCACCGACGTCCCGGACGCCGTGTGGACCGTACGGCTCTCGCCCGAGCCCCCCGCCGCCGAGCGGGGCGCCACCGCCGAGGCCGACTGCGAGCTGGCCGGGCCCGCCGCCGTCCTGTACCTCGCCCTGTGGAACCGCGCCCCGGTCCCCTCCGTCACCGGCGACACCGCACTCGCCGGCCTCTGGCGGACGGCCTCGGCCGTCGGCTGAGGCGGTCCGGCCCGGCCCGGCGCGGCCCGGCGCGGGCCCGGACGGTTCCCCTCACCCCAGCCATCCCGGCCGTACCAACCCCGACTCGTAGGCCAGCACGACGAGTTGTGCGCGGTCGCGGGCGCCCAGTTTGACCATCGTGCGGCTGACGTGGGTCTTGGCGGTCAGCGGGCTGACGACGAGGCGGCGCGCGATCTCCTCGTTGGACAGCCCCAGTCCGACCAGGGCCATCACCTCCCTCTCCCGCTCGGTGAGCCGGGCGAGCGAGGCGGCCGCCGCGGGTTCCTTGGAGCGCGCGGCGAACTCCGCGATCAGCCGCCGGGTCACCCCGGGCGAGAGCAGCGCGTCCCCCTCGACCACCGCCCGCACCGCGCGCAGCAGTTCGGCCGGCTCGGTGTCCTTGACGAGGAAGCCGGAGGCTCCGGAGCGGATCGCCTCGAAGACGTACTCGTCGAGTTCGAAGGTGGTCAGCATGATCACCTTGACTCCGGCCAGCCGCTCGTCCCCGGTGATGCGGCGGGTGGCGGCGAGACCGTCGAGCACCGGCATCCGGATGTCCATCAGGACGACGTCGGGGCCGAGGGCGCACACCGCCCCCAGTGCCTCCTCCCCGTCGGCCGCCTCGCCCGCCACCTCGATGTCCGGCTGGGCGTCGAGCAGGGCCTTGAACCCCGCCCTGACCAGCGACTGGTCGTCGGCGAGCAGTACGCGGATCACCGTTCCTCCTCGGGTGGGCCGTGGGACGCCCGGGGTTCACGGGTGCCCTCGGCCGGAGGTGCGCGCAGGGGCAGGACGGCGAGTACCCGGAAGCCGCCGTCCACCCGCCGGCCCGCCTCGATCGTGCCGCCGAGAGCGGCCGCCCGCTCGCGCATGCCGGCCAGGCCGTTGCCGCTGCCACCGGCGTCGGCACCGGTCGAGGGGCCGTCGTCGTCGATCCGCAGCCGCAGGACGCCCCCGCCGGAGGAGATCCGGATCCGCGCCTGTCGCGACCCGGAGTGCCGTACGACGTTGGTGAGCGCCTCCTGGACGATGCGGAAGGCGGCCAGGTCCGCGCCCGGCGGCAGCTTCGGCGGGGTGCCCTCGACCTCGACGGTCAGCCCGGCGTCGGCGGCCTGCGCGACCAGTTCGGGCAGGCGGTCCAGGCCCGGTGCCGGCGCCCGGGGCGCCTCGCCCGGTGTGCGCAGTCCCTCGAGCACCTGCCGCACCTCCCCGAGGGCTTCCTTGCTGGCCGACTTGATGGTGGTGAGCGCGGTGCGGGCCTGCTCGGGATCGGAGTCGAGCAGTGCCAGACCCACGCCCGCCTGCACGTTGATCACGGAGATGCTGTGCGCGAGGACGTCGTGGAGTTCCCGGGCCATCCGCAGCCGCTCCTCGTCGGCTCGGCGCCGGGCGGCCTGGGCCCGTTCCGCCCGTTCGCGGGCCCACTGCTCCCGCCGTACGCCCACGAGTTCGCTGACCGCCACGACCGTCGCCACCCAGGCGGCCACCACGGCCTCCTGTCCCCAGGGGGCGGCGGAGTCGCCCGTGGGCGGCAGCAGGCGGTACAGCCAGTGGGCCAGCACGACGTGCCCCGCCCACAGCATCGCCGCCGCGGCCCAGGCCGCCCGTCTGTGCCCGCTCACCACGGCGCCGAAGCAGGCGAGGGCGACCGTGAGGAACACCGGTCCGTAGGGATATCCGGCCCCGAGGTAGACCATGACCACCGCGGCCGTGGTGAAGACGACGGCCACCGGGTGGCGCCGACGCCACAGCAGCGCCGCGCAGGCGAGCAGGAGCAGCACCAGCGCGAAGGGGTCGAGCGCCGCGCGTGCGCCGCCCCGCTGTCCCTGGGCGGCGGCATGGGTGCCGACCAGCACGAGGGCGGTCAGGAGCACGGTGGAGGGCCACGGCAGCCGGTGCCCGGCGGGCGCGGACGGCTCGCCGGCGCCGGCGTGCCCCCCGGCAGCGCTCCTGGCGCCGGGTCCGCCGCCGCTCCCCACGTCCTCGTCCTGGCCGTGCCACCAGGGCGGCCCGGGCCGGGGCGCGGGCCACCACGCCGGGGCCCGCACGCGTCGCTCCTTCATGCCCGTCACGCTAGACGGCACCGGGTACGCGCCGCGTCACCCTCGCGGGGCGATCATCGGTACTCCCCCGGTAGTACGGGTATGACAGGGGCGGCGAACAGAAGGGCGTCGGGCGGCCGCCTACCGGTCGAAGGCCGTCAGCGCCCGCTGGGCCAGCGGGTGGCTGCGGATCAGTTCGCCCAGCGTCGTGGCGCCGCGGGTGATGTCGGTGAACGCCTTCCACGCCGGGCGGAAGCCGGTGAGTGCCGCGTGGAACAGTCCCGGCCGGCGCTCGAAGGCCTTCAGCATCCGCCTGCCGACGCTCATCTCCACGCCCAGCCCCGCCTTGATGGCGAAGGCGTAGTTGAGGGCCTGTCGGCGGGCGTCCACCGCGTCGTGCGCCTCGGAGATCCGCACCGCCCACTCCCCCGCGAGCCGCCCGGAGCGCAGGGCGAAGGAGATGCCCTCGCGGGTCCACGGCTCCAGGAGCCCCGCCGCGTCCCCGCACACCAGCACCCGTCCGCGGGTCAGCGGCGAGTCCTCGGCGCGGCAGCGGGTCAGGTGGCCGGAGGAGACGCTGGGTTCGAAGCCGGACAGGCCGAGCCGGGCGACGAAGTCCTCCAGGTACCGCTTGGTCGCGGCACCCTCGCCGCGCGCGGAGATCACGCCGACGGTGAGCGTGTCCCCCTTGGGGAAGACCCAGCCGTAACTGCCGGGCATGGGGCCCCAGTCGATGAGTACCCGGCCCTTCCAGTCCTCGGCGACCGTCTCGGGCACGGGGATCTCCGACTCGAGGCCGAGGTCGACCTGGTCCAGCTTGACCCCGACGTGCGCTCCTATGCGGCTGGCGCTGCCGTCGGCGCCGACGACCGCGCGGGCCAGCACCGTCTCGCCGCCCTGGAGGACGACGGCGACCGTGCGCCGGTCGGGTACGGCCGCGCCGTGCTGTTCGACCCGGACGACGGTGGCGCCGGTGCGCAGTTCCGCGCCCGCCTTCTGCGCGTGTTCGACCAACTGCTGATCGAATTCGGGCCGGTTGATGAGACCGAAGAGCATCTGCCGGGAGCGGCGGGTGCGGGTGAAGCGGCCGTTGTTCGAGAAGGTGACCGCGTGCACCTTGTCCTTGAACGGCAGGTCGAAGCCGGGGGGCAGGGTGTCCCGCGAGGGTCCGATGATGCCGCCGCCGCACGTCTTGTAACGGGGCAGGTCCGCCTTCTCCAGCAGCAGCACGCTGCGTCCCGCGACCGCCGCGGCGTAGGCCGCCGAGGCCCCGGCGGGCCCCGCACCCACCACGACCACGTCCCACACCCGTTGCGTGCCTTCCGCCGAAGAGTTCTCGCTGCTCACGATGGTCTACTGCTCCCGATCAAGCCGCCTGCCGCACCTGTCCCACGCATCCTACGGTGGCCGCGGGCGCGGGCCGTTGTGGGAGGATCGACAGCGTGCGCGCGGCGCGCATCCGTAAGAGTCCACGCACCGCACGATCACAGGCAAAAAGACAGTCTCGAAAGTTGAACGTCGCACCCACAAGGAGCGTGCCCATGCCGTCGAATTCGGTCGCCGAGACCGTTGCCTCGCTGCTGCCCAGGGCGAGGGAGGAGCTCACCGAACTGGTGGCCTTCCGCTCGGTGGCGGACTTCGAGCAGTTCCCGAAGAGCGAGAGCGAGGCCGCGGCACGCTGGATCAGCGAGGCGCTGCGCACCGAGGGCTTCCAGGACGTGGCCGTGCTCGACACCCCCGACGGCACGCAGTCGGTGTACGGCTTCCTGCCGGGCCCCGAGGGCGCCCGCACCGTCCTGCTGTACGCGCACTACGACGTGCAGCCGCCGCTGGACGAGGCGGCGTGGAGCACGCCGCCGTTCACGCTGACCGAGCGCGGGGGCCGCTGGTACGGGCGGGGCGCGGCGGACTGCAAGGGCGGCGTGATCATGCACCTGCTGGCACTGCGGGCCCTGAAGGCGAACGGCGGCGTGCCGGTCAACGTCAAGGTGATCGTGGAGGGTTCGGAGGAACAGGGCACGGGCGGTCTGGAGCGGTACGCCGAGGAGCACCCGGAGCTGCTCGCCGCCGACGCCGTCGTGATCGGCGACTCGGGGAACTTCCGGGTCGGCCTGCCCACCGTGACGACGACGCTGCGGGGCATGACCATGCTGCGCATCGGGGTCGACACCCTGGAGGGCAATCTGCACTCCGGCCAGTTCGGCGGCGCGGCCCCGGACGCCCTCGCCGCTCTCATCCGGGTGCTGGACTCGCTGCGCGGCGAGGACGGCTCCACGACGGTCGACGGCCTGGACGGCGGAGCCACCTGGGAGGGACTCCAGTACGAGGAGGCCCAGTTCCGCAAGGACGCCAAGGTCCTCGACGGCGTCGGGCTGATCGGCTCGGGCACGGTCGCCGACCGCATCTGGGCGCGTCCGGCGGTCACGGTCCTCGGCATCGACTGCCCGCCCGTGGTGGGTGCCACCCCGTCGGTCCAGGCGAGCGCCCGCGCGCTGGTCAGCCTTCGGGTGCCGCCGGGTGTGGACGCCGTGGAGGCGACCGAGCTGCTGCAGACCCACCTGGAGAACCGCACGCCGTGGGGTGCCCGGGTGACGGTGGAGCAGATCGGCCAGGGCCAGGCGTTCCGCGCCGACACCCGCAGCCCGGCGTACGCGGCGATGGCGGAGGCGATGGCCGAGGCCTACCCGGGCGAGGAGATGCAGCAGGCGGGACAGGGCGGCTCCATCCCCCTGTGCAACACGCTCGCCTCGCTGTACCCGGAGGCGGAGATCCTGCTGATCGGCCTGAGCGAGCCGGAGGCGCAGATCCACGCGGTCGACGAGAGCGTCTCGCCCGAGGAGCTGGAGCGGCTGTCGGTCGCCGAGGCGCTGTTCCTGCGCGCGTACGCGGCGAACTGACCGAGGACGTCGTTCGCGCCGTCGGACCCCGGCGCGTGCGGTGGCGTCGCCGCCGTACGCGCGTCCCGCGGGGCTCTCGGCGCCCGAGCCGGAGGAAATGCCGTACCCGCGTGGCGCGCAGCCTGCCGGGGCGCCCCACCGTCAGCCCACCGGCGTGCCCGCCTCCAGATAGAGCACCGTGTCCCGCTCGCGGGCGCGCAGGGCCCAGCGCAGGCGGGCGTAACGCACCGGCGGCAGAAGGTCGGCGGCCTCGTCCTCGGTGACGAAACGCCATGCGCGCAGTTCCGGGCCGGGCAGCAGCAGCCGGTCCCGCTCGCCGAGGTCGAGACGGCCGCCGTCGAAGAGCAGCCGCAGACCGCCGTACCCGGGCGGGTCGGGCCGCTCCCAGTCGGCGAGGAGCAGCCGTGGCACGCCGGTGAGCCGTATCCCCGTCTCCTCGGCGACCTCGCGCACCCCCGCCCGGGCCGGGGCCTCCCCCGGCTCGACGACGCCGCCGGGGAACTCCCAGCCGGGCTTGTAGGTGGGGTCGACGAGCAGCACCCTGTCCTGTTCGTCGAAGAGGAGGACGCCCGCGGCGAGCGTCTCGGCGGTCGGTTCGGGGGTCTGCACGATGTCGCGCACCGGTACGTCCCCGGTGCGCACCCCCTCGGCGATCCGCAGGGCGGCCTCGCGGGGCGTGAGGGAGCTGGTGTCGACGGTGTGGGCGTCGGCGGTGAGCCAGGAGGCGAGGGCGGCCCGGTAGGGCTCGATGTGGTCCAGCGCCCACTGGGTGACGCGCATCTCGCCGTCGGGAAGGTCCGGCGGGATCTCCCGCCCGGCTATTCGCTCGCGCAAAATCGTTTCGGCCGGGGCGAGTAGCACATGGCGCACCGGAATGCGCCGGGAGGCGAGGCCGCCGAAGATCTCGTCGCGGTACTCCTGGCGCAGCAGGGTCATCGGCACGACGAGGACGCCGCCCAGTTCGGCGAGCATCGCGGCGGCGGTGTCCACCACGAGCCGGCGCCAGATCGGCAGGTCCTGGAAGTCACCGACCTCGGCGAGGTGTTTGGGCGGCAGCAGGTGCGCGAGCGCGCCCCCGATGACCTCGGGGTCGAAGAGCGTGCTGTTCGGGATCAGGTCGATCAGTTCGCGTGCGGTCGTGGACTTGCCCGCACCGAACGCGCCGTTGACCCAGACGATCACGTTTCCCCCTCTTCTGTTCGGCCCCCTGAGGCTTGCCCGCTCCACCCTGCCACGGAAACCAGCACCGCCACGGAAACCGGTCCCCGGCGGGGATGCTCCTCCATGGCCCGGCCCGCGCCCCGCGCGCACGACGGCGCCGGTGCCCGGGTGGGGCACCGGCGCCATGCCGCGGGGGCGGTGGATCAGCCGCGGTCCTCGGGGGCGTCGTCGGCCGGGCTCAGGCTGTCGTGACTCAGAGTGGTGTGGTCGACGGCGCTGAGGGTGTCGTCCATGGTGAGGCCGCCGAGGAGGCCCTGGTCGGCGGAGTGCGAGGGCGAGATCGCCGCGACGACGAACCCGGTGGCCAGGGAGGCGATGGCGAGCATGCTGCGCTTCTTCATGCCCGTCTCAACTGCGCGGGGCGCCGAAGGTCACGCCGAGGGGTGATCGACCGATCCGTGTCGGCACGCTTCCGACACAGTCGCACACGGTCTACCGTGATCGCACAGGTTCGCATTGACGCGAACATGCAAACCACGTCACCCCATCGCACCCCCGTGTCCCCCGCGCCCTACGCCGCCTCGAGGCGCCGGCGGGCCACCTCATCCCCCACCGCACCCGGCAAGGACGGAGCGAACATCACGATGCGTCACCTGTCCGGTACCACTGCCCGATCCCGTACGGCTCGATCCCGTGCGACCCGAGTCCGCAGGAGAGGAGCCGTGGGCCTGCCGGTCGTGGGCATGCTGCTCGGCGCGGCCGTCCTGACGGCACCACCGGCCACCGCCGCCCCCATGGCCTCGTCCGCACCACCCGCCGCGACCACCACTGCCGCACCCGTCTCACCCGCCGCACCCGCCGCCGGCGGGCTTGCCGCGACCCCGCCCATGGGCTTCAACAACTGGAACTCGACGCACTGCCGGGCCGAGTTCGACGAGAAGATGGTCGAGGGGATCGCCGACATCTTCGTCGAGAAGGGGCTGAGGGACGCCGGATACCAGTACGTCAACCTCGACGACTGCTGGGCCCTGCCCGCCCGCGACGCGGACGGGCACCTCGTGCCCGATCCGGCGCGCTTCCCGCACGGCATCAAGGCGGTCGCCGACTACGTGCACGCCAAGGGCCTCAAGCTCGGCATCTACACGAGCGCGGGCACCAAGACCTGCAACAGCGCCGGTTTCCCGGGCGCCCTGGGGCACGAGTACAGCGACGCCCGGCAGTTCGCCGACTGGGGCGTGGACTATCTCAAGTACGACAACTGCAATAACCAGGGGGTGGACGCGAAGCAGCGGTACACCACCATGCGCGACGCGCTGCGGGCCACCGGCCGCCCGATCGTCTACAGCATCTGCGAGTGGGGCGAGAACAAGCCCTGGGAGTGGGCGGCGGACCTCGGCCAACTCTGGCGCACCACCGGGGACATCGACGACAGTTGGGGCTCGATGTTGTCGATCCTCAAGAAGAACCTGCCCCTCGCCCCGTACGCCGGGCCCGGGCACTGGAACGACCCGGACATGCTGGAGGTCGGCAACGGGGGCATGACGGACACCGAGTACCGCACCCACTTCTCGATGTGGTCGGTCATGGCGGCGCCGCTGCTCATCGGTGCGGACCTGCGCACCGCCTCCGACGCCACCTTCGGCATCCTCGGCAACAAGGAGGTCCTCGCCGTCGACCAGGACCCGCTCGGCAGGCAGGGCACGGTCGTCTCCTCCGAGGGCGGGCGCTGGGTCGTCGCCAAGGAGATGAAGGACGGCAGCAGGGCGGTGGCACTGTTCAACGAGAGCGGCGGCGCACAGCGCGTCGCGACGACCGCCGCCGCCGTCGGGCTGCCCCGGGCCGCCGGTTACACGGTGCGGGACCTGTGGCGGCACGAGACCCGGAACAGCGCGGGCACGCTCGCGGCGACGGTGCCCGCGCACGGCACGGTGCTCCTGCGCGTCGCGGCCGACGGGCGCTGGGCGCAGTACCCGCCCGCCGCCGAACTCGGCCTGGAGGGCTCCACGCTGACGCGGGCGGGCGGCACGGCCGACCTCACGTCGGTCCTCGGCGGCCTCGGCCGCACACCCGCCCTGGACGCCTCCGTGTCGCTCGACGCACCCGAGGGCTGGACGGTGCGGGCGCAGTCACCGACGCGGACGGCCGTACTGAGGAACGGCCACCCGCTGCGCACCTCCTGGCGGGTGAGCGTGCCCGAGGGGGCGGCGACGGGGGCGTACGACCTCACGGTGCGCGCGGCCTACCGGTCGCCGACGGGGGCGCGGGTGCGGACGGCGGTCCCGGTGAGGGCGACCGTGGCCGTGCCGCCGCCGGCGGGCACCTCGTCCCTGGGGGACCTGCCGTGGCTGTCCACGGTGAACGGGTACGGGCCCGTCGAACGCGACACCAGCAACGGCGAGGACGCGGCGGGCGACGGGCACCCGCTCACGATCGGCGGGGTGGTGTACGGGACCGGGCTCGGCGTGCACGCCGAGAGCGCGGTGGAGTTCTACGCCGCGAAGCGCTGCGAGCGGATCACGGCGGAGGTCGGCGTGGACGACGAGAAGGGGGACCGGGGCTCGGTGACGTTCGCCGTCCTGGCGGACGGCAAGGAGGTCGCCTCGACGGGGACGATGACCAACGCGATGCCGGCGCGGTCGCTCTCGGCCGACGTGAGCGGGGCGGAGGTCGTCCGGCTGGTCGTGGGCGACGCGGGGGACGGCGTCGACTCCGACCACGCCGACTGGGCGGAGGCCCGGCTGCACTGCTGACCCGGGGCCGGTCCGGGCCTCGCACGGGGCCCTACGGAGCCGTGGGCGCACGGGTCCCCCTGTTCCCGTCCTCCGGTCCCCCTGCCCCATGGTCCCCCCGTCCTACGGTCCCCCGGCAAGCCCGTTCCGCACGAGGGCCGGAGGGACCGCACGGGGGCGGGGGGACCCGCACGGGGCCCGGGGATCCGTATGAGGGCCGAGGATCCGCACAAGGCCCGAGGACCCGCATGAGGCCCGGGGACCCGCATGAGGCCCGGGGACCCGCATGAGGGGTCAGGGGAACCCGCACGACACGGCGATCCGGCCGGCGAGAGGGCCGGGGGCCCGCACGGGCCCGGGGCAACCTCACTGGGCCGGAGGGATCCGCACGGGGACCGGAGGACCCCGCGCGACACGGCGCTCCGCCCGGCCGAGCGGGCCGGGGCTCCGTTCGGGGCCGGGGCCCCATGACGGCCGGGCCCCCGCGCCCGGTCCGGACGGCGGGCCGGCTACACGCCCGCCACCGTCTCCCTCTCCACGCCCGTCAGGGCCGCGGCCGCCGCGCCCACCAGGCCCGCGTCGGTGCCCATCCGGGCCGGCACCACCTCCAGGCCCTGTACGAACGACAGCGTCGCGTAGTCCGTCAGTGCCCTTCGCAGCGGAGCGAGCAACACCTCGCCCGCCTTGGCCACGCCCCCGCCGATCACCGCGATGTCGATCTCGACGAGGGTCGCCGTCGCCGCGATCCCCGCGGCCAGCGCCTGCGCCGCCCGTTCGAAGGAGGCGGCCGCCACCGGGTCCCCCGCCACCGCCGCCGCGGCCACCGCCGCGGCCGAGGCGTCGCCGTCCGGCCCCGGCCGCCAGCCCCGCTCCACCGCGCGCCGCGCGATGTTCGGTCCGCTCGCGATGCGCTCCACGCACCCGCGCGCCCCGCACGGACACGCGTCACCGTCGAGGTCGACGCTGATGTGTCCGATGTGCCCGGCGTTCCCGGTCGGCCCGGGGTGCAGGCGTCCGCCGAGCACCAGTCCGCCGCCGACGCCCGTGGAGACCACCATGCACAGCGCGTTGTCGTGGCCGCGCGCCGCGCCCTGCCAGTGCTCGGCGGCCGTGATGGCGACCCCGTCGCCGATCAGGGAGACCGGCAGCCCTCCGGTCGCCGCCCGGACCCGCTCGACCAGCGGGTAGCCGCGCCAGCCCGGCACGTTGACGGGGCTGACCGTGCCCGCGGAGGCGTCCACGGGACCCGCGCTGCCGATGCCCACGGCCCGCGCCTCGCCCCACCGCGGCGAGGCGGTCAGCTCGCCGAGGACCTGTGCGACGGCCCCCATCACGGTGTCGCCGTCCTCCTGCGCGGGCGTGGCCACCTGTGCGCGCAGCAGTATCCGGCCATGGCCGTCCACCAGCGCACCTGCGATCTTGGTGCCTCCGATGTCGAGCGCGGCCACGAGGTCGGTGTGCATCAGTGTGTGGTCTCCCCAGTGTTCGTATCGGCGGGAAAGCGCAGGCCGGAGATTGCGGTGGACAGTCTCTCCCGCATCTGACAACGTTGTCCAGGCTCTATGCTCGACGCCACATCCTCATACAACCCCATGGACCGACGCATCCCGGGTGCGAACAGGAACCGTGCCGGAGCCCGTGGACGACAGGACAGGACAGCGCATCGTGCCCGAGACCGCCCGCCGAGGAGACCGCATCGCGGCCAGCCGCTACGGCAACCGCCCGACCATGAAGGACGTCGCGGCGCGTGCCGGAGTCGGTCTGAAGACCGTTTCACGCGTAGTCAACGGCGAGCCCGGGGTGACCCCGGACACCGAACGGCGCGTCCAGGAGGCCATCGACGCGCTGGGCTTCCGGCGCAACGACAGCGCCCGGGTGCTGCGCAAGGGCCGTACGGCGAGCATCGGACTCGTCCTGGAGGACTTGGCCGACCCGTTCTACGGTCCGCTCAGCCGCGCGGTGGAGGAGGTGGCACGGGCCCACGGCGCGCTGCTGATCAACGGCTCCAGCGCGGAGGACCCGGAGCGCGAACAGGAACTGGTGCTCGCGCTGTGCGCGCGGCGCGTGGACGGACTCGTCGTGATCCCCGCCGGGGACGACCACCGCTACCTGGAGCCGGAGCTGAAGGCGGGCGTGGCCACGGTGTTCGTGGACCGCCCGGCCGGCCGCATCGACGCCGACGTCGTCCTCTCCGACAGCTTCGGAGGGGCCCGCGACGGCGTCGCACACCTCATCGCCCACGGCCATCGCCGGATCGGCTTCATCGGCGACATGCCCCGCATCCACACCGCCGCCGAACGTCTGCGCGGTTACCGGGCGGCCATGGAGGACGCCGGGATAGCGGTCGCGGACACGTGGATGTCGCTCGGCGTCACCGACCCGGAGCGGGTGCGGCGGGCCGCCGAGGAGATGCTGGCCGGGCCCTCCCCGGTGACGGCGATCTTCGCGGGCAACAACCGCGTCACCGTGACCGTCGTCCGGGTCCTCGCGGAGACCGGCCGCCCGGTCGCCCTGGTCGGCTTCGACGACTTCGAGCTCGCCGACCTGCTCCGGCCGGGCGTCACCGTCGTCGCCCAGGACGCCGCCGCGCTGGGCCGCACGGCCGCCGAACGCCTCTTCCGGCAACTCGACGGCGGCCCTCTCGGCCCGGAACGGATCGACCTGCCGACCCGGCTGATCCAGCGCGGTTCCGGCGAACTGCCCCCGGCACCCTGAGCCTCCCGGGCCGCGATGCGTCGGACCGCGCAGGCCGCGCGCGGGGGCGCACCCCGGCGTACGCGCGGACACTCCGGCTCGCACCGTCACCACGCGCCCCGTCATGCTCCAAGTCGCTCCGCCGTGGGGCCGGTCGCCGCGTCATGCCCCACGTCGCTCCACGCCGGGCCGGTCACTCCGTCGTGGGAGAGTGCCACGCGTGCTCCAAGCCTGTCTGAACGGAACGCGCCGCCCCGAGGAGAGTCCCTGGGTGCCCGTGGGCGCCGGGGAGTTGGCGGCCGAGGCGCGCCGGGCCGTCGACGCGGGAGCGGCCGACATCCATCTGCACCCGCGCGACCACCGCGGGGCGGAAACCCTCGATCCCGTGGCCGTCCAGGACGTGCTGCAGGCCGTGCGCGAGGCCGTCGGCCCGAATGTCCCCGTCGGAGTGACGACCGGGAAGTGGATCGAGCCCGACCCCGCCCGCCGTGCGCGCCTGATCGGCTCCTGGACGACCCTGCCCGACCACGCCTCGGTCAACTGGCACGAGGACGGCGCCGATCTAGGGCCTCTCGTTTGGATCATCCCGGCGTCGCGGGGTCCGGCACGCGCCTCCGCGGCGTTGTCGTCGGTTGCCAGGGCTCCGCCCTGGCGCCCTCCTCCGCCTTGCAGCCGCACGCACCGGACCCCGCTCGGGTCGGTCGAAGACGTACCGCGCCTCCCAGCCGGCCTGATCCAAACGAGAGGCCCTAGTCGCCCACGCCCTGCTGGAGCGCGGTGTCGGCATCGAGGCCGGGCTGTTCTCCGGCACCCGGGGGCCGGACGCCTATCTGTCCTCCCCGTTCGCCGGCCGGGTCCTGCGCCTGCTGGCCGAGGTCATCGGCGCACCCGCCGGGCGGGCCGCGGCGGAGGCCCGCGTCATGGCCCGACGGCTGACGTCGGCGACCTCGGCCCCCGTGCTGCTGCACGGCGAGGAGGACACCGCCTGGTCCGTGCTGGAGACGGCCGCGGAGTTCGGGCTCGACGCCCGCATCGGCATCGAGGACTCACTCACCCTGCCGAACGGTGCTCCCGCCGAGGGCAACGCCCCCCTGGTGACGACGGCCCGGAAGATCCTGCGTCGAGGCCGCGGGCGCCTCACCCCCTGAGGCACCGGGCCGGGCCGGGCCGGGTGCGGGCCGCGGGTCCGGGCCGCGCCCCGCTCCCGGCCACCCGCTCACCTCGCATCGTCGGATCACGGGATCTCGGCGAGCGCGGGGCGCGACAAGGCGAATCAGGCGGATGCCTGGGGCCGGCGAACGCGGAGAGGTGGCCGGTTCGCACGGTTGTGGCCGAGAACGCACGGGTTCCGTTTGTGACTCGCGTCACTCCGCGAGCGTTGGCGCACCTGTCGCGCACCCCCTCCCGGGTGCCGACGCCGCAGCTCAAGGAGGACTCCGCACCCTGCCCCCTATTGACGGCCAGCGACTGTTGAAATTCCTACAGTCACATCGCAGGTCGCATGCATGCGCGAACCGGGCGCGGGGCCGATTGAGTGACCGTCACCGGCGCACGCCGGGTCACCGACATCCCTCAACGAAGAGGACCCATGCACGAAGACGTCCACCGGGCCGACGAGGGCCCCGGTTCCGCCACGCAGGCGCCACTCCCCCTGCCGCTGGACTTCGAGGCGCACTACCTGATGAACCAGGAGGCGTGGCACTCCTACGCGCTGTACCGGCTCGGCATCAACGACGCCGCCGAACGCGCGGTGCACCGCGCCTTCCTGGAGGTGCTGCTGAACTGGGAGGCGCTGCTCAGCGAGGCGAACCTCCCCCAGCAGACGTGGAGCATCCTGCGGCGGGTGGTCGGCGACGAGGCGCTGAGCACGGCCCGCGAGGGGATCGGCGCGATGCCGAGCAGCATCGGCCTCTACCCGGCCCTGCTGAAGTTGCCGCAGCGTCAGCTCGACGTGATCATCCTGCGGTACGTCCTGCACTACAGCAGCCGGAAGACCGGCTGGTACCTCGGCATCACCGCGAGCACCGTGGACCACCACTGCCGCAAGGCGCGCGAACGCCTGGCGCCCGTCTACCACAACCAGCGCGGGCCGAAGCCGGGGACGCCGGCGGAACAGAGGGAGGGAAACCGGTGACACCCCCGTGGAACAATCGTCCGGCCGACGCCGACGCGGTCTGGACCGAGCGGCTCCGCGAGGCGGATCCGGGCGTCCGTGAGGCACGTCGTCCCTTCGACGCCGGTGAGGGGCTGCGCCGGCTGGCCGCCGGCGCCGGGTTGGTCCCGCTCGCGCCGGCCCCGCGGCCGGCCCTCGCCCGTGCCCGCCGCAGGCTCGACGTGATCTCCCGCTGGATCGTCACCGAGGCCGGTGCCGCCGGGCACGTCGGGGAACTCGCCGCGCTGATAGGCGACGACGGCACCGGTGAGCCCGCTCCGGACGACTTCACCGAGTGGCTGCCCGTCGACGTCCACGGTGTCCACGTCTTCGCCTGCGTCCTGCACCTCGCGGGCCACCCGGAGAGCGCGGTGTTCTGGTGGCAGCTCGCCGCCGGCGCCGAGCACACCGGCGCCGCCTACTGCCTGCACCTGCATCACCTCAGCCAGGGCGAGACCCGCGAAGCGGCCTTCTGGAAGCGGCAGATGAGCGCCCTGCGCGATCGCGATGCCCAGGACTGGTTCGACGGACCGCCGAACGACTACACCCGTGACCTGGTCAACGCGGTCGAGTCCTTCACCGCCTACTGCACGCGGCACCGCTCGCCGGGCCCCCTCCCCGTTCGCCACCTGCAGGAACGGTACGAGGCGATGGCCGACCGGCACGGTGAGGACGGCCTGGTCTGCCGACCCGACAGCCGGCTGCCCGACCGCATCCAGCACCTCACCGCACCCCACTGACCCCGTCGGCGGGCAGCCGGAGGGAAGGGAAGCTCTCCGGCCGCCCGCCGGCCCCGGGCAGTACCCGTCCGCACGAGAAAGCGCTGCCATGAACGAGCCCCGACCCGATGCTCCCGCACCACGCGGCCCCGGCCGCCTCACCCGGGCCTCCGCCTGGCTCCGCCGACGCCGCGACACCCTCCTCCTCAGCGCCGTCCGAGGCGCCGCCTACGGTGCCGGCGCCGGCACCGTCGGTCTCGTCTTCTGGTGGATCCGCCGAGGCGCCTGAGCCACGCGGTCGGCGATCGGCGCTCAGGTCGGCGGGCGGAACGGTGCCGGACGGCCCCTGACGGCGAGCAGCGCCGCCACCGTCACGCCGAGCCCTGCGGCCGCGAGCAACTGCACCCTGTAGTCGACGGTGGTGACCAATGCCGTTCCCGCGAGGAGGGCGAGCCCGGTCGGCGCGAAGACCAGCGTGTTCGCGGTCGCAGCCACCCGTCCGAGCAGTTCCTCCGGTGTCTCCTTCTGCACCGTGGTCAGCGCGCCGATGAGCGGCCAGGGCAGGCCCAGGCCGATGAGCAGGCTGCCCAGCACGACCACGGGAAGGAGGCCGGTGCCACGGGCCAGCGCCCCCAGGGCGAACAGCGTGAGTCCGAGCGCCGACAGGAGGTGGACCGGGAGGCGGCGCAGGAACGCCCCGGCGGTCAGGCCGCCGACGACCGAACCGAGCCCCTGCACGGAGGTGAGCACGCCGGCGAAGGCCGCGGGTCGCCGCAGTCCGGTGTCGAGCAGGGCGTAGGTCGCCGTGCTGCTGAGCCCCGAGGCCACCATGGCGCAGCCGCCCGCGACGACCAGAGGCCGCAGCGTCGGGTGCCGCCACAGGTGGCGGACGCCTTCGACGGTCTCGGCGGCCCAACTGCCCCGTGGCCGGCGTACGGGCGCCGTTTCGCGCGCGCGGATCAGCCAGAACGCCGCCGCGGCCAACAGGAAGGACAGGGCGTTCAGCAGGGCGACGGCCGGGCCGCCGAGGAGGGTGAAGAGGCCGGCGCCGAGCAACGGGCCCAGCAGGCTGGTGCTCTCGACCGCGCTCCGGACCAGGCCGTTGAAATCGCCGCGCAGTTCGCCCGGAACGGCGGAGGCGATCAGCGCGGTCTCGGCGGCGTCCGTGAGAACCGTTCCGGCGCCGACCAGGGTCAGCACGGTGAAGAGCAGCCACACGTCTCCCGGGGAGCGGACCGCGGCCGGTGCCGTCATGACGACGGCCAGCACGAGACTCGTGGCGATCAGGAGGGTCCTGCGGCGCGTGCGGTCGGCGAGGTTGCCGAGGAGGGGTCCCGCGAGGACCGGCGCCCAGGCGCAGAAACCCACCAGAGCGGCCAGACCGTCCGAGCCGGTGAGTTCCTTCACCCAGACCGCGGAGGCGAGAAGCATGGCCGAGTCCCCGAAGCCGGAGACGATCACTCCCGTCAGATAGACACGAGCATTGCGGTCCCTCAGCACCGTGAACAGCCCCACGGACATGCCCACCCCCTGGCCCGGTCGTCTCCGAGGGGGGACCCTACCCCCAACGAACTGGTTGGCGGTAGGCCGGCGGGGTGCGGGCATGCGCTTTACTGACTGCTGTGACCGACGCGGACCCCGCCCTGAGGGCACTCGCCCACCCGCTGCGCCTGCGCATGCTCACGCTCATGTGGCCCGGCCCCATGTCCGCCGCCGAACTCGCCCGTGAGCTGGACGTCTCACATGCCCTGGCCAGTCGGCACCTGCGTACTCTCGCCGCCGTGGGCCTCGTGGAACTGGCCGAGGAACGCACCCGCCGCGGAGGCCGCGAGCGCCGCTACCGCACCGTCCACGGCTCCCCGCTCTCCGACCGTCACGACGGGGCCCGGATGCTGGCGGCGGCCCTCTCCCACACCCTCCAGGAACGCGCCGCGCGCCGGAACCCGGACGGCAGGGGGGTGACGGTCGACGCGGAACTGTGGGTGGCACCGGAGGCGTGGGACACGGCCGCGCGGCGCCTGGCCGAGATCGCGGCCGACCTCCATGACGCCGCCCGGCCGCCACACACGCCCGGAACCGTGCCCGTGGGCGTGAGCCTGATGGCGTTCCCCCTGCGGGAGGCGCCGCCCGGCAGCGGGCCGGCGTCATAGGTCGACCTGATGACGGCCACCGCACCGCAGGAGGCGTTCCTGCAGGCTTTCCATGCCCAGCACCCGGCGGTGACCGCGGAGGCGTTCGGGGCGGGGCGTGCTCCCGACGGCAGGTCGAGCTACGAGATCCTGGGCGACCGGGTGGCGGCCGCCGGGCGGGTGCTGGACCTAGGCTGCGGCGACGGCCGTCTGCTGGAACTGCTCGCCCGGCGGACCGGCGGGCGGCTCGCGGGGGTGGACCTGTCCGCGCACTCCCTGACACTGGCACGACGCCGGACGGGCAGGTGCCCTGCGTCTTCACCGTCCACCTGGTGACGACGCGACTGCGGTGGCCGCCATCGCCGACACCGAACACCGGTGACCACCCACCGACGCGCAGAGGCCCCCGCCGCCGTCCTGGGGACGGTGGCGGGGGCCTCGGGCATGCGGCGGAGGGCGTGGGGCCCGCCGGGCGGGTCAGCCCTTGCGCGCCTTGATCTCCTCCGTGAGCTGCGGGACGACGGCGAAGAGGTCGCCGACGACGCCGTAGTCGACCAGGTCGAAGATCGGGGCCTCGGCGTCCTTGTTGACGGCGACGATCGTCTTCGAGGTCTGCATGCCGGCCCGGTGCTGGATCGCCCCGGAGATGCCGTTGGCGATGTACAGCTGCGGCGAGACGGACTTGCCGGTCTGGCCGACCTGGTTGGAGTGCGGGTACCACCCGGCGTCGACTGCGGCACGCGAGGCGCCGACGGCCGCGCCGAGGGAGTCGGCGAGCCCCTCGATGAGCGAGAAGTTCTCCGCGCCGTTCACGCCACGGCCGCCGGAGACGACGATCGCGGCCTCGGTGAGCTCCGGGCGCCCGGTCGACTCACGTGCGGTGCGCGAGGTGACCTTCGTGCCGGTGGCCTGCTCCGAGAAGGTCACCGAGAGGGCCTCGACGGTCCCGGCGGCCGGGGCGGCCTCCACGGCGGCCGAGTTCGGCTTGACGGTGATGACCGGGGTGCCCTTGGAGACGCGGGACTTGGTGGTGTAGGAGGCGGCGAACACCGACTGGGTGGCCACCGGGCCCTCCCCGCCGGCCTCCAGGTCGACGGCGTCGGTGATGACGCCCGAGCCCAGGCGCAGCGCGAGGCGGGCCGCGATCTCCTTGCCCTCGGTGGAGGAGGGCACCAGGACGGCGGCCGGGGACACGGCGGCGACGGCGGCCTGGAGGGCGTCGACCTTGGGGACGACGAGGTAGTCGGCGTACTCGGCGGCCTCGTCGGTGAGGACCTTGACCGCGCCGTGCTCGGCGAGCGCGGAGGCGGTGTCACCGGCGCCGTTGCCCAGCGCGACGGCCACCGGCTCGCCGATGCGGCGGGCCAGGGTCAGCAGCTCCAGGGTCGGCTTGCGGACGGCGCCGTCCACGTGATCGACGTAGACGAGAACTTCAGCCATGGGAACGGATCTCCTTGCGGAATTGCGAAGTCTGCGGGGCGGTGAGGAGGCGTCCTCAGATGAACTTCTGGCTCGCGAGGTACTCGGCGAGCTGCTTGCCGCCCTCGCCCTCGTCCGTGACGATCTTTCCGGCGGTGCGGGCCGGACGCTCGGCCGCCGACTCGACGACGGTGTACGCGCCGTCCAGGCCGACCTCCTCGGCCTCGATGCCGAGGTCGGACAGGTCCCAGGACTCCACCGGCTTCTTCTTGGCCGCCATGATGCCCTTGAAGGAGGGGTAACGGGCCTCGCCGGACTGGTCGGTGACCGACACGACGGCGGGCAGGGAGGCCTGGAGCTGTTCGGAGGCGGTGTCGCCGTCACGGCGTCCGGTGACCACACCGTCCTCGACGGAGACCTCGGAGAGCAGGGTCACCTGCGGCACGCCGAGCCGCTCGGCGACGAGCGCGGGCACGATGCCCATGGTGCCGTCGGTGGAGGCCATGCCGGAGACCACGAGGTCGTAGCCGGCCTTCTCGATGGCCTTGGCGAGCACCAGGGAGGTGCCGATCGCGTCGGTGCCGTGCAGGTCGTCGTCCTCGACGTGGATGCCCTTGTCGGCGCCCATGGACAGCGCCTTGCGCAGGGCGTCCTTGGCGTCCTCGGGGCCGACGGTGAGAACGGTGACCTCGGCGTCGTCGGCGTCGTCGGCGATCTGCAGCGCCTGCTCGACGGCGTATTCGTCGAGCTCGGAGAGCAGACCGTCCACGTCGTCCCGGTCGACGGTCAGGTCATCGGCGAAGTGCCGGTCGCCGGTGGCGTCGGGCACGTACTTCACAGTGACAACGATCCTCAAGCTCACGCCGGCTCTCCTACTGCATCGTCATTTCCGGTCTGCCTTCTTCCAGGCAGCATAGGCGCCCGGAGCGGCCGATCCCGGTCGGGACGAACCGCGTCCCGAACGAAATATTACTCGTCAGTACATCGAGAATGTGCCCGCTGAGCAAGCGCTTTGAACTGTGACCTGAACAACGCCGCTCAAGCGGCGCAGGAGGCCCCGGACCGGGGGTGGTTCAGTCCCGCAGGCCCGTGAAACGGCCCTGGTGGTGGACGAGGGGGAGGCCCTCGACCGAGGAGTCCCCCACGGCGGCCTCGGCCACGACGATGCGGTGGTCCCCCGCCGGGATGAGTGTCACCACCCGGCACACCAGCCAGGCCAGGACGCCGTCCAGGACCGGCACCCCCTCGGGCCCCTCGTGCCACCCGGTGGGCGCGCCGAAGCGGTCGGCTCCGCTGCGGGCGAAGGTGCCGGCCAGCTCCCGCTGGTGCTCGCCGAGTATGTGCACGCCCACGTGCCCGGCCTCGGCGACGGTCGGCCAGCTCGAGGATCCGGTGCTGATGCCGAACGAGACGAGCGGCGGCTCGGCGGAGACGGAGGTGAGTGAGGTGGCGGTGAAGCCGACCGGCCCCGCGCCGCCCCGCGCGGTGACGACGGCGACCCCGGCCGCGTGCCGCCGGAAGACGGACCGGAGCAGATCGGGGGAGCCGGGCCGGGCGGTGCCGAGGGCGGACCGGGCCGTCACGGAGGAGGGGGTGGGGGTCGTCAAGGAATCGTCCTTCTGGGAGGCGGGGCGCACGGGTCCGTGACCGGTCAACAGCCCGGACAACGCGTGCTGCTCAGGCCCCGGGCGGCGCGGGAGGGTCCGCGTCCGGCGGGAAGGAGATCCGTCGACATGCTGTCAGGCTGACGAAAGGGGGCGCGCGCAGTCAAGTACGCCCCTGCCGCCCGCGACCGCCCCGAACGGCGTCCCGTCACCCGACCGCCTCGCCGAGCGCCGCGATCACGTCCACCCGACGCGGCTGCCCCGCGGCCCGCCGTACGACACGTCCGGAGGCGTCCAGGACGAGAACGGTGGGCGTCGACTCCACCTCCAGGTCCCGTACGAGGTCGAGGTGCTTCTCGGCGTCGATCTCGACGTGGACCACGCCCGGCACCATCCCGGCGACCTCGTCGAGGACCCTCCGGGTGGCCCGGCAGGGTGCGCAGAACGCGGTGGAGAACTGCACGAGCGTGGCCCGCTCCCCCAACTCCCGCCCCAGCCGGTCCGCGTCCAGCCTTCTCCCGCCGTTCTGCCCGTGCACCCGGTCCTCCCGTCTCCGCCGTTCCCTCGCCCGACGGCTCCCCGCCGCCCTGTGGGCAACCACCGACGGGCCGTCCGGATTCCCCGCGGGCACCGGCGTCCCGTCGTGGTCTCGCCGCCCCTTCCGTACATAGACATGCCGATGTTTCGACACACCGATCCGGTCACGTGACGAGAATCTCGCCGCGCGCGGGCACCAGGGCTGGTTCCCCGCCCGTTCTTGGGGCACGATCTGCGAGAGCCGCAAACCTACGGCTGCGTAACTTAGTGCCGGGAGTCCCTTCCCCGGCAGAGCAGGAAGGGGCCACCCCGTCCCATGGCAGAGTTGGTCTACCGCCCCGTCATCGGTTTCGCCCGCACGCTGTTCAAGGCGTGGGACCTGAAGATCGACTGCCAGGGCTCGGAGAACATCCCGCGGACGGGTGGGGCTGTACTGGTGAGCAATCACATCAGCTACCTGGACTTCGTCTTCGCCGGTCTGGCCGCCCGTCCGCAGAAGCGCCTCGTCCGGTTCATGGCGAAGGACTCGGTGTTCCGGCACAAGATCTCCGGCCCGCTGATGCGGGGAATGCGGCACATCC
This sequence comes from Streptomyces griseoaurantiacus, assembly GCA_014656015.1. Classification (GTDB taxonomy): domain Bacteria; phylum Actinomycetota; class Actinomycetes; order Streptomycetales; family Streptomycetaceae; genus Streptomyces; species Streptomyces griseoaurantiacus. The sequence goes on along the minus strand of BNBP01000050.1, from coordinate 8,431 downwards.
CCGTCGACCGCGAGCAGGGCGAGGCCGCCTACGAGCACGCCCTGAACTCCCTGCGCTCCGGCGAGGTGGTCGGGATCTTCCCCGAGGCCACGATCTCGCAGTCGTTCACGCTGAAGGGCTTCAAGACCGGCGCGGCCCGGCTGGCACAGGACGCGGGGGTGCCGCTCGTCCCGGTGGCGCTGTGGGGCACGCAGCGGCTGTGGACCAAGGGCCAACCGCGCAACTTCAAGCGCAGCCACATCCCCATCACCATCCGGGTCGGCGAGGCCGTCGAGGCCGCGCGCGACCAGTACGCCGGGGTGCTCACCCGACGGCTGCGCGAGCGCGTCCAGGAGCTCCTGGAGGCCGCCCAGCGCGCCTACCCGGTGCGCCCCAAGGACCCCGAGGACACCTGGTGGGTACCCGCGCACCTGGGCGGCACCGCGCCGACGCAGGAGGCGCTGCGCGCCGCCGAGGCCCGCTGAGCGACCGAGGGTTCCACGCCGCCCGCGCCCCTCAGAGGGCGTCGGGCAGGCTCCGCCACAGCCGGGCCCGGTCGGGGGCGCCGCGCAGCGCGGCCAGGACCGCCGGGTGCGGTGCCGCGTACAGCAGGGGATGGTCCTCCTCGCCGGCCGAGGGGTCCGGGACCCAGGCGAGCCGCTCGCCGTCCAGTGAGAACCGGGCGTCCACTCCGGGCTTGTTGCCGCGCGGGTCCTGCCGGTGCCAGGCACCGTGGAAGCGGACCGCGACCAGCCCGTGCACGGCGTGTCCGCCCCCCTCGGAGACGAGACGCTGGTAGCACAGCGCGGTCGGGATGTCCTCCGCGCGCAGCAGCGCGGCCAGGGCGTGTGCCTTGGCGTAGCAGATGCCGGTGCGCCGTTCCAGGACGTCGGAGGCGCGCCAGGTGACGCGCGGGTCCCCGGAGTCCGCCGAGTGGCGAATGGTGTCGCGTACGAACTCGTAGGCGGCCTGCGCATAGGCATACGAGTCCGCCACCTCCCCCGCGAGTCGCGCCGCCGTCCGCCGCACCTGCGGGTGGTCATGGTCGATGACCTCGTCGGCGGCGAGATACGCGGAGAGATCGGGGTTTTCCTGGATGAGCTGCATGCCCCGGGAGCATAGGAAAGCGATCACTCCCGAGTCAATGACTTTACGAGTGACCGCATACCTATGCAGAATATTCGAGGTGGTGGCTACCGTGCCATCTCCTCCTTCACCGCGGCGACGAACGCGTCGACGTCGTCCGCCGTGGTGTCGAAGGAGCACATCCAGCGCACGTCACCGGCCGACTCGTCCCAGAAGTAGAACCGGAAGCGCTGCTGCAACCGCTCGGTCACCTCGTGCGGGAGCCGCGCGAAGACCGCGTTGGCCTGCACGGGATGAAGGATCTCCACCCCGTGCACCGCGCGGACGCCCTCGGCGAGGCGCTGGGCCATCTCGTTGGAGTGCCGGGCGTTGCGCAGCCACAGGTCCTTCGCGAGCAGCGCCTCCAACTGCACCGATATGAAGCGCATCTTGGAGGCGAGCTGCATCGACAGCTTGCGCAGGTGCTTCATGTGGCGCACGGCGTCCCGGTTGATGACGACGACCGCCTCGCCGAACAGCGCGCCGTTCTTCGTCCCGCCGAGCGAGAGCAGGTCGACGCCGACGGCGTTGGTGAACGTCCGCATGGGGACGTCCAGCGAGGCGGCGGCGTTCGCCAGGCGGGAGCCGTCCACGTGGACCACCATGCCGCGGGCGTGGGCGTGCGCGCAGATCGCGCGGATCTCCTCGGGCGTGTAGAGCGTGCCGAGTTCGGTGCTCTGGGTCAGCGAGACGACCTGCGGCATCGCCCGGTGCTCGTCGTCCCAGCCGTAGGCCTGCCGGTCGATCAGCTCGGGGGTGAGCTTGCCGTCCGGGGTGGGCACGGTGAGCAGCTTCAGCCCGCCGACCCGCTCGGGTGCCCCGCCCTCGTCGACGTTGATGTGCGCGCTCTCGGCGCAGATCACCGCGCCCCAGCGGTCGGTGACCGCCTGGAGGGCGACCACGTTGGCGCCGGTGCCGTTGAAGACCGGGAAGGCCTCGGCCGTGGGACCGAAATGGCCGCGGATCACGTGTTGCAGGTGCTCGGTGTAGTCGTCCTCGCCGTACGACACCTGGTGCCCGCCGTTGGCCACGGCCAGCGCGGCGAGCACCTCCGGGTGAACCCCGGCGTAGTTGTCGCTGGCGAAGCCGCGCACCTCCGGATCGTGACGGCGGCGCGCGTCGGTCCTCGGAGGGTTCACGGCATCGGCGCGGGCGGGGGGTACGGCATCGGTCCGGGAAGGGATCACGGCTTCTCGGTCAGCCACAGACGGTTTCCGTTCACTTCGGCGGCGGACTTCTGCCAGATGCCGGCGATGGCCTCGGCCAGGTCCTCGACGTCCGTGAAGCCCGCGAACTTCGCGTTGGGCCGGTCGGCGCGCATGGCCTCGTGCACCAACGCCTTGACCACCAGGATTCCAGCCGCCGAGGTCGGCCCGTCCGGGCCCCCCGCCTTGCTGAAGTAGTCGGCCATGGCCAGCGTCCACGCCTCGGCGGCGGCCTTGGCGGCGGCGTAGGCGGCGTTGCCGGCGGTGGGCCGGGTGGCGCCGGCGGCGCTGATCAGGACGTAGCGGCCGCGGTCGCTGCGCTGGAGTGCCTCGTGGAAGGCGAGGGAGGTGTGCTGGACGGTGCGCACCAGCAGCAGCTCCAGGAAGTCCCAGTCGTCGAGGCTGGTCTTGGTGAAGGTCTCGCTGCCCCGCCAGCCGCCGACGAGGTGGACGAGTCCGTCGACCCGGCCGAAGTCCTTCTCGATGTGCGCGGCCCACTCGTGCGTGGACTGCAGGTCGAGCAGGTCGACGGTGTCGCCGGTGACGGTGGCGCCGCCGCTGGCGAAGCTCGCCGCGTCGACGGCCTCCGCGAGCCGTTCGGGATCGTTGTCCGAGGCGACGACGGTCGCGCCCGCGCCCGCCAGTCGCAGCAGTGTCGCCCGGCCGGCGGCGCCGCCCGCGCCCGCCACCGCGATCACCGCACCGCTGAGAGCTCCATTGGCCCCGTTCCCCATGATCTTCGCCTCCTGAGCAGTGGTGGTGCGGTCGCTCACGCGGCGATCCGCTCGGCGGTGTCCGCCGTGATGCCCTTGGTCGAGGCAATCACGTTCTTCAGCTTCTTGGACAGCGCCTCATAGAACATGCTCAGCGGAAACTCGTCCGGCAGCACGTCGTCGACGAGCTTGCGCGGCGGCAGGCTCAGGTCCAGCGCCTCGGGGCCCCGCGCCCACTTCGAACCCGGGTGCGGGGAGAGGTAGGTGGAGACCAGCTCGTAGCCGGCGAACCAGTGCACGAGCTTGGGGCGGTCTATGCCGTCCCGGTAGAGCTTCTCGATCTCGGCGCACAGGTCGTTGGTGACCTGCGGGGCGCGCTCCCAGTCGATGGACAGCTTGTTGTCGGTCCAGCGGACGACGTCGTGCTTGTGCAGGTAGGCGAAGAGGAGCTGGCCGCCGAGGCCGTCGTAGTTGCGCACCCGCGCGCCGGTGACCGGGAAGCGGAACATGCGGTCGAACAGCACCGCGTACTGCACGTCGCGCGCCTGCGGGACGCCGTCGGCCTGCAGCTTCACGGCCTCGCGGAAGGCGGTGAGGTCGCAGCGCAGCTCCTCCAGGCCGTACATCCAGAAGGGCTGGCGCTGCTTGATCATGAACGGGTCGAAGGGCAGGTCGCCGTGGCTGTGGGTGCGGTCGTGGACCATGTCCCACAGGACGAACGCCTCCTCGCAGCGCTTCTGGTCGTGGACCATGGCGGCGATGTCCTCGGGCAGCTCCATGCCCAGCAGGTCGACGGCCGCGGCGGTGACGCGGCGGAAGCGGGCGGCCTCGCGGTCGCAGAAGATGCCACCCCAGGAGAAACGTTCCGGCGCCTCGCGCACGGCGATCGTCTCCGGGAAGAGGACGGCCGAGTTGGTGTCGTAGCCGGCCGTGAAGTCCTCGAAGGTGATGCCACAGAACAGCGGATTGTCGTACCGGGTGCGCTCCAGCTCGGCCAGCCAGTCGGGCCAGACCATGCGCAGCACGACCGCCTCCAGGTTGCGGTCCGGGTTGCCGTTCTGCGTGTACATCGGGAAGACGACCAGGTGCTGCAGGCCGTCGCGGCGGTCGGCGGCGGGGCGGAAGGCCAGCAGCGAGTCGAGGAAGTCGGGCACCTCGAAACCGCCCTCGGCCCAGCGGTCGAGGTCCTCCACCAGCGCCCGGTGGTACGCGGTGTCGTGCGGGAGCAGGGGGGACAGCTCGCGCACGGCCTCGGTGACGCGACGGACGGCGGCGCGGGCCTCGGCGAGGGAGGGGGCGCCCTCGGCCTCGAAGTCGATCGACCCGTCCTTGGACTGCCATGGCCGGATCTGCTCCACGGCATCCTTGAGCACGGGCCAGGCAGGGTGGTCCACCACCTTGTCCTGCGGAGGAACTACCCCCTCCGAACCCACTGGCACAAGAATTTCCGTCATGACCCATCCTTCACGGGAGAAGCTTTGGCACGAACCGTGGAGACACCGTAAGCCCCGGCGGTTTCTCCCAGCAAGGGCACCCGCGGCAAATCGTGCGGCGCAACCCCCGCCTCAACCGTCGTTTTTCCCGTCTGCGGTCTTTCAAACGACTACTTCGGCACATGTGGCCGCCGTGTGAGGGAACCGCGCGGCCCCTCGCCCCGCCTCCTCCCAGGAGGTCGACCGGACGACGGGATCCGGCCACCGCGGGTTCCCGGGTACCGTGGGCGCCTCCCGGCGACCGCGAGGGGACGCGGCCACCCGGGAGTGAGGCCGGTCGGGCGTGCTTCACGGCCCGCTACGACCAGGTGCTTCCCCTTTCGCCGTGTCCGACCGGGTTCACCGCGGGTGCGGGCCGTTAGGCTGCGCCCTGCCGCGTGGGTACGAAGACGCTGTGCGCGGCAGCCGAGCCGCCGTCGACGGAAGCGAGATGGACCTTGAACTTCCTCACCATCGGTCACCGCGGAGTCATGGGCATCGAGCCCGAGAACACCCTCCGGTCCTTCGTCGCCGCCGAGCGCGCGGGCCTCGACCTGATCGAACTGGATCTGCATCTGAGCAAGGACGGAGCCCTCGTCGTCATGCACGACGCCGAGGTGGACCGGACGACGGACGGTGCGGGACCCATCGCCGAGAAGACCCTCGCCGAGCTGCGGGCGCTCGACGCCGGGCGGGGCGAGCGCGTGCCGACCTTCGAGGAGGTGCTGGACGCGGTGCGGTCTCCGCTCCAGGCCGAGATCAAGGACGTCGCCGCAGCCCGCGCGCTGGCCGACGTGATGCACCGGCGGGACCTGGTGGCACGTGTGGAGGTGATCTCCTTCCACGACGAGGCGCTCGCCGAGATCGCCCGGCTGGTCCCTGGTGTGCGCACCGCGCTGGTCGCCAGCCGCTACGGCCTGGACGTGGTGGAGCGCGCCACGGCCGTCGGCGCCACGACGCTCGTGCTCAACATCCGCAGGCTGACCCTGGAGGTCGTGGAGCACGCGCGCAAGGCCGACCTGCGGATCATCGGCTGGGTGGTGAACACCCAGGACCACCTGCGTCTCGTGCGCGCCCTGGAGCTGGACGGCGCGACGACCGACTACCCCGAGATCAAGCGCACCGGCCGGTTCACCGCCTGACCGGCACGCGGACGCCGTCCTACGGCCGCGCCGCCGGGACGCCCTCGGCGGCCCCCTCGGAGGCGTCCCCACCCAGCGGCTTGACCAGCAGCTCGAAGCGCAGGTCGTCCCGCAGCGGTATGCCGAAGCGCTCGTCGCCGTACGGGAAGGCACTGGTCCGGCCCGTGCGGCGGTAGCCGCGGCGCTCGTACCAGGCGATCAGGTCCTCGCGCACGGAGATCACCGTCATCTGCATCTCGGTGACTCCCCAGCTCTCCCGCGCCGCCCGCTCCGCCTCGGCCAGCACCGCCCGGCCGAGGCCGCCGCCCTGCAGCCCCGGGCGGACCGCGAACATGCCGAAGTAGGCGCTCTCCCCGCGGTGCTCCAGGTGGCAGCAGGCAACGAGGACACCCTCCCGCTCCGCGAGGAGCAGCCGGCTGTCGGGCGCCTCGATGACCTCCAGCACGCCCTCGGCGTCGGTCCGCTGCCCGTCGAGGATGTCCGCCTCCGTCGTCCAGCCCGTCCGGCTGGCCTCGCCGCGGTACGCCGACTCCACGAGCACGACGAGCGCCTCGACGTCGGCGTCGGTGGCGTCGCGGTAGGTCAGCGGGGAGGCGGAGGCGGCGGTGGCGGCGGTCTCCATGGGGTGGCTCCGATCTGTCGCACGGCACGGCAGGGAAGAGACTAACCGCCGGGTCCGACAGGTCCTAGGCTGCTCGGACATGGTGCATGTACTGAGCAGCCGTGTCCTGCTGCGGCCCACGGACCCCGAGCGTTCCCGCACGTTCTACGGCGAGCTGCTGGGGCTCCCGGTGTACCGCGAGTTCGGCACGGGTCCCGAACGCGGCACCGTCTACTTCCTCGGCGGCGGCCACCTGGAGGTGTCCGGCCGCTCCGAGACCCCCCTCACGCCCGCCGTGCGGCTGTGGCTCCAGGTCCCGGACGCCGCGGCCGCCCACGAGGAGCTGGCGGCCAAGGGGGTCGCGGTCCTGCGGCCGCCGGTGAGGGAGCCCTGGGGGCTCGTCGAGATGTGGATCGAGGACCCGGACGGCGTCCGGATCGTGCTGGTGGAGGTCCCGGCCGATCATCCGATGCGGTACCGGCCGGGCATCTGAACCGATCCGGCGCCGTGGTCCCGGCGGGGCCGCGGGCGGTCAGCCGCGCGGGCCGCCGAGGCGGCCCTCGAGCTGGATCAGCAGTTCGCCGAGGATGCCCGCGAGTTCGTCCTGCCGTGCCTCGTCGAGACCGGAGAGGGCGGCGCTCTCGTAGGCGAGCTGTTCGGGCAGGAGGGAGTCGACCAGCTCGCGTCCGGCGTCGGTGAGGCGGACGTGGGCGACCCTGCGGTCCCGGTCGTCCCCGCGCCGCTCGACCAGACCGCGCTCGCCCAGGTGTTTGAGCCGCTTGGTGACGGCGGCCCCCGAGGAGAAGGTCTCCCGGGCCAGCTCGCCGGGGGTCAGCTCGTGGTCGGTGCGCCGCAGGGTGCCGAGGACGTCGAACTCGGGCTTGGTGAGACCCGCGTGCCGCAGCGGGGCGTCCTCCGCCTGCTGGAGGAGGGCGGCGCAGCGGTTGACGCGGCCGATGATCTCCATGGGGCGGGTGTCGATGTCGGGCCGTACCGTCCGCCACTGCCGCACGACGGCGGCGACCGTGTCGTGCGCGGCGGCGCGGGCGCTGCCGTGCGGGGGGCCGGAGTCGGCGGCCGTCCGGTCCTCCGGGACTTCCCCGCCGTCCGCCGTGTGTGCCGCGCCCGTCGTTCTCGCCGCCGTCATGCCCGTGTGTCCTCCGAGGTGTGCGGGGTCCGCGATGTGTGCGACACCTGGCGTCGCACCGTCGCGGCGAGCGTACGGTGTGCCGCGCGCTCGGCCTCGAGCACCCGCTCCTCGGGCAGCGCGCGCTGCCACCATTCGCCGGCCGCGGCGTCGGCGGCGGCGCGCAGCTCGACGACGGCTGCGGCCAGCGCGCGCCGTGCGGACTCCAGCGCGCCCGGCACGGGGCGCTCGGCGGCCACCGTGCGCGCCGCGTGCTCCCGGGCGCGCTCGACCGTGCCGAGCGCCCTCTCGACCCGGTCGCCGGCCCGCCGGTTGGTGACGGCGACCGCCGCGAGGAAGCCGACCAGCGCGCCCACCAGCGTGTCGAGCATCCGGTCCGCCATCAGCTCGCCGGGGTGCTGCAGCCGCGCGAACTCGGTGACGAGCAGCGCCATCGGGGTCACGCAGACGGTGCCGAGCCAGTAGTTGCGGCCGATGAACGCCTCGGCGGTGAAGTTGAAGGCCAGGCAGCACAGCACGAGGACCACCGGGGCGAGGTGGGCCAGCGGGGCGACCGCCGCGAAGAGCAGGACGCCGAGGACGTTGCCGACGACCCGCTGGACGGCGCGGCTCCAGGTGAGCGTGAGGTTGACCTGGTACAGGGAGGCGGCGGTGACCAGGGCCCAGTACGGGCGCCCGACGCCGAGCGCGAGCGCGGCGGCACCGGCGAGGGCGCAGCCCAGTGCCGTGCGCAGTGCGAGGGGGGCGAGGTGGCCCAGTCCCTCGCGCAGCGGCCGCGCGGGGGCGTCGTGTGCGGCCTTCGCCTCGATGTCGGCGCCGAGGAGTTCCTCGGCCGCCTCCCCAAGCCCCTCGGCCTCGGGGACGGGTCCGTTGCCGCGCAGGGCGAGTGCCCAGGTCCGCAGCCGGTCGGGGTCGGTGTCGGCGGGCGCGGCGAGCGCGACCTCCGCGCGGACCAGGAGCCGCCGCAGGGCGAGGCGCGTGGGGGTCGGGCGGGTGGGCGGCAGGAGGGACTGCCAGGCGGCCTGGACGGCGGCCGCGGCCGCGGCG
>BNBP01000049.1 GCA_014656015.1 Streptomyces griseoaurantiacus | reverse complement strand
GAAGTGCTTCTTTCCTCGCAGCCAACAGGACCCTCAGCAAGTCCTATCGTTGCAGGTCAGGAGCACTTCCCGTCTTTTCGATCAACCCTCGGACAGGCGCCCTCGTGAAAGCGCGAGGTTAGGATGCGCCGCTGGTCGGCGGCGAAGCGCGCTGTGCCGGTGGCCTGCCCGGTCCGGGGTGAAGCATGATCAAGGAGTCGTACGCTGGCTGGCATTTTGCGCAGGCTTCGGGTGTGCGCGCGGCACGGGCGCCGGCCGGGCTGGAGCGGGGCGGAGGCAGGAGCGCAGGCCCGGCCGGGGGCAGGGCCGCGTGCGGGGAGCGGAGCGAGCCGCACTTGAACCAGTAGAGAAAGTTTGAATCATGCACGGGCTGTTGGTGTGTCTGGTCCCTGGAGATGCTTGACGGTCGTCGACGTGGCTTGGGCTCGTGGTGGCTGCTGCCTGGTGGCTGGGCATGGGGAGTGAGCGGCGGGAGCTGATGCGGGCGCTTGGCGGGCGTCTTCGGATGCTGCGGGCAGAGGCCGGCCTGACAGGTGCTGCCCTGGCGTAGCGTGCGGGGGTGGGGCAGCCGACCGTGTCCAAGGTCGAGACGGGGCGCATGGTTCCGAGTCTCGATGTGCTCGACCGGCTCTTGGGAGCCCTCGACCTCGACGAGCCGAGGGCTCGTGAGGTGCGTGATCTCCTGGCCGCTGCGGACTCTGGCCGACCGGCAGACAACGGGCCCCTGTCGGTGCGACCGTTGACGAAGAGGCTCGGACCGCTCGGCTGGTGCGGTCGGTGGGAGGAACACGGGCTGGTCTTCTTCTCCGCCGTCGGCAAACCGCTCGACGCCGCGAACGTTCGGCGCGCCTTCCGCCAGGCGCTCAGGGACGTCGACGGGATCGACGCCGACGAGTGGACGCCCCGGGAGCTCCGGCACAGCTTCGTGTCCCTGCTGTCCGACCGTGGCGTCCCGCTGGAAGTGATCTCCCGCCTCGTCGGGCACTCCGGGACGGCCGTGACGGAAGAGGTCTACCGGAAGCAGATCCGGCCCGTGATCCAGACCGGCGCCGTGGTCATGGACGGCATCTTCGGCGCGGAGGAACGGCGGCCGTAGACACGCGGAATGCGGTAGTCACGCAGATAGACACGCAGCCGGAAACAGGTGAGGGCCCTACCGCGCGCGGTAGGGCCCTCACCTGCTGTTTTGGCTGTCGGGGTGGCGGGATTTGAACCCACGACCTCTTCGTCCCGAACGAAGCGCGCTGCCAAGCTGCGCTACACCCCGGTGTCGCTGCTGTCGCGGCGACGACGTTTACTTTAGCCCACCGGTGCCCGGAGACGAAATCCGGTTTTGCGGCGGCGGCGCAAGGGGGCCGGGCGGATGTGGTCCAGGGTGACCAGGAGGATCGCGAGGGCGTAGACGGCCAGGCACAGCAGGAGAGCGTTGGCCAGGACGTGCTGGTAGCCGTGGGAGGCCACGTCGAGGAAGGGGTGGACGTAGCGGTCCGGGGTGCCGGGGGTCAGGAGGGCGCCCCGGGTGAGGAGCAGGGCCAGGTAGGCCAGGGGGTAGAGCAGCCAGGCCGTGGCGTGGCGGGGGCGGAGTCGGCGCGGTGGGGTGAGGAGCAGCCAGTCCAGCGCCGCCGCGAGGGGGACCGCCGTGTGCAGGAGTTGGCCGGCCAGGGCGGGCCAGCCGGTCGCGTCGGCCGGGGTGTCGGCGAGCGCGAACGGCTGTGTCGTGTGTGCCAGGAGCAGGTGGTGGGTCAGGGCCGCGGTCACCGTGTAGAGGAGGGTGGCGCCGGTCAGGGCCGGTGGGAGGGGGCGGCGGGCCGCCCAGGCGCGCTGGGCGGACAGGGTGAAGACGATCGCCGCCAGTGCGCCGCTCTGGAGGGCGAAGTAGGTCAGGGCCCGGGTCGGGCTGCCGTGGAGCAGGGCGAGCGTGACGCCGGCCGCCGCCGCGGCGCCGGTGAGGAGGCGGAAGGCGGCCGTGGCGGGGCGGCGTACGGGCGCCACCACCGCCGCGGCCGGGACGGTGGCCGACAGGGGTCCGGGCACGCCCGGTAGCGCCGGAAGTCCCGGTATGTCCCGGGGTATGGGGGTGAGCATGCCCTCACGCTAGGGAGGGGGGTGGGGTGGGGCGATTCGGGTGGTCTGTTCGGGTTTCGGGGTGAGGGAGAAGGGGAGAGCGAGGGAGGGTAGGGGGCGAGTGGAGGGGTGCCGGCCGCCGGTGCCTCCGGCTTCCTGGACCTACTGCTTCGGGGTCAGCGTCAGCAGGGTGGCCTCCGGGGGGCAGGCGAAGCGGAACGGGGTGTAGCGGTTGGCGCCGCAGCCCGCCGAGACGTGCAGGTACGAGGTGCGGCCCTCGACGGTGTGCGTGGAGAGGCCCTTGACGCGGTCGGTGTCCAGGTCGCAGTTGGTGACCAGGGCGCCGTAGAAGGGGATGCAGAGCTGGCCGCCGTGCGTGTGGCCGGCCAGGATCAGCGGGTAGGCGTCCGCCGCGAACGCGTCCAGGACGCGCAGGTACGGGGCGTGGACCACGGCCAGGGAGAAGTCCGCCTCGGCCGACGGGCCGCCGGCCACCTGTGCGTAGCGGTCCCGTTTGATGTGCGGGTCGTCCAGGCCCGTCAGTTCCAGTGAGAGCCCGCCCTCCAGCTTGAGCGTGTCGCGCGTGTTCGTCAGGTTGAGCCAGCCCGCCGCGTCGAAGCCGTCGCGGAGGTCCTCCCACGGGTTGTGGATCACGCGCTTGGCCGGTCCGTTGCCGTTCAGACCGTGGCGTCCGCTGATCTTCTCGCCCAGGTAGCGGGCGGGGTTGCGCGGCACGGGGCCGTAGTAGTCGTTCGACCCGAAGACGTAGGCGCCGGGGAACTCCATCAGCGGGCCCAGGGCGTCCAGCACCTCGGGGACGCCCTCGGGGTCCGAGAGGTTGTCGCCCGTGTTGATCACGAAGTCGGGGCGCAGGCCCGCGAGCGACCGCAGCCAGCGCTGCTTCTTGCGCTGTCCGCCCACCATGTGGATGTCGGAGACCTGCAGGACGCGCAGCGGGCGCATGCCCGCCGGGAGGACGGGCACCGTGACCCGTCGCAGACGGAAGGAGCGGGCCTCGAACCCGGCCGAGTAGAGCAGTCCGGTGGCGGCAACCGCCGTGATTCCCAGGGGTACTTTGTATCGCGCGCGCATGTGTCCATCGTGGCAGACGGCGGAGGATGCTCCGCGCGGCCTGTGGACAACTCCGGCGGCCGGGCGGACGGCGCCGAGGACGAGGCGGGTGCCCGGGAAATGGCGGGCGGGCTTCTCCTCGTACCTGCGACAATCGAGCCATGACCACGCTCAAGTCGAAGCTGCAGGCAGACCTCAACGCCGCGATCAAGGCGCGGGACGAACTCCGCTCCTCCACGCTCCGGCTGACCCTCGCCGCCATCACCAAGGAAGAGGTCGCCGGCACGGAGAAGCGTGAGCTCTCCGACGAGGAGATCACCAAGGTGATCACCCGTGAGGCGAAGAAGCGCCGCGAGGCCGCCGAGGCGTTCGCGCAGGGCGGGCGTGCGGAGCAGGCCGAGCGGGAGCGGGCCGAGGGCGAGGTGCTCGCCGTCTACCTGCCCAAGCAGCTGTCCGACGAGGAGCTGCGGGCGATCGTCGTCCAGGCCGTCGAGGAGGCACGGGCGGCCGGGGCCGAGGGGCCGCGGGCGATGGGCCAGGTCATGAAGATCGTGAACCCGAAGGTGGCGGGCCAGGCGGAGGGCGGCCGGGTCGCCGCGCTCGTCAAGCAGGTCCTCGCGGGCTGATCCCGTGTTCGGCCCACGGCGGGGACACGTGCCCCCGCCGGACGCCGGCCGGCACCACCGGCCACGGTGACGAAGAGGTGCCCCCTTCGCTCGGAAGCGAAGGGGGCACCTCTTCTCGTGAACGCCGCTTCCGGTCCCTACCCCGTCTGCCCGCCGTTGCCGTTCCCCTGGGGGTTGCCGTTTCCGCCGCCGTCCTGGCCCTGGAAGAAGCCGTCGGGGAAGGAGAACGTCGGATCGGGGTTCGGGTTCGTCGTGCCCGCGTTGGTGCCGACGGTCGTCCCGCCGCCCGGGCCTCCGTTGCCGTTGCCCCCGTTGCCGTTGCCGCCGTTGGTGAACCCACCGTTGGTGAAGCCGCCGAGCAGACCGCCGAGGGGGTCGTCGTCCCCGTTGCCGCCGTCTCCCCGGCCGCGGCCGGGGCCCTTGTTCTTGTCGTTCTTGTCGCCCTTGCGCTTGGGGTCGGGGATGTTGATCGTGTGGAAGTCGGGCGCCGCCTTGCCCGCCAGCGCGCCGGACATCATGTCGCGCCAGATCGGGCCGGGCACCTCACCACCGAACACCTTGGCGTGCCACTGGCCGCCGATGGAGATGTCGACCATCCGCCGCTTGTGCGCCGGGTCGCCGACCCAGACCGCGCCCGCCATGTTCGGCGTGTAGCCGACGAACCAGGCCGCGTAGCGGAAGTCCGTCGTACCGGTCTTGCCCGCGCTGGGACGGTCGCCGAGACCGGCCTGTGTACCCGTACCGTCCTCGACCACGCCCTTGAGCAGCGTGTTCACGGTGTCCGCCGTCTTCTCCGACATCGCGCGCGAGCACTTCGTCTTCGGCACCGGGAGTGACTTCTTGCTCTCGCCGATCTTCTGGGTGATCGCCTCGATCGCGATGGGCGTGCAGTACGTGCCCCGGGAGGCGAAGGTGGCGTACGCGCTCGCCATCGTCAGCGGCGACATCTCCTGGGTGCCGAGGGCGATCGACGGCGCCTGGGTGATCTTGTTGCCGTCGGCGCGGTGGACGCCCATCTTCCCGGCCATGTCGATGACCGGGCAGATGCCGATGTCGGAGATGAGCTGCACGTAGTAGGTGTTGACCGACTTGGCGGTCGCCTCCTTCATGCCGTACGGGCCGCGCTCCGACTCGTTCTCGTTGGTCAGCTTGGTGCCGTCGGAGTTCACCCACTTCTTGCCGTCGCACACCGAGACCGGGCTCGGGTACTCCATCTCGTACGGCGAGGAGTAGGACTGCGTGGGCGGCTTGCCGCCCTCGAGCGCGGCGGCGGCCACGATCGGCTTGAACGTCGAACCGGGCTGGTAGCCGGCGCCGCCGCCCATGCCCTGGTTGACCGAGAGGTTGATCTGCGTCTCGTTCTTCCGGAAGCCGTACGGGCGGGACTGGCCCATGGCGAGGATCTTGCCGGTGCCGGGCTCGACGATCGTCGCGGCCGTGGCCACGCTGTCGCTCTTGTTGACGTGGTCCTTGATCGAGGCCTGGGCCGACTCCTGCGCCTTCGGGTCGAGCGTCGTACGGATCGTGAGGCCGCCGCGGTTCCACACCTTGGCGCGGTCGGCCCGGGTCTTGCCGAAGGCCTTGTCGTCGAGGAAGACCTCGCGCACGTAGTCGCAGAAGAAGCCGGCGCCCTTGACGGCCGTGATGCAGCCGTTCTTCGGGCGGCTCACGTGCAGCCCGAGGGGTGTCTTCTTGGCCTTGTCGGCCTCGGCCCGGGAGATGTCGTGGACCTGTGCCATGCGTGTGAGCACCACGTTGCGCCGCTTCTTGGCCTGCTCCGGGTTGTTCAGCGGGTCGTAGCCGGAGGGCGACTGGACGATGCCGGCGAGAAGGGCGGACTCCGGGAGGGTGAGGTCCTTGGCGTGCTTGGAGAAGTAGCGCTGGGAGGCCGCCTCGACGCCGTAGGCCTGCTGCCCGAAGAACGTGATGTTCAGATAGTTCTCGAGGATCTTCTTCTTGCCGAGGTTCTCCTCGAGCTGGATCGCGTACTTCAGCTCGCGGATCTTGCGGCCCAGCGTCTGCTGGGTGGCCTGGGCGACCTTCGTCGGGTCGTTGCCCGCCTCTTCGACGAAGTAGTTCTTCACGAGCTGCTGGGTGAGCGTGGAGGCGCCCTCGGAGACGCCGCCGCTCTGCGCGTTCTTGTTGAGCGCGCGCAGCACGCCCTTCAGGTCGACCGCGCCGTGCTCGTAGTAGCGGGAGTCCTCGATCGCGACGATCGCCTTCTGCATGTACGGCGAGACGGACTTGAGGTCCACCACCGTGCGGTCGCGAGAGTAGACCGTGGCGATCTGGCCGCCGCCGCTGTCCAGGATCGTGGTGCGCTGGCTCAGCTGGGGGCTCTTGAGGTTGGCCGGCAGATCGTCGAAGCTCTGGACCGAACCCTTGGCGGCCAGCCCCAGCGCACCGGCCGCGGGCAGTGCGATGCCGGCCATCACCGCCCCCGCGAGCACACTCACCCCGAGGAACTTGGCGGCCTGCTGCGTGGGGGAGGTGCCCCCGCCCGAGCGCTTTTTTGGCATGGGGGCAGCCTAATCCGAAGTGATGAGCGTTCCGGGGGAGCGAACGTCCATCGGAATGTTCGAGTGCAGGATCGTGACATACGGGGCGGTCGGTCGAGGGCGACCGGAGCGCGGGGGACCGGACGCGGCCAAGGGCCTACCTTCCCATTCGCCGGACACACGGACAGGCGTTGGCCTAAGCTGCTCACTGCTGTCACAGCGACAGGCCCACGTATCAAGTACGGCCGGCGACCCCGAATCGTTCCGGTGTTCAGCCACTTTTTTGTGGGATGCGTGTCCGAATCCGCCTCGTGTGTCATCCGGCGTCCGTTGTGGCACCGCCCACCTGCCCTGTTCTGACGGGAAAGTCACGCATGTCGCCGGCTCACTCCCCCGGGTGATCTGCCGCTTCCTCATAGTCCGTTCGGACCATTCAAGATTGGGCCCGCTGGGGGTGTTGCGCTGTGCCCACCTTCCGTAACGTCCTCAACTGGCGGCGGTGAATATGCCGCCGTCGCCGTGGGGGAGCCTCGATTCGGGAGAGGACGGCGCCGGTATGGGCTGGGTAACCGACTGGAGTGCGCAGGCGGCCTGCCGCACTACCGATCCGGATGAACTGTTCGTTCAAGGAGCAGCGCAGAACAGGGCCAAGGCGGTGTGCACGGGATGTCCGGTGCGCACGGAATGCCTGGCCGACGCGCTCGACAACCGCGTCGAGTTCGGCGTGTGGGGAGGCATGACGGAGCGCGAGCGCCGCGCACTGCTGCGACGGCGGCCGACCGTCACCTCGTGGCGCCGTCTGCTGGAGACCGCGCGCACGGAGTACGAGCGCGACGCGGGACTGCTGACGCTCGACGAGGACGAGACGTACTCGGACTACGCCGCGGTGGGCTGAGCCGGCCCGTACAGGTGCGTGGGTGCGAGACCCGCCCCGCTCGTTCGTTGTTCGGTTGTCTGTGCGTCTGTGCGTCTGTGCGTCTGTGCGTCTGTTGAGTCGCGCAGCCCCGTTCGCCGGTCCGGTGCCGCTGCGTCAGCTCGGTTCCGCGTCGGCCGCGAGCCGGTCGCCGATCTCGCGCAGACCGGTGAGGTCGTGCACGTCACCGGGCAGCGCGGCCACCTCGGCCACCGCCACCTCGGGGTGGAGCGCGAGGAAGCGGTCGCGGGTGCGCTGCTCGCGGGAGAGCAGCCGCATGCGCTCGGCGTGCAGCCGGAGCAGACCCGCCGACAACTGGTCCATGGTGGCCGCCCGGGCACCGGTCTGCCCGCCGCCGTCCTCGCCGCCGGCGGGGGAGCCCTCGTCGGAAGCGGCGGCCGGGCCCTCCGGGTGACCCGTACTGTCTGAACTGCCGTGTGTTTCGGGAGAGTTACGAGAACTGTCTTTCCCGTCCCGCTGATCCACAATGCGGGAGTCCTCAAGATTTTCCGCGGCGGCCAGCGCCCGCTCGGCGGACAGCTGGGCGGCCCCGCTGCCGTGCACCCGGTTGAGGACCAGACCGGCCAGCGGCATCCGCTCCGCGGCCAGGCGCTCCACGAAGTACGCCGCCTCGCGCAGCGCGTCCCGTTCCGGCGCCGCGACCACCAGGAAGGCCGTGCCTGGAGCCTGGAGCAGCTTGTACGTGGCGTCCGCGCGGGTGCGGAACCCGCCGAACATCGTGTCCATCGCCGCCACGAACGTCTGTACGTCCTGCAGAAGCTGGCCGCCGAGCAGCTTGCCCAGGGCCCCCGTCATCATCGACATCCCGACGTTGAGGAACTTCATCCCGGCCCGGCCGCCGACCTTCGCGGGCGCGAGCAGGACGCGGATCAGCTTGCCGTCGAGGAAGGAACCGAGCCGCTTGGGCGCGTCCAGGAAGTCCAGCGCCGAGCGCGAGGGAGGGGTGTCGACGACGATGAGGTCCCACTCCTCGCGCGCGCGCAGCTGCCCCAGCTTCTCCATCGCCATGTACTCCTGCGTGCCCGCGAAGCCCGCCGAGAGCGACTGGTAGAAGGGGTTGCCCAGGATGGCCGCCGCCCGTTCCCGGTCCGCGTGCGCCTCGACGATCTCGTCGAAGGTGCGCTTCATGTCGAGCATCATGGCGTGCAGTTCGCCGCCCGCGGTGTCGTCGACGCCCTTCACCCGGCGCGGGGTGTTGTCCAGCGCGTCGATGCCCATGGACTGCGCGAGCCGGCGGGCCGGGTCGATCGTCAGGACGACGACCTTGCGGCCGCGTTCGGCGGCACGCAGGCCGAGGGCGGCCGCGGTCGTCGTCTTGCCGACACCGCCGGAACCGCAGCACACCACGATGCGGGTGTCGGGGTCGTCGAGGAGGGGGTCGATGTCCAGTACGCGCGCCGGCTCCAGGGAGCGGGCCGCCGCCAGGTCGTGCGCGGAGGCCGCGGCGCGGGCGGCACGCTCCGGACCGGCCGCCGGGGCCTCGGCGGCCTCCCCGGCGCGCACCGATCCGGCGTGCTCCTGCCCGGTGTCCTGGGCGCGGGAGGTGTGCGTGCGGGCGGTCCGCGTGCGGGTGGCCTGAGTGCGGGCGGTCTGGAGGCGGCGCGCGGGGGCCTGGTCCGGAGTCATGAGATCCCTTGCTGACGCAGTTCCTTGGCCAGGTGGTACAGGCCCGCCAGGTCCATTCCCTCGGCGAGCAGCGGCAGTTCGTGCAGCGGCAGGCCGAGCTCGGTGAGCTGGGCGCGCTGCTCGCGTTCCAGCGCGTACCGCTCGGCGTACTCCTCGGCCTGCTGCAGCAGCGGGTCCACCAGGCGTTCGGCCAGCCCGCCGCGCCGGGCGCCGCCGAGGCCCGCACCCGACAGGGACTTGGCGAGCGCGGTGCGCGGCGCCGTGCCCGCGAGCTCCAGGTCCGCCTGGTCCAGCACGGTCGGACGGACCATGTTGACGATGATCCGCCCCACCGGCAGCCGGGCCCCGCGCAGCTCCGCGATGCCGTCCGCGGTCTCCTGGACGGGCATCTCCTCCAGGAGGGTGACCAGGTGCACGGCCGTCTCGCTGGACTTGAGGACCCGCATCACCGCCTGCGCCTGGTTGTGTATGGGCCCGATCTTGGCGAGGCCCGCCACCTCGTCGTTGACGTTGAGGAAGCGGGTGATGCGGCCCGTGGGGGGCGCGTCCATGACGACGTAGTCGTAGGCGAACCGGCCGTGCTTGTCCTTGCGGCGGACCGCCTCGCACGCCTTGCCGGTCAGCAGGACGTCCCGCAGTCCCGGCGCGATGGTGGTGGCGAAGTCGATCGCGCCGAGCTTCTTCAGGGCGCGGCCCGCGCCGCCGAGTTTGTAGAACATCTGGAGGTAGTCCAGAAGGGCCAGCTCGGGATCGATCGCCAGTGCGAACACCTCGCCGCCCCCCGGGGCGACGGCGATCTTCCGTTCCTCGTACGGCAGCGCCTGCGTCTCGAAGAGCTGTGCGATGCCCTGTCTGCCTTCCACCTCCACCAGAAGCGTGCGCTTTCCCTCGGTCGCGAGGGCGAGCGCGAGTGCTGCGGCGACCGTGGTCTTACCGGTACCGCCCTTGCCGCTGACGACCTGGAGCCTGCTCACGTATTCGAGCCTAACCAGTCCGTGCCCGGGCTACTCGGGAGGCTGTGGACAACAGCGGATACAGTCGGCCGCATGACCAAGTGGGAATACGCAACCGTGCCGCTGCTCGTCCATGCCACGAAGCAGATTCTGGACACCTGGGGCGAGGACGGCTGGGAGCTCGTCCAGGTCGTGCCCGGCCCCAACCCCGAGCAGCTCGTGGCCTACCTGAAGCGCGAGAAGCAGGCGTGAGCGCGGTCGAGGCCCGGCTCGCGGAGCTGGGGCTGACCCTGCCGGAGGTCGTGCCGCCGCTGGCCGCGTACCAGCCGGCGGTGCGGTCCGGAATGTACGTGTACACGGCGGGTCAGCTCCCGCTGGTGGACGGGAAGCTGCCGGTCACCGGCAAGGTGGGGGCGGAGGTCACCGCCGAGGAGGCCAAGGAGCTGGCGCGCACGTGCGCGCTGAACGCCCTCGCCGCCGTGAAGTCGGTCACGGGTGACCTGGACCGGATCGCCCGCGTGGTGAAGGTCGTCGGGTTCGTGGCCTCCGCCGGTGACTTCACGGGTCAGCCGGGGGTCGTCAACGGGGCCAGCGAGCTGCTCGGTGAGGTTCTGGGGGACAAGGGCGTGCACGCGCGGAGCGCGGTGGGCGTCGCCGTTCTGCCGTTGGACGCGCCGGTCGAGGTGGAGATCCAGGTCGAGCTGGTGGGCGAGTAGCGGTGTGACCGCGCGGGAGGACGGGGACCTGCCCGCCCCTTCCCCCGCGCCTGCCCGCCGGGCGGTGCGGGTGTGAGCGTTCCTACCGGTCGGTCGGGTCGGTCTCGAACATCTGCGCATGGCGGGATAGCCTCCCCGCATGGGGAACGGGCAGTGGTTCCCGGCTGAGTGGCCGGAACTGATTCGCGCGCAGGTCGCCGGCCGTCTCGATCCGGTGCCCGTCAGGCGCGCGGCCACCGTATTGCTGCTGCGGGACACCGGGGGCGGGCCCGCCGTCCACATGCTGCGGCGGCGCACCTCCATGGCATTCGCCGGGGGCGCGTACGCCTATCCGGGTGGCGGCGTCGACCCGCGTGACGACGAACAGCACGTCCGCTGGGCCGGGCCCACCCGTGAATGGTGGGCCCGCAGGCTCGGCGTGGACGGGACGGCCGAGGCCCAGGCCATCGTCTGCGCGGCCGTACGCGAGACGTACGAGGAGGCCGGGGTCCTCCTCGCCGGGCCCACCCCCGAGACCGTGGTGGGCGACACCACAGGCGCCGACTGGGAGGCCGACCGAGCCGCCCTGGTCGCCCGTGAGACCTCTTTCGCGGAATTCCTGGACCGTCGGGGCCTCGTCCTGCGCTCCGACCTGCTGGGCGCCTGGGCCCGCTGGGTCACCCCCGAGTTCGAACCGCGCCGCTACGACACCTGGTTCTTCCTCGCCGCCCTGCCCGAGGGCCAGCGCACGCGCAACGCCTCCACCGAGGCCGACCGCACGGTGTGGATCCGCCCCTGTGAGGCGGCCCGGGCGTACGACGCGGGCGAGCTGCTGATGATGCCGCCCACCGTGGCGACGTTGCGCCCGCTCGCCGCCCACGCCACCGCGGCCGAGGCGCTGGCCGCCGCGTCCGGCCGGGACATGGCCCCGGTGCTGGCGCGAGCCGAGGTCCGGGACGAGGAGATCCTCCTGTACTGGCCCGGCCACGAGGAGTTCACCAAGCACATACCGACAGGCGGAGGCCACGGATGACGGAAGCAGCGCCTCTCCCCGGCCGGCCACGCGGCGGGGTCCTGTCCGGTCCCGCCACCGCGCGCGCGGTCAACGTCCTCGCGCCGAACCCGTCGGCGATGACCCTCGACGGCACCAACACCTGGATCGTCGCCGAGCCGGACTCCGACCTGGCCGTGGTGATAGACCCGGGCCCTCTCGACGAGGCGCACCTGCACCATGTCGTCGCCACGGCCGAGCAGGCCGGACGGCGCATAGCGCTCACCCTGCTGACGCACGGTCACCCGGACCACGCCGAGGGCGCCGGGAGGTTCGCGGAACTGACGTCGACCAAGGTGCGGGCGCTGGACCCGGCGCTGCGGCTGGGGGACGAAGGGCTGGGCGCCGGGGACGTGGTCGCGGTCGGCGGCCTGGAACTGCGCGTGATCACCACCCCGGGGCACACGGCGGACTCCCTCTGCTTCCACCTCCCGGCCGACCGGGCCGTCCTCACCGGCGACACGGTCCTGGGGCGCGGCACGACGGTCGTCGCCCATCCCGACGGCCGCCTGGGGGACTACCTGGACTCCCTGCGCCGTCTGAGGTCCCTCACGGTCGACGACGGCGTGCACACGGTGCTGCCGGGCCACGGCCCCGTCCTGGAGGACGCCCAGGGCGCCGTCGACTTCTATCTCGCCCACCGGGCCCACCGCCTGGCCCAGGTCGAAACGGCGTTCGAGAACGGGCACCGTACGGCCTCCGAGGTGGTGGCCCACGTCTACGCGGACGTGGACCGCTCCCTGTGGCCGGCAGCGGAACTGTCGGTGCGGGCCCAGCTGGAGTACCTGGGCGAGCACGGGATCATCTAGGGCGTCCCCGGCCCGCGAAACCTGCCCACATGGCGGGAGCGGGCCCTGCCCCCGTACGCGCACGGCGGCCGACCCGGCCGTCGAGACCGGGTCGGCCGCCGTCACCGAGTCACTGCGGCAGCGCGCGAGCGCGTCGCCGCGTCAGCGCGAGCGCTTGGCCAGCCGCTCGACGTCGAGCAGGATCACCGCACGTGCCTCGAGGCGCAGCCATCCCCGCCCCGCGAAGTCCGCGAGCGCCTTGTTGACGGTCTCCCGCGAGGCCCCCACGAGCTGGGCCAGTTCCTCCTGCGTCAGGTCGTGCACCACGTGGATGCCCTCCTCCGACTGCACGCCGAAGCGCCGGGAGAGGTCGAGCAGCGCCCGCGCGACACGGCCCGGCACGTCGGAGAAGACGAGGTCGGCCATCTGGTCGTTGGTCTTGCGCAGTCGCCGGGCGACGGCGCGCAGCAGCGCGGCGGCCACCTCGGGGCGGGCGTTGAGCCAGGGCTGGAGGTCGCCGTGGCCGAGGCCGAGCAGCTTCACCTCGGTGAGCGCCGTGGCCGTCGCCGTGCGCGGGCCCGGGTCGAACAGCGACAGCTCGCCGATCAGCTCGCCGGGGCCGAGGACGGCCAGCATGTTCTCGCGTCCGTCGGGGGAGGTGCGGTGCAGCTTCACCTTGCCCTCGGTGACCACGTACAGCCGGTCACCGGGGTCGCCCTCATGGAACAGCGAGTCACCGCGCGCGAGGGTCACCTCACTCATGGAGGCGCGGAGCTCCGCGGCCTGCTCGTCATCGAGCGCCGCGAAGAGCGGGGCGCGCCGCAGAACGTCGTCCACGAGTTCTCTCCTTGTCGACCTGCTCAGGGGTTGTTGCCCCCCGGGTACCCATCCGTCCACCAGGGGACCCTGCTGCCCATTTTGCCGGATGGATCAAACAGTGTGATCTGTCACAAGGATGCCGCACACCTGTGCCGGGCAGGGGGGCAGGGTCCGTTTAGGGGGCTTCCCACGCGGGAGGCGGCGCGGATGTCGGTGCCGGGTCGTAGGCTGGCCGGGTGTCCAAATCGCCGGTGAGAGCACAGGCCAAGGGGGCTGGGCGGGTGGTTGAACGTCAGGATTCCGCTGACGGCGAACAGAGCGGAGGCGGTTCCGTGAAACCGGCGAAACGGGCGCGTTCCGCCGCGCCCCGCCGGGCGGCCGGTGGTGCGCGCGCAACCGCCGGTGAGCCGCGCGCGGCGGCCGCCGAGTCACGCACCGCCCTGGTCCGCCGCGCCCGCCGCATCAACCGCGAGCTCGCCGAGGTGTACCCGTACGCGCACCCCGAGCTGGACTTCGAGAACCCCTTCCAGCTCCTCGTCGCCACGGTCCTGTCCGCGCAGACCACCGACCTGCGCGTCAACCAGACGACACCGGCGCTGTTCGCCAGATACCCCGCTCCGGAGGACCTCGCGGCGGCCGATCCGGAGGAGGTCGAGGAGATCCTGCGGCCCTGCGGCTTCTTCCGGGCCAAGACCAGGTCGGTCATGGGGTTGTCCAAGGCCCTCGTGGAGCGCTTCGACGGCGAGGTGCCGGGCCGTCTGGAGGACCTGGTCACGCTGCCCGGTGTCGGCCGGAAGACCGCCTTCGTCGTGCTGGGCAACGCCTTCGGGCGACCGGGCATCACCGTGGACACGCACTTCCAGCGGCTGGTGCGGCGCTGGCGGTGGACGGAGGAGACCGAGCCGGAGAAGATCGAGGCGGCCGTCGGCGCGCTCTTCCCGAAGAGCGACTGGACGATGCTCTCGCACCACGTGATCTTCCACGGCCGCCGCATGTGCCACGCACGCAAACCGGCCTGCGGCGCCTGCCCGATCGCCCCGCTCTGCCCGGCCTACGGCGAGGGGGAGACGGACCCCGAGAAGGCGAAGAAGCTCCTCAAGTACGAGAAGGGCGGCTTCCCCGGCCAGCGCCTCAAGCCCCCGCAGTCGTACCTGGACGCGGGCGGCGTCCCGGCCCCTCCCCTGGGGGCCACCCGGTGAGCACGGTCCCGGACGGACACCCGTACGGGGGACATCCGGGGCGCGTGAGGCGACACGAGGAACGTTCCGGGCGCTCACGCGCGTTGGGACCGGCAGGACGGGGGTGGCGGTGACACACATCAGCGACACGAACACGGAACGCGCGGACGCGCGGGCCGAGAAGGCGCGGGCCGGGGAGACGGGGGCCGGGGACGCGCGGTCGGGAGAGGCGCGGGACGGGGACACGGGGCCCGCGGTGACGGACGCCGGACTCGCGCTGCCGGGTGCCGGGCCGGCGCTGCCGGGCGCGAGTGCTGCCGCGGGCACGGCTACCGGCACGGGCACGGGCGCCGGTACTGCCGCCGGTGGCGGGCGGCCCGGCGTCGTGGCGTGTCTCGTCAAGGAGGGCCTGCCCGAGTGGCTGGCGCCCGTCGCGCGGGCCGCCGAGACCATACGGCCCTCGCAGCTCAGCCGGTTCCTGCCGCCGGGGGACGGCGGCGGGCGGCAGTCCGCCGTGCTGATCCTCTTCGGCGAGGGTGAGCGCGGCCCGGAGCTGCTGCTCATGGAGCGCGCCGGCTCCCTGCGCTCGCACGCCGGCCAGCCCGCCTTCCCCGGCGGCGCCCTCGACCCGGAGGACGGCGACCCCGCCGCCGACGGCCTCCTGCGCGCGGCCCTGCGCGAGGCCGAGGAGGAGACCGGTCTCGACCCCCGGGGCGTCCAGCTCTTCGGCGTGCTGCCGCCGCTCTACATCCCGGTCAGCGGCTTCGTCGTCACCTCCGTCCTCGGCTGGTGGCGGGAGCCCAGCCCGGTCGGTGTGGTCGACCCGAAGGAGACCGCCCGGGTCTTCACCGTGCCCGTGGCGGATCTCACGGATCCCGCGCACCGGGTCACCGCCGTGCATCCCAGAGGTCACGCGGGTCCGGCGTTTCTGGTCGAATCCGCCCTCGTGTGGGGGTTCACGGCGGGCGTGATCGACCGTCTGCTGCACTTCGCGGGCTGGGAACGGCCCTGGGACCGCGACAAGCGGGTCCCGCTCGACTGGCGCGCATGACAGGGTGGCACCCGTGCTGTGTTTCGACGGGGGACGCCGTGTCCTCCGCCGCCTCGTGTTCCGGAACACCGGCCGGACTTCGTGGTGAGAGGAACGTGACGAGGCGAGGCGTGGAGCGGTGAACGTGCTGGACATCCTGTTGCTGGTCGCCGCGGTGTGGTTCGCGGTCGTGGGCTACCGGCAGGGTTTCGTCGTCGGCATCCTGTCGGTGACCGGCTTCCTCGGCGGCGGCCTCGTCGCGGTCTACGCGCTCCCCGTCCTCTGGGACGAGCTGACCGACGGCGCCGAGGTCAACACGACGGCCGCCGTGATCGCCGTCGGAGTGGTGATCGTCTGCGCCTCGGTCGGGCAGGCCCTCACCACCCACCTCGGCAACAAGCTCCGCCGCTACATCACCTGGTCCCCGGCGCGTGCGCTGGACGCGACGGGCGGCGCCCTCGTCAACGTCGTGGCGATGCTGCTGGTCGCCTGGCTGATCGGTTCGGCGCTCGCGGGGACCACGCTGCCGACGCTCGGCCGGGAGGTCCGCGGCTCCAAGGTGCTGCACGGCGTCTCGCAGGCCCTGCCCTCCCAGGCGGACTCCTGGTTCGCGGACTTCTCCTCCGTCCTCGCGCAGAACGGCTTCCCGCAGGTCTTCAGCCCGTTCGCCAACGAGCCGATCACCGAGGTCGAGCCGCCCGACCCGGCCCTGGCCCGCAGTGCCGTCGCCACCCGCGCGAAGCGCTCCATCGTCAAGGTGATGGGCACGGCCCGCAGTTGCGGCAAGGTCCTGGAGGGCTCCGGCTTCGTCTTCGCCGACCGCCGCGTCATGACCAACGCGCACGTGGTCGGCGGGGTCGACGAGCCGACCGTGCAGATCGGCGGCGAGGGCCGCAAGTACGACGCGACGGTCGTCCTCTACGACTGGCGGCGCGACATCGCCGTGCTCGACGTGCCCGACCTGCCCGCGCCCGCGCTGCGGTTCGCCTCCCCAGGGGCCTCCAGCGGCAAGGGCGCGATCGTCGCCGGCTTCCCGGAGAACGGCTCGTACAACGTGCAGCCCGCGCGCGTCCGCGGCCGGATCACCGCGAGCGGTCCGGACATCTACCACCGCGGCACCGTGCGCCGTGACGTGTACTCCCTGTTCGCGACCGTGCGCCAGGGCAATTCCGGCGGCCCGCTGCTGACCCCTCAGGGGCGCGTCTACGGCGTGGTGTTCGCCAAGTCGCTGGACGACGCCGAGACCGGGTACGCCCTCACCGCCGAGGAGATCAAGCAGGACATCGACCAGGGCCGCAGGGCGAACCAGCAGGTGGACAGCGACAACTGCGCGCTGTGACGGCCGGCCCCGGCCTTGGCGACCGGGGTGGCCGTGTGGGGATGCGCGGGAAGACCGGGTCGGTCAGCCGCGTGCGTGCCGCAGGCGGGCGGAGACCCAGCGGGCGCGGCGGCGGAGGATGTGCGGGATACCCACGCGGGGATCGGCGCCCGCCAACTGCGGGGCACCCCTCTCATGAGGGCCCGGACCAGCGGCCGAGCGGCGGTTGCGTGCTACGTCGTTGTAGTCGTGCGTCCAGCCCATACCCCGACCGTGCCCCCACCCCAAGGTCGATAACCGCCCCGCGGGCCCCCAAATTGGCCTATGCGCCAGGCACATGGCTGGGGGGAGGAACAGGCGTTCGCCGTCCGGGTACCAGGCGTGGCGCATTGGTTACGCAGCGGAGCCGTGCGGGCCCTGCCGACGTCCCGCGTCGGGCGATACCCGGCCTCCCGGCCTCCCGGCCTCCCGGCCTCCCGGATGCCGGCCTCCCGGCCTCCCCGCCTCCCGGATGCCGGGCAGCCCGGACGTCGGCTCACCGGCTGCCCTGCTTTCCGGATGTTCGTCTCGCCGGATGTTCGTCTCACCGGTCCGGTTCGGGGTCCCGCAGCCAGTTGATCAGCTCGGTGGAGAACGCGCCGGGATCCTCCTCGTGCGGGAAGTGCCCCAGACCGTCGAAGAGGCGCCAGCGGTACGGGGCCTCGACGTACTCCCCGGAGCCCGCCGCGCTGCGCGTGCGCAGAACGGGATCGAGGGAGCCGTGCAGATGCAGCGTCGGCACCCGCACCGGCCGCTTCATGCGCCGGTTGAACTGGAAGCCGTCCGGCCGGGCCAGCGAGCGCACCAGCCAGCGGTACGGCTCCACCGCGCAGTGCGCCGTGGACGGGATGCACATGGCCTTCCGGTAGGCCTCGAGCGCCTCCTCGTCCGGCAACCGCGGCCCCGACCACTCGCGGATCAGCCGCCCGACCAGCGCGCCCTCGTCGGCGGTCAGTCGGCGCTCGGGAACGAAGGGCCGCTGGAAGCCCCAGATGTGGGCGCTCGCCGCCGACTGCCTGGGGTCACGCAGCATCGCGGCCCGCCAGCGCCGGGGGTGCGGCATCGAGGTCACCGCGAGCCGGCGCACCAGCTTGGGCCGCATCGTCGCCGCCGTCCACGCCAGATAGCCGCCCAGGTCGTGGCCGACCAGCGCGGCGTCCGGCTCGCCGAGGGAGCGGATAACCCCGGTGACGTCCAGGGCGAGGTTGGCCGGGTCGTAGCCGCGCGGTGTGCGGTCGCTGCCGCCGACCCCGCGCAGGTCCATCGCCACCGCCCGGAAACCGGCGTCGGCGAGGGTCACCAGTTGGTGCCGCCAGGTCCACCAGAACTGCGGGAATCCGTGCAGCAGCAGCACCAGCGGCCCCTCGCCCAGCTCCGCGATGTGGAAGCGGGCGCCGTTGGCAGCGACGTCCCGGTGGGTCACCTCTTCGCCGCCGGGGACGTCGAGGCGTACGACCGAGGCGGGCTGGGCCCAGGGTGTGGCGGGGTCCGTCATGAGGACGAGCGTGCCACAACCTCGACGTGAGTGTCCGGCAGGTCCGGACGGGGGTGCGGCTTGGCGTTCTGCAGCACCCCGGCGGTCTCCTTCATGGAGGCGGCGACCTTCTGCGGCCCCTTGCCCTTCTTGGCCTTCTTCGCGAACGCCATGCCGATGAGGCCGAGCAGGCCGGCGACGACCACGTTCGCGGCGAAGGACAGCAGGAAGCAGACCGCGAGGTTCCAGTGGCTCCAGGTGCGGATGCCGTAGGCGAGTGCGAAGTTGAGCATCGGCAGGGAGAACAGCAGCACGGCGCCGGCTCCGGAGAACGCGCCGCCGGAGACCGCGCCGCGCTTCACGTCCTGCTTGAGCTGGGCCTTGGCCAGCGCGATTTCGTCGTGCACCAGTGCGGACATCTCCGCCGTGGCCGAGGCGAACAGCTTGCCGATGCTGGGCTCCGCGCCGACCGGGCTGCCGTCGGGTGCGCTCATCGAGGTCTCCCTGTGTTCGTGAGGGTCGTCTTGAGTTGTCGTACGTGGGTGCCTGCGAGGGGCGTCCGCGTCGTGATCCGTTGTCCGTGCTCCGTCGGGGACGTTTTGTGCACAGGTCAGATCATGCCGGACCGTGGTCCCCCTCGCCTGCCCCGCCCATCACTTCGGCAAGCCTTCGGTGTTCGGCGGCCCTGGCCTCGTAGATCTCGGCCATGCGCAGGTGGTACGCCGGGTCGTGCTCCTCGTAGACGTCGGGGATGCCGTCGAGGTCCTCGTCGCGCTCCTCCTCCGCCGACAGGGCCCGGTACTTGGCGTTGCGGATCTTCAGCAGTACGGCCGCCAGGACGGCGGCGATCAGCGAGCCGCACAGCACGGACGCCTTCACCTCGTCGGTCAGCACCGGAGCGTCGGTGAAGGCGAGTTCGCCGATGAGGAGGGAGACGGTGAAGCCGATGCCGGCCAGCGTGGCGAGCGCGAAGACGTCCGACCAGGTCAGGTCCTCGCTGAGCGAGGCCCGGGTGAAACGGACCGTCAGCCAGGTGCCGCCGAAGACGCCGAGCGCTTTGCCCAGGACGAGACCGAGGACCACACCGAGCGTCTCCGGCTTCCCGAAGACGTCCCCGAGCGCGCCCCCGGACAGGGAGACACCTGCGCTGAACAGGGCGAACAGCGGCACGGCGAGACCGGCGGACAGGGGGTGCACCAGATGTTCGACGCGCTCGCCGGGGGATTGCTCCTCACCCTCGTGGCGGTGGCACCGCAGCATCAGGCCCATCGCGACACCGGCGATCGTGGCGTGCACGCCGCTGTTGTACATCAGCGCCCAGATCACGACGGCGAGCGGCACGTACACGTACCAGCCCCGCACCCCCTTGCGCAGCAGCAGCCAGAAGAGGACCAGGCCGGCGACGGCCCCGCCGAGCGCGGCGAAGTTCAGGCCGGAGGTGAAGAAGACCGCGATGATCAGGATGGCGAACAGGTCGTCGACGACGGCGAGCGTGAGCAGGAAGGCGCGCAGCGCGGAGGGCAGCGAGGTGCCGATGACCGCGAGCACGGCGAGCGCGAACGCGATGTCGGTGGCGGTGGGCACCGCCCAGCCGGACAGCGAGCCGCCGCCGGCGAGAGCGGTGGCGGTGTAGACGAGCGCGGGGGCGGCCATCCCGCACAGCGCGGCCACGACGGGCAGAACGGCCGCGCGCGGATCCTTCAGGTCCCCGGCGACCAGTTCGCGTTTCAGCTCGATACCGGCGACGAAGAAGAAGACGGCCAGCAGACCGTCGGCGGCCCAGTGCGCCACGGAGAGGTTCAGGCCTAGCGCGGAGGGGCCGAAGTGGAAGTGGCTGACGCTCTCGTAGCTGTGGCCGAGCGCGGGCAGGTTCGCCCAGATCAGTGCCGCGACCGCGGCGACGAGGAGGATGACTCCGCCGACGGTCTCGGTGCGCAGGGCGTTGGTGAGGAATGTCCGCTCGGGCAGGGAGAGACGGCCGAGGAACCGGTGGTTGCCGGCGTGGGGCTGGTCGGCACGGCCGGGTGTACGGGGCTTGCGGGGCGGGGCCACGAGGGGGTCCTCCGGGTGATGTGGGCAGCACGCATTACGTGCCGACCAGACTTCCCGGCGCGCCCGAAAAAACCGTTTCTGTGGGAGAGGGTGTCGCGGCAAGCCTACCCAAGACCGACCCCGTAGGCACGATGCGGCTCCCGGGGGTCGATGTGGCCGGCCTCCCGAGTGGTGTTCCGCCCTTGGTATTCCGTCGCGGTGTTCCCGTGGGGGACGCCCTCTCGCCGGGGCACTGCGGCGCCTCGGCGCACCGAGGCGCCCCAGTGCCCCAGTGCCCCAGTGCCCCGGCGTCCTCCGGTGCTCTCTCAGAAGCTACCGAGGACACCGGGGGCCAGGTTCATTCAGCCCGGTTGAGCCTCCGGCGGTCCTTCTCAGTCCTCCGACGGTGCCGCCGGCAGCTTCTCCTGGATGAGGTCCATCACCGTGCTGTCAGTGAGCGTGGTGACGTCTCCGAGCTGACGGTTCTCCGCCACGTCCCGCAGCAGCCGCCGCATGATCTTTCCCGACCGGGTCTTCGGCAGTTCCCCCACCGGCAGGATCCGCTTGGGCTTCGCGATCGGACCGAGCGTCGCGCCCACGTGGTTGCGCAGCTCGCCGACCAGGTCCGCCGTCTCCGCCGCCGTGCCCCGCAGGATGACGAAGGCGACGATCGCCTGACCGGTCGTCTCGTCGGCCGCGCCGACCACGGCCGCCTCGGCGACCGAGGGGTGCGAGACCAGGGCGGACTCCACTTCGGTGGTGGAGATGTTGTGCCCGGACACCAGCATCACGTCGTCGACGCGACCGAGCAGCCAGATGTCCCCGTCGTCGTCCTTCTTGGCGCCGTCGCCGGCGAAGTACTTGCCCTCGAAGCGGGACCAGTAGGTGTCGAGGAACCGCTGGTCGTCGCCCCAGATGGTGCGCAGCATGGACGGCCACGGCTCGGTCAGCACCAGGTAACCGCCACCGCCGTCGGGCACCTCGGTCGCCTCGTCGTCGACGACCGTCGCGGCGATGCCCGGCAGCGGGCGTTGCGCCGACCCCGGCTTGGCCTCGGTGACGCCCGGCAGCGGGGAGATCATGATGCCGCCGGTCTCCGTCTGCCACCAGGTGTCCACGACAGGTGTGCGGTCGCCGCCGATGTGCTTGCGGTACCAGATCCACGCCTCGGGGTTGATCGGCTCGCCGACCGAGCCCAGCACGCGCAGCGAGGACAGGTCGAACTTCGCGGGGATGTCGTCGCCCCACTTCATGAACGTGCGGATCGCGGTCGGCGCGGTGTAGAGGATCGACACCTTGTACTTCTGGACGATCTCCCAGAAGCGGCCCTGGTGGGGGGTGTCGGGCGTGCCCTCGTACATGACCTGCGTCGCGCCGTTGGCCAGCGGGCCGTAGACGATGTAGGAGTGGCCGGTGACCCAGCCCACGTCGGCCGTGCACCAGTACACGTCCGTCTCCGGCTTGAGGTCGAAGACCGACCAGTGGGTGTAGGCCACCTGGGTGAGGTAACCGCCGGAGGTGTGCAGGATGCCCTTCGGGCGGCCCGTCGTGCCGGACGTGTACAGGATGAACAGCGGGTGCTCGGCCTCGAACGCCTCGGCGGTGTGCTCGGCCGGCTGCTTCTGCGTGAGCTCGTGCCACCACACGTCACGGCCTTCGGTCCAGGCGACCTCCTGGCCCGTGCGCCGTACGACGACGACGTGCTCCACGGTGGTGCCCTCGCGGCTCACCGCGTCGTCGACCGCCGGCTTGAGCGCGGAGGGCTTGCCGCGCCGGTAGCCGCCGTCGGCGGTGATGACGACGCGAGCGTCGGCGTCCTCGATGCGGGTGGCCAGGGCGTCCGCCGAGAAGCCGCCGAAGACGACCGAGTGAGCGGCGCCGATGCGGGCGCAGGCCAGCATGGCGATCGCCGTCTCAGGGATCATCGGCATGTAGACGGCGACCCGGTCGCCCTTGCGCACTCCGAGTTCCAGCAGGGCGTTGGCCGCCCTGGACACCTCGTCCTTGAGTTCGGCATAGGTGATCGACCGGCTGTCGCCGGGCTCGCCCTCGAAGTGGATGGCGACCCGGTCCCCGTTGCCCGCCTCGACGTGCCGGTCCACGCAGTTGTACGCCACGTTGAGCCGGCCGTCCTGGAACCACTTGGCGAACGGCGGGTTCGACCAGTCCAGAGTCTCGGTCGGCTCGGTGGCCCAGGTCAGCCGACGGGCCTGCTCTGCCCAGAAGCCGAGCCGGTCAGCCTTGGCCTGCTCGTAAGCCTCCGCCGTCACGTTGGCCTGCGCGGCGAGTTCGGCGGGAGGCGCGAAACGACGCTCCTCCTTCAGCAGGTTGGAGAGGGAAGGATTCTCGCTCACTTTCCCATCTCCCCCTTCAGAAGGTTGGCCAGGCTTTCGTTGCTCACGACATCTCCCTTTCCCAGGGTGTCCGTTGTGTCCCAGGCCACAGCTCATCAGACCGGCACCCCCGATGACAAGGGTCGTCGGACAAATGGTTTAGACCTCTTGTGGTGTGAGGGGTGTGGCCCCGGCGTGGCTCCCGGGCGCGGGGCCACACGTTCTCACGGACGGCGGACGTGATCGGTTCACCACGCGTGGCGGGCCGCGTGCGGCCCGCCGGCTCTCAGGCGGGCGTGCCCCGGGTGGGACGCAGGGCCTCCACCCGCGTGAACACGCCCTCCCGCGTCCCGTCCCCCGGTGTCCCGTCGAGCAGGTAGGCCTGTGCCCTGCCCACGTGGAAGTACATGCCCTGCAGATCCAGCGAGCCCTCCCGCAGGGCGCGGGCCACGCTCTCGTGTGCCGCGAGGTGCTCCAGCTGCTGCACCACGTTGGTCAGGCAGAGCCGCTCGGCGAGGTCGGCGGGCTCCCCGTCGGCGAACCGTGCTGCGGGCCTGCCGTCGGCGGTCATACGGTGCACGCTCGGCCGCCCGTGCCGCAGCCAGCGCCCCAGCGGCGTCCGGGGTGTTTCGGATCTTCCGGCCCCGCCCAGTCCGTCGGACCTGTGACGCCTGGCTGGTCCGTCGGGCCCGCTCGGCCCGCTCGGCTCACGCGGCTCGCTCGGTCCGCGCGGTCCGCCGGGATCAGCCGATCCGTCCGGCTCGCCCCGTCCGTTCCGTCCGTCCGGTGCGGTGGCGTCACTCGGTCCGTGGGGCCTTTCCGGTCCGCGGGGAGCGGTGGGCGTCTCGGCCGTCGCCAGGAGTGCCTGCATCGCGCCGCAGCCCGAGTGTCCGCAGACGGTGATGGACCGGACCCGTAGTACCTCGATCGCGTACTCGATGGCTGCCGCCACCGAGTCGTCACCGCTCTCCTCGCCGGGCAGCGGCACCAGATTGCCCACGTTGCGCACGACGAACAGGTCGCCGGGACCGCTGGCGGTGATCATGGAGGTGACGACTCTGGAGTCGGCGCAGGTGAGGAAGAGCTGCGAGGGGTTCTGTCCCTCACGGGCGAGCCGTGCCAGCTCTTCGCGCACCAGAGGAGCGGTGCGGTGCTGGAAGGCGCTGATGCCCCGGGCGAGTTGGTGCTGTCCGCTGGTGGACCGGCGCCCGCTCTCGGGCGCTTGGCTCTCGACGGCCCAGCGGCCGTGGGCTGAGCGCCGTTCACCGGTGGGTGCCTCGTCTCCGTCCGGCACATGGGTGGATCCTGCGGTGGACTCCGGGGCGCACTGGTGGTTGCGCCAGGGTGTCCATGGCCCGCAGTGGCACACCGGTGCCCCGGTGACCGGCTCGGCGAAGCGCGGCCCCGTCCGCCCCGTCAGCTCCACCGAACCGCCTCGGGCGAGGTGTTGTCTGCGCCAGTCCTGCAGGGCCTCGTACGCCGCGTGGTCCATGAAGGAGCCGTCGAGTTCCACGACCGTGTCGGCCCCCGGTGGTACGAGGTGCAGGGTGCGGCTGAGCCGCGGCACGGCGAGGAACGTCAACTGTCCCCGGACGCGGAGGTGATGGGCGCCGCCGCGTTCCTCGTGGGTGATGCGGGTGCGGGCCAGTCGGTGCAGGGCGACGGCGACGGCGGCGGCGATGCCGAGAGCGACGCCCTGAAGGACGCCGAGGAGGACGACGCCGGCGATGGTGACCGCGTAGACGAGCATCTCGCGGTGGCGGGTGACGGTGCGGATGTGGTGGGGCGAGACCATCTGGATGCCGACCGCCATGACCAGCGAGGCGAGCGCGGCCAGCGGGATGAGCTCCAGTGCGGGGGCCAGCAGCAGGGCGGCGACGACCATCCACACGCCGTGCAGCATCGTGGAGTTCCGGCTGACCGCGCCCGCGCGCACATTGGCCGTCGAGCGGACGGCGACTCCCGCGATCGGCAGCCCGCCGAGTGCGCCGGAGACGATGTTGCCGGCGCCCTGCCCGAGGAGCTCCCGGTCGAGGTCGGAGCGGTCCACGTGCGCGTGGGCGCCGGTGCGGGAGGCGGCCAGCTTGTCCACCGCGACCGCGCCCAGCAGCGACTGCACGCTGCACACGAGCGTGATGGTGAGGACGGCGGCGGCGAGGCCGAGCACCGGGCCGTCCGGGAATCCCGCGAGTGCGTGGTTGCGCCAGGAGGGCAGTTCGACCTTCGGCAGGGTGAGCGCGGTGAGCGAAGCGGTCGTGGTGGCCCCGGCCACGGCGACGAGGGGGGCGGGGACCGTTCGCAGCAGACGTCCCGTGCGACCCGGAATGCGTGGCCAGAGCAGCAGCAGTGCCAGGGTGAGGACGCTCATCGACAACGCGGCCGTGTCGAGGTGCGCGACCTGGCCGGGCAGTGCGCGCAGGTTGTCCGGGACGGAGCTCTGCGGGGTGCCGCCCAGCACGATGTGCACCTGGGCGACGGCGATGGTCACCCCGATGCCGGCGAGCATGCCGTGCACGATCGCGGGACTGACCGCGAGTGCGGTGCGGGCCACGCGCAGGCAGCCGAGAAGGAGTTGAGCACATCCGGCGAGGACGGTGATCGCACAGGTGACGCGCCATCCATAGCGCTGGATGAGGTCTGCGGTGACCACGGTGAGTCCGGCGGCCGGGCCGCTGACCTGGAGCGGCGAGCCGCCGAGCCGACCTGTGAGGAGGCCGCCGACGGCCGCGGCCACCAGACCGGCCTGCAGGGGCGCGCCGGTGGCCAGGGCGATGCCCAGGGACAGGGGAAGCGCGATCAGGAAGACCGCGATCGATGCCGACAGGTCGACGCCCGCGATGCGGAACGGGCGGCGCGGCGCGGGCGGAGGGCTGTGCGGTGGATGGGTGCGCCTGGTGTGGCTCGGGTCGGTGGCGCGGGTGGGCAGGCAGGCTGACATGGGTCCCGTCTCCTCCGTGATACGGCGTACAGCGGGGAATTGCCAAGACTCGGCAAATCGACAGTAATGCGAAGTAAAAAAAGCGTAGCTCGAATCCGAGCAAGTGGCGCAATAAGTCACTCTTGCGGGTTAACCAGTAATTTCATCGGCTTGTCATACAAATTCCTTCGAAGTCGCGTGCGACCTTGACCGGGCTGTTCGCGTGCGCGGTTCTCGCCCGTACGGCCGTCCCGCCGTACGGGCGGGCACCGCGGCACGCCCGACCGGCCTTGCCCCGAACGAAGGAAGAAGGTGGGCGGAGATGGCCGCCACCCAGAAGATCGCCGCAGGCGTCGCACTCGCCGCGGCCTGTGCCACCGCGGTCGCCGGCTGCGCGAGCGACACCTCGCACGCTCCGCCCGGGGAACACACCTCCGGTGCCACGAAGAGTCCCGGTGCGACGGGCGGCAGGAAGGGCGCCGGTGCGCCGGCCGCCCCCGGCAGCGTGCTCCGTCCGCTCGGCGACGGATCCACCGCCTACACGGGTGCACAACCGCACCTGCCGGCGCCCCAGCGGCTGAAGCCCGGACAGCGGCCCCCGCAGTTCGTGGTCTTCTCCTGGGACGGCGCGGGCGAGGACAGTCAGAAGCTGTTCTCGCACTTCCGCGAGGTCGCCCAGGACAACAACGCGACGATGACGTTCTTCCTCAGCGGGGTGTACATGCTCCCCGAGGAGAAGCGCGATCTGTACCGGCCGCCGCAGCACGCGCCCGGCCGCTCGGACATCGGCTTCAACGACGAGCAGGGCATCCGGGACACCGCCACCCAGGTGCGGCTGGCGTGGCTGGAGGGCAACGAGATCGGGACCCACTTCAACGGTCACTTCTGCGGACCGGACGGCGGAGCGGGCAAGTGGTCGGTCGACGAGTGGAAGTCCGAGATCGCCCAGGCCAAGTCGTTCGTGAAGTCATGGAAGACCAACGCCCCCGCCCTGAAGGACCTCCCCCCGCTGCCCTTCGACTACGACAAGGAGCTCATCGGCGCCCGCACCCCCTGCCTGGAGGGCCAGAAGAACTTCACGAAGGCGGCGCGCGACCTGGGTTTCCGGTACGACAGCTCGGGTGTCGACGAGCAGGTGTGGCCCGCCAAGAAAGAAGGGCTGTGGGACCTGTCGATGCAGCTCGTGCCCTTCCCCGGGCACTCCTACCAGCAGCTCACCATGGACTACAACTTCATGGTCAACCAGTCGGGCACCCGCACCCAGGGCGACCCCGACAAGCGCGCGCTGTGGGGCGCCCAGATGCGCGACGGGCTCCTGAAGGGCTTCGACCGCGCCTATCACGGCAACCGCGCGCCCCTGATCATCGGCAACCACTTCGAGTCCTGGAACGGGGGCACCTACATGCGTGCCGTCGAGGAAGTCGTCGAAAACGTGTGCGGTAAGCCCGAGGTGCGGTGCGTCTCCTTCCATCAGCTGGCCGACTGGCTGGACGCACAGGATCCGCAGGTTCTCGCCAAGCTGCGTGGACTCAAGGTCGGCGAGGCCCCGGCGTCTGGCTGGGCCTCCTTCCTGTCGGACCGGCCGGCCCCTGCCCCGAAGGGGGTTCCGGGAGCGCCTGCGGAGAAGGCGGACGCGGTGGACAAGGACGGGCACGGGACCAAGGGGTAGCGGAGGCGCGAAGGGCTGCGAGGACCGCGAGGATCGCGAAGGCCCGTGGAGGACCGCGGGAGACCGCGGGAGACGAGGACGGAAAGGACACGGAACAGGGGAGAGGAAGGGCGACGCGCCAGGAGAAGTGGGGCGGGGCGGGCGCGGGAGCGCGGGGATGTCCGGGCGCCCGGGCGCCCGGACGTGAAGAAGGCCACTCCCGCACGTCCGGGCGCTTCGGGTGCGTAGGGTCGTACTCATGAGTACGACAGGTGCGACCGCCGATCCTCTCGCCGCCCTCGCGACGTTGCCCGGCGTGCCCGAGGCCGTGGAGTCCGTGCGCAAGGCAGTGGACCGGGTCTACGGACACCGGATCATGCGGCGCCGCAGCAACGAGATCACCTCCGAGGCCGCGCTGCGCGGCGCCCGTGGCTCGGCGGCGCTGTCCGGCGCCGACTGGGCGCTCGAGGAGGTGCGCAGGCGCAGCGACTTCGGCGAGGGCGACGCCCGTACGGTCGGTGCGGCGTTGCGGGTGACCGCGGAGGGCGGGCAACTGCTGTCCATCTGGCGGCAGTCGCCCCTGCGGGTGCTGGCACGACTGCACCTGGTGGCCGCCGCGAGCAAGGAGGACGAGGTCGGACGTCCCCGCCGGGACGGCGAGCCGGTCCACGAACCGCTCGTGGAGCTGCCGCTTCCCGGTGCCGCCGAGGTTGCGGGCCGTCTGGACGGTCTCTCGGAGCTGGTCGTCGCGGGCGGTTCCGCGCCCGCCCTGGTGACCGCGGCCGTGGTGCACGGCGAACTGGTGGCCCTACGGCCGTTCGGCTCGTACAACGGTGTCGTCGCGCGTGCGGCGGAGCGCATCGTTCTGGTCGGCAGCGGCCTGGACCCCAAGGCGGTGTGCCCCTCGGAGGCGGGCCACGGCGAGCTGGGGCGGGCGGCATACGTGGCCGCCCTTGAGGGATACGTCAGCGGCACCCCGGAGGGCATGGCCGCCTGGATCACCCATTGCGGCCGGGCCGTCGAACTGGGCGCCCGGGAGTCGACGGCGGTGTGCGAGGCACTCCAGCGCGGGGCGGCCTGAGGGCCGGGCCGTTCGGCGGCTCGTGCATGCAGCCCATGCAGCCCATGCAGTCGGGCGGCGCGGTAGGCGATCAGGCGTGGGCGCAGAAGTGCGGCGGTACGAGATTCGTACCGCCGCTGGCATGGGTGCCGGGTTACCAAGCGTCCTCGATATGTTGCCCATCAGGTCGGGTACTTCGCCCGTCACCTGGTGCGGCTGGCCCGTAATCGACGGGTCGACGTCGCGTGGGTGCCCGGTGTCCATGCGCGGTCCGTGGGACCAACTGCGTTACGAAAGGGGATCCTCGCGGATTTCCTTCGGTCTCGCGGTCCGTTGACTCCTTTGTACTCCTGGACCAGGAAGAGGGGAAGTGGAAGCCGCGCTTCTTTACTTTTGCCTTCAAACAGTCGTGAAACGGGCGTGCGGTCGTGAGGATCGGCGGCTCGGGAAGCTACCGGCGTCGATCATGGAATCCTGAGCCGGCCGCGTCTCAGGCGGTCGCCGCGCGCCTCCTGCTGGCGTACCAGACGAGTCCCGCCGTGGCCGCCGCCGCTCCCACCGCGGCCATCGCCACGAGGGCCGGCCGCGGCGGTACGGAGAACCCGGGCAGCCGTTGCTTGAGCCGCACCGGCCGGTGGAAGTCGAGCACCGCCCAGCCGCGGGCGACGGCCTCACGGCGCAGTGCCCGGTCGGGGTTGACGGCGTGCGGGTGCCCCACGGACTCCAGCATCGGGATGTCGGTCGCGGAGTCGCTGTACGCGTAGCAGCGGGAGAGGTCGTACCCCTCGGAGGCGGCCAGTTCGCGGACCGCCTCGGCCTTCGTCGGGCCGTACGCGTAGTACTCCACCTCGCCGGTGAAGCAGCCGTCGTCGCCCACCACCATGCGGGTGGCCACCACCCGGTCCGCGCCGAGCAGTTCGCCGATGGGTTCGACCACCTCGGCCCCGGAGGTGGAGACGATGACGACGTCGCGGCCGGCGGTGTGGTGCTCCTCGATGAGGGAGGCGGCCTCGTCGTAGATGATCGGGTCGATGAGGTCGTGCAGCGTCTCGGCGACGATCTCCTTCACCTGCCGGACGTTCCAGCCCTTGCAGAGCGCGGACAGGTACTGCCGCATGCGCTCCATCTGGTCGTGGTCCGCGCCGCCGGCCAGGAAGACGAACTGGGCATAGGCGGTACGCAGGACGGCCCTGCGGTTGATGAGGCCGCCCTGGTAGAACGACTTGCTGAACGTGAGCGTGCTCGACTTCGCAATGACCGTCTTGTCCAGGTCAAAGAAGGCCGCTGTGCGGGGCGAAGGGTGCTTTTCCACGAACCCGAGCATATGCGCCCACCATTCGGGCTAGCGCGGGGCGCGGCTGGTTTGCCTGGGAGGGGCTTCGGGTACACCATGGAAGTCACGGATCGTTCGCGACCGTGCTAACCCGGCCCGACTCCTCCCCCCCCCCGAGTCGGCCGTGGAGACGACCCCCGCTCTCCCCCCCGGCGGGGGTCGTCGCATGTCCGGGTGGGTTTTCTCGCTGTGGGTCCCGTCTGTGCCTCTTCCCTGCGAGCGCGGCGGCCGCTGTATGTCATGGGCATGCAATCTTACCGACGGTAGTCACAATGTCGCAGTGCGAAAGTCGTACACCGTTCACCGATATGGGTGAGGGCGATATCCACAATCGCCGAGTTGTCCACCGTTTTGGACCAAGATCCACACGATTTCGAGGATCGCCACATCGTGTTTCCAGCGCGTCCACTCGCGGCGAGTTCGGCCGAGTTCATGGCCGGTTGTCGTTTGTCGGACGCAATGGCCGGTTCCTATCGGCTGTTCGCCGTGAGAACCCGACAACGAAGGGCTGGAGACCGTGGCGGAAACCATCGCGCACGACGGGGCGCACCGCGCCGAGGGACGGCAGCGCGGACCACTGATCGTCACCGAGGACACCGAGCTGCTCGACGACCTGCTGCGCCTGTGCGCCGCTGCCGGTGCCCGGCCCGAGGTGCGTCCGACGCTGCCCGAGGGACGGGCGGGCTGGGAGGCGGCACCCCTGGTGCTGGTCGGGGACGACGCGGTTCCCCGGGTGCGCGGGGCCACCCGAAGGCGGGGAGTGGTGCTGGTCGGAAGGGACCAGGACGACCCGGGGGTGTGGCGCCGCGCCGTCGAGATCGGGGCCGACCACGTCCTCGTCCTCCCCGACGGCGAGCAGTGGCTGGTGGACCGCATCGCCGACGTGACCGAAGGTGTGGGGCGGCCCGCCCTGACCGTCGGAGTGCTCGGCGGACGAGGCGGGGCGGGCGCCTCCACACTGGCCTGCGCGCTCGCCCTCACCTCCGCCCGCGAGGGCCGGCGCACCCTCCTGGTGGACGCGGACCCGCTGGGCGGCGGACTGGACGTCCTGCTGGGCGGCGAGACGGCACACGGCCTCCGCTGGCCCGCCTTCGCCGCCTCGCGGGGTCGCGTGGGCACCGGGGCGCTGGAGGAGTCCCTGCCCGCGCTGCACGCCCTGCGGGTCCTGAGCTGGGACCGGAGCGACGCCGTGACGGTGCCGCCCGAGGCGGTCCGCGCCGTCCTGGCCGCCGCCCGCCGGCGCGGCGGCACGGTGGTCGTCGACCTGCCGCGCCGCGTCGACGAGGGCACCGCCGAGGTGCTCGCCCAGGTCGACCTGGGGCTCCTGGTCGTCCCGGCCGAGCTCCGCGCGATCGCCGCGGCCCGGCGGGTGGCCTCGGCGGCCGGCATGGTCCTGGGCGATCTACGGGTCGCGGTGCGCGCCCCCTACGCGCCCGGACTGGACGACCGGGAGGTGGCCCGGCTGCTGGGACTCCCGCTGGCCGGCGAGGTGCCGACGGAACTTCTCGCTCCGGACGGGAGCACACCACCCGGGGCGGTTGCGCGCGGCCCGCTCGCCCGCTTCTGCTCGGCCTTCTGGAGCCGGGCCCTGGCCGGGACGGAGGCGGCGTGAACGGCGTCGGCCTCGGCGTACGCGGTGGGGGCGGGGCCGACCGCGGGGGTGGGGGCGGTGGGGGCCGTGAAGGGAAGAACGGCCGCGACGGCGGCGGCACGGGCGTCGGACGCTCCGACGAGCACTGTCCCGAGGACGGACACGCCGCACTGCTGGACGGGGTGCGGCGGTGGCTCGCCGAGAGCGGCGCCGAGCCGACCCCCGCACGCGTCGCACAGGCACTGCGGGAACAGGGCAGGGT
The DNA here is from genome assembly GCA_014656015.1 of Streptomyces griseoaurantiacus. Classification (GTDB taxonomy): domain Bacteria; phylum Actinomycetota; class Actinomycetes; order Streptomycetales; family Streptomycetaceae; genus Streptomyces; species Streptomyces griseoaurantiacus. The sequence continues at coordinate 20,466 of BNBP01000049.1, read as the reverse complement.
TCTGGGGGACGCCGAAGTCCTCGGCACCGCCGAACGGTTGCGCTCCGAACTCGTCGGCAGCGGGCCACTGGAACCCCTGCTCGCCGACCCCTCGGTCACCGACGTCCTGGTCTCGGCACCCGACCGGGTCTGGGTGGACCGCGGCGGTGGCCTGGTACTGACGCCGGTCACCTTCCCGGACGCGGCGGCCGTACGGCGTCTCGCGCAACGCCTCGCGGCCGTGGCGGGACGGCGCCTCGACGATGCCCGGCCCTGGGTGGACGCCCGCCTTCCGGACGGCACGCGACTGCACGCCGTCCTGCCTCCGGTCGCCGTCGGTTCCACCTGTCTGTCGCTCCGCGTGGTCCGGCCGCGCGCCTTCACCCTCGGCGAGCTGGTCGAGGCGGGTACGGTGCCGCCGGGCGGCGACCGTCTGCTGCGGGCACTGATCGACGCCCGGCTGTCGTACGTCATCAGCGGCGGCACCGGCTCGGGCAAGACGACGCTGCTCAGCGCATTGCTGGGGCTGGTCGATCCGGGGGAGCGGATCGTGCTCGCCGAGGACTCCGCGGAGCTGAGGCCCGACCACCCCCACGTCGTGCGGCTGGAGGGAAGGCCCGCCAACCAGGAGGGTGCCGGCCTGGTCGGACTGCCGGACCTGGTGCGGCAGGCGCTGCGGATGAGACCCGACCGGCTGGTCGTCGGTGAGGTCCGGGGCCCGGAGGTCGTCTCCCTGCTGGCGGCGCTGAACACGGGACACGACGGTGGCTCGGGCACTCTTCACGCCAACGCGGCGGCCCAGGTACCGGCCCGACTCGAAGCGCTCGGCACCGCCGCCGGACTGGACCGTGCGGCCCTGCACAGTCAGCTCGCCGCCGCACTGTCGGTCGTCCTCCACCTCGTGCGTGGCCGTGACGGTCGGCGGCGCATCGCAGAGGTGCACGTCCTGGAGAGGGACGCGGCGGGGTGGGTGGTCACCGTGCCCGCGCTGCGCTGGGGCAGGGTCGCGTTCACGCGCGAGGAGGGCTGGCAGCGGCTGAGAGCGCTGCTTCACCAGGCGGGTGCGGCAGTGGGCGGGGACGAGGACCCGCCGACGGACACCCGGACCAGGACGGGAGAAGAGGCGCGCGCCGGGTGGGAAGCGGGCGGCGGGCGAGCGCTGGGAGCCGGACGATGAGCGGAGCGGGGCGATGACGGGGATCGGCGCGGTGGGTACGGGCACGGGTCTGGCCTGCGCCGGGGCGGCCGCCTGGCTGCTCGGCGGCCGGAACGGCGGGCCGGGACGGGCGCGGTGGCTGTTCGCGGACAGCTCAGACAGCTCAGCCAGCTCGGGCGGATCGGGTGGCGGGGGCGGCGGAGCCGGCACGGTGGGAGCCGAAGGCCGGAGCGCTGCGCGGTGGCGGCAGGCACAGGCCCGGGTGCGTGGGCTGGGCCCCGAGTGGTGGTCGGTGGCAGTGGGCGCGCTGCTCGCGCTGCTCGGCATGTCGGTACTGCCGCTGCTGGCCGGGGTCCTGGGGGTTCCCGCGCTGCGGAAGGCACGGGTGGCCCGGACGGTCCAGCGGGACCGTGAACGCCGAGGGGAGGCGGTCATCGCGCTCTGCGCGGTGCTCGCCGGAGAGGTCCGCGCCGGACGGCAGCCGGGCGAGGCGTTACGGCACGCGGCACAGGACTCGGGCGGTCTCGGCGGAGCCAGGGCGGCGGTGCTCGCGGCAGCCCGGTTCGGCGGTGACGTCCCCGGGGCGCTCACCGAGGCGGCGCGCGGGCCGGGGGCGGAGGGGCTATTGGGGCTCGCCGCCTGCTGGCGGGTGGCTGTCGACCGGGGCGCGGGGCTGGCCGCCGGGCTCGACCGGCTGGAGGCCGCGCTGCGCGCGGAGCGCGACCAGCGGGCCGATCTGCGGGCCCAGCTCGCGGGCGCCCGCTCGACGGCGGTGATGCTCGCCGGACTGCCCGTGCTCGGCCTGCTGCTGGGCACCGCGCTGGGCGCGGATCCGCTGCACGTGGTGCTGCACACGGGGCCGGGGCTGATGTGTCTGCTCGCCGGCGTGGTGCTGGAGGTCGCCGGGCTGTGGTGGGCACTGAGGATCGTCCGGGGAGCTGAGGAGACGTGAACGGGCAGGTGCTGGACGGGTTCCTGGCGATGGGGGCGGGGCCACGGCTTGTCCACAGGCTGGGGACGATGTGTGCGGTGGCAGCCGCCCTGTGGTGGTCGGCCCGCGTCCTCGCCCGGGAGCGGCGCGCACGGCGACTGCGCCGACGGCTGCACGCGGTGCTGCTGCGGAGGCCGAGCGGCCGGCGACGGCACGGCGCCCGTGCACGGGACGCGGCCCAACGCTGGCTGCCCCCTGCCGGAGCGGCGTGCGGAGCATGGGCCCTGGTCGGGGGCGCCGGTGGCCTGCTGCTCGGACTGCTCGCCGGAGCCGCCCTGCACTGGTGGCGTGTGCGGCACGAGAGAGCCACCGGCACCGAGGCGGGGCGATCCGGACGGTCCGCGTACGAGGACGCGCTCGCCGCCCGCCAACTACCGCTCGCGGCAGAGCTGCTGGCCGCCTGCATCGCGGCCGGTGCGACTCCGGTGACCGCGGCCCGGGCGGTGGGCGAGGCGCTCACGGGCCCCGTGGGGGAACGGCTCGCCACCGGGGCGGCCGAGGTACGGCTGGGAGGGGAACCGGCCGCCGCCTGGCGGAGGCTGGCGGAACTGCCGGGCGCGGCACCCCTGGCCCGGCTGCTGGAGCGTGCCGGTGACTCGGGTGCCCCGGCGGCCGTACCCGTGGCACGCCTTGCCGCGGACGCCCGCGCGGACCGGGGCCGCGCCGCGACGGCACGGGCCCGGCGGGCGGGAGTCCTGATCACCCTGCCGCTGGGGCTGTTCTTCCTGCCCGCCTTCCTCGTGGTCGGCGTCCTGCCCGTGGTGATCGGACTGGCCGGCGGACTGCTGAGCGGCGGTGCCGGCTGAGCCCCTGCCCGGAGCGCGAGGGGCGGACCCGCGTGGCGCGAACACACGGAAAACGACGGACGAGGCGCGGCAGCCGGAACGGCTGCCGGAACCAGGAACACAGCAACGACGAACACGGCGACACAGACAGACGAACACAGCGACAGAGACAGACGCACGACGGAACGGGGTCGAGATGAGCAGGACAGCAGCGCAGAGCAGTGACCGAGGACAGCGCCGAGGACAGCACCGCCAGCAGCAAGGGCGACAAGGATCGGGGCAGGTTCCGGCGCGAGGCCAGGCGCGGTCGCGGCGGTGGATGCGGGCGCTGGTGCACAGGACGCGCGGGGTGTGCGGGGTGCGTGCGCGGGTGGCGCTGCGCCGGGACGGCGGAATGGTCACATCCGAATACGCCGTCGGCATCATCGCGGCGGTGGGGCTCGCGGCCGTGCTCTACAAGGTGCTGACCAGCGGCCAGGTGGCCGGGGAACTGCAGGACATCGTGAAGCGGGCGCTCAGTGTCCGGATGTGAACGGGCGAGGTGCGTGGACGTACGGGAGAGCAGGGCTCCCGTACGGAGGGCGAGGGCGAGGGTGACGACGAGGGCGGGGCGCACGCAACACCGCACCCCGGTTCACCGTGGTCCCGCTCACCGCAGCCCGGTTCACCGCGGCGCCGCTCACCGAGGTTCCGTGGCGAACGACCGTGGCTTCGTGACGGCGGAGGCGGCCGTCGTGCTGCCCGCGCTGGTGTTGTTCGTGATGGCGCTGATGTGGGCACTGCTCGCCGCGTCCGCGCAGATCCAGTGCGTGGACGCGGCACGGGCGGGGGCCCGTGCCGCGGCTCGCCAGGACCCGCCGGACACGGTCGAGGCGACGGCCCGCCGGGCGGCACCGGACGGCGCGACGGTCATGGTGGGCCGGGAGGGCGACCTGGTCCGCGTGACGGTGGTCGCCCATCCGCCCGGGCCGGACAGGCTGACGCTGGAGTTGCGCGGCACGGCCGTGGCGCTGGCGGAGGAGACGGTGGGGGTGGGCGTATGAACGTGGAGGGAGGAGTCACCAGAGGGCGGGAGCTCACTGACCGGAGCGCGCGTGGGGGGTGCGGAAGCTCCCGTGACGGCAACGGCCGTCGAGGTGATCGCGGGTCGGCCGCCGTCTGGGTGGTCTTCGCGCTGGCCGGGCTCTGTGCCGTGTTCGGTGCCCTGCTGTTGGCGGGTCACGCGGTGGTCGTGCGTCACAGGGCGGCCGCGGCCGCAGATCTGGCGGCGTTGGCGGCCGCGGACCGCTGGACGGAGGGTGGCGGGCCGGCCTGCGACACCGCCGGGCGGGTCGCGCGGGCGCAGGGCGCGCGGCTGGTGCGGTGCGGGATCGAGGGCGAGGTGTCCGACGTGACCGCCGCTTCGGGCAGGGCGCCGTTCACGGTGCGGGTACGGGCCCGCGCGGGCCCGCCCGGCGCCTACCCGGCCGGAGACACCGCCCCGGCACTCCCCTCCGCGGCGCCCCCTTCCGCACCGCACACCGCCGTGCCCCCGCTCGCCGTGCCCTCACTCGTGGTGCCCCCGCTCACCGGGCCCGCGCCCGGCGGGTCCTCGCTCACCGTGCCCCCGCCGGTCGCGCGTCCGCTCGCCGTGTCCCGGATCGCCGTGCCGCCGTCCCCCGGTGCTCCTCGCAGAAGTTCGGTCAGCAGCCGTACGGCACCCCTCTTGTGCAGCGGTTCGTTGCCGTTGCCGCACTTGGGGGACTGGATGCAGGAAGGACAGCCGGCCTCGCACTCGCAGGAGGCGATGGCCTCGCGCGTGGCGGTGAGCCACTCGCGTGCGGTGTGGAAGGCGCGCTCGGCGAACCCGGCGCCGCCGGGATGGCCGTCGTACACGAAGACCGTGGGCAGCAGGGTGTCGGGATGGAGCGGGACGGAGACCCCGCCGATGTCCCAGCGGTCGCACGTGGCGAACAGCGGGAGCAGACCGATGGACGCGTGCTCGGCGGCGTGCAGGGCGCCGCCCAGGTTCTCCGGGTTGATCCGGGCCGCGTCGAGCTGGTCCTCGGTGACCGTCCACCACACCGCGCGGGTGCGCAGCGTACGCGGAGGGAGGTCGAGCTTGGACTCGCCCAGCACCTCGCCGGTGAGGACGCGGCGGCGCAGGTAGGAGACGACCTGGTTCGTCACCTCGACGGAGCCGTAGCAGAGGCGGCCCTCGCCCCAGGGGACCTCGACGTCCTTCTCCAGTACGGAGATCGACGTGGTGTCGCGGGCGACGGTGGTGTACGGCGGGTCGGCTCGCTCGACCAGGGCGACGGAGTCCTCCAGGTCGAGCGAGCGCACCAGGTAGGTGCGGCCCTGGTGGAGGTGGACCGCGCCCTCGTGCACACCGGTGTGGGCGGCGCCCGCGTCGACCGTGCCGAGCAGCCGTCCGGTGCCCTCCTCAACGACCTGCACCGGCCGTCCGCCCTGGCCGCGGATGTCGGCGAGGTCGGCGGCGCGTTCCCGGCGGGTCCAGTGCCAGGCCTTCGTACGGCGGCGTAGGAGGCCGGCGTCCTCGAGCTGGGGCATCAGGGCAGCGCAGGCGGGGCCGAAGAGCGCGAGGTCCTCCTCGGTCAGCGGCAGTTCGGCGGCGGCGGCGCACAGGTGCGGGGCGAGGACGTAGGGGTTGTCGGGGTCGAGGACGGTGGACTCGACGGGCTGGTCGAAGAGGGCCTCGGGATGGTGGACGAGGAAGGTGTCCAGCGGGTCGTCGCGGGCGACCAGCACCGCCAGGGCGCCCTGTCCGGCGCGGCCCGCCCGGCCCGCCTGCTGCCAGAGCGAGGCCCGGGTGCCCGGGTAGCCGGCGATCAGCACGGCGTCGAGGCCGGAGACGTCGATGCCCAGCTCCAGGGCGGTGGTGGCGGCGAGGCCGAGGAGTTCGCCGGAGTGCAGCGCGCCTTCCAGGGCGCGGCGTTCCTCGGGGAGGTAGCCGCCGCGGTAGGCGGCGACACGCCGGGCGAGCGAGCGGTCGACCTCGGCCAACCGCTCCTGGGCGATGAGCGAGATCAGCTCGGCACCGCGCCGTGAGCGGACGAAGGCGACCGAGCGCACGTCCTGCACGACGAGGTCGGTCAGCAGATCGGCGGTCTCGGCGGTGGCGGTGCGGCGGACGGGGGCGCCCTTCTCGCCGTGCAGCTCGGTGAGCGGGGGCTCCCAGAGGGCGAACACCAGTTCACCGCGGGGAGAGGCGTCGTCCGCCACCTCGACCACGGGCAGCCCGGTCAGCCGGCCCGCGGCCACCGCCGGGTCGGCGGCGGTGGCGGAGGCGAGCAGGAAGACGGGGGAGGAGCCGTAGCGGGCGCACAGCCGGCGCAGCCGCCGCAGCACCTGGGCGACGTGCGAGCCGAAGACGCCACGGTAGGTGTGGCACTCGTCGATGACCACGTACTTCAGGGCGCGCAGGAAGGAGGCCCAGCGCGGGTGGGAGGGCAGGATCCCGCGATGCAGCATGTCGGGGTTGGTGAGGACGTAGTTGGCGTACTGACGTACCCATTCGCGTTCCTCGGACGGGGTGTCGCCGTCGTACACGGCGGGCCGCACGGCCGTTCCCAGGGGTTGGGAGAGTTCCCTCACCGACCGCCGCTGGTCGGCCGCGAGTGCCTTGGTGGGGGCCAGGTACAGGGCGGTGGCGCCCCTGCCGTTGGGCGCCTCGGAGCCGTCCAGGAGGCGGGAAAGCACGGGCACGAGGTAGGCCAGGGACTTGCCGGAGGCGGTACCGGTGGCGACCACGACCGAGTTGCCGTCCAGCGCGTGTTCGGCGGCCAGTGCCTGATGGGCCCAGGGGTGTTCGATGCCGCACTCGCGCACGGCGGCGAGCACCTCCGCGCGAATCCGGTCAGGCCAGACGGCATGGCGGCCCTCCCGCGGGGGCAAGTGCTCCGTATGAGTGACGCGCGAAGCCCGGCTCGGCCCGGCGGTGAGCCGGTCCAGCACAATGCCCGGCGGGGTCCGCTCTGCGGTGCCCGCCGGGGGTCGATCGGATCGGTGATTCTTGGCCATCGGTCCCGAGTGTGTCACCGGCGTGACGGACAATGGACCCAAGGCGTCGTGCACGCCTGCCGGTAAGTGATTGAATGCCATCGCGGCTGGCGAACCGTCCCCAGGGCTCTCATGCCGAGATGACCCGAAGGACGAACGCTCGATAGCAAGGTGCTGGAGGATCCGTGGACCTGTCCCTGTCGACCCGTACCGTCGGCGATCGTACGGTCGTCGAGGTCGGTGGCGAAATCGACGTATACACCGCGCCCAAGCTGCGCGAGCAGCTGGTCGAGCTGGTGAACGACGGGAGTTTCCACCTCGTCGTCGATATGGAGGGCGTGGACTTCCTCGACTCCACCGGGCTCGGCGTACTGGTCGGTGGTCTGAAGCGGGTGCGTGCCCATGAGGGCTCGTTGCGCCTCGTGTGCAACCAGGAGCGCATCCTGAAGATCTTCCGTATCACCGGTCTCACCAAGGTGTTCCCCATTCACACCTCGGTCGACGAAGCGGTGGCGGCCACCGACTGACACCGTCGCCGGGCCCCGTGCCCGGACGGCAGATCGAAGCGGAGGGCCGGGGCCGCAGTGGCCCGGCCCCCCGAGAGCACGCCCAGTTCCGAGGGGGACGCATGGCCACCGTTGAGCTCCGCTTCAGCGCGCTGCCCGAGCACGTCAGGACCGCCAGGTTGGTGGCGGCGGCGGTGGCGCGCAGGGCCGGGGTGGACGAGGCCGTTCTCGACGAGGTCCGGCTCGCCGTCGGCGAGGCCTGTTCGCGGGCTGTCGGGCTGCACCGCACCAGCGGCGTGCAGGCGCCGGTGCATGTGGTGCTGGTCGAGGAGGAGAAGCAGTTCTCCATCGAGGTCGGCGACGAGGCCCCGGACAGCACGTCGCCCGTGGAGCGCATCCCGGGCACGTCCGGCGCGGACGATCCCGATTCCGACAGCGAGGACGACGACATGGGCCTCGCGGTCATCAGCGGGCTCGTCGACGACGTCGAGGTGACCGCGGGGGAGCACGGCGGGCGGATCAGGATGACCTGGCCCACCACACCGGAGCCCACCACGCTGCTGCCCTGAGCGGCGCGCCGTTCCCCGAGTCTCGGAAGAACCCACTGCCCCATGAGGGAGGGCCCCGCTCCGGCGGGGCCCTCCCTCATGGGGTTCGCCTTCGTGACGCCTTGGGAGGGCCTGGGGAGGGCCTCGGGAGGGCGTCATGAGTCCTCTTGGCGCCGGCCCCCGGCGCCGACCCCGGTGTCGGCTCTCGGTGTCGGTCCCTGGAGTCGCCGCGCTTCCGCCCCAGCTCCGGGCGGGTCCGCCGAATGCGTGAAGTAATTCACGAGCAATTCCCCGCCCGCCGCGTCCCGCCATTGTGGTGATCATTCGATCACGCGGCAATCCGGTGAAATCCACGGTCAATGGTTTTGGGGCATTACCTCATTCGAGTAGGCCGGGGCGCCGCCGGAGATCATTCCGATGGACGAACATCGGCGAACCAAGACCGATTCCGTTTACCGCACACTGTTTAGATCAGGTTCCGCTACCTACAATCCGTCCACATCTTGAGCTCAGCCCAAGCGTCAAGGAGGACGAATGGCGGGGCTTTCTACCCCTCAGCAGTTCGACCACCCCAACCACCTCGCCGGTGCGGTGCTGACCGACGACAATCGTTTGATCGTCATCTTCATCGGCATCGTCGCGCTCGCGGCGCTCGTGGTCGCCGGAGTCCTGGTCCGCCAGGTGCTCCGGGCGGGCGAGGGCACCGACAGCATGAAGAAGATCGCGGCAGCGGTGCAGGAGGGCGCCAACGCCTATCTGGCCCGGCAGTTGCGCACGCTCGGCGTATTCGCCGTGATCGTGTTCTTCCTGCTCATGCTGCTGCCCGCGGACGACTGGAATCAGCGCGCCGGACGATCGGTGTTCTTCCTGATCGGCGCGGCGTTCTCGGCCGCCACCGGGTATATCGGCATGTGGCTCGCCGTACGGAGCAATGTGCGGGTCGCCGCGGCGGCGCGGGAGGCGACACCGGCGGCCGGAGAACCGGAAAAGGATCTCACCGCCGTCTCGCACAAGGCCATGAAGATCGCATTCCGCACGGGCGGCGTCGTCGGCATGTTCACGGTGGGGCTCGGTCTGCTGGGCGCCTCCTGCGTGGTGCTGGTCTACGCCGCCGACGCGCCGAAGGTGCTGGAGGGCTTCGGCCTCGGCGCGGCGCTCATCGCGATGTTCATGCGCGTGGGCGGCGGCATCTTCACCAAGGCCGCCGACGTCGGCGCCGACCTGGTCGGCAAGGTGGAACAGGGCATCCCGGAGGACGACCCCCGCAATGCCGCGACCATCGCCGACAACGTGGGCGACAACGTCGGCGACTGCGCGGGCATGGCGGCCGACCTGTTCGAGTCGTACGCCGTCACGCTCGTGGCCGCGCTGATCCTCGGCAAGGCCGCCTTCGGCGACGCCGGGCTCGCGTTCCCGCTGATCGTGCCCGCGATCGGCGTCCTCACCGCCATGATCGGCATCTTCGCGGTCGCCCCGCGCCGGGCCGACCGCAGCGGCATGAGCGCCATCAACCGCGGCTTCTTCATCTCCGCGGTCATCTCGCTGGTGCTCGTGGCGGCGGCGGTCTACGCCTACCTGCCGGGGACGTACGGCGAGCTGGACGGCATCGGTGAGGCGGCGATCGCCGGGAAGAGCGGCGACCCGCGGATCCTCGCGCTCATCGCCGTGGCCATCGGCATCGTGCTCGCGGCCCTCATCCAGCAGCTCACCGGTTACTTCACCGAGACCACCCGGCGTCCCGTGCGGGACATCGGCAAGAGCTCGCTGACCGGCCCGGCCACCGTGGTCCTCGCCGGCATCTCCATCGGCCTGGAATCGGCCGTCTACACCGCCCTGCTGATCGGACTCGGGGTCTACGGGGCGTTCCTGCTCGGCGGCACCTCGATCATGCTGGCGCTGTTCGCGGTGGCGCTCGCGGGCACGGGCCTGCTCACCACGGTCGGTGTGATCGTCGCCATGGACACCTTCGGTCCGGTCTCCGACAACGCGCAGGGCATCGCCGAGATGTCCGGCGACGTCGAGGGCGCGGGCGCCCAGGTGCTCACCAACCTGGACGCGGTCGGCAACACCACCAAGGCCATCACCAAGGGCATCGCCATCGCGACCGCCGTCCTCGCCGCCTCCGCGCTGTTCGGCTCGTACCGCGACGCGATCACCACGGGCGCGCAGGACGTCGGCGAGAAGCTGTCCGGGGCGGGCGCGCCGATGAGCCTGATGATGGACATCTCGCAGCCGAACAACCTCGTCGGCCTCATCGCGGGCGCGGCGGTCGTCTTCCTGTTCTCGGGACTGGCGATCAACGCGGTCTCGCGCTCGGCGGGCGCGGTGGTCTACGAGGTGCGGCGCCAGTTCCGGGAGAAGCCCGGGATCATGAACTACACGGAGACCCCGGAGTACGGCAAGGTCGTCGACATCTGCACCAAGGACGCCCTGCGGGAGCTCGCCACGCCGGGGCTCCTCGCCGTCACGGCGCCCATCTTCATCGGGTTCACGCTCGGGGTGGGTGCGCTGGGCGCGTTCCTCGCGGGCGCGATCGGAGCCGGCACGCTGATGGCCGTCTTCCTGGCCAATTCCGGTGGCGCGTGGGACAACGCCAAGAAGCTCGTCGAGGACGGTCACCACGGCGGCAAGGGCAGCGAGGCGCACGCCGCCACGGTCATCGGCGACACCGTCGGGGACCCGTTCAAGGACACCGCGGGCCCGGCGATCAACCCGTTGCTGAAGGTGATGAACCTGGTCGCGCTGCTCATCGCGCCCGCCGTCATCAAGTTCTCCTACGGCGACGACAAGAACATCGGTGTACGGATCGTCGTCGCCCTGTTGTCGCTGCTGGTGATCGTCGTCGCGGTCTACGTCTCCAAGCGACGCGGCATCGCGGTCGGCGACGAGGACGAGCACGCCGAACGCGTGAGCGAGACGACGAATCCCGCGGTGGTGTCCTAGGAGACGGCACCCGAGGCCGCGAGCGGTGGGCGGCCACATTCCACAGGGGCGGACGGCACGTGCTGACGTGCCGTCCGCCCCTCGTGCGCGCCCGCTGACGCGCCGTCCGTCCGTACGTGGACGCTCCCCGAGGTGCCCTCCGCTCCCCGTGCGGGCGCGGGCTGACGACCCGTCCGCCGTTCGCACGGGCGTGCGCGCCGGTTCGTGAGCCTTCTCTCGCTTCCGGCGGGCGCCTTGGTGCAAATGGCTTCACCGGGGTACATAAGGGCGGTCCGGCGTCCGGTCGCCTCGCCTCCGGCGTGTATGTTCCGGGGCCGGAAGCCATGGAAGGGACCAAACCGGTGAACAAGAAGCTCGCTGCCGCACTGTCCGGCGGTGCGGTACTTGCAGTGGTGCTCACGGGCTGCGGCGGGGACGACGACAAGAGCAAGGAACTGGACGCCTGGGCCGCGAAGGTCTGCGACGGCGTCCAGCCGCAGGCGAAGAAGATCGAGGCCGCGAACACCGCGATCCAGAAGGAGACGTCGGACAACAGCACGCCGGCCGACGTCCAGAAGACGGACTCCCAGGCCTTCCAGGACATCTCCGACGCCTACAAGGCGATGGCGCAGGCCGTGCAGAAGGCGGGGGCGCCGCCGAACGTCGACAAGGGCGAGACGAAGAAGACCAACGCGGTCAAGGAGCTCAACAACCTGTCGTCCTCCTACGCCGACCTGAAGAAGCAGACCGAGGACCTCGACACCAAGGACCAGGCGAAGTTCGCCTCCGGGCTCAAGGACGTGGCGACCCAGCTGGAGAAACTGAGCAAGAGCGGCAGCGACGCCCTGAAGGATCTGGAGGAGGGCGACGTCGGCAAGGCCATGGCGAAGCAGCCGAGCTGCAAGTCCGCCACGGCGACGTCCTCGGCGGCCTAGGTGTAGTGACCCGCAGGGTTGTTCACACGGCTGATGGGGTGGGTGTCCGTCGAGTGCGGCGCGTGTGAGCTTGCCGGTCGCGCCGAGTTTCGGGAGGGCGGCTTTCCGGGCCGGGCCCTTGCGGCGGGCCCGGGCGTCGTCCGTCAGGATCCGTCCGACGGTGACGCCCTGTTGGGCGAACCAGTCAGTTGCCCGTCGCAGGAAGCCGCCGCGGGTGGCGGCCTTCTCGTCGGGCAGGCCCTCGGCGCAGGCCGGGCGGGAGTGGTCATCCAGGGCGGTGTTCAGGTGGGCGCGGGGGCGGGCGCAGGGGTGGGCGTGCGGGCCACAATGGGGGCGTGAGCACCTCCCACCCGGCCCCTCCGGCCGCCTCGGCCCCCCTGCCGTCCACCGACCGCCCCGACGTCACCGCCGCGTTGCGGGACGCGCTGCGGGCGGCCTCCTTCACCGCCGACGGGCTGCTCGAACTCCTCGGCGCCCCGGCCTACGCCGCCCTCGCCCGCAGCGAGGTGGTCCCGGCGCTGCGGGCCACCCGGGGCGACACCCCGCTGGAGGCACTCGTCCGGCTGTTCCTGCTGCAGCAGCCCGTGCCCCTCGCGCGCGTGGCGGCGGCGCTGCCCGTCGAGGCCTGCGTGGAGGCCGGCTGGCTGACCCGCGCCGCCGACCGCGCAGACGAGGTCGCCGCCACCGTCGACGTGCGGCCGTACGGCGGGGCCGACGGCGACGACTGGTTCATCGTCTCCGACCTCGGCTGCGCGGTCGGCGGCGCGGGCGGCATCGGCAGCCGTCAGGAGTCCGTGGTGCTCGGCGTGGGCGGCGCCTCGACGACGCTGGCCGGGCTCACCGTCCGCACACCCGTGGGCGCCGCGCTCGACCTCGGCACCGGCTCCGGCATCCAGGCGCTGCACGCCTCCCGGCACGCCACGCGGGTGACCGCGACGGACGTCAACCCGCGTGCGCTGCACATCACCGCGCTCACCCTCGCCCTCTCCGGGGCGCCCGCCGCCGATCTGCGCGAGGGCTCCCTGTTCGAGCCGGTCCCGGAGGAGGAGACGTACGACCTGATCGTGTCCAACCCGCCGTTCGTCATCTCGCCCGACGCCCGGCTCACCTACCGCGACGGCGGCATGGCCGGGGACGATCTGTGCCGCACGCTCGTTCAGCAGGCGGGGGGCCGGCTGAACCCGGGCGGGTTCGCCCAGTTCCTGGCCAATTGGCAGCACGTGGAGGGGGAGGACTGGCAGGAGCGGCTGCGCTCGTGGGTGCCGCGCGGCTGCGACGCGTGGATCGTCCAGCGCGAGGTGCAGGACGTCACCCAGTACGCCGAACTGTGGCTGCGCGACGCGGGGGACCACCGCGACGACACGGCCCGGTACCAGTCGCGCTACGACGCGTGGCTCGACGCGTTCGAGGCGCGCAAGGTGAAGGCGGTCGGCTTCGGCTGGATCACCCTGCGCCGGTCGGAGGCCCCGGAACCCTCGGTGATCGTGGAGGAGTGGCCGCATTCCGTCGAACAGCCGCTCGGGGACGTCGTGCGGGCGCACTTCGACCGGGTCGACTTCCTGCGGGCGCACGACGACGCGGCGCTGCTCGCCGGGCACTTCCGGCTGGCCGCCGAGGTCGTCCAGGAGCAGGTCGGGCTGCCCGGCGCGGAGGACCCGGAGCACGTGGTGCTGCGCCAGTACCGCGGCATGCGCCGGGCCACCACCGTGGACACGGTCGGCGCGGGCTTCGCCGGGGTGTGCGACGGCACGCTGAGCGCGGGACGCATTCTGGACGCCATCGCCCAGCTCGTCGGCGAGGACCCGGTCGCGCTGCGGGACCGGACGCCCGCGCAGATCCGGCTCCTGGTGGAGCAGGGCTTCCTCGAACCGGCGGGCTGACGGGGGCTCGCCCTCGGGCGACGGCGGCCCGTCCGGTCCCGCGTGCGGCCGGTACGGCCGGCGTGCGGCGAACCGTTCCGGACGAGGACGTCACCGTCCCGTGGGCGCCCGGCATCGCCCCTCGCGGCGGCCCCTCCGGGCCTGCGCGCGTCCGGCGCCGCCCGCCCGGTGCGCCCTCCCGCCCTCCGCCGTGCCGGTGCACCGCTCCCGGCCGCCCCGTGTTCACCCCCGGTTCGCCCGTCCGCCGGTCCTCCGTCCTCCCCGCCTGTCAGCCTCGCCTCGCCGGGCCGGGTGGCCCGGCGGGCGCGGCCCGGACGTGGGCGGCGGGACGGCAGGGGAGCGGGGCATGGAGAGCGGACCGGCGGTGTTCGCGGGGACGGTGTTCGCTCTGTTCGGGAGCGGCCTGCTGAGCTGGACCGTCGTGCGGCGCAGACGTGGCGAGGCGATCGCCGACGGTGTGAGTCCCGTCGCATCCACGACCCTCGCGGTCCTCAGCGGAATCGGCGCGCTCGCGGCGGCGGCGTGGTGCCTCACGCGGTGGTGAGCGGTCCGGTGCCCGGTGCGGTGAGAGCGGCCCCGCTCGCGGTCCCGCGCCTCACGCGGTGGTGAGCCGACCGGCGCGCACCACGGCGTGCGTCCTTCCTGCGTACGCCGCCGTACGTACCACCGGCTACGCCACCGTGCGCATTGCCGAGCGCCGGGGGCGGGCTCCCTCGTCCGAGGGCCGGAAGGGCCCGGACAAGGGGCGCCGGGCAAGTGGGAAAGGCTGCTCCGCTTCGACCACGCCGGGCCGTCACCCACTCCGGGCGGCAGGAATAGCACGAGTCGGGTTACCGTTCGAGTGGCCGTTGCGGGCTTTTCCCGTTTGACACGGGGGCGGGAGGTACCGTCACACTCCGCAGCGTCACCATGACGACCCACCCCCCGGGCAGTGGCCCGGGAGATGGAGCCCCACTGCGCCGACCGGAGAGAAGAGCGAAGTTGTCCCCGACCAGCGAGACCGCACAGGGCGGCCGCCGACTCGTCATCGTCGAGTCGCCTGCCAAGGCGAAGACGATCAAGGGCTACCTGGGCCCCGGCTACACCGTCGAGGCGAGCGTCGGGCACATCCGCGACCTTCCCAACGGTGCCGCGGAGGTGCCGGAGAAGTACACCGGCGAGGTGCGCCGCCTCGGCGTGGACGTCGAGCACGACTTCCAGCCCGTCTACGTGGTCAACGCGGACAAGAAGCAGCAGGTCAAGAAGCTCAAGGAGCTGCTGCGCGAGTCCGACGAACTCTTCCTCGCCACCGATGAGGACCGCGAGGGCGAGGCCATCGCGTGGCACCTCCAGGAAGTGCTGAAGCCGAAGATCCCGGTGCACCGGATGGTCTTCCACGAGATCACCAAGGACGCGATCCAGCAGGCCGTGCGCACCCCGCGCGAGCTCAACCAGAAGCTGGTCGACGCCCAGGAGACCCGCCGCATCCTCGACCGCCTGTACGGCTACGAGGTCTCGCCGGTGCTGTGGAAGAAGGTCATGCCGCGGCTCTCGGCGGGCCGCGTCCAGTCCGTCGCCACCCGGCTCGTCGTCGAACGGGAACGCGAGCGGATCGCCTTCCGCTCCGCCGAGTACTGGGACCTGACGGGCACCTTCTCCACCGGCCGCGCCGGTGACCCCTCCGACCCGTCCTCGCTCGTGGCCCGCCTGGCCAGTGTCGACGGACGCCGGGTCGCGCAGGGCCGCGACTTCGACTCCCTGGGGCAGGTGAAGAGCGGGCAGGTCCTGCACCTGGACGAGGCGAACGCCCGCGCCCTGGCCGCCGCCCTGGAGAACACCCGCTTCGCCGTCCGCTCCGTCGAGTCCAAGCCCTACCGCCGCTCGCCGTACGCCCCGTTCCGTACGACGACGCTGCAGCAGGAGGCGAGCCGCAAGCTCGGCTTCGGCGCCAAGGCCACCATGCAGGTCGCGCAGAAGCTGTACGAGAACGGCTACATCACCTACATGCGTACGGACTCCACGACGCTGTCGGACACCGCCGTGGCCGCCGCCCGCGCCCAGGTCACCCAGCTCTACGGGGCCGACTACCTCCCGGAGCGCCCGCGCACGTACGCCGGCAAGGTCAAGAACGCCCAGGAGGCGCACGAGGCGATCCGTCCCTCGGGCGACCGCTTCCGCACGCCCGCCGAGACCGGCCTGAGCGGCGACCAGTTCCGCCTCTACGAGCTGATCTGGAAGCGGACCGTCGCCTCGCAGATGAAGGACGCGACGGGGAACAGCGTCACCGTGCGCATCGGCGGCACGGCCGCCGACGGGCGGGACGCCGAGTTCACCGCCTCCGGCAAGACGATCACGTTCCACGGCTTCCTCAAGGCGTACGTCGAGGGTGCCGACGACCCGAACGCCGAGCTGGACGACCGCGAGCGGCGGCTGCCGCAGGTCGCCGAGGGCGACGCGCTGGGCGCCGAGGAGATCACGGTCGACGGGCACGCAACGAAGCCCCCGGCCCGCTACACCGAGGCGAGCCTGGTCAAGGAGCTCGAAGAGCGCGAGATCGGCCGCCCGTCCACGTACGCGTCGATCATCGGGACCATCCTGGACCGCGGCTACGTCTTCAAGAAGGGCACGGCCCTGGTGCCGTCCTTCCTGTCGTTCGCCGTGGTCAACCTGCTGGAGAAGCACTTCGGCCGGCTGGTCGACTACGACTTCACCGCACGCATGGAGGACGACCTCGACCGCATCGCCCGCGGCGAGGCACGCGCGGTGCCGTGGCTGCGGCGCTTCTACTTCGGAGAAGTCGAGGACGGCGCGGAGGGTGCCGACAGCGCTGCCGGTGCCGCCAGCGCGGCCGCGGCGGGCAACGGCGACGGGGACCACCTCGGCGGCCTCAAGGAACTGGTGACCGACCTGGGCGCGATCGACGCCCGCGAGGTGTCCTCGTTCCCCATCGGCAACGGCATCGTGCTCCGGGTCGGCCGGTACGGCCCGTACATCGAGCGCGGCGAGAAGGACTCCGAGCAGTACCAGCACGCCGACATCCCCGACGATCTCGCACCCGACGAGCTCGACGTGGAGTACGCGGAGGAACTGCTCGCCAAGCCGAGCGGCGACTTCGAGCTGGGCACCGACCCGTCGACCGGCCGCCCGATCGTCGCCAAGGCAGGCCGCTACGGCCCCTACGTCACCGAGGTGCTCCCCGAGGGCACCCCGAAGACCGGCAAGAACGCCGTCAAGCCGCGCACGGCCTCGCTGTTCAAGTCGATGTCGCTGGACACCGTCACCCTGGACGACGCGCTGAAGCTGATGTCGCTGCCCCGGGTCGTCGGCACCGACGCCGAGGGCCAGGAGATCACCGCGCAGAACGGCCGCTACGGCCCGTACCTGAAGAAGGGCACCGACTCGCGCTCCCTGCAGGCCGAGGAGCAGCTCTTCACGATCACGCTGGAGGAGGCGCTGGCGATCTACGCCCAGCCCAAGCAGCGTGGCCGGGCCGCGGCGAAGCCGCCGCTGAAGGAGCTGGGCGAGGACCCGGTCAGCGGAAAGCCGGTCGTGGTCAAGGACGGCCGCTTCGGGCCCTACGTCACCGACGGGGAGACCAACGCGACGCTGCGCTCCGGCGACAGCGTCGAGGAGATCACTCCGGAGCGCGGGTACGAGCTGCTGGCGGAGAAGCGGGCGAAGGGGCCGGCCAAGAAGACCGCCAAGAAGGCGGCGAAGAAGGCACCCGCCAAGAAGGCCACCGCCAAGAAGACGGCCGCCAAGACGACGACGGCGAAGAAGACCGCCGCGAAGAAGACGACGACGGCCAAGAAGACGACTGCGAAGAAGACGGCCCCGGCCGAGTAGGGCAGCCGAGCGGAACGGTGGAGGGGCCGGGCGATGCGCCCGGCCCCTTCTTCCTGTTCTTCCTGGCTCACCGGCTGTCGCTTCGGCCGTCGCCGGCGCGCGGGCCCGCCCCGGCGCCACGCCCGGGCGGATCTTCCGCGTGCGGTACGGAAGACGACCGACGTCTCGTCAGGAGCCGTGCCTCCGCTGGGCGTTCCTCGCATACGAAGGTATGTAAATGCGAAGGCCGTGCGTACGTTCGGGTGGTTGCTTCGAGGTGTCGGCGCCTGCCGATAGTCTGAACGCATGACGCGAGCCGAGCAGCCAACGGCCCCCCGTACGAATTCCCAGGCCCCTGGCAGCGTGGACGGTGCCGACGACGCCCTGGTCGCCGACTCCCGCGAGCGCGCCGTGCGGGCGCTCTTGCGCAGGCCCCAGCTCAGGCGGCTGTGGAGCGCGCAGCTCGTCGGCGGGGTCGGGGACGCCCTGGGGCTGCTCGTCCTGATCGTGCTGGTCTTCCAGGCGGCGGCCGTACGCGGCTCCCTCGGCGGCGGCTACCACGGGGTGGCCTTCGCCGTCGCCTGCGTCCTCGGCGCACGCGTCCTCGCGACGCTTCTCTTCGGCGCCGTACTGCTCGACCCGCTCGGCAAGCTCACCGCGCCGGACGGTCCGCTCGACCGCCGCTGGACCATGGTCGGCGCCGACGGGCTGCGGGCCGCGCTGCTGATCGTCGCCCCCCTGTGGATCGACTGGACCGCGGACAACGCGCTCCTGCTGCTCCTGGTGACCGCCTTCGTCACCGGGCTCGCCGAGCGGTTGTGGACGGTGTGCAGGGAGAGCGCGGCGCCCGCGCTGCTCCCGCCGCCCCCGCCGGAGGGCGCCTCGGTGCGCCCGCTGCCCGACCACATGGACGCGCTGCGCCGGTTGTCCCTGCGCACGGGCTTCGTGTCCGTGCCGGTGGCCGCGGCCACGCTGGTCCTCGCCGGGCTGCTCAACAACCTGCTGGGCGCGGGCATCGAATGGTTCGCCCAGCACCAGGCGGCGCTGGCCTCCTACGTCGCCGCGGGCCTGTTCGCGGCCGCGCTCTCCCTGCTGACCGCCCTGGAACTGCCGGACACCCGCACCCCGCGTCCCCGCTCGCCGCTGGAGGGGCTGCGCCGCCCGCGGGTGGCCGCGGGGCCCGACAACAGCGTGGTCCCCGACAAGGGCCGCACCGGCGTGCTGACGTTGCTCGTCCTGGCCTGCGCCTCCGTCGCGGGCGCGATCGCGGCCGCCGTCGGCGTGAGCGTGCTGCACGCCGCCGACCTCGGCGGCGGACCCGTGCTCTACGGGCTCCAGGTGCTCGCCGTGACCGGCGGTGTCGTGATCGGCATCCGTACCGCGCCCGGGCTGCTGCCCGCGCTGTCCCGGCGCCGTCTGCTCGCGCTGGCGATCGCCCTCACCGGGCTGGCGCTGCTGGCCGCCGGGCTGGTCCCGGACGACACCACGGTCCTGCTGCTCCTCGCCCTGGCCGGCACCGCCGCCGGCGTCGCCGCGAACACCGGGCACACCCTGCTCGACCAGGAGACCGAGGACCAGCGCCGAGCCCGTACGACCGAACACCTGCACGCCGTCGTCCGCGTTTTCCTCGCGCTGGGCGCGCTGCTCGGCCCGGTGGTCGCCGCCGGCATCGGCCCGCACCGGCTGGTCAACGGCAAGTTCGTCTTCGCGCACGGCGGCGCCGCCTTCACCCTGATGCTGGTCGGCGCCCTGCTGCTGCCGGTGGCCGCCCTGGTCCTCGCCAAGGTCGACGACCGCTCCGGGGTCCCCCTCCGGCTCGACCTGCGGGACGCCCTGCGCGGCGGGGACGACCCCGTGCAGGCCCCCGCGACGAACGGTTTCTTCCTCGCCCTGGAGGGCGGCGACGGCGCCGGGAAGTCGACGCAGGCGGAGGCGCTCGCCGAGTGGATCCGCGCCAAGGGCCACGAGGTGGTCCTCACCCACGAGCCGGGCGCGACCCCGGTCGGCAAGCGGCTGCGCTCGATCCTGCTGGACGTCTCCAGCGCCGGCCTCTCGCACCGCGCGGAGGCCCTGCTCTACGCGGCGGACCGCGCGGAGCACGTGGACACCGTCGTACGGCCCGCCCTGGAACGCGGCGCGGTCGTCATCTCCGACCGGTACATCGACTCCTCCGTCGCCTACCAGGGCGCGGGGCGCGACCTGTCCCCGACGGAGATCGCCCGCATCTCCCGCTGGGCGACCAACGGCCTCGTGCCGCACCTGACCGTGCTGCTCGACGTCGACCCGCAGGCCGCGCGCGAGCGGTTCACGGAGGCGCCCGACCGGCTGGAGTCCGAGCCCGCCGAGTTCCACGCCCGCGTGCGCGCCGGATTCCTCACGCTCGCCGCCGCCGACCCCGGGCGCTACCTGGTCGTCGACGGAGGCCAGGAGCCGGAGGCGGTCACCACGGCCGTCCGGCACCGGCTCGACCGGATGCTGCCGCTCTCCGAGGCCGAGATGAAGGCCCGGGAGGAGGCGCGCCGCAAGGCCGAGGAGGAGGCCCGGCGCAAGGCGGAGGAAGAGGCGCGCCGTAAGGCGGAGGAGGAGCGTCTGGAGCGCGAGCGGCAGGAGCAGCTCGCCAAGCTCCGTGCCGAGGAGGAGGAGCGCAAGCGCCGGGAGCTGGAGGAGGCCCAGCGGCGCGAGGCCGAACGGCAGGCCGAGGAGGCCCGGCAGCGGGCCGAGGAGGCGCGCCGCAGGGCCGAGGAGGAGAAGGCCCGGCTGCTCGCGGAGGAGAAGGCGCGCGCCGAGGAGGAGGCCCGGCGCAAGGCCGAGGAGGAGCGGCTGCGCCGGGAGGCCGAGGAGGAGGCCCGGCTGCGCGCCGAGGCCGAGGAACGGCGCCTGGAGAAGCAGCGCAAGGCCGAGGCCGCGCTGCTGCGGGCGGAGGAGGCCCGCCGGGCCGCGGAGGCGGCGGCCGCCGCC
>BNBP01000048.1 GCA_014656015.1 Streptomyces griseoaurantiacus | reverse complement strand
GCGGCCTCGGCGTCGTCGAGGGTGCCGGGGGCGGGCGGCGCACCTGGCGTGACAGGTGCACCAGCCGTGCCCCGCGCGCCTACCGCGGCCCGCGCGTCTGCCGTGCCGCGCGCCGGCGTCGGGCCGGGCGGGGCGGCGGTGGTGTCGGTGGCGGCGGTGGTGTCGGCCCCGTCGGTCACCGGCGGGGTGGTGGCGCGCGGGGAGGGGGGAGCCGGGCGGGTCGCCGCTGTCACCAGGGCGTCCGCGACCTCCTCCACATGGTGGCCGCGCATCGAGGGCAGGCAGGTGCCGCGGGAGGGGCCGATGGCCGCGGCCCAGTCGGCGGGGATGGCGCCGGCGCCCCCGGTCGCGCCCGCCAGGGCACCGGTCACCGCCGCAGTCGTGTCGGCGTCGCGCCCCATGTTGACGGCCGTGAGCACCGCCTCGCGGAACTCGCCGTCCGCCGCCGCGTAGGCGCCGAAGGCGAGGGCGACCGCCTCGGGGGCCAGGTCGGTCCAGGGGTAGCCGCCGACGACCACCGCGGAGCGGACCGCGCGTTCGCCCCGGTGGGCCGCCGTCACCGCACGGCGCAGGGAGCGGGCCGTCCAGGAGTCCTCGGGGACGACCGCCAGCGCGGAGGCGACCACCGCGCCGACCGGCGCCCCGGCCATCGCCGCCGCGACACCGGCCGCCACCGCCTGGCCGCCGTAGATGCCCTCGCCCTCGTGGCTGACCGAGCCGTCGATCGCGACGAGCCTGGCCGCCTCGGCGGGCCGTCCGGCGGCGAAGACCCCGAACGGCGCCGCCCGCATGGCGAGCCCGTCGCTCCAGGCGTGCCGGTGCTGCGCGGAGATCGGCGCCGCCAGCCCCCGGCGCAGGTTCTCCAGCGTGCCCCGCTCGCTGAACCCGGCGCCGCGGAAGGGGCCCTCGTCGCGGTCGGCGATCCAGTGGTGCCAGGCGGCCTCCACGTGCGCCACGGTGAGCGCCGAGCCGTGCCGGGCCAGCAGCAGCCCGGAGAACATCGCGTACTCGGTGTCGTCCGTGCCGGCCGGGTGGTCGGTGACGTATCCGGTGACGCGGCCCCAGCGGGCCCGGATCTCGGAGGGCCTGAGGTTCTCGGCGGGCGCGCCGAGCGCGTCCCCGACGGCCAGCCCGAGCAGCGCGCCCCGGGCCCGGTCGCGCAGGTCCACCGGTGCCGAGGCCGCCGGGTCGTGCCGTCCCTCGGGGGCGGGAGAACGGGGCTCCTCCGACGGCCGGGCCAGGGGCGCGCCGGTGTCCGCGGGATCGCCGGTGTCAGCGGTGTCAGCGGTGTCAGCGGAATCGCAGATGTCGGTGGTGCGTGCGAGAACGCCGACGTCTGCGAGACCAGCGGAATCGGCGGAATCGGCGGAATCGGCGGAATCGGCGGTGTCGCCGGGGTCGATGGCGCCGGCGGGGGGCCGCTCCCGTGTCCGGGCCGGGGGAGTGCGGGCGGGGGAAGCCATGAGCGCCTCTCCTTCCGGGGGCACGGCGTGCGCGCCGCTCCCGCGGTGGGAGCGCGGTCCGTGGACACCCCTGGCGGATCTGTCCCCGAACGGCGGTTCACAAGAGCACGAAGTGCCGTACTGTCACCCGGTCGACCGTCCGGACGTACGATCGAAGGAGGTGCCGCGCACGGCAAAAGCCCAGGTTAGGGCTGCCTTTCCTTGCTGGCGGCCATGGAATCGACGGCGTAACTTAGGTGTTGTCGAAGTATGGATTCAGTCCAGACAACTTCCCGCGCACACACCTTGGGGGACCGCATGGCCGTCATCGAGACCGGTGCCGCGCTGCACGAGGCGCATCGCGACAACCACACCCACCGCGACGTCAACGGCGGCTGGCTGCGCCCCGCCGTGTTCGGGGCGATGGACGGCCTCGTCTCCAACCTGGCGCTGATGACGGGTGTCGCGGGCGGCGAGCTGAGCCGGTCCACCATCGTGCTCACCGGACTCGCGGGCCTCGCCGCCGGCGCCTTCTCGATGGCGGCCGGCGAGTACACCTCCGTCGCCTCCCAGCGGGAGCTGGTCGAGGCGGAGCTGGACGTCGAGCGGCGCGAGCTGCGCAAGCACCCCAAGGACGAGGAGGCCGAGCTCGCCGCGCTGTACGAGACGCGGGGCGTGGAGCCGGCGCTCGCCCGCGAGGTGGCCCGCCAGCTCTCCAAGGATCCCGAGCAGGCGCTGGAGATCCACGCCCGCGAGGAACTGGGCATCGACCCCGGTGACCTGCCCTCCCCGCTGGTCGCCGCCGTCTCCTCCTTCGGCTCCTTCGCGCTCGGCGCCTTCCTTCCCGTCCTGCCCTACCTCCTGGGCGCCACGGTGATCTGGCCCGCCGTGCTGCTGGCGCTCCTCGGGCTCTTCCTGTGCGGTGCGGTGGTGGCCCGGGTGACCGCGCGCAGCTGGTGGTTCAGCGGTCTGCGGCAGCTCGCGGTGGGCGGCGCGGCGGCCGGTGTGACCTACCTCCTGGGCAGCGTGTTCGGCGGAGTCGTAGGATAAGGTGCGCAGCCTTATGCGGGACTCCGCATAAGTATCACCGCGTGATCATCCCCTGAGGAGCAGCCCTCGGTGGTCGTCCAAAGGGCCGCTACTGTTCGGTAATCCCGGCCGGTCCCGCTGGTTTCGGCGAGTCGGCCACTGGGCATGAGCCGTAAGCGCTGTGGGCAATGAAGCCTGCCGCACCCCGTGGGCCGGGCGGTACCGCCCGCCACACCGGACCGCCGGTCACCGATCTGCCCGTCCCGGTCCGTCCCCCTCCCGGCCGTCGCGCGCGGTACCCCCGCCGCGCTCCCCGGCGACCGCACAACGGATGTCCGCGTGTGTCCACCGGATGTCCCCCGGATGTCCGCATGATGGAACGGAGTATCCGGTTCCCGAGAATCCCTCCATCATGTAATCTGCACGAAATTTTGCGCTCATGTGGACTTGTCCCCGTACGCATGGCGCAGTGCACTTGTCGAAGTGCCGCGGTGTCACCGCGCCGCACTTCCCGCAGAGGGCCAGCGTCGTCCCTCGGCACCCGCCCCTCCCGCACAGGCCGCGATCCGACGGCGGGAGGCGCGTACCCCAGCCACAGACGACGACGGGAGAGCCGATGCGTACGACGCGCCAGCCGTCCCAGCACTCCACGACTGGCCAGAACTGGTCCTTCATGGATGCTCGCCCTGCCGCACAGGGCATGTACGACCCGCGCAACGAGCACGACGCCTGCGGCGTCGGCTTCGTGGCCACGCTCACCGGTGAGGCGAGCCACACGCTGGTCGAGCAGGCGCTCACCGTCCTGCGCAACCTGGAACACCGCGGTGCCACCGGCTCCGAGCCCGACTCGGGCGACGGCGCCGGCATCCTGTCCCAGGTCCCGGACGCCTTCTTCCGCGAGGTGGCCGGATTCGAGCTCCCCGAGGCCGGCGCGTACGCCGTGGGCATCGCCTTCCTACCCGAGACCGGGACGGCCGAGGCCGTCAACCGCATCGAGGGCATCGCCGCCGAGGAGGGCCTGACCGTCCTCGGCTGGCGCGAGGTGCCGGTCGCCCCCGAACTGCTCGGCTCCACCGCCCGCGCCACGATGCCCGCCTTCCGGCAGGTCTTCGTCGCCGACGGCGCCTCCACCGGCATCGCGCTGGACCGCAAGGCCTTCGCCCTGCGCAAGCGCGCCGAGCGCGAGGCCGGCGTGTACTTCCCCTCGCTGTCCGCGCGGACCATCGTCTACAAGGGCATGCTGACCACCGGCCAGCTCGAGCCCTTCTTCCCGGACCTGTCCGACCGCCGCTTCGGCTCCGCGATCGCGCTGGTGCACTCCCGGTTCTCCACCAACACCTTCCCGAGCTGGCCGCTGGCCCACCCGTACCGCTTCGTCGCGCACAACGGCGAGATCAACACGGTCAAGGGCAACCGCAACTGGATGCGCGCCCGCGAGTCCCAGCTCGCCTCGGACCTGCTCGGCGGCGGCAACGCCGAGGCCCGCGACCTCGAGCGCCTCTTCCCCGTCTGCACCCCGGACGCCTCCGACTCCGCCTCCTTCGACGAGGTCCTGGAGCTCCTGCACCTCGGCGGCCGCTCCCTGCCGCACTCCGTGCTGATGATGATCCCGGAGGCCTGGGAGAACCACGCCTCCATGGACGCCGACCGCCGCGCCTTCTACGCGTACCACTCCACGATGATGGAGCCCTGGGACGGCCCGGCCTGCGTCACCTTCACCGACGGCACCCAGGTCGGCGCGGTCCTCGACCGCAACGGCCTGCGCCCCGGCCGCTACTGGGTCACCGACGACGGCCTCGTCGTCCTCGGCTCGGAGGTCGGCGTCCTCGACATCGACCCCGCCCGGGTGGTCCGCAAGGGCCGCCTCCAGCCGGGCCGCATGTTCCTCGTCGACACCGCCGAGCACCGGATCATCGAGGACGACGAGATCAAGGCGTCCCTCGCCGCCGAGCAGCCCTACGCCGAGTGGCTCCAGGCCGGCGAGATCGAGCTGTCCGACCTGCCCGAGCGCGAGCACATCGTGCACACCCACGCCTCGGTCACCCGCCGCCAGCAGACCTTCGGCTACACCGAGGAAGAACTCCGCGTCATCCTCGCGCCGATGGCCAAGGCCGGCGCCGAGCCGATCGGCTCGATGGGCACCGACAGCCCGATCGCCGCGCTCTCCGAGCGCCCGCGCCTGCTGTTCGACTACTTCACCCAGCTCTTCGCGCAGGTCACCAACCCGCCGCTGGACGCCATCCGCGAGGAACTGGTCACCTCGCTGCGCTCCTCCCTCGGCCCCTCGGGCAACCTGCTGGAGCCCACCGCGGCCTCCTGCCGCAGCGTCACCCTGCCCTTCCCGGTGATCGACAACGACGAGCTGGCCAAGCTCATCCACATCAACGCCGACGGCGACATGCCCGGCATGAAGGCCGCCACCCTCTCCGGACTGTTCCGGGTCTCCGGCGGCGGCGAGGCGCTGGCCGCCCGCCTCGAGGAGATCTGCGCGGAGGCCGACGCCGCCATCGGCAACGGCGCCCACCTGATCGTCCTGTCCGACCGGCACTCCGACGCCGAGCACGCGCCGATCCCCTCGCTGCTGCTCACCTCGGCCGTCCACCATCACCTGATCCGCACCAAGCAGCGCACCCAGGTGGGACTGCTCGTCGAGGCCGGCGACGTCCGCGAGGTGCACCACGTCGCCCTGCTCATCGGCTACGGCGCCGCCGCGGTCAACCCCTACCTGGCGATGGAGTCCGTCGAGGACCTGGTCCGCGCCGGCACCTTCCTGTCCGGCATCGAGACCGAGCAGGCCATCCGCAACCTGATCTACGCCCTCGGCAAGGGCGTCCTGAAGGTCATGTCCAAGATGGGCATCTCCACCGTCGCCTCCTACCGCGGAGCCCAGGTCTTCGAGGCCGTCGGCCTGGACGACTCCTTCGTGGACGCGTACTTCAACGGCACCACCACCAAGATCGGCGGCGTCGGCATCGACGTCATCGCCGAGGAGGTCGCCGCCCGGCACGCCAAGGCCTACCCGGCCACCGGCATCGCCCCCGCGCACCGCGCGCTGGAGATCGGCGGCGAGTACCAGTGGCGCCGCGAGGGCGAGCCCCACCTGTTCGACCCGGAGACGGTCTTCCGCCTCCAGCACTCCACCCGCACCGGCCGCTACGACGTCTTCAAGCAGTACACGGACCGCGTGAACGAGCAGTCCGAGCGCCTGATGACGCTGCGCGGCCTGTTCGGCTTCACCTCCGACCGGAGCCCGATCCCGGTCGAGGAGGTCGAGCCCGCCTCCGAGATCGTCAAGCGGTTCTCCACCGGCGCCATGTCCTACGGCTCCATCTCCCGCGAGGCGCACGAGACGCTCGCCATCGCCATGAACCAGCTCGGCGCCAAGTCGAACACCGGTGAGGGCGGCGAGGACCCGGAGCGCCTGTACGACCCGGCGCGCCGCTCGGCGATCAAGCAGGTCGCCTCCGGCCGCTTCGGCGTCACCAGCGAGTACCTGGTCAACGCGGACGACATCCAGATCAAGATGGCCCAGGGCGCCAAGCCCGGCGAGGGCGGCCAGCTCCCCGGCCACAAGGTGTACCCGTGGGTGGCGAAGACCCGGCACTCGACGCCGGGCGTGGGCCTCATCTCCCCGCCGCCGCACCACGACATCTACTCCATCGAGGACCTCGCCCAGCTCATCCACGACCTGAAGAACGCCAACCCCAAGGCCCGCATCCACGTGAAGCTGGTCTCCGAGGTCGGCGTCGGCACGGTCGCGGCCGGCGTGTCCAAGGCCCACGCGGACGTCGTGCTGATCTCCGGCCACGACGGCGGCACCGGCGCCTCCCCGCTGACCTCGCTCAAGCACGCGGGCGGCCCCTGGGAGCTCGGCCTCGCCGAGACCCAGCAGACCCTGCTGCTCAACGGCCTGCGCGACCGCATCGTCGTGCAGACCGACGGCCAGCTCAAGACCGGCCGCGACGTCGTCATCGCCGCGCTGCTCGGCGCCGAGGAGTTCGGCTTCGCGACCGCCCCGCTCGTCGTCTCCGGCTGCGTCATGATGCGCGTCTGCCACCTGGACACCTGCCCGGTCGGCATCGCCACCCAGAACCCGGTGCTGCGCGAGCGGTTCTCCGGCAAGGCCGAGTACATCGTGAACTTCTTCCGGTTCATCGCGGAGGAGGTCCGCGAGATCCTCGCCGAGCTGGGCTTCCGTTCCATCGAGGAGGCCGTCGGCCACGCCGAGGCCCTCGACGTCACCCGGGCCGTGGACCACTGGAAGGCGCAGGGCCTGGACCTGGCCCCGCTGTTCCACGTCCCCGCGCTGCCGGAGGGCGCCGCCCGCCACCGGATCGTCGCCCAGGACCACGGACTGCAGAAGGCCCTCGACAACCAGCTCATCAAGCTGGCCGCCGACGCCCTGTCCGCCGACGCCGCCACCGACGCGGCCCCGGTGCGGGCCCAGGTCGCCATCCGCAACATCAACCGCACGGTCGGCACGATGCTCGGCCACGAGGTGACGAAGAAGTTCGGCGGCGCCGGTCTGCCCGACGACACCATCGACATCACCTTCACCGGCTCCGCGGGCCAGTCCTTCGGCGCCTTCCTGCCGCGCGGCATCACCCTGCGCCTGGAGGGCGACGCCAACGACTACGTCGGCAAGGGCCTGTCCGGCGGCCGCGTGATCGTCCGCCCCGACCGGGGCGCCGACCACCTCGCCGAGTACTCCACCATCGCGGGCAACACCCTCGCCTACGGCGCCACCGGCGGCGAACTGTTCCTGCGCGGCCGCACCGGTGAGCGGTTCTGCGTCCGCAACTCCGGGGCGCTCGTCGTCTCCGAGGGCGTCGGCGACCACGGCTGCGAGTACATGACCGGCGGCCACGCCGTCGTCCTCGGCCCCATCGGGCGCAACTTCGCGGCCGGCATGTCCGGCGGCGTCGCCTACGTCATCGACCTCGACCCGGCCGACGTCAACCCGGGCAACACCGACGCCGTCCAGGCGCTCGACGACGCCGACCGGCAGTGGCTGCACGAGGTGGTGCGCCGCCACCAGGAGGAGACCGGTTCCACCGTGGCCGCCAAGCTCCTCGCCGAGTGGGACACCGCGGTGACCCGCTTCAGCAAGATCATCCCCAGTACCTACAAGGCCGTGCTCGCCGCCAAGGACGCCGCCGAGCGTGCCGGCCTCTCCGAGAACGAGATCACCGAGAAGATGATGGAGGCGGCGACCAATGGCTGATCCCAAGGGCTTTCTCAACCACGGCCGCGAGGTCGCCCGTTCCCGCCCCGTCGAGGAGCGGGTGCGGGACTGGAACGAGGTCTACGTTCCCGGCTCGCTGCTCCCGATCATCTCCAAGCAGGCCAGCCGCTGCATGGACTGCGGCATCCCGTTCTGCCACAATGGCTGCCCGCTCGGAAACCTGATCCCGGAGTGGAACGACTTCGCCTACCGCGAGGACTGGTCCGCCGCCTCCGAGCGGCTGCACGCCACCAACAACTTCCCGGAGTTCACCGGGCGGCTGTGCCCGGCCCCGTGCGAGGCGGCGTGCGTCCTCGGCATCAACCAGCCGCCGGTCACCATCAAGAACGTCGAGGTCTCCATCATCGACAAGGCGTGGGACACCGGTGACGTCACGCCGCAGATCCCCGAGCGCCTGTCCGGCAAGACCGTCGCCGTGATCGGCTCGGGACCGGCCGGACTGGCCGCCGCCCAGCAGCTCACCCGGGCCGGCCACACCGTCGCCGTCTACGAGCGCGCCGACCGCATCGGCGGCCTGCTCCGCTACGGCATCCCCGAGTTCAAGATGGAGAAGCGGCACATCAACCGCCGCATCGAGCAGATGCGCGCGGAGGGCACCCGCTTCCGCACCGGCGTCGAGATCGGCCGTGACGTCACGGCGGACGACCTGCGCAAGCGGTACGACGCCGTCGTCATCGCCGCCGGCTCCACCACCGCCCGCGACCTGCCCATCCCGGGCCGGGAACTCAAGGGCGTGCACCAGGCGATGGAGTACCTGCCGCTGTCGAACAAGGTCCAGGAGGGCGACTACGTCACCTCCCCGATCTCCGCCGAGGGCAAGCACGTCGTCGTCATCGGCGGCGGCGACACCGGCGCCGACTGCGTGGGCACCGCCCACCGGCAGGGCGCGGCCTCCGTGACGCAGCTGGAGATCATGCCCCGGCCCGGCGCCGAGCGGAACCCGGTCAGCCAGCCCTGGCCGACCTTCCCGATGCTGTACAAGGTCACCTCCGCGCACGAGGAGGGCGGTGAGCGGCTCTACTCCGTCTCCACCACCCACTTCGAGGGCGACGAGGACGGCAACGTGCAGTGGCTGCACCTGACCGAGGTCGAGTTCGTCGACGGCAGGCTGAACCAGAAGCCGGGCACCGAGCGCAAGATCCCCGCCCAGCTCGTCACCCTCGCCATGGGCTTCACCGGCCCCGACAAGGAGAACGGCCTGGTCGAGCAGTTGGGCCTGGACCTCGACGAGCGCGGCAACATCGCCCGCGACGCCGACTTCCAGACCAACGTGTCCGGTGTGTTCGTCGCCGGTGACGCCGGCCGCGGCCAGTCGCTCATCGTGTGGGCCATCGCCGAGGGCCGCTCCGCGGCACGCGGCGCGGACCGCTTCCTGACCGGCGCGAGCGACCTGCCCGCGCCGATCCGCCCGACGGACCGTTCGCTGACGGTCTGACGCACGCGGAACCGGACGCCCGCCCGCCGGGCGTCCGGCACCGGACCGGCGACCCGCCGCGACCGGGCCGGGAGGCCCGGCGGTAAGGTCGTCGCACACACGTCCCGTACAACGGCGTACGGGCGGGACATCCGGGTGAACCAGTTCCCCCGGGCCCCCCGAACGGCGCCCGCCCCACCGTCCCCGACCGGACACCTGGGCGGGCGTCGTTGCTTGTGCCGGGAGCCGGGAGCCGGGAGCCGGGAGCCTGAGGGCTCTGAGGGCTGAGGGCGGGGCGAGCCGGGGAGCCGGCCGTGCGCCCGGGCCTCAGGACACGTGGTCGACGCGGTACCGCTCGCCGTACACCCGCCACTCCAGTGGCGTTCTCAGCTCGAAGTAGCCCTTGTCCACGAACGTCCGCAACGCCGTGTCGATACGCGAGGTGTCGCCGTGCGGACGGTCCGCGCCGGACCGCTCGATCGCCGCGCGCCGCACATCCAGGAAGGCGTTCAGATAGTCCTTGCGCGAGCCGCCGTCCGAGGGCAGGTCGGCGCGTTGCAGCGCCTTCTCGCGCAGCCTGTAGAAGCCGTCGGCGTCGAGGCCCGGGCCGTGCAGCACCATCGCGTCGTAGTAGACGAGCTGACCCAGCGCCCCGAGTCCGTCCAGCTTGGCCAGCCGCACCGCGGGATCGAAGTAGACCCGGTCGCGCTCCTCCTCCTGCGCCTCGCGGAACGCCTTCACCCGCGCCTCGGCACGCCAGGCGGAGGTGAACCCGGGATCGAGGCCCTCGTGCGAGTCCGAGCCGTTCACCGCGCGCAGGGCGGGCAGGTAGCGGGCGAGACCGTTGTCCGGGTGGGCCTCGGTGTACCGCTCCACCAGGGTCAGCAGGTCGTCGGTGCCCGTGCAGAAGCCGATGATCCCGGCGGTGTAGCCGTGCCCGTCACCGGTGTCCTCGATCGCCCCGTACGCCGTGCGCCAGTCGAGGGTGGAGTTCTCCACACTGGAGACGAAACGTTGCGCCAGTTCCTTCAGGGCCGGCCCGGCCAGCCCGGGCGGGGCGTCGGCGACGACCGCGTCGTCCGCGCGCCGTTCCTTGCCGTGCGCGGCCCGCGCGGCGGCGGAGGCGGCCGCCGAGGGCTCACCGGGGGCGTCGGACCCGCCGTCGGGCAGCGCGAGGTGTACCACGCCCGCGACGATCGGCACGGCCAGGACGAGCAGGCACCCTCGCCACGCCCCTGACCTCTGCTTGGACCCCGACTCCGCACGCATGCGAACAATCTATCGAACGACTGTGAAACGGGGGAATAGAGGGATCCGGGGGGTCGAAGGGGTCACCCGATCTCGTACCGCTCCCCGTACACCCGCCACACCAGCGGCGGGTTCAGTTCCAGGTTCCCCTCCCGCAGGAACACGCGCTGCGCGGTGTCCACCCGGCTCGTGTCCACCTCCGGCCCCCGCTTTCGCATCGCCGCCCTGCGGACGTCCAGGAAGGCCCCGAGGTAGGCAGCCTCCGGACCGCCCTCCGCCGGGCTCTTCGCCCGCCGCAGTGCCGCCGCCCGGATCCCGCCGAAGCTCCCCGGCCTCGTGCCCGGCCCGTGGAAGACGATCGCGTCGTAATAGACGAACTGGCCGAGCGCCCCCAGGCCGTCCTCCTCGGCCCGCCGCACCGCGGGGTCGAAGTACACCCGGTCCCGCTCCGCGTCCTGCGCCCGCCGGAACGCCGGAACCCTGGCCTCCGCCTTCCAGGCCGCCGTGAACCCGGCGCCCAGCCCCTCGTGCGAATCCGTGCCGTCCACCGCGCGCAGCGCGGGGAGGTACCGGGCCAGCCGGTTGCCCGGGTGCTCCTCCGTGTACTTCTCCACCAGCGTCAGCAGATCGTGCGTGCCCGTGCAGAACCCGATGATCCCGGCCGTGTACCCCTGCCCGTCGCCGATGTCCTCGATGTACCCGTAGGCGCTGCGCCAGTCCAGGGTGCCGTTCTCCGCGCTCGCCACGATCTGCTGGGCGATCTCCTTCTTCGCGGGGGAGCCGAGCCCCGTCCCGTCGGACTTCCGGCCGGCCCCGTCGTCCCGGCCCCGGTCGCCGGGGCCGGGCGTCAGGCCGTACACCGTGGCCACGACCAGCACGGTCACGGCCGCCCACAAGAGGTGACGGACTCGCTTCATGCGGTACAGCGTACGGTCGCCGCACCGCCCTACAGAGGTGACACGGCTCCGGGCGCCCGGCTCGCACACCCGTTCCGACCAGTCATGCAGCGCCGCCCACCCGGCACGGCGGCCCCCGGCCCGTCCGGCACGGCGGCCCCGGCCCCGCCCGGCACGGCGGCCCCCGCCCCGTCCGGCACGGTGACCCCGCCTCGTCAGGCTCAGCCCTGCTCACCGGCCCGGCCCAGCAACTCCCTCACGATCGCCGCATGCCCCAGTTGGCGGTCGTCGCCGGCCACCACGCGGCCGTCCCGGACCAGCGTCACCTCCACCGTCGGCGCCCCCTTCTCCGCCACGAAGCGCCGCACCCGGTACCCCGGCCCCGCCCCGTACGCCGCCTCCAGGCCCGCCCGCAGTTCCGCGGCGACGTCCGCCGCCGCCCAGCGCCGCGCCTCCGCGAGAGCCTCGGCACGCGCCCCGGCGCCCGCCGCCAGCAGCGCCCGCACGCATCCGGGCGAGCCCCGCCGCGCCGCCGCGACCAGCGGCGGCTCCCCGCCCGGACCCGGCCGGTCCGGGTCCGCCCCGGCCGCGAGCAGCGCCGAGACCACCCCGGCGTGCCCCAGCCGCACCGCCCACGTCAGCGCCCGGAAGCCGTACTCCTCCTCCAGGTCCACCGCCGCCCCGGCCCCCAGCAGCGCCCGCACCACCTGCTCGTGCCCGCCGCAGGCCGCCCCGCACAGCGGCGCGTCCGTGCCGCGGCTCAGCCGGTCCGGGTCGGCGCCGGCCGCCAGCAGCAGCCGCACGAGGCCGGGCGCGTCGGCGACCGCCGCGAGATACAGGGCCGTCTGCCCGTCCTCGTCGGCCTCCTCCGGGTCCGCGCCGGCCCGCAGCAGCCGTACGACCGCGTCCTCGTCCCCTTCGTGCACCGCAGGGAGCAGCCCCGGCGGCCCTTGCCTGTCCATCCCTCGACCCTCGCGCGCCAAGGGCCCCCGGGCAAAGGGAATTCGGGGTGTTCCACACCACTTGTCGCACCACCTGTCACCCTGTCACCTCCCGGGACGGCGCCAGATCCTCGGCTCAGGTGTCGCACTCCAGCACCGTCCGGCACAACCCGCACCGCGCCCGCACCCGGCCCCGTACGGGCACCCGGATGCGCTGGAAGCAGACGGGACACGGGAACGACACCCGCTCCGCCCCCGCACCACCCGGCGCGAAGGAGTACCCGACCCCCTCCGGCGCGCGCTCCCCGCCGCCCACGTGCTCCCGCGCGCGCCGACGCTCGTGCGCGTACCGCCGGCGGCCCGCCCAGCCCGCGGCCGTCAGCGGCGGCTCCCGCCCGTCCTGCCGGGCCCGCGCCAGCCCCCTGGTGTACGCCGTGTACGCCTGCGGACTGGTGAACCACACCGAGGGATCCTCCCCGAACACCAGCGCCCGCTTGGCCACCACGTACCCGAACTCCTCCGGCGTCAGATAGCCCAGCTTCTGCGAGGACGCCCCGTCCTCCCGGTAGGCGTCCAGGAGCAGCCAGCCCGCGCCGAGATAGGCCGCCGCCGTGTCCGTGAGGATCTCGTTGTCCCGCGTACCGGGGAACGCCAGGTCCAGACGGTGCAGAAAGACGTGCATCACCTCGTGCGCGAGGGCCGCCCCGATGTCCCTGCGGTGCGTGCGGAAACGGTCGTTCAGCTCGATGAAGTACTCGGGACCCGCCTCCAGTTCCACCTGGGCGGCATGCGTCATCTCCCGGAAGCCGACGATCATCCGCGCGTCCGGCAACCGGTAGTGGCGCACCAGCTCCCGCGCCACCCGCTGCGCCCCCAGATGCAGGTCGTCCCCGTCGGCGAACGCCACGTCCGCGGGCGCCACGCTCACCTCGAAGCTCCGCACGGTGTCGTACGACAACCGCCGGTACAGCGCGGTGAGGGCCGACCGCACCGTGTCCAGATGGGGAAAGCCGTGCTCCACAGGACCGCCGTTCACCACGTCCGCACCCCCACAAGACGCCGGCCGCGCGAGGACCGGCCGCGCCCTCCACTGTAGGCACTGTCCGGCCTGCGGAACGCTCCCCGAGCCGCCCCCCGCCTCCCCGTAGGGTGTGCGCCCATGACCACCAGCAACAGTGCCGGGACCGATCCCGCGGTCCACGCCGAGCTCGAACGGCTGCGCGACAGCATCGACAACATCGACGCCGCCGTCGTCCACATGCTCGCCGAACGCTTCAAGTGCACCCAGCAGGTCGGCCATCTCAAGGCCGCGCACCGGCTGCCCCCGGCCGACCCCGAACGGGAGACCCGCCAGATCACCCGGCTGCGCCGGCTCGCGGAGAGCGCCAAACTCGACCCCGCGTTCGCCGAGAAACTCCTCAACTTCATCATCGCCGAGGTGATCCGCCACCACGAGCGCATCGCCGACACCTCGGCCGACCCCGCCCCGGGCGCCCCCACGAACCCCTCCTGAGCCGCCCGCGCCACCCGGCGGCGCCCCTCGGCGCCCGCCGGTGCCCCCTGAGCGCCCGTCCGCGCTCCGGGGCGGCGCCCGCCGTCCGCAGGGCCCCCCTGTGCCGTGCGGACGGCATCGGGCAGCATGGCCACCATGTCCGTACTGACGCGCGACGAAGCGCAGACCCGTGCCAAGCTCCTCGACGTCCACCACTACACGGTCGGCCTCGACCTCACCGTCGGCGAGGACACCTTCGACTCCCGCACCGTCGTCCGGTTCACCGTGCGCGGCTCCTCCGACACGGCCGGTACGGACACCTTCGTCGAACTCAAGCCGGCCGCACTGCGCTCCGCCACCCTGGACGGGCGGCCCCTGGACCCCTCGCTCCTCGAGGACAACCGGCTGCCGCTGTGCGACCTCACCCCCGGCGAACACGAACTGCGCGTCGACGCCTCCATGCGGTACTCCCGCACCGGCGAGGGCATGCACCGCTTCACCGACCCCAGCGACGGCGAGACGTACGTCTACACCCAGATGTTCATGGACGACGTCCAGCGCGTCTTCGCCGCCTTCGACCAGCCCGACCTCAAGGCCGTCTTCGACCTCACCGTCACCGCCCCCGAGGGCTGGACCGTCCTCGCCAACGGCGTCACCGAACACACCGGCGAGGGCACCTGGAAGGCCGCCACCACCCCGCCGATCTCCACCTACCTCGTCGCCCTCGCCGCCGGCCCCTGGCACTCGGTACGCACCGAACACCGCGGACTGCCCTTCGGCATCCACTGCCGCCGCTCGCTCGCCCCGTACCTCGACACCGACGCCGAGGAGATCCTCGACATCACCCGCGCCTGCTACGACCGCTACCACGAGAAGTTCGAGGAGCCCTACCCCTTCGACTCCTACGACCAGGCGTTCGTCCCCGAGTTCAACGCCGGCGCCATGGAGAACCCCGGACTGGTCACCTTCCGCGACGAGTTCGTCTACCGCTCCGCCGTCACCGACACCGAACGCCAGACCCGCGCCATGGTCATCGCCCACGAGATGGCCCACATGTGGTTCGGCGACCTCGTCACCCTCCGGTGGTGGGACGACATCTGGCTCAACGAGTCCTTCGCCGAGTACATGGGCTACCAGACCACCGCCGAGGCCACCCGCTTCACCGACTCCTGGACCGAGTTCGGCGTCTCCCGCAAGGCCTGGGGCTACGAGGCCGACCAGCGCCCCTCCACCCACCCCGTCGCCCCCGAGGCCGTCCCCGACACCGCCTCCGCCCTCCTCAACTTCGACGGCATCTCCTACGCCAAGGGCGCCTCCGCCCTGCGCCAACTGGTCACCTGGCTCGGCGAGAAGGACTTCCTCGCCGGCATCAACACCCACTTCGCCCGCCACAGATTCGCCAACGCCACCCTCGCAGACTTCCTCGACTCCCTCGCCTCCGCCACCGAACGCGACGTCCACGCCTGGGCCGACGCATGGCTGCGCACCACGGGCGTCGACACACTCACCCCGGTCCTCACCCGCGCCGAGGACGGCACCCACACCCTCACCGTCACCCACGACGGAAGCCGCCCCCACCGCATCGCCGTCGGCCTCTACGACCGTGACCTCACCGACGAGGACGGCCTCCACCTGCGCACCCGCCTCGAGGTCGACGTCCCCGGCACCACGGACCACCCCCTCGGCAAACGCCCCGTGCTGCTCGTCCCCAACGACTCCGACCTCACCTACGCCAAGGTCCGCTTCGACCCCGAGTCGTACGCCACCCTCCGCGCATCCCTCTCCGGCCTCCCCGACCCCCTCACCCGCGCCGTCGTCTGGAACTCCCTGCGCGACGCCGTCCGCGACGGCGAACTCGCCCCGGACGCCTACCTGGACATCGCCCGCGCCCACCTCCCGCGCGAGACCGACGTCGCCCTCGTCCAGGGCGTCCTCGCCTTCGCCGCCGGCCAGATCGCCGACCGCTACCTCACCCCCGAGCGCCGGCCCGCCGCCCTCGCCACCCTCACCGAACTCTGCCGCGACCTCGTCCGCCGCACCGAGGACGGCTCCCACCCCGGGCTGCGCCTGACCGCCGTGCGCCACCGCATCGACGTCGCCGCCCACCCCCACACCATCGCCGCCTGGCTCGCCGAGGGCACCGTCCCCGGCGGCCCCGAACTCGACCCCGAACTGCGCTGGCGCGTCCTGAGCCGGCTCGCCGCCCTCGGCGCCGTCGACGAGGACACCCTCGCCGCCGAACTCGCACGCGACCCCAGCGCCACCGGCCAGGAGGGCGCCGCCCGCTGCCGCGCCGCACTGCCCGACCCCGCCGCCAAGGAACGCGCCTGGGCGGCCATGTTCACCGAGGACCCCGCCGCCGACCTGTCCAACTACCTGTTCACCGCCACCGCCCAAGGCTTCTGGCAGCCCGAACAGGCCGACCTGCTGGGGGAGTACGTCGACCGCTACTACCAGGACGCCACCGCCCTCGCCGCCCGCCGCGGCCCCGCCATCGCCGACGCGATCGGCCGCTGGGCCTTCCCCGCCTACGCCGTCGACACCGGCCACCTGCGAAAGGGCGAGACCTTCCTGCGCGAGAGCGACCCCGTGCCCTCCCTGCGCCGCCGGCTCGCCGACCAGCTCGACGACCTCGCCCGCGCCCTGCGCGTCCGCGAGGCCTGACCGGCACCGCCGCGCGGGGAAGGGCCGGGACACCGCCCCGCCCCGCGCGGTCACCCGGAGCCGGCGCCGCCCCCGCCGACCCGATGCACCCGCACCATGTTCGTCGTCCCCCGCACCCCGGGCGGCGACCCCGCCGTGAGGACCACGACGTCCCCGCGACGACACCGCCCGTACCGCAGCAGCGCCTCCTCCACCTGAGTGATCATCGCGTCCGTCGAACCGGCGGCCGGCTCCAGGAACGTCTCCACCCCCCACGTCAGACTCAACCGCGAGCGCGTCGCCTGCTCGGCGGTGAACGCCAGCACCGGGATCGGTGAACGATGCCGCGCCAGACGGCGCGCCGTGTCACCGCTCTGAGTGAACGCCACCAGATACCGCGCCCCCAGACAGTCCCCGATCCCCGCCGCCGCCCGCGCCACCGCCCCGCCCCGGCTGCGCGGCCTGTCCCCGTCCGTCAGCGGCGCGAGCCCCGCACCGAGGAAGTCCTCCTCCGCCGCCTCGACGATCCTCACCATCGTCGCCACCGCCTCGACGGGATGCGCCCCCGCACTCGTCTCACCCGACAGCATCACCGCGTCCGTGCCGTCGAGAACCGCGTTCGCCACATCACTGGCCTCCGCCCGCGTCGGCCGCACACGCCCCGTCATCGAGTCGAGCAACTGCGTGGACACGACCACCGGCTTCGCAGCGCGCCGGGCCAGCTCCACCACCCGCTTCTGCACCGAGGGCACCCGCTCCAGCGGCATCTCCGCCCCCAGATCACCCCGGGCCACCACGATCCCGTCGAACGCGGCCACGATCTCCTCGATCGCCTCCACCGCCTGCGGCTTCTCCACCTTCGCGAGGACGGGAAGACGCCGGCCCTCCTCGTCCATCACCCGGTGCACGGCCGCCACATCCCGCCCGGAACACACGAACGACAGCGCCACCACGTCGAAACCCGTCCGCAACGCCCAGCGCAGATCGTCCTCGTCCGCCGCACCCAGCGCGGGCGCCGACGTGAGGACACCGGGCAGGTTCAGACCCGCGTGGTCCGCCACCCCACCGCCCTCCACGACCCTCGTACGCACCCGGGACCCGTCCACGGACACGACCTCCAGCACGACCCGGCCCTCGTCCACGAGCACCCGCTGCCCGGGCCCCACCGCACCCGCGAGCCCCACGCAGGTCGTCCCGCACCCGTGCCGGTCACCGAGGACGCCCTCCTCGCCCGTCAGAGTGAACTCGTCCCCGGCACCCAGCAGTACGGGCCCCGCACGGAACCGGCCGAGCCGCGTCTTCCGCCCCCGCAGATCGGCGAGCAGACACACACTCCGCCCCGTCTCGTCGGCCGCCTTCCGCACCCACCGGTACCGCTCCTCGTCCGCACCGCGCCCCCCACCGTGGCCCAGACCCAGGCGCGCCACATCCATCCCGGCCTCGACCAAAGCCCTGACCTGCTCGTACGAGTCGGTGGCGGACCCCAAAGCGCACACGATCTTCACTCGACGCATGGCTCCGACACTAAGACACCCCTCCGCCGACGGCGCGGTGAGGAAACGCCGGCGGCGCGGTGAGGAAACACGGACGCGCCACGGCCTCCACCGGCGGAGCGAACCCGCAGAACCCACCGGTCATCAGATCGCAACCAGGGCCCCCCTGTCGCACCCCCACCCCACCGGGCCACAATCTACGCGCGTCACCACACCGGCGACCCCTCCCCGCCCAAGGAGCTTCCCCCATGCCCCTGAACCGCCGCAGGTTCCTCGAAAACGCCGCCCTCACCACCGGCGCTGCCACCCTCACCACCGTGACCACCACTGCCGCCGCCCACGCCGCCGCCCCCACCCCCCACAAGAAGCCCCCACGACGCCACACCCTCACCGTCATGGGCACCACCGACCTCCACGGCCACCTCTTCAACTGGGACTACTACAAGGACGCCACCTACACCGACCCCGAGGGCAACGCCCAAGGACTCGCCCGCATCTCCACCCTCGTCCAGCAGATCCGCCAGGAACGAGGCCGCGAGAACACCCTCCTCATCGACGCCGGCGACACCATCCAGGGCACCCCGCTCACCTACTACTACGCCAAGGTCGACCCCATCACCGCCAAGGGCGGCCCCGTCCACCCCATGGCCCGCGCCATGAACACCATCGGCTACGACGCCGCCGCCCTCGGCAACCACGAGTTCAACTACGGCATCGACACCCTCAGGAAGTTCGAGTCCCAGCTCGGCTTCCCCCTCCTCGGCGCCAACGCCGTCGACGCCACCACCCTCAAACCCGCCTTCGCCCCCTACCTCCTCAAGAAGCTCCACGTCCACGGCGGCCCGCCCGTCAAGGTCGCCGTCCTCGGCCTCACCAACCCCGGCATCGCCATCTGGGACAAGGCCTACGTCCAGGGCAAACTCGCCTTCCCCGGACTCGAGGAACAGGCCGCCACCTGGGTGCCCAGACTCCGCTCCATGGGCGCCGACGTTGTCATCGTCTCCGCCCACTCCGGCGCCGACGGCA
The DNA here is from genome assembly GCA_014656015.1 of Streptomyces griseoaurantiacus. Taxonomy (GTDB): domain Bacteria; phylum Actinomycetota; class Actinomycetes; order Streptomycetales; family Streptomycetaceae; genus Streptomyces; species Streptomyces griseoaurantiacus. The sequence goes on along the minus strand of BNBP01000048.1, from coordinate 33,030 downwards.
CCTCCTCCTGGGGCGACCAGCTCCCCTACGTCGAGAACGCCGCCGCCGACATCGCGAAGACCGTCCCCGGCATCGACGCCATCCTCGTCGGCCACGCCCACGTCGAGATCCCCGAACGCAAGGTCACCAACGACACCACCGGCAAGACCGTCGTCCTCTCCGAACCCCTCTGCTTCGCCGAACGCCTCACCCTCTTCGACATCGAACTCACCCTCGACAAGGGCCACTGGACCGTCGACAAGGTCAGCGCCTCCCTCCGCGACACCAGCGAGGTCGAGGACGACCCCCGCATCACCAAGCTCCTCGACCACCAGCACCGCGCCGTCGTCGCCTACGTCAACCAGGTCGTCGGCACCGCCACCGAGACCCTCACCACCGTCGACGCCCGCTACAAGGACGCCCCCATCATCGACCTCATCACCAAGGTCCAGGAGGACGTCGTCAAGGAAGCACTCACCGGCACCGCATACGCCGACCTCCCCGTCCTCGCCCAGGCATCCCCCTTCTCCCGCACCTCCGAGATCCCCGCCGGCGACGTCACCATCCGCGCCCTCTCCAGCCTCTACGTCTACGACAACACCCTCGTCGCCAAACTCCTCACCGGCGCCCAGCTCCGCGCCTACCTCGAATACTCCGCCCAGTACTACGTACGCACCGCCCCCGACGCCCCCGTCGACATCGACGCCCTCACCAACGAAGGCGGCCGCCCCGACTACAACTACGACTACGTCTCCGGCCTCACCTACGACATCGACATCGCCCAGCCCGCCGGAAGCCGCATCAAGAACCTCGCCCACAACGGCGAACCACTCGACGACACCGCCCAGTTCGTCCTCGCCGTCAACAACTACCGCGCCAACGGCGGCGGAGCCTTCCCACACGTCGCGAACGCCAAGGAACTCTGGTCCGAATCCACCGAGATCCGCACCCGCATCGCCGAATGGGTCACCGCCAAGGGCGTCCTCGACCCCAGGGACTTCGCCTCCACCGACTGGAAGCTCACCCGCGACGGCACCCCCGTCTTCTGACCCCGGGAAAAGACACTCACACCCCGTCCACGAGTGGCGTCAACGCCACCGCGGCCGCGCCCCGCGTGGACGGGACCCCCGGCACCACACGCTCCCGCAGCCCGAACGACGTGAACGCCGTCCGCCGCGGCAAGGGATACGGCTCCCCACCCGTCACCCCGTTCAGGATCGTGGCACTGCGCCACGCCGTCATCCCCAGATCCGGCGCACCCACCCCGTGCGCGTGCGCCTCCCCGTTCTGCACGTACACCGCACACCCCGTCGCCGCGACCTCCCGCGCCAGCACCATGCGATACCCCGCGTCGACACGCGGACGCCCCGCCGCATCACGGCACACGTACGGATCCAGCGACCTCAGCAGCGAACCCACCGGACGCTCACGGAACCCCGTCGCCAGCACCACCGCGTCCGTCGCCAGACACGTCCGCACCCCCTGCTCCACATGCTCCAGATGCAACTCCACCCGCGAACCCGACAGCCACCCCGCCGTCCGCACCCGCACCCCCGGAGTCAGCACCACGTCCGGCCAGCCCCCCGCCACCGCCCGCCGGTACAACTCCTCCTGCACCGCCGCGATCGTCCCCGCGTCGATCCCCTTGTGCAAACGCCACTGCGAGGGCAGCAGCCGGTCCCGCACCGACTCCTCCAGCCCGTGGAAATACCCCGCGTAATCCGGCGTGAAATGCTCCAGCCCCAGCTTCGAATACTCCATCGGCGCGAACGCCTCCGTCCGCGCCACCCAGTGCAACCGCTCCCGCCCCACCGGACGGTGCCGCAGCAGATCCAGGAACACCTCCGCCCCCGACTGCCCCGCACCCACCACCGTCACATGACGCGCCGCCAACATCCGCTCACGATGCTCCAGATAATCCGCCGCATGACACACCGCCACCTCCGGCGCACCCACCAAAGGCCGCAACGGCTCCGGCACATACGGCTCCGTCCCCACCCCCAGCACCACATTCCGGGTACGCACCCGGCCCAGCGCCTCCACCCCGCCCCCCGCGTCCACCTGACCGAAATCCACCTCGAACAACTCCGCACGCGGATTCCACCGCACCGCATCCACCTGATGCCCGAAACGCAAGGACGGCAGCCGCTCCGCCACCCAACGGCAATACCCCTCGTACTCCGCCCGCAGAATGTGCGGCCGCTCCGAGAAATAGAACGGGAACAACCGCTCCCGCGCACGCAGATGATTCAGGAACGACCACCGGCTCGTCGGATCCGCCAAGGACACCAGATCCGCCAGGAACGGCACCTGCAGGCGCGCCCCCTCGATCAGCAGACCCGGATGCCACTCGAACCCCCGCCGCTGCTCGAAGAAGACCGCGTCCAACCCGGCCAGCGGCTGCGCGAGAGCCGCCAACGACAGATTGGCCGGCCCGATGCCGACACCGACGAGATCACGGACAGACGCGGACGCCATCATCGGAGTTGTCCTTCCACCAGGCGCAGCAGACCCGCCCACTCACCGTCGCGGACCCGCGGATTGAGAAGAGTGACCTTGAACCACAACCGGCCGCCGAGACGCGCCCGCCCCAGCACCGCCCGCCCCTCCACCAACAACCGCCGCCGCACCTCGGCAACGATGTCGTCCCCCACCCCCACGGGACGGAACACCACCGTGCTGATCACCGGCCGGCCGAACAACTCGAACCCGGGATGCGCCGCGACCAGCCCGGCGAACTCCCGCGCCCCCGCACACACCCGGTCCACCAGCGCCCCCAGCCCCGCACGCCCCAGCACACGCAGCGTCACCGCCACCTTGAACACATCCGGACGCCGCGTCGTCCGCAGCGAACGCCCCAGCAGATCCGGCAACCCCGCCTCCACGTCGTCCGCCGCGCTCAGATAATCGGCACGCTGACCCAGCACCGCCAGATCACCGGCCTCCCGCACCGCGAACAACCCCGCCGCCGCCGGCTGCCAGCCCAGCTTGTGCAGATCCAGCGCCACACTGTCCGCGGCCTCCAACCCCGCCAGCAGACCCCGGTACCGGCCACTGAACAACAGCCCGCCCCCGTACGCGGCGTCCACATGCAGCCGCGCCCCGAACCGGGCGCACGCCGCCGCCACCTCCGGCAGCGGATCGATCAACCCTGCGTCCGTCGTCCCCGCCGTCGCCGCGACCAGCGCGGGACCCGCTACTTCCGACAGCACCCCCTCCAGCACCGAGGCCCCCAGCACCCCGCCGGGCGCCGGCACCACCAGCGGCTCCGGAAGCCCGAACAACCACGCCGCCCTCGACAGCGAATGGTGCGCGTTCTCCCCGCACACCAGCCGCACCCCCGGCCCGCACGCCTCCCGCGCCAGCAGCACCGCGAGCTGATTCGCCTCCGTACCCCCCGACGTCACCAACGCCTCCGCCATCCCCGCCTCCCGCGCCAGCGCCCGCGTCACCACGCCCTCCAGAGCCGAGGCGGACGGCGCCTGGTCCCAGGAGTCCAGCGAGGGGTTCAGCACGCTCACGGCCAGATCCGCCGCGACGGCCACCGCCAGCGGCGGACAGTGCAGATGCGCCGCGCACCACGGGTCCGCCGGATCGGCCGCCCCCGCCGCCAGCACCCGCACCAGCTCGCCCAGCGCCCCCGGGTCACCCTCCTCCGGCAGCACCTCACCGAGCGCCCGCACCACCCGGGCCGCCACCACCGCCGGCCCACCGGCGGGCAGGGGACCACCACGCTCCCGGCGGCCCTCCTGAAGCGCACCGAGCACACTCTCGACCAACGGCCGCACCGCGTCCGCGCCACACGGACCGGAAGCCAGGGCTGACCCGCACATACGACACCCTCCGGGCACACGGCGCGGGAAGCCGCGCCCCGCACCCCCAACGACACCGCGCGGGGTGAGGCAACGGGTCAATACTTGGGACCGACGTGGACGTCCATGAGGGCGACGGAGGCTCTACGGGCGACGGAGATGTTGAACGGGTTCCCCTCGCGCGTGCAGAGGGTCCACGCGACACCGAGCTTGTCCAGAGTGTCCGTGAAGAGCTGCCGGATGTCGCCGGAGACGTTCGTGAAGAAGTACCGCGGATACTCGTACCGCTTGCGCTCACCGCCGACGAGCCGGGTGGTCCAGTTGACGATCCGGCACCCGTCGGAATGGATGAGCCCCCGGACGAACTCCCAGGGGTGGGCGTCGACGATCTCCTGCTGCCAGGGCTCGAGGACAATGGCGCGCTCGTGCTTCCTGCCGGGCCCGTGCTGGGGGAACAGGCAGACCAAGTGCTTCGAATACACCTTGACGTCGCTGCACCCCTTGCGGCCGACGCGCATCACCGAGTTGTCGGGGAACACGGCGCGCACGGCTTGCTCGCACTCGTCCATGAGCCCCGCCCATGTCTGGGTGCAGGTGATCATGAGAGTGGGCACGCGGTGCCCGCGGTAGTGGCTCACGTGTCCGTCGCCGAGATACAGGCCCAGCAGATAGCTGTACGCCGCCCGGTCGAGGGAGCGCCCGTCGCACCGTGGACACGCGGGATCGTGTTTGCCCGGGCACTCGCCCCGCCTCGCGCGGTCCATGTGCTTCCAGTAGCCGACGGTGCCCAGTGGAACGTCGAGCCGACGTGCCACTTCAGCGTTCTTCACGCCGTCCCTCAGCCAGGTCAGGGCCTGCTGTCGTACCTGTGTTCCGTGGTGGTTCATGTGAACACCGTGCGTGAGCGAGGGGCGGCGACACGCAGCAAAAAGCGGAGGTTCACGAGAACGTGGACCTCCGCAACAGGTACCGGGTGCGGGACTCGAACCCGCAAGCCCTCTCGGGCAGAGGTGTTTGAGACCTCCGTGTATACCGTTCCACCAACCCGGCCGAAGCACGCTGAGTCTACCCGGTCATCATCGTTCCGTGCTCGTGGGTAGGCTTCGTAGGCAGCACTACCTGCCAGGCCCCGAGGAGCCCCCGTGACCGCGCCCGAGTCGCCCCAGTCCGCCGACGCAGCCGATGAGGACACGTCGCACGTGCCTCCGTCGACGACGCGTGTTGTCATCGCCGAGGACGAGGCGCTCATCCGGCTCGACCTCAAGGAGATGCTGGAGGAGGAGGGCTACAGCGTCGTCGGTGAGGCCGGGGACGGGGAGCGGGCCGTGGAGCTGGCCCGGGAGCACCGGCCGGATCTCGTGATCCTCGACGTGAAGATGCCGAAGCTGGACGGCATCTCGGCGGCGGAGCGGATCGCCGAGGAGCGCATCGCCCCGGTGCTGATGCTCACCGCGTTCTCGCAGCGCGACCTGGTGGAGCGGGCGCGCGACGCGGGGGCGATGGCGTACCTGGTGAAGCCGTTCAGCAAGAGTGATGTCGTCCCGGCCATCGAGATGGCCGTCTCGCGGTTCACGGAGCTGAAGGAGCTGGAGAAGGAGGTCGCGGACCTCTCGCAGCGGCTGGAGACGCGCAAGCTGGTGGACCGGGCGAAGTCGGTGCTGCAGACGGAGTACGGCCTGACGGAGCCGGCCGCGTTCCGGTGGATCCAGAAGACGTCGATGGACCGGCGGATGTCGATGCAGCAGGTCGCGGAGGCCGTGATCCAGGACGCGGAGGAGAAGAAGGCGGCGAAGGGCTGAGCCCTTGTGCCCTGGTCGCGGAGCCGCGGGCCGGGCGAGTGGCCTGTGGGCCGCCCACCGCGGTCTCGGCTGATCCGCGCTGACCCCCGCGCACACGCCACGAGGCCCGCGCCCCCTGCCCAGGGGTGCGCGGGCCTCGTCGTGTCGCGGTGGGCCGGCCTCAGTCCTCGCCGAGGTAGGCCTTGCGGACCGATTCGTCGTGGAGGAGGTCCTGTCCGCTGCCGGAGAGGACGATGTTGCCGATCTCCATGACGTGACCCTGGTCGGCGAGGGAGAGCGCCGCCTGGGCGTTCTGCTCGACGAGGAGGATCGTGGTGCCCTGGGCCTTCAGCTCCGCGATGGTCGCCATGATCTTCTGCATCATGATCGGCGAGAGTCCCATGGAGGGCTCGTCGAGCATGAGGAGCTTCGGCTGGGACATCAGGGCGCGTCCCATGGCGAGCATCTGCTGCTCGCCGCCGGAGAGGGTGCCGGCGGCCTGCTTCCGTCGTTCGCCCAGGATGGGGAAGAGGTCGTAGGCGCGCTGGATGTCCTTCTCGATGCCGTCCTTGTCCTTGCGGAGGAAGGCGCCGAGCTGGAGGTTCTCCATGATGGAGAGCCGGGGGAAGATGTGCCGGCCCTCGGGGGAGTGGGCGAGCCCGAGGGAGACGATCTTGTGCGCGGGGACGCCGCTGAGCGGCTTGCCGTCGAACACGACCCGTCCGGAGCTGGGCTTGAGCAGGCCGGAGAGGGTGCGCAGGGTGGTCGTCTTGCCGGCGCCGTTGGTGCCGATGAGGGTGACGACCTGGCCGGCCTCGACGCTGAACGAGATGCCCTTGACGGCTTCGATCTTGCCGTAGGCGACCTTGAGGTCCTCGACCTCCAGGAGTGCGGTCACTGGGCTTCTCCCTTGGTGGTGCCGGCGCTCTTGTCGCCGTCGGTGCTCGGCGCCGTGCCGGTCTCGGCCGCGTCGGCCGGGGCCGCGTCGGTCACGGGGGCCGCGGCCCCCGCCGCGGCCGCGTCCGCCTCGGCGGCCTCGACCTCCGCCGCCTCGGCGTCCCCGGGGGCGCCCTCGAAGGGTTCGCCGAGGTAGGCGGCGACGACGCGCTCGTCGGCCTGGACGACCTCGGAGGTGCCCTCGATGAGTTTCTCGCCCTGGACGAGGACGGCGACGCGGTCGCACAGGTTGAAGATGAAGCGCATGTCGTGCTCGATGACGAGTACGGCGATGCCCTTGTCGCGGATGGCGAAGACGAGTTCCTCGGTGGCGCGGGTCTCCTGCGGGTTCATTCCGGCCGTGGGCTCGTCGAGGAGGAGCAGGCCGGGCTCGCTGGCGAGGGCGCGGGCGATCTCCAGCTTGCGCTGCTCGCCGTAGGGGAGGTTGCGAGCGAGGTGGTCGCGCTTGTGGGCGAGGCCGATGAAGTCGAGGAGTTCCATGGCCCGTTCCTCGCTCGCCTTCTCGGCCTTGCGGAAGCCGGGTCCGCGCAGGAGGGCGGACCAGAGCCCTTCCTTGGTGCGGGTGTGGCGGCCGACGAGGACGTTCTCCAGAACGGTCATGTTGGCGAAGAGCCGGATGTTCTGGAAGGTCCGGGCGATGCCGGCCTTGGTGACGAGGTGGGGTTTGGGCGGGAGGACCTTGTCGTGGTAGCTGACGGTTCCCTCGGTGGGCACGTAGAGACCGGTGAGGCAGTTGAAGAAGGTGGTCTTTCCGGCGCCGTTGGGTCCGATCAGGCCGACGATCTCGCCGGTGTTGACGGTGAGGTCGACGGAGCGCACGGCGGTGAGGCCGCCGAAGCGCATGGTGACGTCGCGGGCCTGGAGTGCGGGTGTGGTCATGGTGGTCACGCCCCTGCCTTGGTGACGCCGAGGGTGGAGTCGGAAAGGCCTCGCTCGGGGACGTCGAGCTGGTCGATTTCGTGGAATTCGAGCTGGCGGCGCCGGTTGGCGATGACGCCCTCCGGGCGGAACCGCATCAGCAGGACGAGCGCGATGCCGAAGGCGAAGAGCTCGTAGTTCTGGAGGAAGCCGAGCTTCTCCGGGATGAGGTAGAGCAGGGAGGCGCCGAGGAGGGGGCCGCTGACGGTGCCCATGCCGCCGAGGACGACGGCGGCGAGCAGGAAGGCGCTGTTGGGCGGGGCGGCGCCGGCGAACTGGTAGGGCGCCGGGTTGACGCTGTAGGAGACGTGCGCGCCGACGGTGCCGGCGAGGCCGGCCAGCGAGGCGCCGAGGGCGAAGGCGACGAGCTTGACGCGGAAGCCGTTGATGCCCATGGCGGTCGCGGCGGTCTCGTCCTCGCGGACGGCGATCCAGGAGCGGCCGATGCGGCTGTCGGCGGCCCGGGTGAAGACCAGGACGACGATGGCCGTGACGATCAGCATCAGGAAGAAGTAGTTGGCGAACCGGCCGAGGGTGTGGCCGGCGACGTCGTGGCTGTCGCCGAGGTTGAACCCGAAGATCTCCAGGTCGGGGATGCGGCTGATGCCGTTGGGGCCGTTGGTGATGTTGGGTCCGGAGCTGCCGTCCATGTTGTTGACGGCGATGCGGAAGATCTCTCCGAAGCCGAGGGTGACGATGGCGAGGTAGTCGCCGCGCAGCCGGAGTGTCGGGGCGCCGATGAGGACGCCGAAGACGAGGGTGACGGCCATGCCGGTCAGGGCGGCGGCCCAGAAGGGGAACTCGGTGCCGGTGAAGCGGCTGTACTCACTGCCGGAGACCAGGGCCGCGGTGTAGGAGCCGACGCCGAGGAAGGCGACGTAGCCGAGGTCGAGGAGGCCGGTGAGGCCGACGACGATGTTGAGGCCGAGGGCGACGGTGCCGAAGGTGAGGATGTTGACGCCGAGGTTGGCGTTGTGGTCGTCGCTCTGGGTGAAGGGGAAGACCACCGCGGCGAGGAAGGCCAGGGCGACGGCGAAGCCTGTGTGGCGGCTGCTGATCGCGGTGTAGCGGGCGAGCAGTCCCGAGCGGTTGAGGGTGAGGGCGCCGAAGGCGACGAGCAGGACGAAGCCGATGAAGGTCTCGCTGTCGTCGCTGTCGATGCCGATGCCGTAGGTGAAGGCGACGAGGGCGAGGGCGGTGCCGAGGGTGATGACGAGCCGGCGCACCCAGGGGTTGTCCGGGACGCTGATGCGGCCCGGGTCGGTGGCGCTCAGGTAGGGGCGGATGCCGCCGGGGCCGGCCGGGACGGCGAGTGCGCCGATGAGGGCGAGGGCACTGGAGGCGGCCGCGATGTAGGCGCCGGGGTCGAGGTTGGCCAGGCCGCCGAGGTCGACGGCGATGGCGATGGCCGCGAACCAGCAGAGGGCGAACGCGGAGGCGGCGGCGTAGAAGACGGCCGAGGGGTTGGCGATCCGCTCGGCGTTCGGGAGCCTGAGGAGTCCGAGGCGGGCGGCGCCGAGGAGCAGGGCGAGTGCTCCGGCGACGATGGCGAGGATCTGCAGGCCGGCCGGGTAGCCGTACACGGTGAGGTCGCCGGGGAACTTGGCCGTCCAGGTCCAGGACATGAAGGCGGAGGCGATGGTGCCGACTCCGCCGAGGAGGACGAGGCCGAGGCCGGCGCCGGTGGGCAGGGGGACCAGCCCGCGGGGTGCGGGCGGGGCCGGGGTGGCGGCGGCTTCCGGAGTCGTCGGTTCGGGGGTGGTGGTGGAGGTCATGCGATCACGCCCTGTCCGCGACGCGTTCGCCTAGGAGGCCTTGTGGCCTGAACAGGAGGACGAGGATGAGGAGGACGAAGGCCCAGACGGAGGCCCAGCCCTGGCCGCCGAGCTGCTCCATGCCGGGGATGTCGGCGATGTAGGCGGTGGCCATGGCTTCGGCGACGCCGAGGACGAGGCCGCCGAGCATGGCGCCGTAGATGTTGCCGATGCCGCCGAGGACGGCGGCGGTGAATGCCTTGAGGCCGGCCTGGAAGCCCATGTCGTACTTGACGGAGCCGTATTTGAGGCCGTAGGCGACGCCGGCGACGGCGGCGAAGAGGCCGCCGATGGCGAAGGCGATCACGATGATGCGGTTGGTGTCGATGCCCATGAGCTGGGCGGTGTCCGGGTCCTGGGCGGTGGCCTGCATGGCGCGGCCGGTGCGGGAGAGGCGGACGAAGAAGGCCAGGGCGGTCATGCACAGGATGGCGGCGACGACGAGGAAGATGTCGCCGCTCTGGATGCGCACGGAGCCGATGTGGTACGGCCCGAAGGGGAGCTGCGGGAAGACGCGGTCGGTCTTGGCGTCGGGGTACCAGTTGAAGACGGCCTGCTGCAGGGCGAGCGAGAGACCGATGGCGGTGATGAGGGGGGCCAGTCGTGGTGCGCCGCGCAGCGGGCGGTAGGCGAAGCGTTCGGCTCCTACGGCGACGAGGACGGCGACGACGGCACCGCCGGCCAGCATCAGCGGCAGGGCGAGCCACATGCTGGTGTTGCCGGGGAGCCAGATGTAGACCGAGAGGGCGCCGAAGCCCCCGGTCATGAAGATCTCGCCGTGGGCGAAGTTGATGAGCTGGACGATGCCGTACACCATCGTGTAACCGATGGCTATCAGCCCGTACATCGAGCCGAGGAACAGCCCGTTGGCCAGCTGCTGCGGCAGTGTGTTCACCGCGCGGCCTCCGTGTGTGAAGTGAGGGAGTGGACCGGCCCGGTGGGTCGGCCGGACCTGGATAAGGGGGAGGGCCGCGCGGTGACGGGTGGTCTGCCGCGCGGCCCGGGGGTGGTGCGGTGGGGTCAGCCGGCGTCGTAGGTGCCGCTCTTGACGGCCTTCCACTTGCCGTCCTTGACCTGGTACACGGTCAGCTGCTTGTTCGTGGTGTCGCCGTACTCGTCGAAGGCGACCGGTCCGGCGATGCCCTCGAACTTGACCTTCTGGACCTGGTCCACGATCTGCTGGCGGGCGTCGTCGGGAACCTTGCCGTCCTTCACGACCTCACCGACGGCCTTGATGATGGCGGTGGCGGCGTCGTAGGAGTAGCCGCCGTAGGTGCCGTAGTCACCGGGGTACTTCTTGGCCTTGTAGGCCGCGATGAATTCCTTGGCGGCGGGGATGGTGTCGACGGGGACGCCGACGGAGGTGGAGAGGTCTCCCTCGGAGGTCTTGCCGGCGGTCTTGATGTAGGTGTCGGAGAACATGCCGTCGCCGCCGAAGAGCGGGATCTTGGCGCCGGCGTCCTTGAGCTGCTTGGTGAGGATCTGCGACTCGTCGTACTGGCCGCCGTAGTACAGCATGTCGGCGCCGGAGTTCTTGACCTTGGTGACGAGGGTGGAGAAGTCCTTGTCGCCGGTGTTGACGTGGTCGGTGCCGGCGATCTTGCCGCCCAGCTTCTTGAAGCTGGAGGTGAACAGCTTGGCGAGGCCGGCGCCGTAGGTCTGCTTGTCGTCGACGACGTAGACCTTCTTCTTCTTGAGCGTGTCGTGCGCGTACTGCGCGGCGAAGCCGCCCTGAAGGGCGTCGGTGGTCGCGGTGCGGAAGTACGACTTGTACGGCCGCGACTTCTTGGTCTGCCAGTCCTTGCCCTGGGTCAGCTCGGGGGCGGTGTTGGACGGCGAGATCTCGACCAGGTTGGCGGTGTCGAACACCTGCTGCATCTGGGTGGCGACGCCGGAGTTGAGGGGACCGACGACACCGAGGACGTCCTTGTTCGCGACGAGCGCGGTGGCGTTCTGCTGGCCGGTGGCGGGGATGGCCTTGTCGTCGAGTGCCTTCACCTTGAAGGTGACGCCGGGGACGGTCTTCTTCTTGTTGGCGTCGTCGACGGCGATCTGCACGCCGTACTGGATGCCCAGGCCGGTGGCGGAGTTCTGACCGGTCAGCGGGGCGTCGACACCGATGACGACGGTGGTGTTCTCCTTGTCGTCGCTGCCGCCCTTGTCGTCCCGGGAGCCGCAGGCGGTGAGGGTGAGTGCTCCCGCCGCCAGCGCGGCGGTGATGGCGATGAGCGAACGTGGGCGCACGATCGTAAGTCCTTTCACTGGCGCAGCTGTTTCCCCGTGGAAGCAGCCGAGTCGTACGGCGGCCGGTCTGGCTTTTCGGCTGCGCGGTGACTGGCGGTGACTCTAAGCGCGGGTGTGGAAGGCAGAGGAGGACTTGGCCAAGGCTGTGACGCTCTTGTTATGACACGAGGTAATGCAGAGCGGTACCGACTGGGGGGAACGATGGAATTCTGACCCATTCGTCCGGTCCGCATGCTGAGAACGCCCAGCACCGGGGCGATTTCGTTCAGGAGTCTCAGCGGTTTTGGTAATGACGGAAAACGTTGCCAGGGGTGACTGCTGGTGATTCCGGTGAGAGGGGTGCGCCGTGCCGCCCCGGTGGTGTTTGGGCGCGTATTGCCTGCATATTACGGAGGGTTACGATCAGGAAAGGCAATCCGGCATTCTCCGGCAGTGCGCGCATGTCGGCCCATACGCGGATTCGGGGGAGGCGGGGGCGCCGGCAGCGGTACCGGAAACGCGTCCGTGCCGGAGCGCGAGGGGGGCGCTCCGGCACGGAGGGGTGCTTTTCGGCCGTCGGCCGGCCCGTCGGCCGGTCCTTCGCCGGCTCTTCGTCAGGCCCGCGGTGAGACGTCCCGCACGGCGGTGGGGTCGGCCTCGCGGAGCATGCAGGTCAGCCGTGCGCTGCACACGCGCCGCCCGTCCTCGTCGCTGATCACGATCTCGTACGTGGCCGTGGAGCGGCCCCGGTGCAGGGGCGTCGCCACGCCCGTGACCAGGCCGGACCGGGCGCCGCGGTGGTGGGTGCAGTTGAGGTCGACGCCGACCGCGAGCTTCCCGCTGCCCCCGTGGAGCATCGCGCCGACCGAGCCGAGGGTCTCCGCCAGGACGGCGGAGGCGCCGCCGTGCAGCAGTCCGTACGGCTGGGTGTTGCCCTCGACGGGCATGGTGCCCACGACCCGCTCGGCCGAGGCCTCGACGATCCGCACGCCCATCCGCGTGCCCAGGTGTCCCGCGGAGAACAGCGCCTCCAGGTCGATCCCGAGCGCGGCGTACTCGTCGACGACCTCCTGCGGGAAGGTCACGTTCCGCTGTTCACCCATGGGCGCTGGCTCCGTTCATGTCGTCGTGGACGGATTCCGTCCGTGACCGGGCGCCGGCGTGTTGCCGCCGGCTTCGCTGAGCGAACGCTCAGTCGGTCGTCGATTGTTCCAGGCGGACCACGACGGACTTGCTGGCGGGGGTGTTGCTCGTGTCGGCGGTGGCGTCCAGCGGGACCAGCACGTTGGTCTCCGGGTAGTACGCCGCCGCGCACCCCCGGGCGGTGGGGTAGTGCACGACGCGGAAGCCGGGCGCGCGCCGCTCCACGCCGTCCCGCCACTCGCTCACCAGGTCGACGTAGGAGCCGTCCGCGACACCGAGGGCGCGGGCGTCCTCGGCGTTGACGAGCACCACCCGGCGGCCGTCGCGGATGCCCCGGTAGCGGTCGTCCAGGCCGTAGATCGTGGTGTTGTACTGGTCGTGCGAGCGCAGCGTCTGCAGCAGCAGCCGGCCCTCCGGCAGCGCCGGGTACTCGACCGGGGCGGCGGTGAAGTTGGCCTTGCCGGTGGCGGTGGGGAAGCGCCGCTCGTCGCGCGGGGCGTGCGGGAGGGCGAAGCCGCCGGGGCGGGCCACCCGGGCGTTGAAGTCCTCGAAGCCGGGGACGACGCGGGCGATCCGGTCACGGACGGTGGCGTAGTCCCGCTCGAACTCCTCCCAGGGCACCCGGCTGTCCGCGCCGAGCACCCGCCGCGCCAGCCGGCACACGATGGCGGGCTCGGACAGCAGGTGGGGGCCGGCGGGCTTCAGACGGCCCCGGGAGGCGTGCACCATGCCCATGGAGTCCTCCACGGTCACGAACTGCTCCCCGCTCGCCTGCACGTCCCGCTCGGTGCGGCCGAGGGTGGGCAGGATCAGCGCCCGGGCGCCGGTGACCGCGTGGGAGCGGTTGAGCTTCGTCGACACGTGCACCGTGAGCCGGGCGCGGCGCATCGCGGCCTCGGTGACCTCCGTGTCGGGGGAGGCGGAGACGAAGTTGCCGCCCATCGCGAAGAACACCTTCGCCTCGCCGTCGCGCAGGGCCCGTATGGCCCGGACGACGTCGTAGCCGTGGGCGCGGGGCGGCGCGAAGCCGAACTCCTTCTCCAGCGCGTCCAGGAAGGCGGGGGCGGGCCGCTCGAAGATGCCCATGGTGCGGTCGCCCTGCACGTTGGAGTGGCCGCGCACCGGGCACACGCCCGCGCCGGGACGGCCGATGTTGCCGCGCAGCAGCAGGAAGTTGACGATCTCGCGGATCGTGGGCACCGCGTGCTTGTGCTGGGTCAGGCCCATCGCCCAGCACACGATGACGCGCTGGGAGTCGAGCACCATCCGCAGGGCGCGCTCGATGTCCTCGCGGGTCAGGCCGGTCGCGGCGAGGGTCTCCTCCCAGTCGGCGGCGCGGGCCGCCTCGGCGAACTCCTCGTAGCCGTGCGTGTGCGCGTCGACGAACTCCTCGTCGACCGCGCCCTCCGTCTCGAGGATCAGCCTGTTGAGGAGACGGAACAGCGCCTGGTCGCCGCCGAGCCGGATCTGCAGGAACAGATCGGTGAGGGCGGCGCCCTTGAGCAGGCCCCGCGGGGTCTGGGGGTTCTTGAAGCGCTCCAGGCCCGCCTCGGGCAGTGGGTTGACGCTGATGATGCGCGCGCCGCCCGCCTTCGCCTTCTCCAGCGCGGTGAGCATCCGCGGGTGGTTGGTGCCCGGGTTCTGCCCGGCCACGATGATCAGGTCCGCCTTGTGCAGGTCCTCCAGCAGGACGCTGCCCTTGCCGACGCCGATCGTCTCCGTCAGGGCCGAACCGGAGGACTCGTGGCACATGTTGGAGCAGTCGGGCAGGTTGTTGGTGCCCAGCTCGCGGGCGAAGAGCTGGTAGAGGAACGCCGCCTCGTTGCTGGTGCGGCCCGAGGTGTAGAAGACCGCCTCGTCGGGGGAGGCGAGCGCGCGCAGTTCCTCGGCGACGATGTCGAAGGCGCGGTCCCAGCCGATCGGCTCGTAGTGGTCGGCGCCCTCGGGCAGGTACATGGGGTGGGTGAGCCGGCCCTGCTGGCCCAGCCAGTAACCGCTGCGGCCGGCGAGGTCGGAGACCGGGTGCGCGCGGAAGAACTCCGGGGTGACCCGGCGCAGGGTGGCCTCCTCCGCGACCGCCTTGGCGCCGTTCTCGCAGAACTCGGCGGTGTGCCGCTGCTCGCCCTCGGGCCAGGCGCAGCCGGGGCAGTCGAACCCGTCCTTCTGGTTGACGCGCAGCAGGGTCAGCGCGGTGCGCCGCACTCCCATCTGCTGCTGGGCCATGACGAGGCTGTGCCGGACGGCCGGGAGACCGGCCGCCACATGCTGGGCGCCGGCGACCCTGGGGGCGTCCTGCACCGGATCTGCCTTCGGCGGCTTCGTCGCCATCGCACGCTCTCCCTTGCGCCCTGGGTGTGAACTGCCTCTCCGATCCTCGCACGCGTGTTCCGCGGCCGGGACCGGCCGGGACCGGCCGGGGCGGGGCGGCGGCGGGGCGGGACGTGGCTGGTACGGCCTCCGGGCCGGCGGCGGGAGCGGCCGGGCCGGGGCGGCGCGGGGCCCGGCTGTCGGTGGGGCGTGGCAGGATCGGGGACGTGGCAGAGACAGCAGCGAAGAAGACCGACACGACCTCCGGCGACCGCCCACGGCTGATGCTCATGGACGGGCACTCGCTGGCCTATCGCGCGTTCTTCGCGCTGCCCGCGGAGAACTTCACCACCGCGACGGGCCAGCCGACGAACGCGATCTACGGCTTCGCGTCGATGCTGGCGAACACGCTGCGCGACGAGGCGCCCACGCACTTCGCGGTGGCGTTCGACGTCTCCCGCAAGACCTGGCGCTCGGAGGAGTTCACCGAGTACAAGGCGAACCGCTCCAAGACGCCCGACGAGTTCAAGGGCCAGGTCCAGCTCATCGGCGAACTGCTGGACGCGATGCACGCGGACCGCTTCGCCGTCGAGGGCTTCGAGGCGGACGACATCATCGCCACCCTCGCCACGCAGGCCGAGGCCGCGGGCTTCGACGTCCTGATCGTCACCGGCGACCGCGATTCCTTCCAGCTCGTCAGCGAGCACGTCACGGTGCTGTACCCCACCAAGGGCGTCTCCGAGCTGACCCGGTTCACCCCGGAGAAGGTCCTCGAGAAGTACGGGCTGACGCCCTCCCAGTACCCCGACTTCGCGGCCCTGCGCGGGGACCCCTCGGACAACCTGCCCGGCATCCCCGGCGTCGGCGAGAAGACGGCCGCCAAGTGGATCAACCAGTTCGGTTCCTTCGCCGAACTGGTCGAGCGGGTCGAGGAGGTCAAGGGCAAGGCGGGGCAGAACCTGCGCGAGCACCTGGAGTCGGTCAAGCTCAACCGCCGGCTCACCGAGCTGGAGCGGCAGGTCGAGCTGGACCGCACGGTCGCCGACCTGGAGCGCGTCGCCTACGACCGCAAGGCCGTCACGCTGCTCCTGGACAGTCTGGAGATCCGCAACCCCTCCCTGCGGGAGCGGCTCTTCGCCGTCGACCCGGGCGCGGAGGAGGCCGAGGCCGCCCCCGTCGCCGCCGGTGTCGCGGTGGACGGCGCGGTGCTGGGCGCGGGCGCGCTGAAGCCCTGGCTCGCCGAGCACGGCACGGTCCCGCTCGGCCTGGCCACCGTCGACACCTGGGCCCTCGGCACCGGCTCCGTCGCCGAGGTCGCCCTGGCCACGGCCGCCGGCCCCGCCGCCTGGTTCGACCCGACGGAGGTCGACGAGGAGGACGAGCGGGCGTTCGCCGCCTGGCTCGCCGACCCCGCCCGCCCCAAGGTGCTGCACAACGCCAAGGGCGCGATGCGCGTCTTCGCCGAGCACGGCTGGACGATCGAGGGCGTCACGATGGACACCGCCCTGGCCGCCTACCTGGTCAAGCCCGGCCGCCGCTCCTTCGACCTGGACGCGCTGACCCTGGAGTACCTCGGCCGGGAACTCGCGCCGCCGGCCGCCGCGGACGGCCAGCTCGCCTTCGGCGCCGACGAGGAGGCCGAGGCCGACGCGCTGATGGTGCAGGCCCGCGCCATCCTCGACCTCGGCGAGGCCTTCACCGGCCGGCTGAAGGAGGTCGGCGCGGCCGACCTGCTGGGCGACATGGAACTGCCGACCTCCGCCCTCCTCGCCCGCATGGAGCGGCACGGCATCGCCGCCGACCGCGCCCATCTGGAGTCCATGGAGCAGATGTTCGCGGGCGCCGTCCAGCAGGCCGTGCGGGAGGCGCACGCGGCGGCGGGCCACGAGTTCAACCTCGGCTCGCCCAAGCAGCTCCAGGAGGTCCTCTTCGGCGAACTGGGCCTGCCGAAGACGAAGAAGACCAAGACCGGCTACACCACGGACGCCGACGCGCTGGCCTGGCTGGCCGCCCAGACGGAGAACGAACTCCCGGTGATCATGCTCCGGCACCGTGAGCAGGCCAAGCTCCGCGTCACCGTCGAGGGCCTGATCAAGACGATCGCCGCCGACGGCCGCATCCACACCACCTTCAACCAGACCGTCGCCGCCACCGGCCGGCTCTCCTCCACCGACCCCAACCTGCAGAACATCCCGGTCCGTACCGACGAGGGCCGCGCCATCCGCCGCGGCTTCGTCGTCGGCGAGGGCTACGAGTCCCTGATGACGGCCGACTACAGCCAGATCGAGCTGCGGGTGATGGCCCACCTCTCCGAGGACGCCGGTCTCATCGAGGCCTTCACCTCCGGCGAGGACCTGCACACGACCGCCGCCTCCCAGGTCTTCGGCGTGGAGCGCTCAGCGGTGGACGCGGAGATGCGCCGCAAGATCAAGGCGATGTCCTACGGCCTGGCGTACGGGCTCTCGGCCTTCGGCCTCTCCCAGCAGCTGGGCATCGAGGCCGCCGAGGCCCGCACGCTGATGGAGGCCTACTTCGAGCGCTTCGGCGGCGTACGGGACTATCTGCGCCGCGTGGTCGAAGAGGCCCGGGCGACGGGCTACACGGCGACACTGTTCGGCCGCCGCCGCTACCTGCCCGACCTCAACAGCGACAACCGCCAGCGCCGCGAGGCCGCCGAGCGCATGGCCCTGAACGCCCCGATCCAGGGCACGGCCGCCGACATCGTCAAGATCGCCATGCTGAGGGTCGGCGAGGCGCTGCGGGCGGCCGGTCTGGCCTCCCGCATGCTGCTCCAGGTCCACGACGAGATCGTCCTGGAGATCGCCCCCGGCGAACGGGAGCGGGTGGAGGCCCTGCTCCGCCGGGAGATGACCACGGCGGTCCACCTCAAGGCCCCCCTGGACGTCTCGGTGGGCGTGGGCCGGGACTGGGAATCGGCGGCCCACTGACACCACTCGCGGGACACACGGCTCCGCGCCCCGCGAAAGGGGGCGCGGAGCCGCGTCGTTCGCCACCCCGTCCGCCCGTCCGGGGAAAAACCCGCCCCCGCACCACAACCGTCCGGCGATCACGACCGTCAAGTAAGAGTGACGCGCACGCGGCAGGCGGCGCGCACATGGCCAACCGGTGAAGACCGCGCCCCAACGGGTGCCCAGTGGCAGCGGGTTGCCGTAGGGTCACCTGCGGCACGGTGCCCGCAGGCACGGTCGGAGAACCGGTACCGAGCACACGGACGGTCGTCCACGGGAGGGGCGCACTCTATGGCGGCGCATTTCGGCAGCAGGCTCCGCAAGGGAGCGGCAACCACCGCCCTCGCAGCGGCAGCAGTCGCGGCACTGTCCGCGTCCCAGGCCCCCGGAGTGACCGCGGACGACCACGGCAGACGGACCGCCGGATCCGCCCAGGACGCCCCCGACCCGGGCGGCGACAGCACCGCGAGCGGCGACGGCCACTACTACACCGACCTGCCCCCGCTCAACAGCCCCACCCCGGCCCCCGGCGACGCCAAGGGCTCCGCGGGCACCGGCTCCGGCGACGACTCCGGCATCCCCGCCACGGTCCTCGACGCCTACAAGAAGGCCGAGGCCGAACTCCGCGAGTCCAAGCCCGGCTGCAACCTGCCCTGGGAACTCCTGGCCGCCATCGGCCACGTGGAGTCCGGGCAGGCCCGCGGCGGCCGCGTCGACGCCCAGGGCACGACCTACTCCAAGATCCTCGGCCCCGTCCTCAACGGCAGCGGCTTCGCCCACATCTCCGACACCGACCACGGTGCCTACGACGGCGACAAGACCTACGACCGTGCCGTCGGCCCCATGCAGTTCATCCCCTCGACCTGGGCCTGGGCCGGCCGCGACGGCAACGACGACGGCGTCAAGGACCCCAACAACGTCTACGACGCCGCCCTCGCCGCCGGCCACTACCTGTGCCGCGCCGACCGCGACCTGTCCGTCCAGGCCAACCTCGACGCGGCGATCCTCAGCTACAACCACTCCCAGGACTACCTCAACACCGTCCTGTCGTGGCTGGAGTACTACCGCAAGGGCACCCACTCGGTGCCGGACGGCACGGGCACCCTGCCCCGCCACCGCAGCGACGAGAGCACCGGCCCGGGCCGGACCCCCGGCTCCACCCCGCCGTCCACCACGAGGCCGTCGACGCACCACACCCCCAAGCCCGGCCACACCGGCTCGGGTTCCGGCTCCGGCTCACACCAGGGCGGCAAGCCCTCCACCGAGCCGACGAAGCCCGGCACGACCCCGACGAGCCCGGCCCCCACGCCGACCGACACCGTCGACCACCTCGACGACGCCGGCACCGGCAGGCTGACCGCCAGGGCGGGCGGCACCTTCGACGAGAAGATCGTGGTCCGCCCGGAGACCAAGGCGGGCACCGCCGTGGCCAAGGTCCGGGTCCGCTTCGTCATCACCGGCGACACCGACGCCACCTTCACCGGCGGGGAGAAGACCGCCACCGTCGTCACCGGCGGCACCGGCACCGCCACCGCGCCCGCCCTCGTGGCCGGCGAGAAGACCGGCACCTTCACCGTCCGCGCCCTGGTCGTCGGCCGCACCGTGGCCGCCCTCGAACACACCGCGACCGTCACCGAACGGACCGCCGACGCCCTCACCCGCGTCGGCGACGCGCCCCTGACCTGCACCCCCGGCGGCGAGTTCGCCGAGCCGATCGAACTCAAGGCCACCTACAAGGGCGCCGCGCCCGGCAAGGTCGCCGCCACCGCCACACTCCTCACCTCGGCGGAGGACCCGGCGGAGAACGACAAGGGCCCCTACTTCAAGGACCCCTCCGACGAGGCCGACCAGCCCTCCGGCACCTCCGGGAAGTCCGACAAGAAGGTGCGCACCCTCGCGCTGACCACCGACGCGAAGGGCGTGCTCAAGCTGCCGAAGCTGTACGCGGACGACACCACCGGCACGTTCCTCCTCCGCGTCACCACGGCGGGCGGCGCCACCGTCACCCTCGAACTGAAGGTCGCCGAGGCGGCCTCGTAGGCATCCGGGGGAGCTCGCCCCACCGGCCCGGCCGGCGCCTCAACGGCGCGGCCGGGCCTTGGTGTGCCGGGTCGGCTCCGCGGCCGCCGGGTCCTCGGGCCACGGGTGCCTCGGGTACCGGCCGCGCAGCTCCGCCCGCACGGCCCGGTAGCCCTCGCGCCAGAACGAGGCGAGGTCGGCGGTGACGGCGGCGGGGCGCCCGGCGGGGGAGAGCAGGTGCACCAGCACCGGCACCCCGGCGAGCACCGGCGAGCTGTCCAGACCGAACATCTCCTGCAGCTTCACGGCGAGCACCGGCCGCTCGGGATCGCCGTAGTCGACGCGGATCCTCGACCCGCTCGGCACGGTGATCCGCTCCGGGGCCAGCTCGTCCAGCCGGGCCGCCTCGCCCGAGGCCCACGGCAGCAGCCGGGCCAGCGCCTGCCCCGCGTCGATCCGGGCCAGGTCCGCCCGCCGCCGGGCCCGGCCCAGTTCCGGCTCCAGCCACTGCGCCACGTGCGCGTGCAGCGCCCCGTCCGACACGTCCGGCCAGGGCTCGCCGCGCCGCAGCCGCAGGAACGCCAGCCGCTGCCGCAGCGCCACCGCCTCCGGCGACCACCGCAGCAGCCCGAGCCCCTCCCGCCGCAGCCCCTCCAGGAGCGCCTCGCGGACGAGACCGGGCGGCGGGTCCTTCAGCGGGCGCACCGTCAGCCCGATCGCGCCGAGCCGCTCGACCCGCTGCGCCAGGACGTCCCCCTCGGCCCAGCGGACCTCCTCTTCCGTCCGCAGTGCCGCGGCCGCCTCCCGGGCCACGTCCTCCTCGACGGGGGCGGCCAGCCGCACCCGCGCGTGCCCACTGCCCGCCGGGCGGTCGGCGACGGCCACGACGATCCACGGCGTCCCCCGCAGGGCCGAGCCCTCACCCAGCTCGGCCCGCGTCCCCGAGGCCATGAGATACGACCCGCCCTCCAGCCGGGCCACCCGCTCGGGAAACGCGAGCGCCACGGCCCGGCCCACGAGCCCGTCACCCCGGGCCCCGTCGTCCTCCGGGACCCCGCCGGTCCCGTTCCGGCCCCCGCGCTCCGCGGCGACCGCCCGCAGCCGGCGGACCTCGGCGCGCCACCGGGCCGCGTAGGCGTCGCCCCCGCGGCGGGCGGTGCGCAGTGCCGCCGACAGGTCGTCGCCGTAGCTCCGCGGGACCTCCTCGGACAGCAGGGCCACCACCTCGGCCGCCGCGCCCGAGGTGTCCAGCAGGGCCCGGCCCAGCCGGGGATGCAGGCCGCCCCGCACCAGCCGCGTGCCCCGGCGGGTGGCCCGCCCGCGGGGGTCCACCGCCCCGACGGCGGTCAGGACCTGGCGGGCCGCCGCCATCGCCCCGCCCGGCGGCGGGTCCAGCAGGGCCAGACCGGAGGCCTCGGGATCGCCCCAGCAGGCCGCCTGGAGCGCGAACGCGGTCAGGTCGGCCACCTTGATCTCCGGGGCGGGGAAGGGCGGCAGCCGGACGTCCTCCGCCTCCGCCCAGCACCGGTAGACGACCCCCGGGGCCTCCCGCCCGGCCCGTCCGGCCCGCTGCCGTCCGGCCGCCCGGGAGGACCGCACGGTCGTCAGACCGCTCAGCCCGCGCGCGTGGTCGACGCGCGGCTCCCGCGCCAGCCCCGCGTCCACGACCACCCGCACCCCGGGCACCGTCAGCGAGGACTCGGCCACCGAGGTCGCGAGCACCACCCGGCGCCGCGCACCGGGGGACAGCACCGCGTCCTGCACGGCCGCGGGCGCCCGCCCGTGCACCTGGAGCACGTCCACCGCGCCCAGGTCCCCCAGCAGCCCCGCCACCCGGGCGATCTCCCCGAGGCCCGGCAGGAAGCAGAGGACGTCGCCCGGCCGCTCGGCCAGCGCCCGCCGCACCACCGAGGCCGTGTGGGCGAGCAGCGCCGGGTCCACCCGCATGCCGTGCGGCGGACGCACGGGCCGGGCGGGCGGCGCCCAGACCACCTCCACCGGATGGGACACCCCCTCGGCCTCGACCACCGGGGCCCCGCCCAGCAGCCGCGCCCACCCCTGCGCGTCGGTCGTCGCCGAGGCCGCGAGCAGCCGCAGCTCCGGGCGCAGCGTCCCGCGCACGTCCAGCAGGAAGGCGGCGGCCGTGTCGGCGTCCAGATGCCGCTCGTGGCACTCGTCGAGCACGACGACGTCCACCCCGGGCAGTTCCTGGTCGCGCTGGAGGCGCTGGAGCAGCACACCGGTGGTGACGACCTCCACGCGCGCCCGGCGCCCGACCACGCGCTCCCCGCGCACGGTGAACCCGATGTCCTCGCCCACGTCCTGCCCGAGCAGCCACGCCATCCGCCGCGCCGCCGCCCGCGCCGCGATCCGCCGCGGCTCGGCCACCAGCACCCGGCGCGCCGGGCCCCCGCCCACCAGCCCCGCCAGGACCAGCGGCACCAGGGTGGTCTTGCCGGTGCCGGGCGGCGCCACCAGCACGGCGGCGCCGTCATCCGCCAGGGCGTGGTTCAGGGCGGGCAGCGCCGCGCGGACGGGCAGCGCCTCCAGGGCGTCGTCACGAATCACGCCCTCAGTGTCGTACGGCCCCGAGGGGGCCCGGTCCGGGGCCCGTGCTCAGTCCCGCTCGCACACGAAGATGGCCGTACCGGGGAGCAGGGCGCCCCGCAACGGGGACCAGCCGCCCCACTCGGAGGTGTTCCAGGACGGCCACTCGGGCTCCACCAGGTCCACCAGCCGGAAGCCCGAGGTCACCACGTCCCGGACGCGGTCGCCGAGGGTCCTGTGGTGCTCGACGTAGACCGCGCGTCCGCTCTCGTCCTGCTCCACGTAGGGCGTGCGGTCGAAGTAGGAGGCGGACACGGTCAGCCCCTCGGGCCCGGGCTCGTCGGGGAAGGCCCAGCGGACCGGGTGCGTCACCGAGAACACGAAACGGCCGCCGGGCCGCAGCACCCGGCGCACCTCGCGCAGCACGAGCCGCGGGTCGGCGACGAAGGGCAGCGCCCCGTACGCCGAGCACGCCAGGTCGAAGGAGGCGTCGGCGAAGGGCAGCACGGCGGCGTCGGCGCACACCAGCGGGAACGCGCCGCCGATGCGCAGCGCGTGCTGGAGCTGGCGGTGGGAGAGGTCGAGGGCGACCGGGCGGGCGCCCTGCGCGGCCAGCCAGCGCGAGCACTGGGCCGCGCCGGCGCCGATCTCCAGGACGTCGCGGCCGGCCAGTTCCTCCGCCGGGCCGAGCAGCTCGGCCTCGATCTCGTCGAGCCCCTCGGGGCACCAGACGAAGCGGGCGTCGCCGAGGAACGTGCCGTGCTCGACCTGGTACTCGTCGGCGTTGCGGTCCCACCAGCCACGGTTGGCGCGGGAGCTCTCCGTCACCCCCGCGACACGCCGCGTGGCCTCGGGTTCGAGCGGTTCGGACTCTTGGATGATCGGCTCCCTCGTCGTACTCTTCCGTCACATCTCGGCGTCGCCGTCCCGGCGGTGCCCGTGAGGGGTGCCCGCCGATGCCGCGTGGCCTCCCAGGACGGCAATTGTGCCGGGAATGCGGTGATGCGCCCCGGGTGTGCGCCTTCGCGCATTGACCCTGCCCGGCTGCCCCCGTATGCTACAAGTTGCGCTGCGGGCCTGCGCACCTCAGACGTAGCAGGTCGCGCTCGCATCTGTTGTATGTCCCCTCGGTTCTCGAGGTGCCACGCGTTGTCGCGGGGCGCTTCCTTGGCTGTCCGGCTTCTGCAGAGCGAAACGGGCTCCCGGCGTAAGCAGTACCTACGACTTCAATGTCCGTACCGGAGCCCTTTCCCACATGACGAGCAGCACCGAGACCACCGCCACCACCCCGCAGGTTGCGGTCAACGACATCGGTAACGAGGAAGCCTTCCTCGCCGCGATCGACGAGACGATCAAGTACTTCAACGACGGCGACATCGTCGACGGCGTCATCGTGAAGGTCGACCGGGACGAGGTCCTGCTCGACATCGGTTACAAGACCGAAGGTGTCATCCCGAGCCGCGAGCTCTCGATCAAGCACGACGTCGACCCCAACGAGGTCGTCGCCGTCGGTGACGAGATCGAAGCCCTTGTTCTCCAGAAGGAGGACAAGGAAGGCCGCCTGATCCTCTCGAAGAAGCGCGCCCAGTACGAGCGGGCCTGGGGCACGATCGAGAAGATCAAGGAAGAGGACGGCATCGTCACCGGTACCGTCATCGAGGTCGTCAAGGGTGGTCTCATCCTCGACATCGGCCTCCGTGGCTTCCTGCCGGCCTCCCTCGTCGAGATGCGTCGTGTCCGCGACCTCCAGCCCTACGTGGGCAAGGAGCTCGAGGCCAAGATCATCGAGCTGGACAAGAACCGCAACAACGTGGTCCTGTCCCGCCGTGCCTGGCTGGAGCAGACCCAGTCCGAGGTCCGCCAGACGTTCCTCACGACCCTGCAGAAGGGTCAGGTCCGTTCCGGCGTCGTCTCCTCGATCGTCAACTTCGGTGCCTTCGTGGACCTGGGTGGCGTCGACGGCCTGGTGCACGTCTCCGAGCTGTCCTGGAAGCACATCGACCACCCCTCCGAGGTCGTCGAGGTCGGCCAGGAGGTCACGGTCGAGGTCCTGGACGTCGACATGGACCGCGAGCGCGTCTCCCTGTCGCTGAAGGCGACCCAGGAAGACCCGTGGCAGCAGTTCGCCCGCACGCACCAGATCGGCCAGGTCGTGCCCGGCAAGGTCACGAAGCTGGTTCCGTTCGGTGCGTTCGTCCGCGTGGACGAGGGCATCGAGGGTCTGGTCCACATCTCCGAGCTGGCCGAGCGCCACGTGGAGATCCCGGAGCAGGTCGTCCAGGTCAACGACGAGATCTTCGTCAAGGTCATCGACATCGACCTCGAGCGCCGCCGCATCAGCCTCTCGCTGAAGCAGGCCAACGAGGCCTTCGGCGCCGACCCGTCGGCCGTCGAGTTCGACCCGACCCTGTACGGCATGGCCGCGTCCTACGACGACCAGGGCAACTACATCTACCCCGAGGGCTTCGACCCCGAGACCAACGACTGGCTCGAGGGCTACGAGACCCAGCGCGAGGTGTGGGAGACCCAGTACGCCGAGGCGCAGTCCCGCTTCGAGCAGCACCAGGCGCAGGTCATCAAGTCCCGCGAGGCGGACGAGAAGGCCGCTGCCGAGGGCGTCGAGACCGCTGCCCCGGTCGCGTCCGGCGGTGGCGGCGGCTCGTACTCCTCCGAGGGTGGCGACAACTCCGGTGCGCTCGCCTCGGACGAGGCGCTCGCCGCGCTGCGGGAGAAGCTGGCCGGCGGCCAGAGCTGAACCGCGGCCACGCGTCGGCTCCCGGCCTGAGCGCCCGTCGCTGAGACCGGAGCACCGAGCAGAACGGAAGGCCCGCACCCCCCCCCGGGGTGCGGGCCTTCCGCGTTGCCCGGCGCAGGCCGCGCCGCCCGTCAACGCTTCCCGTCCGCCCTCTGACGGGCCGTCCGATCTCCGGACCGGTCCCGGGAGTCCGGGAATGCCCGTGTCCCGTGCCACGTTGTCTCAGGATGGACACGAGGAGGAGCGGTCACAGTGCTTGATCCGCAGAGTTTGTACGCATGGGAGCCCAAGGGCCTGGCCGTCGTCGACATGGCGCTCGCGCAGGAGTCGGCCGGACTTGTCATGCTCTACCACTTCGACGGCTACATCGACGCCGGCGAGACCGGCGACCAGATCGTCGACCGGCTGCTCGACTCGCTGCCCCACCAGGTCGTCGCCCGCTTCGACCACGACCGGCTCGTCGACTACCGCGCCCGCCGGCCGCTGCTGACCTTCAAGCGCAGCACCTGGACCGACTACGACGAGCCCACGATCGACGTGCGGCTCGTCCAGGACGCCACCGGAGCCCCCTTCCTGCTCCTGTCAGGCCCCGAGCCGGACGTGGAGTGGGAGCGCTTCGCCGCGGCGGTGGGGCAGATCGTGGAGCGGCTCGGAGTCCGGCTGTCCGTGAACTTCCACGGCATCCCGATGGGCGTCCCGCACACCCGCCCGGTGGGCCTCACCCCGCACGGCAACCGCATCGACCTGGTGCCGGGCCACCGCAGCCCCTTCGAGGAGGCGCAGGTGCCCGGCAGCGCCGAGGCGCTCGTCGAGTACCGCCTGGCGCAGGCCGGACACGACGTCCTGGGTGTCGCCGCGCACGTCCCGCACTACATCGCCCGCTCCCCGTACCCGGACGCCGCGCTGACGGTCCTGGAGGCCGTCACCGCCGCGACCGGACTGGTCCTGCCGGGCGTCGCGCACTCCCTGCGCACCGACGCCCACCGGACCCAGACGGAGATCGACCGGCAGATCCAGGAGGGCGACGAGGAACTGGTCGCCCTGGTCCAGGGGCTCGAGCACCAGTACGACGCCGCGGCCGGTGCCGAGACGCGGGGCAACATGCTGGCCGAGCCGGTGGACATCCCGTCGGCGGACGAGATCGGGCAGGAGTTCGAGCGCTTCCTGGCGGAGCGCGAGGGGGACGGCTGAGAGCGCGGGAGACGGCCGAGGCGGGGCGAACGGCTGGGGGAGACGGCCGGCCCCGAGGGTGATCCGATAGTCTGCCGAAGGCCGTGACCTGCCCGTACCCCGCCGTGGCGTGGACGATCCGGTGGGCTCGACCCGCGGTGTCCATCGGATTCGGCATGTGGTCCCCGCCGGTGCGGGAGTGGGTGAGGTGAAGGCGCGGTCATGCTGTCCGTGGGCCTGACCGGCGGAATCGGCGCCGGCAAGAGCGAGGTGTCCCGACTGCTCGTCGCGTGCGGCGCCGTACTGATCGACGCGGACCGTATCGCGCGCGAGGTCGTGGCGCCGGGCACGCCCGGGCTCGCGGCGGTCGTCGAGGCCTTCGGCGAGGAGATCCTCACCGAGGACGGCAGCCTGGACCGCCCCCGCCTCGGAGCGGTCGTCTTCGCCGATCCCGACCGGCTCGCCGTACTCAACTCGATCGTGCACCCCCTGGTCGGGGCCCGCTCCCGGGAACTGCAGTCCGCCGCGGCCGAGGACGCCGTCGTCGTCCATGACGTGCCGCTGCTCACCGAGAACGGCCTCGCGTCCCTGTACGACCTCGTCGTGGTCGTCGACGTGGACCCCGCGACCCAGCTCGACCGGCTGGTCCGGCTGCGCGGCATGAGCGAGGAGGACGCCCGCGCCCGCATGGCCGCCCAGGCCTCCCGCGAGGAGCGGCGCGCGGTCGCGGACGTCGTCATCGACAACGACGTCCCCCTGCCCGAACTGGAGCGGCGGGTGCGGGAGCTGTGGGACGACCTCGTCCGGCGCGCGCGGCGGACGGCACCACCGGGTGCACGGGCCACGGAATAGCCGCCCCGAGGGGGGCGTTGACGCCCCCGAGTGAGGGAAGGACTTCGTCGTGCCCCAGACCAGCGGTTCCCGTGGCCGGACTCCCGAGACGGACGTGATCGACTTCCGCGCGGCCGAGCAACTGCTCGCCGCGCGCGACCCGCGCGGCGCGGTCAAGCTGCTCGACGGCCTCATCGACGCGCATCCCGAGAACACCGCGGCCCGGCTGCTGCGCGCCCGCGCCTTCTTCGCCGCCGCCCAGCTCCGCCCCGCCGAGCTGGAGTTCAGCCTCGTCCTCGAACGCGAACCGGACAACGCCTACGCCCACTTCGCGCTCGCCCGCACCTACGAGCGGCAGGCGCGCCCCGAGCCGGCCAAGCGGCACTTCCGCCTCGCGGCGGCCCTCGACCCCAACCCGCGCTATCTGCAGGCGGCCCGCTTCGAGGTGTGACCCGGCGCCGGGATCGGGGCCGCGGCTTCGGGGAGGCCGCTTCAGGGACGCCCCTCCGGCGGCCGGTAGGGCGGCACGTCGCGGCCCGGCTGCCAGTGCGGACCCTGCCGGATGTGCCGCACCACCACGATCAGGTCGACGGTCACGATCAGCCACAGCGCGGCACAGACGGCCGCCCAGCCCGGCCGGCCCGCCAGCACGAGCGCGACCGTGCCGCCGATCGTCCAGACCTCGCCCCAGACGCTCAGCCAGAAACGCATCCGCAGCGGACTGCGGGCCGTCGTCGGTTCACTGCCCGTACGCATCGGCCTCACCCCTTCCCATTGTCGCGCCCCGCTATCGGGTTCCCCCGTCGAACGTTCACTCCCACGAGTGACGGGCGCCGGGGAACCGGGGCCCTCCGCCCGTCCGTTTTCGGGGCATGAGGGCTTTGAGGACACAGATGCGAGCGGGGTACGCGGGGACGGGGCCGGGAGCGATCACCCCGGACGGCTGCGCGGTCGGGCTGTACAGCCGGCTGCCCGTGGGGGAGGAACCGGACATCATCGCCGCCGCGGTACCGGCCGGGGCGCGGATCCTGGAACTGGGCTGCGGGGCGGGGCGGATGACCCACCCCCTCCTGGAGCGGGGCTTCCGGGTCACGGCGGTGGACGAGTCCGCGGAGATGCTGGAGCGGGTCCGCGGGGCCCGCACGATACGCCGCCCGATCGAGAACCTCCGGCTCGACGAGAGCTTCGACGTGGTGCTGCTCGCCTCCTTCCTCGTCCACGCGGGGGACGAGGAGGTGCGGCGCGGCCTGCTGCGCACCTGCGCGCGGCACGTGGCGGCAGAGGGATGCGTACTGATCCAGCGGGAGGGCGAGGGCTACCACACCGACCTGCCGAGGGAACGGGTGGACCCGAGCGGCTTCACCGTGCGCATACGCGCGGCGGAGCCGGTCGGCGACGGCGTGAACGAGGTGCGCGCGGAGTACGAGTTCCCGGACGCGACCTGGACACAGACCTTCCTGTCGCGGCCCCTGACCGAGGAGCGGTTCGAGGAGGCGCTCGCCGAGGCCGGACTACGCGTGGACCGCTGTCTGACACAGGACGGGACCTGGGTACGAGCGGTGCCGGTGTAGGGGACCCGAGGACCGGACCCGGACCGGACCCCCCGTCGCGGTGCCGTCCGTACCGGGGAGCAGACCCCCGCGAGCCTCAGGGGCGGTCCGGCTCGGCGTCCCCCGCGGCCAGGCCCCGCAGCCGGTCCAGTTCGCGGCGGTCGCGCTTGGTGGGCCTGCCCGCGCCCCGGTCACGGACCGCGATCGGCGCGACCGCCTCGCGCGGCGGCGGAGGCGGGCTGTTGTCGACGTAGCACTCGGCCGCGACGGGGGCGCCGACCCGCTTGCGGATCAGACGCTTCACCAGGACGATCCGCTCGCGTCCGCCGGCCTGCCGCAGCCGCACCTCGTCGCCGACGCGCACGGCGTACGCGGGCTTGACGCGCTCGCCGTTGACACGGACGTGACCGCCCCGGCAGGCGGTGGCGCCCATCGAGCGGGTCTTGACCAGGCGCACGGACCAGATCCAGCTGTCGATGCGCACGCTCTCGCCCCCGGCGGGCCGCGCCGCCACGGCGGCGGCCACGGCATCGGGGTGGGTCCCGGCACCGGGTGCGGCGCCGGCGTCTCCGTCTCTGCCCTCAGAAGCCATGCCCCGACCTTAATGAACTCGGCGGGAAGACGTTCCACGACCACGGCTTCTCGCTCGCCGGGAGAGAGAACCCGGCACGCCGACAACCGACAGGTGCCGCCCGACGCCCGACGCCCGACGCCCGACGGCCGTCGGCCGACGGCCGGTGGGCGCGTGGGTTCAGGTGCGGGGCAGCATGCCCAGCAGCGAGGAGGTGAAGGAGATCTTCAGGGCCTCCCGCAGTTCCAGATTGAGGACGCCGAGGGCGGGCTCCTCCGCGTAGGCGGTGAGGAGGCTCGCCGGGGGCGGGACATAGGTCGACAGGGCGCCCGCCGAGGCCAGCCCCATCAGACAGAACATCGGCGCCTGGTCGCCGAGTTCGGGCACATGGCGGCGGAGCAGCTCGGACATGTCCGACAGCTTCGCGAGGGAGGCGCGCTTGTGCCGCTTGACGACCTCGACGGAGACATTGCGTTCGAGGACGCCGCCCTGTGCGCCGAAGAGGTCGCACAGCACCACGCGGTTCGCCAGTGTCCGGCTGAGGATCTCCGCCGTCCCGCGCGCCCGGGTCTGAAGCGGCGCGTCCGCCTCGACGCCCGCGGCCAGCTCCTCCGTCAGCTCGGCGATCCAGCTCTCCAGGAACGAGTCCAGCAGTTCGAGCAGTACCGCCTCGCGGGACTCGAAGTACCGCAGGACGTTCGACTTGGCCAGGCCCACCCGGCGGCTGATCTCGTTGAGGCTCACCTCGGCGACGGGCATCTCCTCGAGCATCGCCGCCACCGTGTCGAGGATCGCCCTGCGGCGGATCTCCCGCTGCTCCTCGCTTCGCGCCCGCTGGAAAGTCACGACGCCCAGCCTAACTTACAGACCGTCGGTCTCTTGACATCAGACCACCGGTCTCTTACTGTTCCAATAACAGACCGATGGTTCTTTAGGAGTGGGTCATGAGCGACAAATGGACTGAGCGGCACATCCCCGACCAGCACGGCCGGGTGGCGATCGTCACCGGCGCCAACACCGGACTGGGCTTCGAGACCGCCCGGGCGCTCGCCGCCCGCGGGGCGCACGTGGTCCTGGCCGTCCGCAACGTCGAGAAGGGGAGGCAGGCCGCCGACCGCATCGACGGCCGCGTCGACGTCCAGGTCCTCGACCTGACCTCCCTGGACTCGATCCGGTCCGCGGCGGCCGAGTTGCGCGCCGCCCACCCCCGCATCGATCTGCTGATCAACAACGCGGGCGTGATGTACACCCCGCGGGAGACCACCGTCGACGGCTTCGAGCTGCAGTTCGCGACGAACCACCTCGGCCACTTCGCCCTCACCGGCCTGCTGCTGGACCGGCTCCTGCCCGTCCCGGGCTCCCGCGTCGTCACGGTCAGCAGCACCGGCCACCGCATCAAGGCCGCCATCCACTTCGACGACCTGCAGTGGGAGCGTTCCTACAGCCGCGTCGGCGCCTACGGCCAGGCCAAGCTCGCCAACCTCATGTTCACGTACGAACTGAACCGCCGTCTCGCGGCACGTGGCACCACGAGTGCGGTGGCCGCCCACCCGGGAGTGTCCAACACCGACCTGATGCGCAACGCGCCCGCCGTGCTCCGCGTCCCCGTCAACCTGCTCGCGCCGGTGCTCATCCAGAAGTCGGCGATGGGGGCCCTGCCCACCCTGCGGGCCGCGACGGATCCGGCGGTGCGCGGCGGCGAGTACTACGGCCCCGGCAACCGCGGCGAGACCCGCGGGCACCCCAGGCGCGTCGAGTCCAGCCCCGAGTCGCACGAGGAGGCCGTGCAGCGGCGCCTGTGGGCCGTCTCCGAGGAGCTCACCGGGGTGACGTTCCCCGTCGGCGAGGCGGTGCTCCCGGCCTGAACCCGGCGGTGGGGCGCGGCGGCACGGCGGCCGGGCGCGGCCTCTACGGTGGAGACATGGACGGCAGCGCGCTGGAGGAACTGGACGAGCGGATCGCCGGCTGCCGGGCGTGCCCGCGGCTGGTCGCCTGGCGGGAGGAGGTGGCCCGCACCCGGCGGGCCGCGTTCGCCGACTGGACCTACTGGGGACGGCCGGTGCCGGGCTTCGGACCGCCCGACGCCTCGCTGCTGATCCTCGGGCTCGCCCCGGCGGCCCACGGCGGGAACCGCACCGGACGGATGTTCACCGGTGACCGCTCCGGGGACGTGCTCTACGCGGCCCTGCACGAGGTCGGCCTCGCCTCGCAGGCGAGGGCGGAACGGATCGGGGACGGGCTGGAGCTGTACGGCGTACGGATCACCTCGCCGGTCCACTGCGCCCCGCCCGCCAACAAGCCGACCCCGGGTGAGCGGGACACCTGCCGGCCCTGGCTGGTACGGGAGCTGACCCTGCTCCGGCCCTCGCTGCGCGCCGTGGTGGTGCTGGGTGCCTTCGGCTGGCAGGCCGCACTGCCCGCCTTCACCGCGGCCGGCTGGACGGTACCCCGCCCCCGCCCGCCCTTCGCCCACGGCGCCCACGTCCGACTGCACCGGGCCGAGGGCGGCGAGCCCTCCGGCAGCCGGGAGGACCTCGGTGTCGGCGCGGGCGTGCCGGGCGACGGCTCCCTCGCGCTCCACGGCTGCTTCCACGTCAGCCAGCGCAACACCTTCACCGGCCGGCTCACCCCCGCCATGCTGCGGGAGGTGCTGCGCACGGCGGCCACCTCGGCGGGGCTGCCGACCACCCCGCCGGCCGGCTGACCGGCACCCGGCCGGGCACCGGGGGACGGCCGTCGCGGACCGCCCCACCGGCCGGCCGGGGCGAGTGTCACGCCGGCGAAACACCGGCGTTCCCGTTCCCGCCCGTTCCCGCCGTACCGTAGGAGACCCCGAAGAGCCCGGCCACCGTCGCCCGAAGGCCCTCCCGCCCTCGTCCGACAGGAGCCCCGTGAACCGCCCCGCCCCGCGCCTGCCGCTCTGGATCGCCCACGCACTGAGCGCCCAGCGCGGGCCCGTCCCCTGGAGCGCGGTGGTGCGCGGGGCGCTGGCCGCGGGTCCACTGCTGCTCGCGGGCGTGCTCGCCGGACGCACCTCCCTGGGAGTCGTCGCCGCGCTCGGCGCCATGCTCGCCGGCGTCAACGACCGCCCCGGCAGCCGACGCGCCTCGGTCGGCCGGCTCGGTCTGCCCGCGCTGGCCGGTGCGGCCGGGCTGCTGGCCGGCAGTTACGCCGGACGGCACACCGGTGCGGTGACCCTGACCCTGCTGCTCACCCTTCTGGGACTGCTCGGGGGTGCGGTCAGCGCCGTCGGGCCGGTCGCCTCCGCCGTGGGCACCCAGCTCCTGGTGACCTCCGCCCTCGGCGCCGGGATGATGCTGCCGGAGCCGGGCTGGGAGAGCGCGCTCCTCTACCTCGCCGGCGCGGGCTGGCTGCTGGGTCTGCGCCTTCTGCTGCCCACGCCGAGCTCCGCCGCGCGCGGCGCACGGCTCGGCTACCGCTTCGACGGGGAGCGGGCGGCGGTCGCCGGCGTGTACGAGGCCGTCGCCGCTCTCCTCGACGCCGCCGGCACCCCCGGGGCCACGGCCCGCCGGGCGGCCCTGACCGCCGCACTCGACCAGGCCCAGGACGCCCTGGCCGGACCCCGGCTGCGCCGGCACGCCGGTTCCGCGGCCGAGCGGCGGCTGCACGCGCAGTACGCCGCCGCCCCGGCGCTCGCGGTGGTGGCGACCGCGATGGCCTGGGCCG
>BNBP01000047.1 GCA_014656015.1 Streptomyces griseoaurantiacus | reverse complement strand
CCGGCGGATGGACGGCCGCGGCCGCGCCGGCCCGTGCGGAGGGCGCCGGGCGGCACGGCCCCGAAGCGTGGGCGAACCCCCGGGAGCACACGGGCCGCACGGAGCACGCGAGCGGCCCGGAGCACCCGGGCCCGGCGAATCCCGCGTCCACGGCGGTGGCGACGGGAGACGGGTCGGCCGCCGGTGGACCGTCCCCCGGGGCGGGCGCGCGCGGGCCGGAGAGCCCGGTTCCCGGAGCCGCCGGCACCGGGGCGCCCGCCGGTACTGGAGTGCCCGCCGGCACCGGGGTGCCCACCGGCGCGGGGACGTCTGCCCGCACGTCCCCCGTGGACGGACCCGGCACGCCCGCGGACGGCCCGGGTGTGGACTGGGTCGAGGTCCCCGGGAACGGCACGCATGCCTCCGGCGCTCCCGGCGGCGCCGGCACCCCCGGCGGTCCGCCCGGAGCGGCGCCCCCGCTCCCGGTGCGCGGGCAGCGCGGCGAACGGCCCAACCCGGCCGAGGCGCAGCCCGGCATCGCGGCCGGGCACCGCTCGGTGCTCGCCGAGCACGCCGGGCTGCCGCCCACCCCCCGGGTCGGCCCGGTCCGCGGCACGATGGGCAAACCGCAACTGCCCCGCCGCCGTGCCCAGGAGCACCTCGCGCCCCAGCTCCGCGGCGGCCCCGCGCCCGGGCCCCGCGAGGACACCGGGGCGTACGTCGAGCACGACCCCGGCCTGATGGCGGCGTTCCAGCGCGGCATCGGCCTCGCCGAGGCCGCCCAGCAACGCGAGCCGGCCACCACCGAGGCACCGCAGCCGGCCCCGCCCTCGTCCGCCGAGGCACCGCACCCGTCCCGCGCCGACGACCCGGCCGGCGGCCTCAGGCAGCCGCAGCCGCAGCCGTACCCGCGCCCGCACCCGCTTCCGGGCGGGACGGACGGGACGGCCGAGGCGGCCGGAACCGGTGAGCCGGACAGGACCGGCGGGATCCCGTACCCCGCCCCCGTCGGCCCCGCCCCGTCCGCACCCGCCGGGTCCGAGGCGCCCGCCGTCCGCCCGTCCGTGTCCGCCCCCGAGGGCGCCGCCCGGCGCGGGGGGAGCGCGTCCGCCGGATGAGCGGGAGGACACGCAGGACGACCCGCACCACCCCCACCGCCCCCCGTACACCAAGGAGTCGATCCACCATGGCGAGCGAAGCGCCGACCGCCCACGCATCCGACCTCGACTGGCTGATGAGCGGCCTCGTGCAGCGCGTGCCGCACACCCGGAGCGCGGTACTGCTCTCCTGCGACGGGCTGGTCAAATCCGTGCACGGTCTCGATCAGGACAGCGCCGACCACATGGCCGCGCTCGCCTCCGGCCTGTACTCCCTCGGCCGCAGCGCGGGCATCCGGTTCGGGGGCGGCGGAGACGTCCGCCAGGTCGTCGTCGAACTCGACTCCTCGCTGCTGTTCGTGTCCACCGCGGGATCCGGCACCTGTCTCGCCGTCCTCGCCGACCGGGAGGCCGACGCCGCCGTCCTCGGCTACGAGATGGCGATGCTGGTCAAGAGCGTCCGCCCGTACCTGGTGACCGCGCCCCGGCAGCCCGTCGGCCGGCCCCCGGCGCTGAGGCCTTGAGCGCGGCCACCACGGGCGACGGGCCCTGGCTCGACGACGCGGCCGGCCGGCTGGTCCGCCCGTACCAGGCAAGCAACGGGCGGACCCGGCCGACCGCCGCGCTCGACCTGTTGTCCCAGGTGAGGGCCACCGGGGCGATCCCCCTCGGCTACCTCGGCCCCGAACACACCCAGGTGCTCGACCTCTGCGGAGGACCCGTCTCCGTCGCCGAGGTCGCCGGACAGCTCAAGCTGCCGGTCGCGGTCGCCAAGGTGCTGCTGTCCGACCTCGTCGACAGCGGGGCGCTCACCACCAGGCCCCCGGCCTTCCACCACAACCCCACGGACCGGTCCCTTCTGGAGGCAGTGCTCGATGGACTACGACGACAGCTCTGACCCCTTCCCCACCGCGCTGAAGATCCTCGTGGCGGGCGGATTCGGAGTAGGCAAGACCACCTTCGTGGGCGCGGTCAGCGAGATCGCGCCGCTCAGCACGGAGGAACTCCTCACCACGGTCAGTGCCGCGACCGACAACCTCGACGGCATCGAGAACAAGGTCGAGACGACCGTGGCGATGGACTTCGGCCGGATCACCCTCGACCCGCGGCACGTGCTCTACCTGTTCGGCACCCCCGGCCAGGAGAGGTTCTGGTTCATGTGGGACGAACTGTCCGAGGGCGCACTCGGCGCGGTGATCCTCGCCGACACCCGCCGGCTGCAGGAGTGCTTCGCCGCCATCGACTTCTTCGAGGAGCGCGGCCTCGGCTTCATCGTCGCGATCAACGAGTTCGACGGTGCCCACCGCTACGACCCCGAGGAGGTGCGCGCCGCCCTCGACCTCGACCGCGGCGTCCCGGTCGTCCGCTGCGACGCCCGCATCTCCAGCTCCGGCGTGCAGACCCTGCTCGCCCTGGTCAAGCACCTCCTCGCCCACATCCCGGCCGCCCAGGCGCCCCACCACGGAGCCCGCACATGAGCCCCCGCCGTCTCCTGCTGACCCCGCAGGACGAGGACGCCCCGGAACGCGTACGAAGGCTGCGCGCCCTCGGCCTCGGGGAGCACCAGCACCCCGACCCCGCCCTCGACGCCTTCGCCGACCGGCTGGCGAACGTGCTGGCGGCCCCCTACGCGATGGTCAACTTCGTCGGTGAGCAACGGCAGTTCCTCGCCGGGCTGCACACCCCGGGGGGCCTCCCGCTGCCCGCCGCCACCGGGGCGGACGGCACCGGACGGGCGCGGCTGCTCACCCGTGACCACGGCTTCTGCCCGCACGTCGTGGTCCGCCGCCGGGCGCTCGCCCTGGAGGACGTGCGGGACTACCCGCGGTTCGCCGGCAATCCGATCGTCGACGAGACCGGCGTCCGGGCCTACCTCGGGGCCCCGCTGCCCGACCCTGACGGCCTCGCGCTCGGCACGGTCTGCGTCGCCGACGTCGTGCCGCGCCGCTGGGGCCGCGAGGGTCTGGACACCATCAAGGGGCTCGCCGCGGAACTCACCGCACGGCTCGTGGAGCGGGGAAGCGAGGGCGTGCCGCAGCCGCGCGGCACGGACGGCACGGTGGTGTGAAGGAAAGCTGCGGGCGCGCTTAAGAAACTCTCGATGGACCGCGGCCCGGCGGTACGGCACATTCCAGGGGGATCTCCCCACCGGGGGACCCAGGGCCTGTCGTTCGGATCAGCTCGCAGACGCGGGGTCTGGCACGCGCATCTGCGGCGTTGTCGTCACTCGCCGACGCTCCGCGTCGACTCCCTCCTCCGCCTTGCAGATGCACGCACCAGACCCCACTCACCGGCGCTGGATCGGCGTCGTCCGCCCCCTGCGACCTGATCCGAACGACAGACCCTAGCCGTCGAAACACAGGAGCCGTACGCGTGAAAGCGCTGGTCAAGCACAAGGCGGAGCCCGGTCTGTGGCTCCGGGACGTACCCGAACCGACCA
The DNA here is from genome assembly GCA_014656015.1 of Streptomyces griseoaurantiacus. Taxonomy (GTDB): domain Bacteria; phylum Actinomycetota; class Actinomycetes; order Streptomycetales; family Streptomycetaceae; genus Streptomyces; species Streptomyces griseoaurantiacus. Next base: position 49,501 of record BNBP01000047.1, on the reverse strand, counting down.
TCGGCCCCGGTGACGTACTGATCAAGGTGCTGCGCACCGGGATCTGCGGCACCGATCTGCACATCCACTCCTGGGACGGCTGGGCCCGAGGGGCCATCACCACCCCGCTGGTGCTCGGGCACGAGTTCGTGGGCGAGGTCGTCGACACCGGCCGGGACGTCACCGGCGTCAAGAGGGGCGACCGGGTCAGCGGCGAGGGCCACCTGGTCTGCGGCACCTGCCGCAACTGCCTGGCCGGCCGCCGCCACCTGTGCCGCGCCACCGTCGGCCTCGGCGTCGGGCGCGACGGCGCGTTCGCCGAGTACGTGGCCCTGCCCGCCTCCAACGTGTGGGTGCACCGGGTCCCCGTCGACCTCGACGTGGCCGCCATCTTCGACCCCTTCGGCAATGCCGTGCACACCGCGCTGTCCTTCCCGCTGGTCGGCGAGGACGTGCTGATCACCGGGGCCGGGCCCATCGGCCTGATGGCCGCCGCCGTGGCCCGGCACGCCGGCGCACGCCACGTCGTCGTCACCGACGTGAGTGAGGAGCGCCTGGAGCTGGCCCGCAAGATCGGCGTGAGCCTCGCCCTGAACGTCTCCGGCGCCACGATCGCCGACGGACAGCGCGAACTGGGACTGCGCGAGGGCTTCGACATCGGCCTGGAGATGTCCGGCCGCCCCGAGGCGCTGCGCGACATGATCGCCAACATGACGCACGGCGGCCGGATCGCCATGCTCGGCCTGCCCGCCGAGGAGTTCCCCGTCGACTTCGCCCGGATCGTCACGTCGATGATCACCCTCAAGGGCATCTACGGCCGCGAGATGTTCGAGACCTGGTACGCGATGTCCGTCCTGCTCGAGGGCGGCCTCGACCTGGCCCCCGTCATCACCGGCCGGTACGGCCACGAGGAGTTCGAGGCCGCCTTCGCCGACGCCGCGAGCGGCCGGGGCGGCAAGGTCATCCTCGACTGGACCGCGTAACCGCCGCCACCCGCACGCCCCTTCAGGCATCCTCAGGAGCCCTCCCATGTTCGACTCCGTACGCGACGACCTCCGCGCCACCCTCGACGAGATCCGCGCCGCCGGGCTGCACAAGCCCGAGCGCGTCCTCGGCACCCCGCAGTCCGCGACCGTCGCGGTCACCGCCGGCGGCCGCCCCGGCGAGGTCCTCAACTTCTGCGCCAACAACTACCTCGGCCTCGCCGACCACCCCGAGGTGATCGCCGCCGCCCACCAGGCCCTGGACCGCTGGGGCTACGGCATGGCCTCCGTGCGCTTCATCTGCGGCACGCAGGAGGTCCACAAGGAACTGGAGGCCCGCCTGTCGGCCTTCCTCGGCCAGGAGGACACGATCCTGTACTCCTCCTGCTTCGACGCCAACGGCGGCGTCTTCGAGACGCTGCTCGGCGCCGAGGACGCGGTGATCTCCGACGCCCTCAACCACGCCTCCATCATCGACGGCATCCGGCTCTCCAAGGCCCGCCGCTTCCGCTACGCCAACCGCGACATGGCCGACCTGGAGACGCAGCTCAAGGCCGCCGGGGACGGCCGGCGCCGGCTGATCGTCACCGACGGCGTCTTCTCGATGGACGGCTACGTCGCCCCGCTGCGCGAGATCTGCGACCTCGCCGACCGGTACGACGCGATGGTCATGGTCGACGACTCCCACGCCGTCGGCTTCGTCGGCCCCGGTGGCCGCGGCACACCCGAGCTGCACGGGGTCATGGACCGGGTCGACATCCTCACCGGCACGCTCGGCAAGGCCCTCGGCGGCGCCTCCGGCGGGTACGTGGCCGCCCGCGCCGAGATCGTCGCGCTGCTGCGCCAGCGCTCGCGGCCGTACCTGTTCTCCAACACGCTGGCCCCGGTGATCGCGGCGGCCTCGCTGAAGGTGCTCGACCTGCTGGAGTCGGCCGGGGAGCTGCGGGAGAAGCTGGCCGCGAACACCGGGCTGTTCCGGCGGCGGATGACGGAGGAGGGCTTCGACCTCCTCCCCGGCGACCACGCCATCGCGCCCGTCATGATCGGCGACGCCGCGAAGGCGGGGCGGATGGCCGAACTGCTGCTGGAGCGCGGGGTGTACGTGATCGGCTTCTCCTACCCGGTGGTGCCGCAGGACGCGGCCCGCATCCGGGTGCAGCTCTCGGCGGCGCACTCCACCGAGGACGTCGAGCGGGCCGTGGAGGCCTTCGTCGCCGCGCGGGCCGAGCTGGAAGCCGCCTGACGGTCCGGGCGGGGAACGTACGAGGTCACGCGGGTTTGCGATAATCGACCGCATGATCGAGGCGCGGCGGTTGCACATTCTCCGGGCGGTGGCGGACCACCGTACGGTGACCGCGGCCGCCGCCGCGCTGTACCTCACCCCCTCCGCCGTCTCGCAGCAGCTCGCCGCCCTGGAACAGGAGACCGGGCACCGGCTGGTGGAGCGCGGGGCCAAGGGGGTGCGGCTGACGCCGGCCGGGGAGATCCTCCTCGGCCACACCCACGCCGTCCTCGCCCAGCTCGAACGTGCGGAGGCCGAGCTGGCGGCGTACGACGCGGGCTCGGCCGGCACGGTGACGCTCGCCGCCTTCGCCACCGGCATCGGCCTGGTCGTCGCCCCCGCACTGGCCACCCTCGCCCGCACCGCCCCCGGCATCCGGGTCCGCGTCCAGGACGCCGAGGGCGACGCGAGCCTGCCGATGGTGCTCGACCGGCAGGTGGACGTGGCGGTCGCCGTCGAGTACCGGGGCGCCCCCGGCGCCGACGACCCCCGGCTCACCCACATCCCGCTGTACGCCGAGCCGTTCGAGGCGGTCGTCCCGGTCGGCCACCGGCTGGCGGGGGCGGAGGTGGTGCCCCTCGCGGAGCTGGCCAAGGACCCCTGGATCGGCCCCTACCCCGGCAACCCCTGCCACGACGTGGTCGTCCTGGCCTGCGAGCACGCCGGCTTCCAGCCCCGCCTCGAACACCACTCCGACGATTTCAGCGCCGTGCTCTCCCTGGCCTCCGCCGGCGCGGGAGTGGCCCTCGTGCCGCGCTCCGCGCTGCGCGGCCTGGACCTCACCGACGTCGTGGTCCGGCCCGTCGACGGGGTGGCGCCCACCCGCCGGGTGTTCGCCGCGGTCCGCCGGGGCGCCGAGGAGCACCCCCTGATCCGCCCGGTCCTGGACGCGCTGAGCGAGGCCGCGAGGGCCCACTGACGGGGCACCGGCGACCGCCCCGCCGAGGGCCGCGCCCCGCTGTCGGTGCCGTTGGTTACCGTGCGGGCATGCCGGATGCCGAAGACGTACGCCGTATCGCCCTCTCCCTGCCGGACACGGTGGAGAAGACCGCCTGGAGCATGCCCACGTTCCGGGTCGCGGGCAAGATGTTCGCCACCCTCCCCGAGGACGAGACGTCCCTCGCCGTGCGCTGCCCGAAGACGGAGCGCGACGAACTCGTGCTCGCCGAGCCGGACAAGTTCTGGATCGCGGGCCACGAGGCCTCCTTCGCCTGGGTCCGCGCCCGGCTGGCCGCCCTGGAGGACGAGGCGGAACTGCGGGACATCCTCGCCGACTCCTGGCGTCAGGCGGCCCCGCCCCGTCTGATCGAGGCGCACCCCACACTGGGCCTGCCCGCCTCCGGCTGAGCGCGCACCCGCGCCGGCACCGCCGCGCGGGCGAAAGCCGTGCGCGGCCGGCGCCCGGAGTGCGGTATGGTTTCCGTGCGCGTTCGCCCCGGGGGAAACCCCAGGTCAGGCGGACGACGGGACGTGGCGCAGCTTGGTAGCGCACTTGACTGGGGGTCAAGGGGTCGCAGGTTCAAATCCTGTCGTCCCGACTCGTGAGAGTCGCGGTTCAGGGCCGGTTTCGGAGACATCCGAACCGGCCCTCGGCATGTCCGCCGCCCTGCGGCCCCCGGCGGGGGGCGTTTCCGCCGAAATCGGCACCCGCAGGGCACCCTCGGCCACCGTCCCGCGGCAGCCGCTCCGGTCCGTCCTTCCCGCCGTACGTGACACCGCCCCACCACCCACCGTGACCCTCCCCGCCGCCCGCACCCTCCGGTGCGCGGGCGGCGCGAGTGACGCACGGCGCGCGGAGACCGGTGGCCGAAGCTGTTCGCACACCGTACGGACCGGCGAAAACCCTTGGACCGCACCGGCGTCCTCGCGGGACACTGCCACCTTCCACCGGCCCTCCCGCACACGACCGCCGTGCGGTGCGCCCCGACGCGACTACGGAGAGTCCCCATGCCCTCACCGCACGTACCCGACGCCCCGCCGGGCAGGTCCAAACGCACCGGCCCGGTCCTCCTCGCCCTGCGCCTCTACGGAAGGGAACTGGCCCGGCACAAGTGGCTCACCGCCGGGGCCATGCTGCTGCCCGCCGTCGGCAACACCGGCATCAACTACGTCGCCCCCCTCGTCGTCGCCAAGCTCGTCGGCCGCATCGCGGACGACAACGGCCTCGGCCTGCACAGCGCGCTGCCGTACGTGCTCGGCTTCGCCGGGGCCCTGCTGCTCGCGGAACTCATGTGGCGCCTCGGCCTGCACTGCCTCAACCGCCTCGCGGCCCGCGGCATCGAGCGCCTGTACATCACCGGGATGGACGAACTCTTCGCGAAGGACGCCGCGTTCTTCCACGACAACTTCGCCGGGGCGCTGACCAAGCGGGTCCTCAGCTTCGCCTCCCGCTTCGAGGACTGCGTCGACACGATGACGTTCCAGGTCATCGGCCGGATCGTGCCGCTGCTCTTCGGGGCGGTGGTGCTCTGGCGCTACGAACCGCTGCTGGTCGTGGGCCTGATGGTGATGATCGGCACGACGACGGTCTGCGTGGCACCCCTCATCCGGCGCCGGCAGGCGCTCGTGCGCCGCCGTGAGGAGGCCATCGCCCGGGTCGCCGGGCACGTGGCCGACAGCCTGATGAACATGGAGACCGTCCGCGCCTTCGCCGCCGAGGAACGCGAGGCCGCCGAGCACCGCTCCCGCGTCGCCCAGTCCCGGCGGCTGACCCTGCGCTCCTGGGACTACGGCAATCTGCGCATCGACACCTTCGTGGCCCCGATGTCGGTGCTGACCAACGCGCTGGGCCTGCTCCTCGCCGTCGTCCTCGGCGGGGGCGCGCACGGCGTGGAGGCGATCGTGGTGGCCTTCACCTACTACGGCAACGCCACCCGCATCATGTTCGAGTTCAACCAGATCTACCGGAGGCTGGAGAGCTCGATGACGGAGGCCGCGCAGTTCACCGAACTGCTGCTCCAGCCGCCGACCGTGCTCGACCCGCCGTCCCCCGAGCCGCTGCGGTCCGGGCCCGCCGACATCCGCTTCGAGAAGGTCACCTTCGCCCACCGCGGCGGCAGGCCGCTCTTCCGGGGCCTGGACCTGACCGTGCCCGACGGGGCGAAGATCGGCCTGGTCGGCCGATCCGGCGGCGGCAAGACCACCCTCACCCGGCTGCTGCTGCGCATGACGGACATCGACGGCGGCCGCATCCTGATCGGCGGCCAGGACATCAGCCGGCTGCGCCAGGCCGACCTGCGCGGCCTGATGGCGTACGTGCCGCAGGACCCGGCGATGTTCCACCGCACCCTGCGGGAGAACATCGCCTTCGCCCGGCCGGGCGCCACCGAGGCCGAGATCCGCCACGCGGCCGAGGCCGCGCACGTCACGGAGTTCGCCGACGGACTGCCGGACGGCTTCGACACCATGGTCGGCGAACGGGGGGTCAAGCTCTCCGGCGGGCAGCGGCAGCGGGTCGCGCTCGCCCGTGCCATCCTGCGGGACGCGCCGATCCTGCTGCTCGACGAGGCGACCAGCGCCCTGGACTCCGAGAGCGAGGTGCTCGTCCAGGAGGCGCTGTGGCGGCTCATGGAGGGGCGCACGGCGCTCGTCGTCGCCCACCGGCTGAGCACGGTGGCCGGCATGGACCGGCTCGTCGTCCTCGACCGCGGCCGCGTCGTCGAACAGGGCACCCACCAGGAACTGCTCGCCTGCGAGGGGGCCTACGCCAAGCTGTGGCAGCACCAGTCGGGCGGCTTCCTCGAGCCCCTCGACGAGGACGAGGCGAAGGTCCCCGACGCCGACGACCGCGACCCGGGCCGCCCCGTACTGGGCGCCGACCTGGTCTGAGGACGCGGCGCCGAAGGGCGCGCGGTGTGGCCCCGGGAGCGCGGGGAACCTGGGGTCACATGGACGAGCAGGCAGCACTTCACCGGTCGTACTGGCTCGAGACGGCCCCCGCGGGCGAACCCGGACCGCCGCCGGAGGACGGCCTCACGGTGGACGTCGCCGTGGTGGGCGGCGGCGTCGCCGGGCTCAGCACCGCCTGGGAACTCGCCCGCGGGGGTCACCGCGTCGCGGTCCTCGAGGCCGGCCGGCTCGCCGGCGGGGTCAGCGGGCACACCACGGCGAAGCTGACCGCCCAGCACGGGCTGGTCTACGAGAAGCTGCGCCGCACCCGCGGCCCCGAGGCCGCCGGGCTGTACGCCCGCTCCCAGTACGAGGCCGTCCGGCACGCCGGGGAGATCGCCGCCGAGCTGGGCGTCGAGTGCGAATGGGAGGAGGCGACCGCCTTCACCTTCACCCAGGAGGAGGGCCGCGTCGAGGAACTGCGGGCGGAGGCCGAGGCCGCCCGCGAGGCCGGGCTGCCCGCCGCGTTCACCACCGAGACCGACCTGCCCTTCCCCGTCGCCGGCGCCGTTAGGGTCACCGGTCAGGCGCAGTTCCACCCGGTGAAGTACCTGAGGGCGCTCGCGGAGGACATCCGCCGCCGGGGTGGCACCCTCCACGAGAACACCCGGGTCACCGGCCTCACCGAGGGCGAGCCCTGCGTCCTGACCACCGAGGCGGGTACCGAGGTCAGGGCCCGTGAGGTGGTCGTCGCCACGCACTACCCGGTCTTCGACCGCGCGCTGCTGTTCACCCGGCTCACCCCGCGCCGCGAACTCGTGATCACCGCGCCCATCGAGGCCGAGGCCGCCCCGCGCGGCATGTACCTCACGCCCGACGGGAACACCCGCTCGGTGCGGACCGCCCCGTACACGGACGGCGAGCGCCTCCTCGTGATCACCGGCGAGCACTTCACCCCGGGCTCCGGGGTGGACGTCGAGGAGCGCTTCGCCCGGCTGACGGAATGGGCCGGACGCACCTTCGGCGACCTCCGTGTCACCCACCGCTGGGCCACCCAGGACAACGACTCCACGGACACCGTGCCGCTCGTCGGCCCTCTGCACCAGGGCAGCCGGCACGCCTACGTGGCCACCGGGTTCGGCGGCTGGGGGCTGAGCGGGGGTGTCATGGCGGGCAGACTGCTCGCCGATCTGATCGACGGACGCACCCCGGCGTGGAGCGGGCTGTACGACCCCCGGCGCCTCGCCTCCGTGGCCCGCGAGGGCGGGGAGTTCCTCAAGAACCAGGCCAAGGTGGCCCGCCACTTCGTCGGCGACCGCCTCACCTCGATGACCGGTCCCGGCGTCGAGGAGATCGCCCCGGGCGACGGGGCGATCGTCCAGGTCGGCGGGAAGCGCACCGCCGTGTACCGGGACGAGACCGGCGTCCTGCACGCCCTCTCCGCGCGCTGCACGCATCTGGGCTGCCTGGTCGCCTTCAACCGCGCCGAACGCGCCTGGGAGTGCCCCTGCCACGGCTCCCGCTTCGGCACCGACGGTGAAGTCGTGCAGGGGCCGGCCGTGCGGCCGCTGGAACGCAGGGAGTTGTGAGAGGGGCACCGGGTGCCCTCGCCGGAGTGTCGGATTGTTGTCGTCGGGGTTCCGTCGCCGGGGTTTCGGCCCGCGGGCGAAGGGCACCCGACCTCACAAGCACCGGCGAAAAGGTGCTTACCGTACTTTCCAGCTCTCCGCTCTCCAGGACGAAGAAGGAAGATGACTCGCTGTGACCGCGCACACCAGTGACACCTGCGTCGCCGATCGACTCGAAACCGGCTGGGCCAAGGCCAGGCAGGTGCGGGGCAAGGGCGTACGCACCTGTGTGCCGGCGGTCGAGGAGCGCGGCGAGCGCCACGGGCCGGAATCGGTCCGGGAGACCGAGGGGAACATCATCCGGGGCGAGGACTGAGGGCCGAGGAGCAGGGGCCCACGTAGACCATCACGGAAACAGGGGTAGGTAGAGGGGCCGGAGCGGCGGTTGGCGGACCGTCGCTCCGGCCCCTCGGCGTGTGCGCGGCCTCGTCCGTGGTCCCTCGGCGTGTGCGCGGCCTCGTCCGTGGTCCCTCGGCGTGTGCGCGGCCTCGTCCGTGGTCCCTCGGCGTGTGCGCGGCCTCGTCCGTGCGTGACGAAGGCGGCCCCCCGTCCCCTCGTGAACAGGGGACGGGGGGCTGCCGTGCAGGCGTGCTCAGCCCGCGGCCGTGAAACGCTCCCACACCCGGTGGGTGGCCAGCAGCCGCGTGACCTCGGCCAGCGCCTCCGGGCCGCTGTCGGCGCTCACCACACCGGGCGCGCCCGAGGGGACGCCCGCCGCCTCGAGCACCGTGCCGCCCCCGCCCCAGACACCGATCGCCTTGCCGTGCCGGAACGCCTCGTCCAGCAACAGCAGCACCCGGGGGTCCGTGGCCGTTCCGGAGGCTGGTTCCCCTGCCTTCGCGTCCCGGGCGCCGAGGGCGTCGGCGCCCCTGCCGGGCACCCCCGCGAGCAGCACCGCGTCGAACTCGATCGACCGGGCGGTGGTGAACGTGCGCTGCACGGTGACCGGGTCGGCCCCCTCGGCGTCCAGCTTGCCGCCCGCCGGGGCCACGACCAGCGGCACCATGCCGCCGTCGAGGACGGCCTGCCGCACCGCGCGCACGCCGTCCAGGTCGCCCTGCCCGTCGGTGACGATGGCGATCAGGCGGCCGTCGGCCGGCCAGTCCCCACCCACCTGGGAGAGGGCCGGGCTGGGCTCGACCTCCTCCAGCGCCACCGTCGGCTCCGGCGCGGGCAGCCCGAGCCCCGCGGCGACCGGCGCGCACAGCTCGGGGTCGATATTGGCCAGCACCTGCAGTCCGCGCTCCTTGATGGACTGCTCGTAGCACTTGCCGAGCTCGAAGGTGTACGCGGCCACGATGTGCTCCCGCTCCACCGGGCTCATGCTCCGCCAGAACCTGCGCGGCTGGCTGAAGTGCTCCGAGAACGTCTCCGGGGCCTCACGGACCTTCTTCCCCTGCGGCACGGTCACCGGCGTCTCGACGAACGCCCCCTCGTCGGCGCCCGCCGTGAACGGGCAGCCGCCGTCGAGGGAGTTGGGCCGGTACGGGGCCACGCCCGTGTGCACGGCCTGCTGGTGGAAGCCGTCCCGCAGCATGTCGTTGACCTCGGCGTGCGGGCGGTTGATCGGGATCTGCCCGAAGTTGGGCCCGGCGAGCCGGGTGATCTGCGTGTCCAGGTAGGAGAACAGGCGCCCGGCCAGCAGCGGGTCGTCGGTGACGTCGATGCCCGGCACCAGATGACCCGGGTGGAAGGCGACCTGCTCGGTCTCCGCGAAGAAGTTCGTCGGGTTCCGGTTCAGCGTCAGCAGCCCGATCGGCTGCACCGGCGCCAACTCCTCGGGGACGATGTTCGTCGGGTCCAGCAGGTCGATGCCCTCGAAGGTCTGCTCGGGGTTGTCGGGGAAGGTCTGGATGCCCAGCTCCCACTGCGGGTACGCGCCCGCCTCGATCGCGTCGTAGAGGTCCCTGCGGTGGAAGTCGGGGTCCACCCCGCCCGCGATCTGCGCCTCCTCCCACACCAGGGAGTGCACGCCCAGCTTCGGCTTCCAGTGGAACTTCACCAGCGTCGTGGCACCCTTCGCGTCGACCAGCCGGAAGGTGTGGACGCCGAAGCCCTCCATCATGCGGTACGAGCGGGGGATGCCCCGGTCGGACATGTTCCACAGGGTGTGGTGGGTCGCCTCGGTGTGCAGGGTGACGAAGTCCCAGAAGGTGTCGTGCGCGCTCTGCGCCTGGGGGATCTCCCGGTCCGGGTGCGGCTTCCCGGCGTGGATGACGTCCGGGAACTTGATCGCGTCCTGGATGAAGAAGACCGGGATGTTGTTGCCGACCAGGTCGAAGGTGCCCTCGGTGGTGTAGAACTTCGTCGCGAAGCCCCGGGTGTCGCGCACGGTGTCCGCCGAACCGCGCGAGCCGAGCACGGTGGAGAACCGTGTGAACACCGGCGTCTCGACGTCCTTGCCGAGGAAGGCCGCCTTCGTGACGCTCGCGGCGGTGCCGTACCCCTTGAAGACGCCGTGCGCGGCGGCACCCCGCGCGTGCACGACCCGCTCCGGGATGCGCTCGTGGTCGAAGTGGGTGATCTTCTCCCGCAGATGGTGGTCCTGCAGCAGGACGGGGCCGCGCGGGCCGGCCTTGAGGGAGTGGTCGGTGTCGTACAGCCGGGCGCCCTGAGCCGTGGTCAGGTGGGCGCCGTGCTGCGCGCGCGTCCTCGGATCGGCGCCGGTGGCCCGCCCGGTGGGGCTGACCGTCTCCGGCGAGCCCTGGTCCGGCTTGGGCGGCAGCGGCTCCCTGGGCTCGGTGGGCTCCGCGAGGGACGGGGTCTCGGGGGCCGGCCGGCCCGGCACCCCCTCGGGAGGCCCGTCGCCGCGGAGCACGTCGGCCGCCTTCTCCGCGAAAGCCCGCACGGGGTTCTTCTCAGTCATCGCACTCCCACGGTGGTTCTGTACGCGCCGTGCCTCACTGCGCGGCGGAGCCGCCTGAGTACCCGGGGGAGCAGGTGTCGAACGCGTGCGTTCGTGTGATTGTCGGCCTCTTGCAGAGGCTTGCCGATCCGGCTGTCCGGGCTTGCCGATCCGGCTGTCGGGCCCGCCGATGCGGCCCCTCACGTCACGACGCGCGGTCCGCCACGGGCGAGCCGTGGCGGCCCGCGCGTCGTGACGGTCCCTCGGACCGACACGTCCCGCCCGGCGAGGGAAGTCAGCCCTCGCCGCCCTCCTCGTGCGGGTAGTTCTCCGCGTCGAACATCCACCGCTGCTTCTCCAGATCGGCGGTGATGGCGATCAGCAGGTCCTGGGTGACCGGGTCGGCCTTCTCGGTGGTCTCGATCCGCTCCCGCAGCCGCCGGATCGCCGACTCCAGCGCGTCCACGATCACCTGGACGACTTCGGAGTCGCGCACCCAGCCGACCTTCGGACCGCCCAGGCTGAACGAGGCGGCGATGGTCTCCGGCCGGCCGTCCGGCGCCACGCCGATCGCCGCGGCGCGCTCGGCCACGGTGTCGGAGAAGGCGCGGGCGCTGTCCACGACCTCGTCGAGCTGGAGGTGGATGGAACGGAACCGGGGCCCGACGATGCTCCAGTGGGCCTGCTTGCCCACGAGCGAGAGGCCGAGCAGATCCACCAGCGTCTGCTGGAGGGCGTCCCCTGCCACCCGACGGGCGTCGTCGGGGAGCGTGCTCTTCACTACGGTCATGCCGCGGTTCTCCTTGTCTAGTGTCCTCGGGTCCTTTGTCCTCGGGCCGGCGTCCCCGCGGGCCCTGGCGTCTCGGACGTCCCGCGTGTCCGCCCCACGCTCACGCGGGTGCCCACCACCCCCCGCCGGAAACCCGTCAGGGCCCGCCGGGGAGATAAGGACCGAAAGGCGAGATACTCCTTACGCGCCAGGTGGGAGCGGCATAGCATCGGTTGCCGCATGGACACGATCTCGCTTTCACACCTGAGCCCCTGGGGCTTCGCCGCGCTCGCCGCCGCCGTCGCGCTCGTCGGCTTCTCCAAGACCGCGGTGAGCGGCGCCAACACCGTCAGCCTGGCGGTCTTCGCCGTCGTACTGCCGGCCCGCGCCTCGACCGGCGTACTGCTGCCCCTCCTCATCGCCGGCGACGTCCTCGCCGTCCTCACCTACCGGCGGCACGCCCACTGGCCCACCCTGTGGGGGCTGTTCCCCGCGGTGGCGGTCGGCGTCGTCCTCGGCACCGGGTTCCTGGTGTGGGCCGGCGACGGGATGGTGAGGGTGTCGATCGGCGCGATCCTGCTGCTCATGTCGGCGGTCACGGTGTGGCGTCGGCGCACCGCCGAGCGCGGGAGGGACCCGGAGGAGGTGGTCACCCGGGGCGGCCGCGTCAAGGCGCGCTCGTACGGCGCCCTCGGCGGCTTCACCACCATGGTCGCCAACGCGGGCGGCCCGGTGATGTCGCTGTACCTGCTCTCCGCGGGCTTCCGCAAGCTCGGCTTCCTCGGCACCTCGGCGTTCTTCTACCTGATCGTGAACATCGCCAAGGTGCCCTTCAGTGTCGGCCTCGGCCTGATCGACGGCCCCTCGCTGCTGCTCGACGCGGCACTCGTGGTGTTCGTCGTCCCCGGCGCCCTCCTCGGCAAGTGGGCCGCCCGCCGCATCGACCAGCGCCTCTTCGAACGCCTCGTGATCGCCGCGACCGTGGTGGGCGGTGTGCAACTGCTGGTGCGGTGAGCCGGGCCGTCGGCGCGGTGGCTCCTGTGCGGGGCGCCGTCGGGTCGTGCGGCCGTGCGGCGTGCCCGGGCAGGCGCCGGGCACCCGTGGGGACACGTACGCTCGCCGGCATGTCTCCGCACGTCCTGATACTCGGCGGCACCACCGAGGCCCGGCAGCTCGCCGCCGCCGTGCTCGCCGCCCGCCCCGGCCTGCGGGTGACCACCTCCCTCGCGGGGCGGGTCACCCGCCCCGGCGCCCTCCCCGGACAGGTGCGCCTCGGCGGCTTCGGCGGGGCCGAGGGGCTCGCCGCCTGGCTCCGCGAGCACGCCGTGGACGCCCTCGTCGACGCCACCCACCCCTTCGCCGCACGGATCACCGCCCACGCGGCACGGGCCGCCGCGGCCACCGGCGTGCCCGCCGTCTTCCTGCGGCGCCCCGGCTTCCCGTCCCCCGGTCCACAGGACCGCCACCTCCCGGTGCCCTCCCTCGAGGCCGCGGCCCGGACGCTGGCCGGGCTCGCCCCGCGCCGGGTCCTGCTGACCACCGGACGCCTCGGTCTCGCCGCCTTCGCGGACCTCGACCACCACCACTTCGTCGTACGGTCCGTGGAGCCGCCCGGCCCTCCGCTGCCCGCCCGCACGGAGGTGCTCCTGGCCCGGGGCCCCTTCACCCACGAGGACGAGCTGACGCTGCTGCGGCACCACGGCATCCAGCTCCTGGTCACCAAGGACAGCGGAGGCTCGGCCACGGCCCCCAAACTCACCGCCGCCCGGCGGCTCGGCCTCCCGGTCGTCCTCGTCCGGCGTCCGGCACTCCCGGCGGGCGTGACGGCCGTCGAGGACGTGGCGGGCGCCGTGGCGAGGCTGGGCCTGCTCGGCGTCCTGTAGACGGCGGGGCGGGGCGCCCTACGCGCCGGGCCGCCTGCGCAGCAGATACGTGTCCATGATCCAGCCCTTGCGCTCCCGCGCCTCCGCCCGCAGCCGGACGATCTCGTCGGCCTTCTCCGCCAGGGGGCCGGAGACCAGGATCTCGTCCGGGGTGCCGATGTACGCGCCCCAGTAGATGTCGATGTCGTCCTGCGCGTGGCGCAGGAACGCCTGGTGCGCGTCGAGCATCACCACCACGTCGTCGACCCCCTCGGGAAAGCCCTCCGCGAGACGCCGGCCCGTGGTGATCTGCACCGGGCGCGCCACCCGGTTCAGCCCTGTGCGGTGGCGGGCCACCAGAGCGGAGACACTGCTGATGCCGGGGACGACGTCGTAGCCGAACGCCACGTTCCCCCGCTTCCGCACCTCCTCCAGGATGCCCAGCGTGCTGTCGTACAGGGCCGGATCGCCCCAGACCAGGAACGCCCCGCGCTCCCGCTCGCCGAGTTCCTCGCGCAGCAGCCGCTCGTAGATGTCGGCACGGGCGCTGCGCCAGTCGCCGACGGCGGGGGAGTAGCCGGCGCCGCCGGCCGACCGGTCGCGCTCCGGGTCCCGGACCTCGACCAGCCGGTACGAGCCCTCGGGCAGATGCGCGTCGAGGATCTCGCGGCGCAGCCCCACGAGATCCGCCTTCACCTCGCCCTTGTCCAGGAGGAAGAACACGTCGGTGCTCCTCAGCGCCTTGACCGCCTGCAGGGTGAGCTGCTCGGGGTCGCCCGCTCCGATGCCGATGACATGAATCTCTCGCACGCCCCGAGTCTGCCGCACGCCGCCGTCCCCGCGTGCGGCGGCTCCGCGCGGGCTCAGGTCCCGGCTCCGTGCGGGCTCAGGTCCCGGCCCCGCCCCGCAGCCGGGGGGCCCGCGCCGCCGCGTCGACCGGCTCGCCGCCGCGCTCCACCCCGGCCGCCAACTCCCGCGCCCAGACGACCAGTCCGGGCAGGTCGAGACCGTGCGGTGCGGCCGGGCCCCCGTCGTGGGTCCGCCATTCCTCCACCGCCCCCGCGCCGCGCCGCAGCAGCCGGGCGCCGCCCCTCGCGTTGCCGCGGGCGGCGTGGGTGAGGCCGACCGCGAGCTGCGCGAGCCCTCGCCACAGCCCGCGCTCCTCCTCCGGACCGCTCTTCCACGCGTCCTCGAAGACCTCGTGCGCGTGGAAGGGCCGGCCCGCGTCCAGCAGCGCCTGCGCCTCCGCGACCGACCGCTCCGGTTCCCGTACGATCCCCTCCGGCTGCCGGGGCACGCCCTCGGCGCCGTACGGCAGCGGCCGCCCCAGCCCGTCCCGCGGCCGTGCGTTCCGCGCCCGCCCCTCGGCGTCCCGGTCCCGGTGCTCGTCCCGCTCCCGGCCGTCGTCCGCGCGTCCTCCGGATGTCCCGCTCATGCCCCGATTGTCCCGCACGCCCCACCGCCCACCCCACGCGGGACGGCGTCCGGCGTACGGTAGAGTGCTCCACGCGCGAACGCGCGGTCTCCCCGCACGACGCGCAACGGGACGTGGCGCAGCTTGGTAGCGCACTTGACTGGGGGTCAAGGGGTCGCAGGTTCAAATCCTGTCGTCCCGACTTGTGAGAGTCGCAGAGCGAGGGGCGGTCCCGGAGCGATCCGGGACCGCCCCTCGACGCGTGACCGGCACCTGTCGCCGGGCCACCGCCGCGCGTTCAGCTCCCGTAGTGCACGGCCCGGGAGCGTTTGCCCCCGGTCCCCGGCACGGGGCCGCCGCGAGGGGAGATAGCAAGCAGGGCCTAGGCTGCTGGTTCGGATCCTTCGAAGACGAGCGTGCCTGGGGTGTCGTCAGTGCCTGGAGAGTCGACCGTGACAGCAGTGACCGAGGACTCCCTCCTTGGCGGTGGTGTGTGGGTGGAGCCCGCCGCAAAGACGCCCGAGGCGGAGGGACCGGAGGCGGGGGGTCCCGAGGCGGAGGGACTGGCAGTCGGCGCGGCGGCCGGCGACGACCTCGCGGACGGCGAACCCGGCGAGGTGCCCGCGTCCGTACTGCGGGACGCGCGGGACTTCGGGGAGTACGCCCGTACCGGTGGCTGGGCCTTCGCGCTCAAGGTCGCCCGCAGCGTGCGGCCCGGCGGGCAGGCGGCCGAGGAGAGCGCGAAGGTGTCCGCGAAGCGGTTCGCGGAGCTGGCCGGATGCTCGCCGGAACGGGTCATGCGCCACTACAGGGCGTGGGACACGGCCGCCGACGACGGGCTCGTGCCGCAGTTCGAGGCGCTCGCCCCCGGCCAGGAGATCGACCTGCCCGAGGCCGACGTCTGGACGTCCTACTACAGCTCCCGCAACAGCGCCGGCTCCGTGCGCGGCATCGCGATCACCGCCGCCGCCGAGGCGGAGGGCATCCGGCCCACCAAGGCCCTGGAGGTCGCGGAGAACCCCACCGCGCTGCGGGCCGCGATCCTCGCCGACCCGGCCACCGCGCACACCGCCCGCGCCGCGCTGCTCGACCGGCTGCGCGAGGACCCGGCCCTGCAGACCGGACTCGCCCGTGACGTCGCCCGCACCGACGAGCTGAAGAAGGCCGTCGCCGCCGAGAACCAGGTCGCCGGACGTCTCGGCTACGTCCGCCGGATCGCCGAGGAGGGCCAGGTCAGGACCCCTGCCGGGCAGACCATCGAGGCACCGGTCGAGCTGCGCCAGGAGGCAGAGCGGCACCTGTCGCTGCTCGACGAGCTGGACGAGGACGAGGACGCCGGGCAGTGGACCTCGGAGGCCTACGACACCGTCCGCGAACTCGTCGTGCGGACCGTGGAGGCCGACCCCGAACTGCACCTGACCGAACGCCGCACCAAGTTCTACAGCAGCCTCCAGAAGGCGACGAAGGTCTTCGAGGAACTCACCTTCGACGACGCCGAGGAGCTGAGCACGCTCTACGAGGACGACATGCTGACCCGCCTGGAGGAGCTCCAGCAAGCGATCGGGAGCTGCATCACCGCCCTGCGCGGCGCGGCGGCGGCCGCCCCGGGAACCGCCCCCGAGGACGCCGCCGACGGAGCCTCCGCTACGCCTCCCGCCGCACCTCCGCGAGCGTGACCGGCCGGTGCTCGGCCAGCGACAGTGTGCACGCCTCCGCGATCCAGCCGGCCTCCAGCGCGTCCCGCACCGTGCACGGTGAGGTCCGCCGGCCGGCCACCACCTCGGTGAACGCGGCCAGTTCGCGGCGGTAGGCCTCGGCGAAGCGGTCCATGAAGAAGTCGTACGGCAGCCCCGCCGGGAACGACACCCCCGGCTCCACGGACCGCAGCGGCAGCCGGTCCTCCAGGCCGACCGCGATGCTGTCCTCGAAGCCGTGCAACTCCATGCGGACGTCGTAACCCCGGGCGTTGTGACGGCTGTTGGACACCACCGCGAGGGTGCCGTCGTCCAGCGTGAGCAGCGCGCCGGTGGTGTCCGCGTCCCCCGCCTCCCTGATGTACGCGGCGCCCCGGTTGCCGCCGGTGGCGTACACCTCGGTGACCTCGCGGCCGGTCACCCAGCGGATGATGTCGAAGTCGTGCACGGCGCAGTCGCGGAAGATGCCGCCGGAGGCGGCGATGTACGCGGCAGGGGGCGGCGCCGGGTCCAGCGTCGTGGACCGCACGGTGTGCAGCGGCCCCAGCTCCCCGCGCAGGACCGCCTCCCGGGCGGCGCCGAAACCGGCGTCGAAGCGGCGGTTGTAGCCGATCTGGATCTCCACCCCGGCCTCCCGCACCGCCGCGAGCACCTCCGTGCCCTCCCGCATGGTGCGCGCGACCGGCTTCTCGCAGAACACGGGCACCCCGGCGCGCACCGCCGCGAGCAGCAGCTCCGGGTGGGCGTCCGTGGCCGCGGCGATCACCACGCCGTCCACGCCGGCCGCCAGGACCGCCTCCGGGGTGTCCGCCACCTCGGCGCCGAAGCGTTCGGCGGCCCGCTTGGCGGCCGCCGCGTACGGGTCGGTGACCACGAGGGAGTCGACCACCGGGAGGGCGGAGAGGGTCTCGGCGTGGAACGCGCCGATCCGTCCGAGCCCCATGATGCCGATGCGCATGTGCTGCCTCTCGTCTCGTTCCCGGCCGCGCCGCGCCCGCGGCCGGCCGTGGTTGCGTGTCTCAGTCCTGTCCGCCGGGGACCTGCTGGTCCCAGTCGAGGACCGACCCGGTGACCACGCCGGAGCGGTCGGACAGCAGCAGGACGACGAACTCGGCGATCTCGGCGGGGTCACCGAGTCTGCCCATGGGCAGCCGCCGGCCGGCCTCCTCGCGCCAGTTCTCGCCCGCCCCGTGGAAGGTCCGCTGGGTGGCGTCCTCGCCCTCCGTCGCCGTCCAGCCGATGTTGAGCGTATTGATCCGGATGCGGTCCCAGCGGTGGGCGTGGGCCGCGTTGCGGGTCAGCCCCGCGAGCCCCGCCTTGGCGGCGGAGTAGGCGGCCAGGTGCGGCGGCCCACCGTGCGCGCAGTTCGACCCGATGTTGACGATCGTGCCTGGCGCCCCGCGCGCCACCATGTCGGCCACGGCGGCCCGCATCGCGAAGAACGGCCCCCGGAGGTTGACCGCGAGGTGCGCGTCGAACAGCTCGGGCGTGGTGTCGAGGAGCGTGCCGCGCGAGGTGAGCCCGGCGGCGTTGACCAGGCAGTCGACGCGGCCGTGCGCCGCCACCACCCGGGTCACGCTCGCGCCGGCCTGCTCCGCGTCGGCGAGGTCGGCCCGGGCGTACGCGGCCCTCGCCCCGGCGGCGGTCAGCTCGGCGACCAGGGCCTCGCCCGGCTCCGCCCGGCGGCCGGTGACCGTGACGTTCGCGCCCTCCCGTGCGGCGGCCCGGGCGACGGCGGCGCCGACGCCCTGGGTGCCGCCGTTGACCAGGACGACCTTGCCGTCCAGCAGCCCGCCCATGCGTCCCTCCTCTCTCCCGGTCCCTTGTCGCTGCGCAAGGAGTCAGCTCCGGCGGCGCCCCGCGGCGGCCGTCAGCGCCTCGCGCAGCGCCTGCGGCGTCCACTCCTCGCGTATCGCGCGCCGGACCAGGTCCGCCTGCGAGGGCGGGGCGAGCCCGTCGACCGGCGGGTCGAGATCCAGGTTGGTGGGGAAGGGGTAGCCCTCGGCCGAGGCGGCGACGACCCGGTCCAGCCAGGCTTCGTCCGCGCCCGCCGCCTTCCGCTCCCGCAGCACCGGGTACACCGCGTTCACCACGGCCTCGCGGTCCACGCTCTCCATGGCCCGGCCGAAGGCCGAGGAGATCTGCAGCAGGTTCGCCATGCGCCGGACGTCCGCCGAGCGGTTGGTGCCGGCCGCGTGGAACAGCGCCGGGTTGAAGAAAACGGCGTCCCCCTTCGCGAGCGGGAGCTGCACGTGGTGGGCGTCGAAATAGGCGCGGAACTCCGGCAGCCGCCAGGCCAGGTAGCCCGGCTCGTAGCGCTGCGAGTACGGCAGGTAGAGCGTGGGCCCCGACTCCAGGGGCATGTCGCGGTGCGCCACCGCGCCCTGCAGGGTGAGTACGGGGGAGAGGCGATGCACGTGCGCGGGGTACGCGGCGGCGGCCCCGGCCGACAGGAAGCCCAGGTGGTAGTCGCGGTGCGGGGACTGGGCGGCGCCGCCGGGGTTGACCTGGTTGATCTGCGAGGTGATCTGGTAGCCGGGGCCCAGCCACGCCTCGCACACCAGCGCGAGGACCTCGTTGGCGTAGTAGTCCGCGAACGCCTCGGGGTCCTGCCGGGCCAGCTTCTCCAGCGCGTTCCACACCCGGTCGTTGGCGCCCGGCGCGGCGAAATGGTCGCCCGCGACGGTGCCGGCCGCGCGCTGCGCCTCGATCAGCGCCTCGAAGGCCGCGGTGGCCCGGTCCACGACCGGGGCGTCCGGGAAGGCGCCGCGGAAGACGGCGACCCCCGGCCCGTCGGTCAGGGCCCGGACCACCTCCTCCGCCACCGCCCGCCGCTCGGCCTCCCCGGCGGCGCGCAGCCGTTCGCCCTCGTAGAAGGGGACGTCGTCCACCACCTCGGCGGCGTGGGGGTGGTCGGCCGGGTCGGTGGCACGCTCCACCAGGGCACGGAAGGCGTCGAGGTCGCAGTCCTGCTCGGACAGCCACGAGCCGCGCAGGGGAGTGGCGTGGGACATCGGCGTCCTTTCCTTCCTGGCCGAGGGGCGACGGGACGCCCGATCACTGTCATTCTGAGGAGCCCCGACCCCTCGGGCAACCAGCAGAGACCCCTCAAAAACCCCTCAACCGTCCCTGAGCCGACCCCTACCGGATCCCTGGCGAACCCCTGGGAGGACCCCGACATGGCCCACCCGTACCCGCTGCGCGAGATAGCCCGCCAGGCCGGGCTCAGCGAGGCCACCGTCGATCGCGTCCTCAACGAGCGCGGGGGAGTGCGTCCGGGAACCGCCCGCGCGGTGCACCGGGCCGTCACCGAGCTCGACCGGCAGCGGACACAGGTCGGACTGGTCGGCCGCAGCTTCATGATCGACATCGTGATGCAGGCACCGGAACGGTTCTCCTCCGCCGTGCGCGAGGCACTGGAGGCCGAACTGCCGCTGCTGCAGCCCGCCGTGCTGCGCTGCCGCTTCCATCTGCGCGAGACGGGGCCGGTCCGGGAGCTCGTCGCCACCCTTGACCGGATCGCCCGACGCGGTTCCCAGGGTGTGCTGCTGAAGGCACCCGACGTGCCCGAGGTCACCGCCGCCGTCGCGCGGCTCGTGGCGGCCGGCGTCCCGGTCGTCACCCTCGCGACCGACCTGCCCGCCACCGGCAGGCTCGCCTACGTCGGCATCGACAACCGGGCGGCCGGCGCGACGGCCGCCTATCTGACCGCGCAGTGGCTCGGCGACCGCCCCGGCAGCGTGCTGATCAGCCTGAGCAGCGGCTTCATGCGCAACGAGGAGGAGCGCGAGATGGGTTTCCGCGGCATCATGCGCGGGCTGCGGCCCCGGCGGGCGCTGGTGGAGATCGACGAGGGGCAGGGGCTGGACGCCGCCCAGTACCATCTCGTCCGGGACGCGCTCGCCCGCGATCCGGAGATCCGCGCGGTCTACTCGATCGGTGGCGGCAACGTGGCCACGCTGGAGGCGTTCGAGGCGGCGGGCCGCGAGTGCGCGGTGTTCCTCGCGCACGACCTCGACCAGGACAACACCCGGCTGCTGGCCGCGCACCGGATCTCCGCCGTCCTCCACCACGATCTGCGCCAGGACATGCGCCAGGCCTGCCGGATCGTCCTGCGCGCCCACGGGGCGCTGCCGCCGGCCGGGCCCGTGCGGCCCTCGGCGATCCAGGTGGTGACCCCGTACAACATGCCGCCGGAGACCGGGGACACCGCCGGCGCCCCGGCGGGCGGCCCCGGCTGAGCCGGCGCCCACGGCCGGGAATTGGGGCGTGGCGCACCCGTACGGTAGGGTTGACCTGCGTGATCACGCGGGGTGACCCGCGTCGCACGTGACCGGGACGTGGCGCAGCTTGGTAGCGCACTTGACTGGGGGTCAAGGGGTCGCAGGTTCAAATCCTGTCGTCCCGACGGTCAGGACGAGAACGAGGCCGGGGCGGCTCAGCGGAGCCGCCCCGGCCTCGTCGTATGCCGTGTCGTGCCGTGTCCTGTGTGCCGTGCGGGTCCTAGACCGCGCAGCCCACGTGGGCCAGCGCCTGCTTGAGCAGGATGCCCTGGCCGCCGGGCATCTCGTTCTGCACCACCGCGGAGGCGGCCTCCTGGGGGCTGAACCAGACCAGGTCGAGCGCGTCCTGCCGGGGCCGGCAGTCGCCCGTCACCGGGACGATGTAGGCGAGGGCCACGGCGTGCTGGCGCGGGTCGTGGAACGGGGTGATGCCCTGCGTCGGGAAGTACTCGGCGACGGTGAAGGGCTGCAGCGAGGCGGGGACCCGGGGCAGGGCCACCGGGCCGAGGTCCTTCTCCAGGTGCCGCAGCAGCGCGTCCCGCACGCGCTCGTGGTGCAGGACGCGCCCGGAGACGAGGGTGCGGCTGACCGTTCCGTCGGGGCCGATGCGCAGCAGCAGTCCGATGCTGGTGACTTCACCGCTGTCGTCGACGCGGACCGGTACCGCCTCGACGTAGAGGATCGGCATCTGGGCGCGCGCCTGCTCGAGGTCGTCGGAGGACAGCCAGCCGGGCGTGGTTTCGGTCGTGTCGGACATTGGCCGATCATACTCAGCCGCAGCTCCGAGGGGGAGCGGACCGCCCACCCGGCCGCCCCGGCCCACCACCCCGCCAGAGCGGGCGGCGCGGGGCGGCGCGGAAAAGCCCCGCACCCCCGACCGGGGGCGCGGGGCTTCCCACACCGTTACACCAGCGAGGCCAGCGCCTCGTTCCACGTGGCCGAGGGGCGCATGACCGCCGCCGCCTTCTTCACGTCCGGCTGGTAGTAGCCGCCGATGTCGACCGGCTTGCCCTGGACCGCGGCCAGCTCCTCCACGATCGTGGACTCGTTCGCGGCGAGCGTCTCGGCCAGCGGGGCGAAGGCCTTCGCGAGGCCGGCGTCCTCGCTCTGTGCGGCCAGCTCCTGCGCCCAGTACAGCGACAGGTAGAAGTGGCTGCCGCGGTTGTCGATCCCGCCGACGCGGCGGCTCGGGGACTTGTCCTCGTTGAGGAAGGTCGCCGTGGCGCGGTCGAGGGCATCGGCGAGGATCTTGGCCCGCGCGTTGCCCGTGACCTCGGCGTACTTCTCCAGCGAGGGCACCAGGGCGAAGAACTCGCCCAGGCTGTCCCAGCGCAGGTAGTTCTCCTTGACGAGCTGCTGGACGTGCTTGGGGGCGGAGCCGCCCGCGCCCGTCTCGAACAGGCCGCCGCCCGCCATCAGCGGGACGACCGACAGCATCTTGGCGCTGGTGCCCAGCTCCAGGATCGGGAACAGGTCGGTCAGGTAGTCGCGCAGCACGTTGCCGGTGACGGAGATGGTGTCCTCGCCGCGGCGGATACGCTCCACCGACAGCTTCGTCGCCTCGACGGGGGTGAGGATGCGGATGTCCAGACCCTCGGTGTCGTGCTCCGGCAGGTACTGCTTCACCTTGGCGATGAGCTGCGCGTCGTGGGCGCGGTCCTCGTCCAGCCAGAACACGGCCGGGTCGCCGGTGGCGCGGGCGCGGGTGACGGCGAGCTTGACCCAGTCGCGGATCGGGGCGTCCTTGGTCTGGCAGGCGCGGAAGATGTCACCGGCCGAGACGGCCAGCTCGATCACGGCCTCGCCGGACTGGTCGACCAGGCGGACGGTGCCGGTCGCCGGGATCTCGAAGGTCTTGTCGTGGGAGCCGTACTCCTCGGCCTTCTGCGCCATGAGGCCGACGTTCGGGACGGAGCCCATCGTCGAGGGGTCGTAGGCGCCGTTGGCCCGGCAGTCCTCGATGGCGGCCTGGTAGACGCCCGCGTAGGAGGAGTCGGGGATGACGGCGAGCGTGTCCGCCTCCTGGCCGTCCGGGCCCCACATGTGGCCGGAGGTGCGGATCATGGCCGGCATCGAGGCGTCGATGATCACGTCGGAGGGGACGTGCAGGTTGGTGATGCCCTTGTCGGAGTCGACCATGGCCAGCGCCGGGCCCTCGGTGAGCTCGGCGTCGAAGGAGGCCTTGATCTCGGCGCCCTCGGGCAGGTTCTCGATGCCCTTGAGGATGCCGCCCAGACCGTCGTTCGGGGTGAGACCGGCGCCGGCGAGGGTCTCGCCGTACTTCGCGAACGTCTTGGGGAAGAAGGCGCGCACCACGTGACCGAAGATGATCGGGTCGGAGACCTTCATCATCGTGGCCTTCAGGTGCACGGAGAAGAGGACGCCCTCGGCCTTGGCGCGGGCGATCTGCGCGGTGAGGAACTCGCGCAGCGCGGCGACCCGCAGCACGGAGGCGTCGACGACCTCGCCCGCCAGGACCGGCACGGACTCGCGGAGCACCGTCGTCGAGCCGTCGTCGCCCTTGAGCTCGATGCGCAGGCTGCCGTCCTCGGCGATGACGGTGGACTTCTCGGTCGAGCGGAAGTCGTCGGCGCCCATCGTGACGACGTTGGTCTTCGAGTCCGAGGACCAGGCGCCCATGCGGTGCGGGTGGGTCTTGGCGTAGTTCTTCACCGAGGCGGGGGCGCGGCGGTCGGAGTTGCCCTCGCGCAGCACCGGGTTCACGGCGGAGCCCTTGACCTTGTCGTAGCGGGTGCGGATCTCCCGCTCCTCGTCGCTCTTCGGGTCGTCCGGGTAGTCCGGCAGCGCGTAGCCCTGGGCCTGCAGCTCGGCGATCGCGGCCTTGAGCTGCGGGATGGACGCCGAGATGTTCGGCAGCTTGATGATGTTGGCGGCCGGGGTCCTGGCCAGCTCGCCCAGCTCCGTCAGCGCGTCGGGGATGCGCTGGTCCTCGTTCAGGTACTCCGGGAAGACGGCGATGATGCGCCCGGCCAGCGAGATGTCGCGGGTCTCCACGGCGACACCCGCCTGCGAGGCGTACGCCCGGATCACCGGCAGGAACGAATGCGTTGCCAGGGCAGGGGCCTCGTCAGTGTGTGTGTAGATGATGGTCGAGTCAGTCACCGGGTTTGCTCCGCTCCACGTCCACGTCTTCGTCTGCGACATTGCTTGACATCAAGATATCTCGTGAGGGGGCGGGACGGCACGGGGGGCCGGGGGCCGGGGAGGCCGTCCCCCGCCCCGGGAGGAGTGTGAGCGGCGTCTCATTCTCCTCCGTGGCCGGTCAACGCCCCACGCGTCACTCCCGGCTGACGGACCGGCAGCCGGATGCGGCAGGATGAGCGCTCGCGCCCGGCGTGCCTCCCGCCCGCCGGTGGCGTATCGCGCATCCGAGATCCGAGCAGGTGGCACGTGACGCAATCCCTCATCCGGCCGTCGGCGGAACCCGCCGCCGCATCCCTCACCCCCGGAGGCGAGCGGTGAACCGGGCGCTCACTCTGGACGATCTCGTCGTCGCCGGGATCGCCCTGGCCGCGGGGCTGCTCGCGGGCTTCCTGCTGCGGCTGCTGCTGCGCTGGCTGGGCAAGCACGCCGGACGCACCCGCTGGCGCGGCGACGACGTGGTCGTGGACGCCCTGCGCACCATCGTGCCGTGGACCGCGGTCGCCGGCGGGGTGGCGGCCGCCGCCGCGGTGCTGCCGCTCACCGGCCGTGTGGGCCACCACGTGGACCAGGCGCTGACCGTGCTGCTCATCGCCGTCGCCACGGCCACGGCGGCGCGGGTGATCAGCGGTCTGGTGCAGGCGGTCACCCAGTCCCGGTCCGGTGTGGCCGGCTCGGCCACGATCTTCGTCAACATCACCCGGGTGGTGGTGCTGGCGATCGGCTTCCTGGTGATGCTCCAGACACTGGGCGTCTCGATAGCGCCCCTGCTGACCGCGCTGGGCGTCGGCGGCCTGGCCGTCGCGCTCGCCCTCCAGGACACCCTCGCCAACCTGTTCGCGGGCATCCACATCCTCGCCTCCAAGACCGTCCAGCCCGGCGACTACATCAAGTTGAGCAGCGGCGAGGAGGGGTATGTCGTCGACATCAACTGGCGGCAGACGACCGTCCGCCAGCTCTCCAACAACCTGGTCGTGATCCCCAACGGGCAGCTCGCCAAGGCGAACATGACCAACTTCACCCGGCCCGAGCTGGACCTCACCGTCCTGGTGCAGGTCGGTGTCGGGTACGAGAGCGACCTGGAGCACGTGGAGCGGGTCACCCTGGAGGTGGTCGCCGAGGTGATGACCGGCATCACGGGCGCGCTCCCCGAGCACGAACCCGCGGTGCGGTTCCACACCTTCGGGGACTCGCGGATCGGGTTCACGGTGATCCTCGGGGTGGCCGAGTTCAGTGACCAGTACCGGATCAAGCACGAGTTCATCAAGCGGCTGCACGCGCGCTACCAGCGGGAGGGCATCCGGATCCCGGCGCCGACCCGGACGGTGGCGCTGCAGGGCCCGGCGCCCGAGCCGGGTCTGGTCGGGCTCCCGCAGCAGCGGGCGGGGCGGCCGGCGGCGGAGGGGACGACGGGCAGGGGCCACTGAACGGAAGTGGCCGACGGCCGGAAGTGGCCGACGGCCGGAAGTGGCCGACGGCCGGTGGGGGCCGTTGACCGGAGGGGGCGACGGCTGGTGGGGGCCGTTGACCGGACGGGGTCGATGGCCGGGGAGGGGCCAGCGTCCCCTTCGGCGTCCGGCGTCCGGCGTCCGGCGTCCGGCGTCCGGCGTCGGCGTCCCGCCACCCGGCGCCCGGGCCCCGCGTCGGCGGCACCCGGCGCCCGGGCCCGCGTCGGCGCCCCGCCCGCTCTCCTCAGCCCGCCCCGCCCCCGGTCAGCTCCTGCGTCCCCACCACTCCCAGCAGCTCCAGCAGGTTCGCGCTCTCCGTGCCGACCGCCGGGGTGAACCACAGCAGGCGCTGCCGCCCGTCCTCGCTGAACAGGTTGAGGCAGTTGACCTCCAGCAGGCCGAGCACCGGGTGGACCAGGCGCTTGCGGTCCTTGCGCCGGAAGGCCACGTCGTGCTCCTCCCACAGCCGGGCGAACTCGGGGGAGAGGTCGAGGAGCGCGCGGATCATGTCCCGGGCCTCACCGTCCCTCGCGTCCCGCCGGGCGGCGGCCGCCCGCAGGTCGGCCACGAAGGACCGGGACTGGACCGCGTGGTCCTCCTCGGGGTACATCCCCCGCGCCCCGGGTTCGGTGAACCACCGGTGCACGAAGCTCGCCCGGGCGCCCCGGAAGCCGCTCTGGTCCCCGAGCAGGGCCACCGCGAGCGGGTTCTGGACGAGGGTGACGTGCAGGTCGGTGATGACCTGCGCCGGGGTCGAGGGCATCCGCTGGATCAGGTCCAGCATGCCGGGATGCACGTGCGAGACGGCACCCGCGTCCGGCGGCACCGGCCGGTCGGCCAGGTGGTACAGGTGGTCGCGCTCGTCGGCGCTCAGCCGCAGCGCCCTGGCCAGGGCCGCGATCATCTGCTCGGAGGGCTGCGAGCCCGCCCCCCGCTCCAGCTCGTTGTAGTAGTCCACGGACGCCCCGGCGAGCTGGGCGACCTCGTCCCGCCGCAGGCCGGGCACCCGACGCCGCGGCCCCGCCGGGAGGCCCACGTCGCCGGGTTTGATGCGCGCCCGCCGCGACCGGAGGAACGCTCCCAGCTCGGTGTACTTCACAGAACCCATGTCGTCCATTGTGGGCGCGGAGGGGGCCGGGACACAGGGGATGGCATCCCCTGGTTCCGCCGGCCGGGGGCGCGCACGCTGGAGGCATGGACACGAACACCACACCCCAGCAGCAGACCACCAGGGTCGCGGTCGTCACCGGCGGCTCCCGCGGCATCGGCCGTGCGGTCGCCCGGGAACTCGCCCGGAACGGACTGGCCGTGGTGGTGAACTACGCCGGTGACGAGGGCGCGGCCAAGGAGGCGGTGACCGGGATCACCGCCGAGGGCGGACGGGCGATCGCGGTGCGGGCCGACGTCGCGGACGAGCACGAGGTCGCCGCGCTGTTCGACCGGGCCGAGCGCGAGTACGGCGGGGTCGACGTCGTCGTCAACTGCGCCGGCCGGATGGCCCTGGCCCCCGTCGCCGAACTCGACCTGGCCGTCCTGGACGCCCTGCACCGCACCAACATCCGCGGCACCTTCGTCGTCGCCCAGCAGGCCGCGCGCCGGCTGCGGGCGGGCGGCGCCTTCGTCGGCTTCTCCACCTCCGTGGTGGGGACGCAGTTCCCCTCCTACGGCGCGTACGCGGCCAGCAAGGGGGCCGTCGAGGCGATGACCCTCATCCTCGCCCGCGAGCTGCGCGGCCGGGACATCACCGTGAACACGGTCGCCCCCGGCCCCACGGCCACGGACCTCTTCCTGGAGGGCAAGACGGAGGAGGACGTCGAGCGGCTCGCCAAGGTCCCGCCGCTTGAGCGGCTCGGCACCCCGGAGGACATCGCCGGGGTGGTCGCCTTCCTGGCCGGGCCCCAGGGCCGCTGGGTGAACGGGCAGATCCTGCGCGCCAACGGAGGAATGGTATGAGCGGCCCCGCCCAGGTCGTGGTCGTCACCGGCGCGTCCAGCGGCTTCGGCAACCTCACGGCACGAGCCCTGGCCGAGGCGGGGCACCACGTCTACGCCGGCATGCGCGCCACCACCGGGCGCAACGCCCCCGCCGTCGCCGACCTCGACGCCTTCTCCGAGGAGCGCGGGCTGCACGTCACGGCGGTCGAGATGGACGTGCAGGACCAGGAGTCCGTCGATGCCGCCGTGGCCCGGATCGAGGCCGAACGGGGACGCCTCGACACCGTGGTCCACAACGCCGGCCACATGGTCCTCGGGCCGGCCGAGGCGTTCACCCCCGAGCAGCTCGCCGACGTCTACGACATCAACGTCCTCTCCACCCAGCGGGTCAACCGCACGGTGCTCCCGATGATGCGCCGGCAGGGCCGCGGACTGCTCCTGTGGGTGGGCTCCTCCTCCACCCGCGGCGGCCACCCGCCCTTCCTGGCCCCCTACTTCGCCGCCAAGGCCGCGATGGACGCGCTCGCCGAGAGCTACGCCGCCGAGGTGATCAAGTACGGCATCGAGACCACCCTCGTCATCCCCGGGGCCTACCCGAGCGGCACCAACCACTTCGCGCACGCGGGCACCCCCGCGGACACGGCACGGGCGGCGGAGTACGAGGAGGCCTACGGCCGGCTCCGCGAGGCCATGCCCGGCGCACTGAGCGGCATCTTCCCGCCCGGGCGCGAGGCGGACGAGGTCGCCGGGGAGATCGTCCGCGTCCTCGGCCTGCCGCACGGCACGCGCCCCCTGCGCACCCACGTGGACCCCAGCCGGGACGGCAGCGAGGTGGTCTCCGCCGTCTACGACCGCGTCCGCGCCGAGTTCTTCCACCGCATCGGCATCGAGGAACTCCTCACGCCGGGCGCGAGCCTCTGACCAGCACACACACCAGCACACACCACCTGTACCAAGGAGCACAGCCATGCCTTTCGCCAACTTCAAGGTTCCCGCCGGCACCCTCAACCAGGAGGACAAGAAGAAGATCGTCGACCGCACCACCGACCTCTACGCCGAGATCTACGGCGAGCGCGCCCGCCAGGGCACCCTCGTCCTGGTGGAGGAGGTCACCGACGGCGGCTGGGGCATCGGCGGCACCGTCCTGACCGCCGCGATGCTCAACGGCGAGTCCTGACCCACCGCCCGAGGGGCCCGGCACCGGCGTGCCGGGCCCGCGGTATGTCCGCCGGGAGGGCCCGCAGCCGTTGCAGCGGGGTGGGCGGCAGCGCCCGGGCGTCGCCGCGCGCGTAGTACCGCTCGACGTAGAACTGTCCGGCACCGAGCACCGTCGTGACCGCGATGTACCAGAGGGTGGCGACCATCAGCAGCGGGATGACCTGGTAGGTCTGGTTGTAGACGAGCTGGACCGAGTACAGCAGGTCGTGCACGGCCAGCACGCTGACGATGCTCGTGCCCTTGAGCGTGCCGATCAGCATGTTCCCGGCGGTCGGCACGATGGACCGCATGGCCTGCGGCACGACGATCCGGCGCAGCGTGCGGCGCCGGCTCAGACCGAGCGCCTGCGCGGCCTCGGTCTGCCCGGGGTCCACGGACAGGATGCCGCCGCGCACCACCTCGGCGGCGTAGGCGGTCTCGTGCAGGGTCAGGCCGATCGCGGCGGTCAGGGTGGGGCCGAGGAGGTTCACCGTCTTGACGGTGACGAACTGCGGGCCGAACGGCACGCCCAGGCCGAGCGTCGGGTACAGCGCGCCGATGTTGAACCAGAACAGCAGCTGCACCAGCAGCGGAGTGGACCGGAAGATCCACACGTAGCCCCAGCTCAGCGTGCGCAGCACCGGGTTGGCGGACAGCCGCATCACCGCGAGGACCGTGCCGAGCAGGAAGCCGAGCACCATCACCGCCCCCGTCAGCCACAGCGTCAGCAGCAGCCCGTCGAGCACGGCGGTGGTGGTGAAGTAGCGCCCCACGACGTCCCATTGGAACGCCTTGTTGCGGACGACGGAGTTGACCAGCATCACGCACGCGAGCAGTGCGAGGACGGCGGCGAGCAGGCGGCCGGGATGCCGGCGCGGCACGATCCGCGGGGAACCGGAGCCGTCGGCCCCGGACCGGGGCGGTCGTCGTGCGGTGTCCGGGCCGGGAGAGCCGGCGGCGGGAACGGTGACGTCGGAAGGCGTGAGCATCGGAAGGCCTCTCCGGGGAGGGATCGCTGGCGTGGACGACCACCCGGGGCACGCGCGGAGAAGCACGGCGGGCGCCGCGCGGTCCGGTGCGTCCGGGGTCCGACGTCGTCACGGTCGCCGCGTCCCTCAACGCGGCCGGCGAGGCCCCGCACACGGCGGAGCCCATCCGCCGTCGATCGTAAGTGCCCCGGGCACGCGGGTGTCAACAGGGCGTCCGCCGTGGCCGGGTGGCCGGTCCGCCATCCGAACGGCGCTTGACGTACGGCGAAACGCACTGCTCAATTAATCGCATGGATGCCCAGCAGCGTTTGGTCTCGCGCGACCACATCGACTTCGGTCGAGTGTGGTCGGCCGCGTGTTGCGCCTGACTCGGCAGCGGGCCCTCTGAGCGGCCCTTCCCTCCCTCGGTGAGATCCCGGACCCCGTCCGTCGGCTCTCCCGACGCGGGCCGTCTCCCTCCCCTCAGCGTGCGCTGCCGCCGCACCCCTCGCCACCCCGACGCCCGTCGTCGTCACACCCGCACCGAACCGCCCGCGCCCACGCGCCGGCGGTGAACGGCTCACCCTCCCACCTCGTCCGACGCACCGTCACCTGACACGTGTGCGCGGCTCCCTCCGTCGTGTCCCGCACACGGTCACCCGTGAAAGGCCACCGTCATGCCCGTGCAGTTCCTCGGCATCGCCGCCACCAACGACGGCTCCGAGACCACCCCGCGCTCCGGCCCCGCCTTCGACAAGGAGTACACGCTCCGCCTCGCCGCCGCCCACGAGGAGCACGGCTGGGACCGGGTGCTGTTCGCCTACGGTTCCGGCTCCCCCGACCCCGCGCCCGCCGCCGCGTACATCGCGAGCCGGCTCGACCGCCTCGGCATCCTGCTCGCCCACCGGCCCAACGTGTCGTACCCCACCTTCGCCGCGAAGACCTTCGCCACGCTGGACCGGATCAGCGAGGGCCGGCTCACCGTGCACTTCATCACCGGCGGCAACGACCACGAGCAGCGCCGCGAGGGCGACACCCTCACCAAGGACCAGCGCTACGCCCGCACCCGCGAGTACATCGAGATCGTCAAGAAGATCTGGACCACCCGCAAGCCCTTCGACCACGAGGGCGAGCACTACCGCTTCCACGACTTCGTCAGCGACGTCTTCCCCGTCCAACAGCCCCGCCCCGACGTCTCGTTCGGCGGCTCCTCACCCGCCGCCTACGCCGCCGGGGGCGCCGAGGCCGACATCTACTGCCTGTGGGGGGAGCCGCTCGCCAGGACCGCCCAGCAGATCGAGGCGGTGAAGACCGCGGCGAAGGTCGCCGGACGCCTGCACCCCCCGCGCATCCAGGTGGCGTTCCGGCCGATCATCGCCCCCACGGAGCAGGCGGCCTGGGAGAAGGCCCACCGCACCGTCGGCGCGATCAAGGAACGCCGGGCGAAGGGCGAACCGCTCGGCCGCCGCCGGTACACGGCCGAGCCCGAGAACGCCGGCTCGCAGCGGCTGCTCGCCATCGCCGAGGCGGGCGAGCGCTACGACCGCGCCCTGTGGACCCCGACCGCCGCCGCCACCGGGGGCGCCGGCAACTCCAACGCCCTGGTCGGCACCCCCGAGACGGTCGCCCAGGCCCTCCTCGACTACTACGACCTCGGCGTCGACATCCTCTCCGCCCGCGGCTACGACCTGCTGCAGGACGCCGTCGACTTCGGCCGGTACGTGATCCCGCTCGTCCGCGAGAAGGTCGCCGAACGCGACGCCGCACGGACCCCCCGCGGTACCCACAACCTCGCGGTGGTGGGCGGATGAACGCGCCCCGCACCCGGGTGCGCGCCCTCGCGGTCCTGGCCGCGCTGCCGCTCCTTGCCCTGACCGCCTGCGGTTCCGGTGACACCGTCGGCACGGCCGCCGTCGGCGCGGGCGCCTCCGCCGCCCCGACCGACGACCCGGTCGCCGCCGTGCGCAAGGTGGACTCCGTCGCCGCCCTTCTCCCCGCCGCCGTACGGAAGGCGGGCACGCTCAAGGTCGGCAGCGCCATCGGGGCGCCGCCCGGCGCCTACTACCCCAACGGGCCGGACAAGGCGCCCGCCGGCCAGGACATCGACCTCGCCGACGCCGTGGCCAAGGTGCTCGGCGTGCGGCTGCAGCGCCAGGACGCCTCCTTCGAGACGATCCTGCCCGCCCTGGGCAGCGGCAAGTACGACTTCGGCACCGGCAACTTCGGCGTCACCACCGCCCGCCTGAAGACCATCGACTTCGTCACCTACATCGACGACGGCCAGGGCTTCGCGGTGAAGAAGGGCAGCACCACGCTCAAGAAGAAGGTCACCGACCTCACCCAGCTCTGTGGCCTGACCATCGGAACCGGCGCCGGCACCACCTTCGAGACCACCCTCACCGCAGAGAAGGACGTGTGTGCGAAGGCGGGCAGGAAGCCCTACGACGTGAAGGTGTACTCCGAGAACGCCGCCACGCTCACCGCGCTCCAGCAGGGACGCATCGACGTGATCATGTCGACCATCAACGGGCTGCGCCACCAGGCGGCCCAGCCCGCCTCCGGCACCGCCTTCCTCGGGGAGTACCACCGGCTCGACGTGGGCTTCACGTTCAAGAAGCACTCCCCGCTCACCAAGGCCTTCCGGGCCGCCGTCAACACGCTCATCAAGAACGGCGCCTACGCCCGGATCCTCGACAAATGGGGCACCACCGGCTCAGCGATCGACGCCTCCCGCATCAACCCGCCCGAGCACACATGAGCGGGGTGATGGTGGACGTCCACGGGGTCCACAAGAGCTTCGGCCCGCTGCACGTGCTGCGGGGCGTCGACCTGACGGTCCACGCCGGCCAGGTCACCGTGATCCTCGGCCCCAGCGGCTCGGGCAAGTCCACGCTGCTGCGCACAGTCAACCACCTGGAGAAGGTCGACGGCGGCTGGATCGGCATCGACGGTGAGCTCATCGGCTACCGCCGCTCCGGGGACAAGCTGTACGAACTCAAGGAGAAGGACGTACTGCGGCAGCGCACGCACATCGGCTTCGTCTTCCAGAACTTCCACCTCTTCCCGCACCTGACCGTGCTGGAGAACCTGGTCGAGGCCCCCGTCGCCGCGCTGCGCCGCCCGCGCGGGGAGGCGCGGGAGACCGCCCACCGCCTGCTGGAGCGGGTCGGGCTGGCCGAGAAGGCGGACGCCTATCCGCGCCAGTTGTCCGGGGGGCAGCAGCAGCGCGTCGCCATCGCCCGCGCGCTCGCCCTGGAACCCAAGGTGCTGCTCTTCGACGAGCCCACCTCGGCGCTCGACCCGGAGCTGGTCGGCGAGGTCCTCGACGTCATCAAGGACCTGGCCCGCAGCGGCACCACCATGATCGTCGTGACCCACGAGATCGGGTTCGCCCGCGAGGTGGCCGACACCGTGGTGTTCATGGACGGCGGGGTCGTCGTCGAACAGGGGCCGCCCGCGGCCGTCCTGGACGCACCCCGCCACGAACGCACCCGCGCCTTCCTCTCCAAGGTCCTCTGACCCCTGGCCTCGACGGGGCCGGGCCGTCCGCTGTGCCTCACACCCGCTGCCCCGGCCGTTCTCCGCCGCCCCGGCCGCTCTCCGCCACCCCGCAGTCTCCGCCCTTCTCCCGTCCCGGACTCCCGGAAGGCCTGCCCCCCCGTGTCCTCACCCTCCGCCTCCTCGTCGTCCTCGTTCCCTTCCTCGCCCTCCCTCCTCCACCTCGCCGTCGCCCTGGACGGCACCGGCTGGCATCCCGCCTCCTGGCGCGAGCCGGTGGCCCGCCCGCGGGAGCTGTTCACCGCCGGGTACTGGGCCGGCCTGGTCGCCGAGGCCGAGCGGGGGCTGCTCGACTTCGTCACCTTCGAGGACGGCCTCGCCCCCCAGTCCTCCCTGCCCCTCACCCCCGACGAGCGCACCGACCAGGTGCGCGGGCGACTCGACGCCGTCCTGACGGCCGCCCGGATCGCCCCGCTGACCCGTCACATCGGGCTGGTGCCGACCGCCGTGGTCACGCACACCGAGCCGTTCCACCTCTCCAAGGCGATCGCCACCCTCGACCACGTCAGCGGCGGCCGGGCCGGGCTCAGGGTGCGGATCAGCGTCCGGCCGGACGAGGCGGACCACTTCGGCCGCCGCAGTGCCCCCCGCGTCGACCTCCACCGGGACCTCGCCGCCCAGCCCGCGGTGACCGAACTGTTCGACGAGGCCGCCGACTACGTCGAGGTGGTGCGGCGGCTGTGGGACAGCTGGGAGGACGACGCCGAGATCCGGGACGTGGCCACCGGCCGCTTCGTCGACCGGGACAAGCTGCACTACGTCGACTTCGAGGGCCGCTTCTTCCGCGTCAAGGGCCCCTCCATCACCCCGCGCCCGCCCCAGGGCCAGCCGCTCGTCACCGCCCTCGCCCACCGGACGGTCCCCTTCCGGCTCCTCGGCCGCCAGGCCGACCTCGGGTACGTCACCCCGCACGACGCCGATCAGGCCCGTGCGATCGTCGCCGAGATCCGCGCGGAGCAGGAGGCCGCCGGACGGGCCGGTGTACCTCTGCACGTCTTCGGTGACCTGGTGGTCTTCCTGGACGAGACCCGGGCCGCCGCCGAGGACCGGCGTGCCCGCCTGGACGACCTCGACGGTGCCCCGTACACCTCCGACGCCCGCGTCTTCACCGGCACACCCGTCGAACTCGCCGATCTCCTCCAGGAGTTGCAGTCGGCGGGACTCACCGGCTTCCGGTTGCGGCCCGCCGTCGCCGGGCACGACCTCCCGGCCGTCAGCCGCCTCCTGGTCCCCGAACTCCAGCGGCGCGGTGCCTTCCGCCGTGCCTACGAGGCGGACACCCTGCGAGGCCTGCTCGGCCTCGCCCGCCCCGCCAACCGCTACGCGACCGCCTGAGCCGGAGGAGAAGCCGACATGACCGAGCCGCTGAAGCAAGTCCACCTGGCCGCCCACTTCCCCGGCGTCAACAACACCACCGTCTGGAGCGATCCGGAGGCGGGAAGCCACATCGACTTCTCGTCCTTCGTCCACTTCGCGCGCACCGCCGAACGCGCCAGGTTCGACTTCCTCTTCCTCGCCGAGGGCCTCCGGCTGCGGGAACACGCGGGCAGGATCTACGACCTGGACGTCGTGGGCCGCCCGGACACCTTCACCGCCCTGGCCGCGCTCGCCGCCGTCACCGACCGCCTCGGGCTCACCGGCACCATCAACTCCACCTTCAACGAGCCCTATGAGGTGGCCCGCCAGTTCGCCAGTCTCGACCACCTCTCGGCCGGTCGCGCCGCGTGGAACGTCGTCACCTCCTGGGACGCCTTCACCGGTGAGAACTTCCGGCGCGGCGGCTTCCTGCCGCAGGAGGAGCGCTACTCGCGCGCCAAGGAGTTCCTCGCCACCGCGCACGAGCTCTTCGACTCCTGGCACGGCGACGAGATCGTCGCCGACCCGGCCACCGGAACGTTCCTGCGGGACGCGAAGGCCGGTGCCTTCGTCCACACCGGGCAGCACTTCGACATCCACGGCCGGTTCGACGTGCCGCGCTCCCCGCAGGGCCGCCCGGTGATCTTCCAGGCCGGCGACTCCGAGGAGGGCCGCGAGTTCGCGGCCGCCGAGGCCGACGCGATCTTCAGCCGGCACTCCCGGCTCGACACCGGCCGGGCCTTCTACGCCGACGTGAAAGCGCGCCTGGCCCGGTACGGCCGCCGTCCCGAGCACCTGCTCATCCTGCCCGCCGCCACCTTCGTGCTCGCCGACACCGACGCCGAGGCCGAGGAACGCGCCCGGGAGGTGCGCCGCCTCCAGGTCAGCGGGGCCACCGCGCTGCGCCACCTGGAGTTCGTGTGGAACCGGGACCTGTCCGCCTACGACCCCGAGGGGCCGCTGCCCGACATCGACCCGGACACCGGTGAGGAGCACCTCGCACGGGGCCGCGCCCAGACCCGCGAGTACCGCGACCGCCTGGCGACCGCCCGCGAATGGCGCGAACTCGCCGCCGCGCACGGCTGGTCCATCCGCGACCTGGTCATCCACACCGGCAACCGGCAGAGCTTCGTCGGCTCGCCCGCCACCGTCGCCGCGGCCATCGACGAGTTCGTGCAGACCGACGCGAGCGACGGGTTCATCCTCGTGCCGCACGTGACCCCCGGCGGTCTCGACGAGTTCGCGGACACCGTCGTCCCCCTGCTCCAGGAACGCGGGGTGTACCGCACCGAGTACGAGGGCACCACCCTGCGCGAGCACCTCGGCCTCGACCACCCGGATCACCCGGACCACGTCCGCCGGACGCGGCGGGTGGCCTCGTGAGGTTCCTCGCCATCACCCTCGTCGTCCACCGCCCCGACCCGGCCACCGGCGTCCTCACCCCCACCCACGAGCGGCTGCGCGAGGTCCTCGACACCGCGCTGCTCGCCGAGGAACTCGGCTTCGACGGCTTCGGCGTGGGGGAGCGGCACGAGCGGCCCTTCCTGTCCTCCTCGCCGCCCGTGCTTCTCAGCCACATCGCCGCACTGACCCGACGCATCCGCCTCTTCACCGCCGTCACCACCCTCAGCCTCCTCGACCCCGTCCGCGCCCTCGAGGACTACGCCACCCTCGACCACCTCTCCGGGGGCCGCCTCGACCTGATCATCGGCAAGGGCAACGGCTCCGCGCAGCGCGAGCTGTTCCACGTCACACCCGAGGACCAGTGGAAGCGCAACGCCGAGAGCTACGAGGTGTTCCGTCGGCTGTGGCGCGAGGACAAGGTCACCGCCGCGACCCGCTTCCGCCCCCCGCTCAGCGAGGCGGAGGTGTGGCCCCGCCCGTACCAGCGGCCCGTCCGCGTCTGGCACGGCAGCGCCACCAGCGAGGAGTCCGTCGAGCTGGCGGCCCGGTACGGCGAGCCGCTGTTCTCGGCCAACGTCACCCATCCCGTCGAGCCCTACGCCGCACTGGTCCGCCACTACCGGGAACGCTGGAGGCACCACGGGCACGACCCGGCGCTCCTCACGGTCGGCGCGGGCACGGCCGGCATCCTCGTCGCCCCGACCTCCCAGGAGGCGCTCGCCGCCTACCGGCCGGTCTTCGAGGACAACCTGGCCTTCGCCCGGAAGGCCGGACTCCCCGTCGTCTTCGAGACGCTGGAGGACTTCGCCGCCCGCAGTTCGGCGCTGATCGGCAGCCCGCAGCAGGTCGTGGAGAAGGTGCACCGCTACCACGAGCAGCTCGGGCACACCGTCCTGCACGTGCACGCCGAGGCGGGCGGGCTGTCCCCGCGCCGGCACCGCGCCTCACTCGAACTGTTCCAGTCCGCCGTCGCCCCCGTGCTGCGCCGCGAGATCCCCGACCCGCCCTTCGCCTGGGCCCCCGTGCTCCCGGCCGCCCCCGACCCCCAGGAGTCCGCCCGTGTCTG
The DNA here is from genome assembly GCA_014656015.1 of Streptomyces griseoaurantiacus. GTDB lineage: Bacteria > Actinomycetota > Actinomycetes > Streptomycetales > Streptomycetaceae > Streptomyces > Streptomyces griseoaurantiacus. The sequence goes on along the minus strand of BNBP01000047.1, from coordinate 12,841 downwards.
ACCTCACCCTCGGGGTCCTCGACCTCGTCCCCGTCCCCTCCGGCGCGACGGCCGCCGACGCCCTGCGCAATTCCGTCGACCTCGCGCGCGAGGCCGAACGCCTCGGCTACGGGCGCTACTGGTTCGCCGAGCACCACCTCAACCCCGGGGTCGCCGGCACCTCGCCCGCCGTCGTCCTGGCCCTGACCGCCGCCGCCACCTCCACCATCCGGCTCGGCTCCGGCGCCGTGCAGCTCGGCCACCGCACGGCGCTGTCCACCGTGGAGGAGTTCGGCCTCCTCGACGCCGTGCACCCGGGCCGCTTCGACCTCGGTCTCGGCCGCTCGGGCGGACGCCCGCCGGGGGAGCACTCCGCACCACCGCCGACGACCCCGGTCGTCGACGGGCGCACCCCCAACGGCCTGCTGATCCCGCCCCGGTTCTCCTTCGCTCACCTCCTCGGCTCGCCCCGCGTCGCCCTGCAGCGCAGGCTGCTCATGCTCCCGGGCGCCGACTCGCAGGACTACGCCGAGCAGATCGACGACCTGCTCGCCCTCCTGGAGGGCACCTACCGTTCCCCGGAGGGCGTCGAGGCGCACGTCGTGCCGGGAGAGGGCGCCGACCTCCAGGTGTGGATCCTCGGCAGCAGCGGCGGCCAGAGCGCCGCGGTCGCCGGCCGCCGGGGGCTGCGGTTCGCGGCGAACTACCACGTCAGCCCGGCCACGGTCCTGGAGGCGGTGGAGGGCTACCGGGCCTTCTTCCAGCCGTCCGAGCACCTCGACAAGCCCTACGTCACCGTCTCGGCGGACGTCGTCGTCGCCGAGGACGACGCCACCGCCCGCGAACTCGCCACCGGGTACGGCCCGTGGGTGCGCAGCATCCGCACCGCCGAGGGCGCCATCCCCTTCCCGACGCCAGAGGAGGCCCGCGCCCACCCGTGGACGGAGGAGGACCGAGCCCTCGTGCGGGACCGCCTCGACACCCAGTTCACCGGTTCGCCCGCCCGGGTCGCCGACGAGCTGGAGCGGCTGCGGGAGGCCACGGACGCCGACGAGCTCCTCATCACGACGATCACCCACGACCACGCCGACCGGGTCCGGTCCTACGCGCTCCTCGCCGAGGAGTGGCGCCGCAGGGGGCACACCCTCGGACCGCGCTGACCCCTTCCCGGTCCTCCCCGGCGGATTCCGTACCCGGGCTCCCCGGGCTCCCGTCCGCCGGTTCCGTACCCGCAACGACGCATCGAGAGGTCCTCGCATGGCCACCGTCCTGTCCGTCTCCGGAAGCCCCTCCGCCACCTCCCGCACCGCCCGCCTGCTGCGCCATCTGGACCGGCGGCTCACCGCCCAGGGACACCGGGTGACCCCGCTGGACGTCCGCACCCTCCCCGCCCAGGCGCTGCTCCTGGCCGACTTCGGGCACCCGGCGATCGTCCGGGCCACCGCCCTGTTCGCGCAGGCGGACGGCATCGTGATCGGCACACCCGTCTACAAGGCCGCCTACTCCGGGCTGCTGAAGTCGCTGCTCGACCTGCTGCCGCAGTACGCCCTGGCCGGCAAGACCGTCCTCCCGCTGGCCACCGGGGGCACCACCGCCCACGTCCTGGCCATCGACTACGCCCTGCGCCCGGTCCTCGCGTCCATGGGCCCCGCGCACATCACGCCGGGCTGGTTCACGCTCGACAAGGACATCACGGTCGGCGAGGACGGCACCGCGAGCCTCGCCCCCGGTGCGGCGGAGGGGCTGGCCCGCGTCACGGACCAGTTCTCGGCGGCGCTCGGCGGGCGCACGACGGCGCTGGCGGCCACGGGCTGAGACCCGGGCCGCCGGGTTCGCCCCCCCCCCCGCGGAACCCGAACACCTCCCACCGATCGGAGCCCCGCGTGTCCTCCCTCGTCTTCCACTGGTTCCTGCCCACCAACGGCGACAGCCGGCACGTCGTCGGCGGCAGCCACGGCACCCCCGTCACGCGCTCCGCGGGGGACCGGCCGCCCACCGTCGCCTATCTCGCCCAGATCGCCCGCGCCGCCGAGGACCTGGGCTTCGCCGGGGCGCTCACCCCCACGGGGGCCTGGTGCGAGGACGCCTGGCTGACCACCGCGATGGTCAGCCGGCACACCGAACGGCTGAAGTTCCTCGTCGCCTTCCGCCCGGGTTTCGTCTCGCCCACGCTCGCCGCGCAGATGGCCTCCACTTTTCAGCGGCACTCCGGCGGGCGGCTGCTGCTCAACGTCGTCACCGGCGGGGAGAGTCACGAGCAGCGCGCCTACGGCGACTTCCTCGACAAGGACGCCCGCTATCACCGCACCGGCGAATTCCTCGGCATCGTGCGGGAGTTGTGGGAGGGCCGGACCGTGACGGCACGCGGCCGGCACCTCCACGTCGAGGAGGCACGGCTGACCCGGGTGCCCGATCCGCTCCCCGAGGTGTACTTCGGCGGCTCCTCGCCGATCGCGGGGGAGATCGCCGCCCAGCACGCCGACGTGTACCTGACCTGGGGCGAGCCGCCCGAGGCCGTCGCGGAGAAGATCGCCTGGATCCGGGGACTGGCCGCGCGGCAGGGCCGGGAGATCCGCTTCGGCATCCGGCTGCACGTCATCACGCGCGACACCGCCGAGCAGGCCTGGGCCGAGGCGGACCGGCTCCTCGACGGCTTCGACGCCGACACGGTCGCGGCCGTCCAGGCGGGGCTGGCCCGCAGCGAGTCGGAGGGCCAGCGGCGGATGCGCGCGCTGCACGGCGGCAGCCGCGACCGGCTGGAGATCCACCCCAACCTGTGGGCGGGCATCGGCCTGGTGCGCGGCGGCGCGGGCACGGCCCTGGTCGGCAGCCACACCGAGGTGGCCGCCCGGATCGAGGAGTACGCGGCCCTGGGCATCGAGGAGTTCGTGCTCTCCGGCTATCCGCACCTGGAGGAGGCCTACTGGTTCGGCGAGGGTGTCCTGCCGAGGTTGGAGGAGCGGGGGGTGTGGCGGCGACCGTGACGACGGTCATCGGAACGACACGTGCCGCGCCCCTTCTCACCTGGTGAGACGTTCGAGCGGGGGTGAGGCATGCGTACTTGACGAGGCCCCGCCGGAGGCAGAAACTCCAGTACGGTAACCCTACTGAACCAGTAGGGAATGAGCTCGCGTCCCACCGTCCCCCGTGCCGTCACCGTTGCCGCGCCGCCCCCGTCGTCGTCGTTCCCGTTGCCCCGCCGTTCCCGCAGCCAGCACCCCAGGGAGACGCATGTCCGCCATATCCCCGACCGTCGTGCCGTCCTTCTGCGGCCGGATCGGCCGTGACGCGCGCAGCGGCTACTACGCCGCGCCCCGGCGCTACCGCCTCCACCTGTCGCCCTCCTGTCCGCACTGTCTGCGGATAGCTGTCACGCACAGCCTGCTCGGCCTCGACGACGTCCTCCCCGTCACGCCGCTGCCCGCCCTGCCCGACGCTCCGGACGGCGGCCACCGGGCGCTGCGCCCGCTGTACGAGGCCAGTTCGCACCAGCACCCCGGCCCGGCGGTGGCGCCGGTGCTGAGCGACGACTGGACCGGCACCATCGTCAGCACCCACACCCCCGGCATCCTCCGCGACCTGGTCCGGCGCTTCGGCAACCACGGCCCCGACCTGCGTCCCCGGGGCCGCGAGGAGGCCGTCGACGCCGTGGAGCGGCTCTGCGCCCAGGGCATCAACGAGGCCGCCCAGCTCGCCGGAGACTCCGAGGGCGACCCGGCGGAGCGCGAGGCCGCGCTCGCCCTCCTGCTGCGCACCCTGGACTCCCTCGACACCCGCCTCGCCTCTCACGCGTACGTCGTGGGCGAGGAACTCACCCTCGCCGACGTCGAATTGTGGGCGGCGCTCGTCCAACTGGACGCCGTGCACCGCCATCACCTGGACGCCGCCGCCGTCCACCGCGTCACCGGGCACCCCCACGTCTGGGCCTATGCCCGACGCCTGACGGCCCGCCCGGCCTTCGGCCGGCACCTCGACCTCGACGCCCTCACGCGCAGGCACCACGCCCACTGCCGCGGTGTAGAGGCCGCGGGTGCCGCCGTCGCGATCGTGGACTGGCGGGCCTGCTTCCAGGGGGCCGGGCCCGAGATCCTGGAGGAGTCCGCCTCCTGAGGTCGGACAGCCCCGATGTGAGGGGATTCGGAAGACTCAGGTTTCCTTATCCACTCATGAATTGAGTAGCATCGGGCGTCCCTCGGTCCCCCCAAGGAAGGCAGACGTCCGCATGAGCAAGCTGGAGATCATCGTGGCGAGCACGCGCCCCGGGCGCGTCGGCCCGAGCGTCGCGCACTGGATCGAGTCGGAGGCCGCGGCGCACGGCGGCTTCGACGAGGTGGAGGTGGTGGACCTCGCCGAGGTGAACCTCCCCTTCATGAACGAACCCCACCACCCGCGGCTCGGCCGCTACACCCACCAGCACACCCGCGACTGGAGCGCCAAGGTCGCCGAGGCCGACGCCTTCGTGTTCGTCATGCCGGAGTACAACTACGGCTACAACGCCGAGCTGAAGAACGCGATCGACTACCTGCACAGCGAGTGGCAGTACAAGCCGGTGGGCATGGTCAGCTACGGCGGCGTCTCGGCGGGCACCCGCGCGGCACAGATGATCAAGCAGGTGGTGACCACCCTGAAGATGACGCCCGTCTTCGAGGCCGTCTCCATCCCCTTCGTGAACCAACTCCTCGACGAGGACAGGCGCCTGGTGCCCAACGACGTCATGACCGGCTCCGCGAAGGCGATGCTCGACGAACTCGTGCGCGTCACCGAGGCCCTGCGCCCGCTGCGCGCACCCGCCGCGCCATGACCACCGACCCGGCACCCGGCACGCTGGACGTCCACCCGGTCTGCGCGCGCTTCCACACGGCGATCGAACTGATCGGCGCGCGCTGGACCGGCGCGATCCTGCGGGCGCTGTTCACCGGTCAGTGCCGGTACGCGCAGATCAGGGACGCCGTGCCCGGACTTAGCGACACCATGCTGGCGCAACGCCTGCGCGAACTGCAGCGCGAGGGACTGATCGAGCGTCATGTCGTGCCGGAGACGCCGGTTCGGGTGCGGTACGACCTCACCGCCAAGGGCCGGGACCTGGAACCGGTCATCGAGGCGGTCATCACGTGGTCGCACACCTGGATCCCGCTGCCCGCCGCACCGGCCGGGGCGCCGGAAGGCGAGTGAGAGGGCCACCGGGCTCAGTCCGTCCCGGACACCGTGTGGCCCACCTCCGCATGCTCCGAGAATGCCGGGATCGCAAGGAGTGGAGTCGCGAAGAGTCGTCATGTATATGCCAGCAGAAATCGTATACACCGCGGCCCCGGCACGCCATTAATGGGTGACACGAGAAATTCCCGCCGGTGTGGAGATTCCGTGTGTCTTCACCTCGGCGGGAACCGGCGCCGAGGGGTGTGAAGTGGGGTGAAGCGCCCGGCGTGAAAGTGCATCAATCGGCCACTAACCACCCAATGTCCTCGGATGGTTGACAGTTTCCACTACCGCTTGAGAAGGTGAAGTGGATCAACATAACCGTTGAATTGCTTTTCGTAATTGCTCCTGTTCGGAGCGCGAGCGTTGACCGGGGTGTGGGATGTCTGGATCGCGTGGTGGTCGTCGTGACCTGATGGCCGGCCAGCTCGGCGTATGGCATGCGCAGCAACTGGACCCGGACAACCCGATCTACAACATGGCCGAGTACATAGAGATCCGGGGAACGGTCGACGCGCGCTTATTCGAGAAGGCCGTACGCACGGCCGTCTCCGAGATCGACTGTTTCGCCCTGCGTTTCGAGGAAGACCCGGACGGCACGCCCCGCCAGTACGCCGCCCCGTCCACCGACTGGCCGTTCCACACCGTCGACCTCAGCGAGACCGAGGACCCGCGCGCCCGCGCCGCGGAATGGATGCGGGCGGATCTGCGCCGGCCCGTGGACCTGCGAGGCGCTGAGCTGTTCACCGAGGCCCTCCTCAAGATCGAGGACGGCCTCTTCTTCTGGTACCAGCGCATCCACCACATCATCGCCGACGGGCTCGCGGGCTCCCGCATCGCCTCCCATGTCGCCGCCGTCTACACGGCGTTGCGGGACGGCACCCCCCTCCCCGGCGAAGCCCTCCCCTCGGCCTCCGTCCTCATGGACGCCGACGCCGAGTACCGGGCCTCCGCGGACTTCGCACAGGACCGTCAGTACTGGACGGAACGGCTGGCCGGCCTCCCCCGGGCGATCGGACTCAGCGGCCGCGAACCGTCCGGCACCCCCCGCGAACTGACCCGCCACACGCTCCACGTCCCGGCCGGTGCAGCCGCGGAACTCCGCTCCTCCGCGCGCCGCCTGGGGACGAGCGTTTCGGGCCTGGCACTGGCCGCGAACGCCGTATACATACACCGCGCCACCGGCCAGGACGACCTCGTCCTCGGCGTTCCCGTCCTGGGCCGTAAAACCGCGCTGCGCGACATACCGGGAATGACCGCGAACATCATTCCCCTGCGCCTCGCGGTACGGCCGAAGGACACCGTCGGGGAACTCGTCAAGCAGGTGTCCCGCGGAGTGCGGGACGCCCTGAGGCATCAGCGATACCGCTACGAGGACATCCTCAGGGACCTGAAACTCGTGGGCGGCGGCGGACTCTATCCGCTCCTGGTCAATATCGTCTCCTTCGACTACGACCTGACATTCGGTGGCGCCCCCAGTCGCGCGCACTCACTCGGCGGCATCAATTTCAACGACCTGTCGATATCGGTGTACGACAGGTCGTCCGACGGCAGCATGTCCGTGGTCGCCGAGGGCAATCCCGAGCTGTACGACCCCGAGGCCGTGCGCGCGCACGCCGCGCAATTCCTCGACGTGCTGAACCGGCTGGCGCGGGCCGGGGCGGACGAACGCGTCCACCGGATCCCGCTGATGAGCGACTCCGAGCAGCGCCTCGTCCTGGAGCAGTGGAACGACACCGCCCGCGAGATACCGGCGGCGACCCTCCCGGAGCTGCTGCGGCCCTGGGCCGCCCGCACCCCGGACGCCCTCGCGGTGGTCCACGAGGGCACCGAGGTGACGTACGCGGACCTGCACGCGCGCGCCAACCGCCTCGCCCGGCTGCTGATCGACCGGGGCGCCGGCCCCGAGACACCGGTCGCAGTGATGCTGCACCGTTCCGTCGACCTGGTCGTCGCCCTCCTCGCGGTGCTCAAGGCGGGCGGCGCCTACGTGCCCGTGGACCCGGACCACCCCGCCGAACGCGTCACCTACGTCCTCGAGGACGCCCGGCCCCTGCTGGTGCTCACCAGCACGGACCTGGCCCCCCGCCTGGGCGAATCGCACCCGCCCCACCTCGCGGTCGACGCCCCCGAGACGCTCGCCGTACTCCGGGACCTCGAGGACACCGACCCCACCGACGCCGAGCGCCGGGCTCCGCTGCGGCCGGCCCATCCCGCCTACGTCATCTACACCTCCGGCTCCACCGGACGGCCCAAGGGCGTGGCCGTACCCCACGCGGGAGTCGTCAACTGGCTGACCTGGATGCAGGGCGCCTATCAACTCAGCTCCGAAGACCGGGTGCTGCAGAAGACACCCTTCGGCTTCGACGTGTCGGTACGTGAGTTCTTCTGGCCGCTCCTGCACGGCGCCAGGATCGTGGTCGCCAAGCCCTCGGGCCACCGCGACCCCGCATACCTCGCCGAACTGATCCGACGCGAGGGCGTCACGATCGCCCACTTCGTCCCCTCCCTGCTGCAGGTCTTCCTCCGCGAAGCCACCGCGGCCGCCTGCACCACGCTGCGCGCCGTGTTCTGCAGCGGCGAGGCGCTCACCGGCGAGGTCGTCGGACAGTTCCGGGACGTGTTCGCCGGCCTGCCGCTGCACAACCTCTACGGGCCCACCGAGGCCTCGGTCGAGGTCACCGCCTGGACCTGCGAGGGCGACACCGGAGGCAGCGGTGTCCCCATCGGAGCACCGATCTGGAACACCCGTGTCCATGTGCTGGACGCCGCGCTGCGGCCGGTTCCGGTGGGTGTGGCGGGGGAGTTGTATCTCGCGGGGGCGGGGCTTGCCCGGGGGTATCTGGGCCGTCCGGGGATGACGGCGGAGCGGTTCGTGGCGAACCCGTACGGCGGTCCGGGTGAGCGGATGTACCGCACGGGTGATCTGGCCCGCTGGAACGCGGACGGGGAGCTGGAGTACCTCGGGCGGACCGACGACCAGGTGAAGATCCGTGGTTTCCGGATCGAGCTGGGCGAGGTCGAGTCGGCGCTTGCCGCGCACCCCGGCGTCGCGCAGTCGGCGGTGGTGGTGCGCGAGGACCGCCCCGGCGACCGGCGTCTCGTCGGCTACCTGGTCCCGGTGGGTGGTCCGGAGAGCGTGGAGGTCGCCGCGGTACGCCGCCACGTGCAGGCCGTGCTTCCCGAGTACATGGTGCCCTCGGCGTTCGTGGTCCTCGACGCGCTGCCGTTGACGGTGAACGGCAAGCTCGACCGCAAGGCCCTGCCCGCTCCCGCGCATCAGGCGGCCGGGGGCGGCCGGGGACCGGCAACGGTCCAGGAGGAACTCCTCTGCACCGTGTTCGCCGACATCCTGGGGCTGCCCGCCGTCGGCGTGGACGACCACTTCTTCGAGCTCGGCGGCCACTCGCTGCTGGCGACCCGGCTGGTGAGCCGCATCCGCTCGGTCCTCGGGACCGAGGTGCCCCTCCGGGCGGTCTTCGAGGCGCCCACCCCGGCCGCCCTCGCGGACCGGCTCACCTCCTCCGGCGAGCGGCGGCGGGCGCTGGTGCGGGCCGGGCGGACGGAGCGGACACCGCTCTCCTTCGCGCAGCAGCGGCTGTGGTTCCTGGGGGAGTTGGAGGGACCCTCGGCGACCTACAACATCCCCCTCGCCCTGCGCCTGACCGGATCGCTGGACGTCGACGCCCTGGAGAACGCCCTGCGTGACCTGGTCGAGCGGCACGAGGTGCTGCGGACCGTGTTCGCCACGGTGGCCGGGGAGCCGTACCAGCGCGTCCTCACCCTGGACGAGGCCGCGGTGTCCCTCCCCGTCCGGCGCGTGACCGATCTCGACGCCGCCCTCGCCGAGGCCGCGGACCACCGCTTCGACCTCGCGAGCCAGATCCCGCTGCGGGCCCGGCTCCTGGAGACGGGGCCCGAGGAGCACGTCCTGGTGCTCGTCGTGCACCACATCGCGGGCGACGGATGGTCCCTGGCCCCGCTCACACGCGACCTGTCGGCCGCCTACACGGCCCGCAAGGCCGGTCGCGCCCCCGCATGGGCAACGTTGTCGGTGCAGTACGCCGACTACAGCCAGTGGCAGCGGCAGCTGCTCGGCGAGGAGGGCGACGCGGACAGCGTGCTGGCCCGGCAGCTCGACCACTGGCGCGCGGCACTGGCCGACCTGCCGCAGGAACTGGCTTTGCCGTTCGACCGGCCGCGCCCCGCGCTCTCCTCCCACCGGGGCGGCACCGTCGGACTGACCGTCGACGCCCGCCTCCACGCCGCCGTGACGGAGCTGGCCAGGGCGGAGGGCGTGACGGTGTTCATGGTGCTGCAGGCGGCACTGGCCGTCCTGCTGCACCGGCTCGGGGCCGGCGAGGACATCCCCCTCGGCACCCCGATCGCCGGCCGCACCGACGAGGCACTGGACGATCTGGTCGGCTTCTTCGTCAACACCCTCGTCCTGCGCTCGGACCTGTCCGGCGCCCCGACCTTCGCGCAGCTGCTGGCCAGGACCCGCGAGACGGACCTCGCCGCCTACACCCACCAGGACGTGCCCTTCGAGCGGCTGGTGGAGGACCTCGCCCCCGCCCGGTCGATGGCCCGCCACCCGCTGTTCCAGGTCATGCTCACCCTCCAGAACACCGCAGCGGCCCGGCTCGACCTGCCCGGACTGCACGTCGAGACGCTGCCCGCGGGCCCCCTGCCCGCCAAGTTCGACCTGGACCTCCAGATCGCCGAGCGGACCGCCGAGGACGGCACGGCGGCCGGTCTGGCCGGATCGCTCACCTACGCCAAGGACCTGTTCGACCACGCGAGCGCCGAGGCCGTCGTGCGGCGCTTCGTCCTCGTCCTTCGGGCGGTGGTCGCCGACCCGTCGGTGCCCGTCACCCGGGTCGACGTCCTGCAGCCCGGCGAGCGGGAGCGGCTCCTGCCGAGGCCGAGCGAGGACGCCACCCCCGCGCCGGCGCCCACCACGCTGGTCGACCTCATCGAGGCGCAGGTCGCACGCACCCCGGACGCGACCGCGCTCGTCCACGACGACAGCGGGCTGACCTACGCCGAGATGAACGCGCGCGCCAACCGGCTCGCCCGCGCCCTCGTGGACAGGGGAGCCCGGCCGGAGGCACGCGTGGCGGTGCTCATGGACCGCTCCGCCGATCTCGTCGTCGCACTCCTCGCGGTGATCAAGACCGGGGCCGCCTACGTGCCCGTCGACCCGGCCCACCCCGCCGACCGCGTCGGACACATGCTGCGGGACGCCGGGGTCGAGCTGCTGGTCACCCACCGGGCCCTCTCCTACACGGTGGACGAGGGCGTGGCACGCCTCGTGACCGACGCGACCGAGACCGCGCACGTCCTGGCCGCCCAGGGCGCGGGCAACCTCACGCAGGAGGAGCGGGGAGCGGCCCTCCTGCCCGACCACCCCGCCTACGTCATCTACACCTCCGGCTCCACCGGACGTCCCAAGGGCGTCGTGGTGAGCCACGCGGCGGTCACCCACTACCTGGACTGGGCCGTCCGCGCCTACCCCGGCCTGGGCGGGCGGACGGTGCTGCACTCCTCGGCCGCCTTCGACCTGACCGTCACCCCCCTGTACGGCACCCTGCTCGCGGGCGGCACACTGCGCATCGCGGACCTCCGGGAAGGGCTTCCCGCCGGGCCGGCGCCCACCTTCCTCAAGGTGACCCCGAGTCACCTCGGCCTGCTGGCCGAGGAGCCCACCGGGGCGTTCGAACGGGGAGACCTCGTCGTCGGCGGGGAGCACCTCACGGGCGAGCAGCTCACCCGGTGGCGGTCCGCGCACCCGGACGTCCTCGTCACCAACGAGTACGGCCCCACCGAGGCGGCCGTCGGGTGCGTCACCTTCACCCTCGGCCCCGGGGAGCCGGACACGACGGGCGGCGTCCCCATCGGCCGGCCCGCACCGCACACGGGAGTCCTCGTCCTGGACGCGGGGCTGCGGCCGGTACCGCCGGGGGTTGCCGGTGAGTTGTACCTCGCCGGTGCCCAGCTCGCGCGCGGCTACCTGGACCGGCCGGGACTGACGGCGGAGCGGTTCGTGGCGAACCCGTACGGCGGTCCGGGTGAGCGGATGTACCGCACGGGTGACCTGGCCCGCTGGAACGCGGACGGGGAGCTGGAGTACCTCGGGCGTACCGACGACCAGGTGAAGATCCGTGGTTTCCGGATCGAGCTGGGCGAGGTCGAGGCCGCGCTTGCCACCCACCCCGCCGTCGCACGGTCGGCGGTGGTGGTGCGCGAGGACCGCCCCGGCGACCGTCGACTGGTCGCCTACATCGTGTCCGCCACCGGCAACCCCGGCGGCGTCGACACCGTGGCCCTGCGCGCCCACCTCGGCTCCGTGCTGCCGGAGTACATGGTGCCCTCGGCCCTGGTGGTCCTCGACGCGCTGCCGTTGACGGTGAACGGAAAGCTCGACCGTGCGGCCCTGCCCGCCCCGGAGTACCGCGCGTCCGGCGACGGCCGGGGACCGGCGACGGTCCAGGAGGAACTGCTGTGCGCGGTGTTCGCCGAGGTGCTGGGTCTGCCCGCGGTCGGCGTGGACGACAACTTCTTCGAGCTCGGCGGTCATTCGCTGCTGGCGACCCGGCTGGTGAGCCGTATCCGTTCGGTCTTCGGGGCCGAGGTGCCCGTCCGCGCGGTCTTCGAGGCGCCCACCCCTGCCGTTCTGGTGAGCCGGCTGACGACGTCCACGGCACGAAGGCGCCCGCTCGTGCGGGTCGAGCGCGCGGAGCGCATGCCCTTGTCGTTCGCCCAGCAGCGGCTGTGGTTCCTGGGGGAGTTGGAGGGGCCGTCGGCGACCTACAACATTCCGGTGGCTGTGCGGTTGACCGGTGTGCTGGAGGTGGAGGCGTTGCGTTCGGCGTTGGCCGACGTGGTGGGCCGCCACGAAGTCTTGCGGACGGTCTTCACTGCCGATGCGGGTGTTCCCCGGCAGCGGATTCTTCCTGCGCCCGAGTCTTTCGAGTTGCCGGTGACCGTTGTGGAGCGTTCGGGTGTGGAGCGGGCTGTCGCGGAGTTGGCGGTGCGTGCCTTTGATCTGGCGGCGGAGATGCCCCTGCGGGCGTGGTTGTTGAGGGTGGCGCCGGATGAGCACGTGCTGCTGATGGTGGTGCATCACATCGCGGGTGATGGTTGGTCGATGGGGCCGTTGGCGCGGGATGTGTCGGTGGCGTATCGGGCGCGTGTGGCGGGTGGTGTGCCGGGGTGGGCTCCGTTGGTGGTGCAGTACGCGGATTACACGTTGTGGCAGCGGGAGTTGCTGGGTGAGGAGGGTGATCCGGGGAGTGTTCTGAGTGAGCAGTTGGCGTTCTGGCGGAAGGCTTTGGACGGGGTGCCGCAGGAGTTGGCGTTGCCGTTCGATCGTCCGCGTCCGGCGGTGGCCTCGCATCGTGGTGGGCGGGTGGAGGTCCGTGTTCCGGCGGAGGTCCATGCCCGGGTCGCGGAGTTGGCGCGTGTCGAGGGTGTGACGGTGTTCATGGTGCTGCAGGCCTCGCTTGCGGTGCTGTTGTCCCGGATGGGTGCGGGCTGCGATATTCCGGTGGGTACGCCGGTGGCGGGGCGTACGGACGAGGCTTTGGACGAGTTGGTCGGGTTCTTCGTGAACACGCTGGTGATGCGCACGGATCTTTCCGGTGACCCGACGTTCGTGGAGCTG
>BNBP01000046.1 GCA_014656015.1 Streptomyces griseoaurantiacus | reverse complement strand
GCCGAGCGACGCGACGCCTACACCGCCTGGCTCCACACCTACAATCACCACCGCGGACACACCGCGCTCGAGGGCCAACCACCCGCCAGCCGCGTCCCCAACCTCACGGGTCAGTACACCTAGCCGAAGAGGCCGTTCCGTCCGCGCACCATCTCCGTCAGCGTCTCCTGGATGGTGTCGCGGACCTGGTCCGAGAGCTTGTGGACGAACATCGGGTCCTGGAGGGTCTCCGCCGAGTAGTGGTCGGTGGGGATCGGTTCGCCGAAGCGGATGGTCCACTTGGTCGGCAGCGGCACCGCGCCCAGCGGCCCCAGCAGCGGGAACGCCGGGGTGATCGGGAAGTACGGCAGGCTCAGGCGCCGGGCGAGCGGGCGGGCGTCCGCGAGCATCGGGTAGATCTCCTCGGCGCCGACGATGGAGCAGGGCACGAGAGGGCTCCCCGTGCGCAGCGCCACCGCGGCGAAGCCGCCGCGGCCGAAGGGGCGCAGCCGGTACCGTTCGGCGAAGGGCTTGCCGAGCCCCTTGTAGCCCTCGGGCATGACGCCGACCAGCTCGCCGCGTTCCAGCAGCCGCAGCGCGCCGTCCATGTGGGCGGCGGTGTGGCCGGCCTTGCGGGCCAGGGTGCGCAGCACCGGCAGTCGGAAGACCAGGTCGGCGGCGAGCAGTCGGAGTGCCCGGTGGGCGGGGTGGTGGTCGCGCAGGGCGACCTGGAGCATCAGGGCGTCCAGCGGCAGGGTGCCGGAGTGGTTGGCGACGACGAGGGCGCCGCCCTCGGCCGGGACGTGCTCCAGGCCCTCGACGTCGACCCGGAAGTACTTCTCGTAGAGCCCTCGCAGGGGTGGCAGGAGCAGGTCGTCGGTGAGTTCGGGGTCGTAGCCGAAGTCGTCGACGCCCTGGCTCCCGTCGAGGCAGCGGTCGAGGACGTCGCGGCCCCGGGCGAGGGTGAGCATGGCCTGGGCGACCGTCTCCATGAGCAGGTCGCGGGGGCTCGTCCGGTCCTCGGGCTCGGCCTCTGCCATGAGGGCGCTCCCCTTCCTCTCGGTGGGTGGTGTGCGGGTGTCTACGGGCGGGCCTCGGCCAGGTCGTCGGTGCGGGGCTCGGTCTTGGCGGTGCGCCTGCCCCGGGCGGTCGTGGCGCCCTTGCCGCCCGCGCCCGTGCTCTTGCCGCCCGCTCCCGCGGCCTTGCCGTTGGGCGCGGCCGGGGCCGGGGTCTCCTCGGGTGCGTCCGCGTGGGCGGCGGCCTCGGCCTTGAGGCGGTCGCGCATCTGGAGGAACTTGGCGTTCATCTCGTCGACCGCGATGAACTTGTTGACTCCCCGCTCGCTGACCTTGGGCTCCTGGCGGAGCATGATGCCGACGTCCTGCGGGTCCTGGACGAGTCGCTCCATGAGCAGCGAGGCCCGCAGCACCCAGGGGCGCAGCGGCTTGAAGGGGACCATGGCCCGGAGCATCGGGTACTCGTAGAGCCGCATGATGGCGAGGGTGTTCTCCTCGTCGATCGGGGTGAGCCAGGTGGTGATCTCCAGCAGTCCGGTCTTGACGTGGGTGAGGCCCGGGGCCTGGTAGATCAGGTGGAAGTGGGAGGTGTTCTCCGGGTCGGCCTCCTCGCACTGGTCGAAGGTGGAGCGGATGGTGGTGCCGTCCACCTCGACCTCGTGGTTGACGATCTTGTTGGCGGCGAGGTAGCGGTCGCGGCCGTCCGTCCAGAACCTGCGCGCGGTGCCGTACATGAACGTGTAGTCGATGTTGTTCGTCCAGTGGTCCCGGTGGACGAAGGTCACGTGGTAGAACTCGAGCAGGCTTTCGATGTAGCGGGTGTAGTGCAGGGGCCGGGTCCACGAGATCGTCTCGTACGGACGGGAGTTGCCGACGAGTTCGGCGGGGAGTTCGATCGCCGGGAGGTGCTCGCGCTCCTCCCCCCACCACAGCCAGACCAGCCCGTGCTGTTCGCGCACCGGGTAGGTGCGCAGCTTGAGCGAGGCGGGGATGCGGGCGCCGGCGCCGAGCGCGGGCACGACCTTGCAGGTGCCCTCGGCGTCGAAGCGGAAGCCGTGGTACGGGCATTCGACGGTGTTGCCCTTCAGGCGGCCGTCGCCGATGTTGGCGCCCTTGTGGGGGCAGCGGGCGGTCTGGCACACGAGGGTGCCGTCGAGGTCGCGCCACAGGACGAGTTCCTCGCCCATGCGGCGGACGCCGGTGGGTTTCTCGCGCTGGATCTCGCTGGTCTGAAGGATCGGGTACCACTGGTTGGGGATCATCCGGCTGTTCTCCTCTCGTCACCGCGCCGGGTCGGACCGGGCGCGGTGTGCTGGTGGACGGACGGGCACCGCGCGCTCAGTCGGCCGGGTCCTGCGACGCCGCCTCGGTGGTCTGTGCGACCTCGTCGGCCCCGGCGGTCTCGACGACCTCGACGACGCCCGTGTCCCCGTCGACCACCACCGTGTCGCCGGTGCGCAGGCGCTGGGTGGCGTCCTTGGTGTTGACGACGGAGGGCACGTTGAACTCGCGGGACACGATGGAGCTGTGGGAGAGCATCGAGCCGATGTCCGTGACCACTCCCCCGGCGATGGCGAACAGCGGGGTCCAGGAGGCGTCGGTGTAGCGGGTCACGAGGATCTCGCCGGGCTGGAACTCGTCGGCCTGCCAGACCAGGTCCTCCACGATGCGGGCCCGGCCGACGACCCGGCCCGGGCTGGAGCCCAGCCCCTCCAGGCGGGCGCCCTCGGCCGCGGCCGCTCCGCGCCGGGCCGGGCGCGTGGGGTCGTGCTCGCCGATGAACGTCAGGGGCGGCTCGGGCAGCCGGTTGTGGTAGTCGTGCAGGCGCCGGCGCTCGTCCAGCGCCGTGCGGGGGAAGGCATCGCGGGCCGGGCGGGTGCCGGCCAGGTAGGCGCGGACCTCCTCGAAGTCGAGGTACGCCACCTCGTCCGGTGAGTGCAGCACGCCCTCGGCGACCAGCCGCCGGCCGACCTCGTAGACCACGTTCCTGACCAGCCAGATCGAGGTGACCATCGACATGCGGGTGGTCTCGCGCAGCTCGCTGCAGAGCTGGTAGAGCGAGATGACCGTCTCCAGCGTGCGACGCCGGGGCAGCGGCAGGGCGCGTACGGCGGCCAGGACGTCGCCCTCGGCGCGGGCGCGGCTGCGGCCCATGATGTCCTCGGCGGTGAGGCCGTCGGCGGCGTAGCGGCGGATCATCTGGAAGAGGTAGGAGGGGTCGTCGATCCAGCGGGGGTGGGTGAGTTCCATCTCCTGGCGGCTGCGGGTGCCGTTGGCGCGCAGGAAGGGTTCCATCTCGGCCTGCCAGAAGGCGCGGCCCTCGGCGTCGGCGCGCAGGCGGTCCGCGATCTCCTCCAGCGGGGTGTCCGCGATGAGCGCCATGACGCGGGGGCGGGCCTTGGCGGCCTGGGCGACCTTCCAGATCTCCTGGGCGGAGGCGACGGTCCGCAGGCTGGACATGTCGGTCTTCAGGCGGTTCTGGAGGTTGGCGCCCTCGGCCCCGAGCCACTTGCCGCACAGTTCGGTCAGGACGCCGTAGAAGCCGAAGGCGTTGATGTAGTACGGCATGTAGCCGACGTGGGCGTCGTGGAAGAAGTCGAGGTAGCGGGCGAGTTCGGCGTGCAGTTCGCGGCGGCTCATGCGGGTGAGGTCCAGCCGCCGGGCCCGGTCGAACTCGTAGAGGCGGCTGGTGACCATCTCCTCGGCGCGGTGCTTCATGGTCAGCATCTCGGTGGCCGTGGAGCGCACCCAGTGCAGGGTGGACAGCAGGTCCTCCAGGCCGCCGGGGAAGGTGCCGAAGGGGTTCTCGTAGGTGGAGAGATCCGCCTCCTCGCTGACGAAGCGGCTGGTGAAGTGCCGCTGGTCGCGGGTGGGCAGGCACTGGCCGAGCAGGTGGGCGGTGTAGGAGATGTTGAGGTAGACGTGGCCCTGGAGGTAGCCCATGTGCAGGCCGACGTCGCCGGTGTCGCGGACGCCGAGGGCGGCGGCGCAGTCGCGGTGGACGTGCTGCTGGTAGTAGCGGGCGAAGCTGAGGCCGAGGGGGGACATCAGTCCGACGAAGATCTCGCCGATGTCCATGCGGGACCACAGGGTGCCCTTGCGCACCGGGTCCGGCTGGGGTGAGACGTAGGGGCTGTGGGGCTCCTCGCGGGGGGTGTCCCGGGGGCGGGTGGTGATGGGCCGGGTCTGGAGCAGGTGCAGCACGCCGTCCCGCAGGGCCCACTCGATGTCCTGCTCGGTGCCGTAGTGGGCGCGCACGTCGAGGGCGAGCCGGGCGAGGGCGGTGAGCTGCTCGCCGGTGAGGCAGGGGGCGTCGCGGTCGGCGGCGTCGACCTTGGTCATGCCGATGGTGCCGGGGGTGACGGAGGCGCACTTGGTGACCTTGTAGCGGACGCGTTCCTCGACGACCTCGAGGGTGCGGTCGTCGATCGCGAAGAAGTCGCTGGAGACCCGTCCGGAGACCAGCCCCTCCCCCAGGCCGCAGCAGGCCTCGACGACGAGGCGGTGGGGGCGGCCGCCGACCGGGTCGACGGTGAACAGCACGCCGCTGACGTCGGCGTGGACCATCTCCTGCACGACCACCGCGATGGAGCCGGCCGCGCCGTTCTCGCGGTAGGCGGCCGCACGGTCGGACCAGAGCGAGGCCCAGCAGGTCCTGACCGCCGCGAGCAGTGCCTCCTCTCCGGAGACGTCGAGGACGGTGTCGTGCTGTCCGGCGAAGGACTGCGCCGCGGAGTCCTCGCGGCAGGCGGAGGAGCGGACGGCGACGCGGGGGCGGCCGAGTTCCTCGTAGGCGGCGAGGACGGTCCGGGCGAGGGCCTCGGGGATCTCGCGGGAGAGGACGAGGTCGCGGAGGGTGCCGCTGTCGGCTCCGCGGGCCTCGGCTGCGCGGAGTTCGGCGGCCAGGCCGGTCTCGCGGAGGAAGAGGTCGAACAGGCCGGTGGTGAGGCAGAAGGCGGGCGGGACCGGGAGGCCGGCCGCGGTCATCTCGTCCAGCCGGGCGGCCTTGCCCCCGGCCGTCTCGACGGTGGCGCGGCCCTGGCCGAGGGCGAGCACGAGGTCCGCGTGCGGGGCCGGCCGGGCGGGGCGGGAGGCGGCCCGGGCACCGCCGGACCGG
This sequence comes from Streptomyces griseoaurantiacus, assembly GCA_014656015.1. Taxonomy (GTDB): domain Bacteria; phylum Actinomycetota; class Actinomycetes; order Streptomycetales; family Streptomycetaceae; genus Streptomyces; species Streptomyces griseoaurantiacus. Next base: position 48,853 of record BNBP01000046.1, on the reverse strand, counting down.
GGGCCGTCGGTGCGGGAGCTGTCGGTGCGGGTTTCCATCAGGGGGTCTCCTGGCCTGATCAGCCCTGTCAGAGGCTCTGGGCGGACGGGGCGGCGGCGCGCGCGGCAGTGGTGCGGCTGATGCCGGCGGCGGCCTCGGTCACGGGGGTGTCCGTCACCGGGGTGCCGTCGCTGGTGCCGGTGAAAGCGCGGAACGGCTGGCCGGGGACGAGGCGGGTGGCCCGTACGTCGGTGAAGCCGGCCTCCTCCAGCTGTGCGGTCAGTTCCTCCGCCCGGGGCAGCGGGCCACCGAAGTCGGCGTAGGTGAACCAGAGGTTGAGCACGTCGAGGCCGGCGTTGCCGCCCTCCCGGCAGGAGGTGGTGAGCAGCAGGCGGCCGCCGGGGGCGAGCAGGGCGCGGGCCCGGCGCAGCGCCTGTACGCGCTCCTCCTCGGGGAAGTAGTAGATGTTGTTGTGCAGGGTGACCAGGTCGAACTGCGGTTGCAGGTCCAGCGTGCGCAGGTCGCCCTGCCGGGTCTCCACGCGGTCGGCGAGGCCCCAGGCCGCCATGTTGTCGGCGGCCCGCGCGGCGACGTCCTCCTGGAGGTCGACGGCGAGCGCGGTGAGCCGGGGGTTGGCCTCGGCGGCGTGGCGCACGTAGGCGCCGGTGCCGCAGCCGACTTCGAGGAGGCGGACGGGGCCCTCGCGGTCGAGGGTGCGGTCGAGGGCGGCCTCGACCATCGCGCGCAGGGCCAGGGAGGAGCGGGCGATGACGGTGCCGTCCTGGTCCGCGAGGGAGTAGCGGCGGCCGGTGGTGAGCATGCGGGGCGCGTCGAGGAGCACCGGCACGTGGAAGCGGAGGATCTCCTCCAGGGTGGCGGCGACGGCGTCGTTGCCGGGCAGGGCGAGGAGGCGTGCGGCGGGGCTCCTGAGCCGGTAGCAGCCCTCGCGGGTGCCGAGTTCGCCGAGCCGGACGCCGGTGTCGAGCCAGGCCCGCAGCCGGGGGCGGTCCTCCTGGGGGACCTCCAGGTACTCGGCGAGGCTCTCCAGGTCGCAGGGGCGCACGGCCAGGCAGCCGAGGACGCCGGAGCCGGCGGCGGAGGCGAGGAAGGCGGCCCGGTAGAGCGGGTTGACCAGCGCGGTCGACAGGGTCAGGAGGACCGGGTTGCGCGGGTCGGCGGCGATCCTCGCCAGGGACAGTGCCTCGGTGAGGGGTGCCTCCACCCGGTGCTTGACGGTGCGGGCCAGGCTCAGCAGATCCATGAGGAGTCCCTCTTCGCGTGCTCGGGGGTCGGAGGAGTGGGAGAGGTGGCACAAGGGGCCGTGGGTGCGGGTGCGGTGGGTGTCCTGGGTGCGGGTGCGGTGGGTGCCGTGGGTGCGGTGTGCCGGGCGAGTTCCTCGCGGAGTGCGCGCAGGAGGGCCGGACGGGCGGGGCCGTTGAGGAAGAAGTGGTCGCCGTCCAGGTGGTGGTGGAGGAGGGAGCCGGCGGTGTACGCGCGCCAGGCCTCCACGGCGGGGCGCGTGGCGAGGGGGTCGCGGGTGGCCGAGAAGGCGGTCATGGGGCAGTCCAGCGGGGGCCGGGGCGTCCAGCGGTACTCCTCGCAGACGGTGAGGTCGGCGCGCAGCACGGGGAGCCGCCGGTCCAGGTAGGCGCCGGCGACGGCCGGGTCGTCACCGAGGCCGCCGAGGTCCTGGACGAGCTGCCGCAGGTCGGCGTCGGACAGGGTGCGGTCGCGGCGGTCGCCGTAGAGGTGGGGGGCGGCACTGCCGGAGACGAAGAGGTGCCGGGGGGTCTCGTGGCCCCGGGCCCGCAGCTCGCAGGCGACCTCGTAGGCGAGCAGGGCACCCATGCTGTGCCCGAACAGGGCGTAGTCGTGGGCGAGTTCGCAGTCGGCGAGGGCCTCGGCGAGGTCGCGGGCCAGGGGGCGCATGGCGGAGTACGGCCGTTCGCGCAGGCGCGGCCCCCGGCCGGGCAGGGCGACGGGGACGACCCGCACGTCCGCGTCCAGTGCGGTCTCCCAGCCCCGGTAGACGGAGGCGGTGCCGCCCGCGTACGGGACGCAGATCAGCCGCAGGGGCCCCGCCCCGGTCCCGCGCGCGGGGGCGGGAGCGGCACCGGGCCCGGAACCGGGGCCGGGGCCGGGGCCGGGGCCGGGGAACCATGCGGCGGCGGGGGGCCGCGGGGTGGTGGCGGGGCCCGGCGGTCGCTGGGTGAGGGGCACGTCGGTCCTCTCGTGGGCGGGGCGGGGGCGGGGGCTGCTGGACGCCTGCGGCCTGCGGGGAGGCGCGGACGGCGGCCGGTCAGCGGGGCACGTGCCTGCGGCCCTCGGGCGAGTTCAGCCAGGCCAGGGTGAGGTCCATGCCCTCCTGGAAGCCGATCTCGCTCTTGAAGCCGAAGTCGTCGCGGGCGCGGTCGATCGGGTACGACTGGTCCCGGTCGAAGAGGTGGACGGCGTGCCGGGTGAGCACGGGGCGGGCCTTGACCCGCAGGGCGCCGTAGAGCCGCTCGGAGGCCGTGGCCACCCCGCGGGCGAGCGGGGTCGGCAGGCTGAGGGCGGGCGCCTTGACGCCGAGGCCCCGGGCCAGTGCCTCGACGTACTCGCGCCAGGTCGTCAGGTCGGCGTCGCGCAGGTTGTACGTCCGCCCGGCGGCGGTCTCCGAGGTGCAGGCGGCGATCATGCCGTCGACGAGGTTGCCCACGTGGACGAGTCCGGCGGGGACGTCGCCCCGGCGGATGTACACCATCTGCCGGGCCACCAGGAGGCTCGCGATCTCGATGACGAAGTCCTTGCTGCGCGGCCCGTAGACGGAGACCGGCCGGACGACGGTGAGCGGGAGCCCGGTCCGCTCGGCCGTCTCGCGCACGGCGCGCTCGCCGAGCAGCTTGCTGCGGTTGTAGGGCAGCCCGATGTCCCGGGGCGGGGTGGACTCGTCGCAGGGGACGGCCGGGTAGCCGTAGACGTCGGTGGTGCTGACGTGCAGGAAGCGTTCGACGGTGCCCGCGTGGTGGGCGGCCTCGGCGAGCCGGCGGCTGCCGTCGACGTTGACGCTCCGGAAGTCCTCCCAGGCGCCCCAGTCGGCGGACATGCCGGTGCAGTTGTAGACGTGGCGGACGCCGGACGCGGCGCGGCGCAGGCTGTCGGCATCGCCGAGGTCGCCGGTGACGATCTCGACGTCGGCCCCGTCGAAGGCGGAGCGGTCGCTGCCGTCCCGCACCAGGACCCGTACGCGGTGGCCGTGTTCGGCCAGCCGCCGGGTCAGGTGCCCGCCGATGAAGCCGCTCGCGCCCGCGACCAGGACGTCCGGGCCGCCCTCGTGGACGGGGGCGTGGACGGGGGCGGGGGCGGCCTGGGGTGCGGAGGCGGTGTCGGCCGGCGTCTCCTCCCCTTCCGCCGCCCCGGAGGTCCCGGTGCTCGCGCCGGTCGTGGTCGTGTGGTCTGCCATGGCACGTCCCAGGAGGTCGAGGGAATGGTCCAGGTCTTCTTCGGTGTGGTCGGCGTTGACGAAGAAGCGCAGGCGGCACTGGTCGCGGGCGACGGCCGGATAGCCGATGGGCATGACGTTCACGCCTCGCTCCAGCAGGGTGTGGGAGAGCGCCATCGTGCGTTCCCAGTCGCCGATGACGACGGGGATCACGGCGGAGGCGCGGGAGACTCCGATGTCGAAGCCGCGGGCCCGTGCCTCGTCGCGGAAGTGCTCGGCCAGGCGGCGCAGCCGGGCCACGCGGCGCGGATCGTCCTTGACGACGCGGATCGCCTCCAGCGCGGCGGCGGTGTTCGCCGGTGAGATGCCGGTGCTGAAGATGTGCAGCGGGGCGGTGAACCTGAGGTACTCCACGAGCGGGCGGCGGGCGGCGATGTAGCCGCCGAGGCTGCCGAGGGCCTTGCTGAGGGTGCCCATCCACAGGTCGACCTCGCCCCGGTCGACGCCGAAGTACTCGCCGATGCCCCGGCCGGTGCGGCCGAGCACGCCGATCGAGTGCGCCTCGTCGATCATCAGCATCGCGCCGTGCCGCTTCTTGACCTCGATGAAGCGGCGCAGGTCGGGGATGTCGCCGTCCTGGCTGTAGGCGCCCTCGATCAGCACGAGTGCCCGGCGGTGCCGGGCCCGCTGGGCGTCCAGCAGGGCGTCCAGGGCCCGCCAGTCGTTGTGCGGGAAGGGCCGGCGGCGGGCGCCGGACAGGATGCTGCCGCGCACGGCGCTGTCGTGGATCCACTCGTCGTGCAGGACGAGGTCGTCGGGGCCGAGGAGGTGGCCGACGGTGGCCACGTTGGTGGCGTGGCCCCCGGCGAAGACGATGGCGTCCTCGGTGCCGAGGAAGGAGGCGATCTCGGCGTCCAGTTCGTGGTGCAGCGGGGTCTCCCCGCACAGCAGGGGCGTCGCGGAACTGGAGGTGCCGTAACGGTCGATCGCCTCCTGCGCGGCCCGGCGCACCCGGGGGTGGTGGGAGAGCGCGAGGTAGTTGAAGGAGGCGAAGTTCAGCACGGGACGGCCGTCGACGGTGGCGCGGCCCGCGTTGTGCCCCTCGTGGACGCGGCCGTAGGGGTTGGCGCCGCCCGAGCGGGCCTGGCGCAGCCGGCCCTGGAGCTCGGCGTACTCGGCCCACTCCTCGAACTCCCGTTCCTGGCGGACGGGGGGCGCGGGCGCCGGGTGAGGGGCGGCCGGGAGCGGGACGGCGGGTGCGGTGGCCGCGGGGGCGGCGGCGGTGCGGGAGGGCGGGGGCGGTGGCGGGGCCTGCGCGGCGAGCAGGTCCGCGAGCTGCCCGACGGTCGGGTCCTCCGGCAGGGTCTCCCGGTGCCGTTCCAGGACCCCGGGGTGGGCGCGGGTGAGGGCCCGTTCCAGTTCGGTGCGCATGAGGGAGTCGAAGCCGAGGTCCCGGCCGAGGTGGGCCTCGGGGGCGATCTGGTCGACGGGGAAGGAGCAGACCCGGGCGACGTGGGCGAGGACGTCCGCGAGCACGTCGGGACGGTGGCCCGGTGCGGGGGCCGCATCGGCGGGGGCGGGTGCGGGTGCGGCGGTGGGCTGCGGTGCGGGGGCGGGCTCGGCGGTGGGCCGGGGGGCGGGTGCGGGTGCGGCGGTGGGCCGGGGGGCGGATGCGGGTGTCACGGCCGGGGCCTCCTGCGTGGGCGAGGTGAACCAGTAGGACCGGCGCTCCAGGACCGTGTGCGGCACGGGCACGCGCGGGCGCCGGTGCCCCTCGTCGAGCTCCGCCCAGTCCACCTCGCCGCCGGCGCAGTGGAGGCGGCCGAGGGAGCCCAGGAGGGTGTTCCAGTCGCGCGTGCCCGCCGGCCCGGGGCCGCCCCGGCGCAGCGAGGGGAGCCACAGTCGCGGGCGCCCGGGGTCCGGCGGGGTCGCCGTGCGGGCCAGGCCGAGCAGGGTGGGATGGGGGCCGATCTCGACGAACGCGTCGCAGCCGAGGCGGAGCAGGCTCGCGAAGCCCTCGGCGAAGCGGACCGTGCCGAGCAGGTGCTCCGCCAGTTCCCCGCCACCGATGCGTCCGGTGACCGGCTCGCCGGTGGCGTCGGAGATCCACGGGATGCGCGGGGCGGCGAAGCGCACGGCGCGGGCCGCCCGGCGCAGCGGCTCGGCCGCGCCGGCCATCAGCGGGGAGTGGAAGGCGTGCGAGACGGCCAGCTCCCGTACGAGGACGTCCCGTTCGGTGAGCAGGGCGCGGGCCGCGTCGGTCTCCTCCCGGGGGCCGGACAGGACGAGCCTGCCGGGGCCGTTGACGGCGGCCACCGCGAGGGTGGGGAAGCCCTCGGCCACCGCGCGGATCACCTCGGCGGGTCCGGAGCAGGCGAGCATCGCGCCCTCGCCGGGTTGTTCGTCCATGAGCCGGCCGCGGACCGCCGCCAGGGTCAGGGCGTCCTCCAGCGGCATGACCCCGGCCACGCAGGCGGCGGCGTAGGCCCCGATGCTGTGGCCGAGCACCGCGGCCGGCCGTACGCCGAGGGACGTCCACAGCTCGGCGAGGGCCAGTTCGAGGGCCACCAGGGCGGGTTGGCAGTGACGGGTGCCGGCGAGCCGCTCCGCGCCGGCCCCGTCGGCGAAGAGCAGGTCCGTCAGGGGCAGACCGAGGTGGGGGCGCAGGACGGCGTCGGCCCGGTCGAGGGTGCGGGCGAAGCCGCCGTGGGTCTCGTAGAGGCCCCGGCCCATGCCGGTGTACTGGGTTCCCTGGCCGCTGAACAGGAAGGCGACCCTGGGCGCGGGGCCGGTGCGTACGCGGTCGCGGACGAGGGCGGCCGAGGTGTCGCCGCGCACCAGGGCGTCGAGGGCGGTGTCCAGTTCCCCGGCGGAGCCGCCGGTGAGGACGGCCCGGTGGGCGAGGCGGGGGCGGCCGGTGTCGGCGGTGCGGCACAGGGCGGCGAGGTCGGCCTCGGGGTGGGCGGCGAGGTGGGTGCGCCAGTGGGTGGCCAGGGTGGTGAGGGCGGTGGGGGTGTGGGCGGAGAGGCACAGGGCGTGCACGGGGCGCTCGGGCGGGGTGGTGTCGTCCCGGGGCGGCTCGGGGGCGCTTTCGAGGACGAGGTGCGCGGTGGCGCCGCCGAACCCGAAGGAACTGACGGCGGCCCGGGCGAGGCCCGCCCGCGCGGGCTCCGGGAGCGCGGTGAGCCGGGTGGGGACGTCGAGTGCCGTGCCGGGCACGAGGTGGCGGTTGGGGGTGCGCAGGTGCAGGGTCGGCGGCACCTGGCGGTGGCGTACGACGAGGGCCGCCTTGATCAGTCCGGCGATGCCCGCGGCCGCCTCCAGGTGCCCGATGTTGGTCTTGACCGACCCGACGAGGCAGGGCTCCCCCGCCGTCCGGTCGCGGCCGTAGACGGCGGCCAGGGCCTCCCACTCGACGGGGTCGCCGAGCGGCGTCCCGGTGCCGTGCGCCTCCACGTAGTGGATCTCGCCGGGGGTGAGGCCGGCCCGGTCCAGGGCGCGTTCGCAGACCGCCCGCTGGGCCGAACCGCGCGGCGCCGTCAGGCCGTTGCTCCGGCCGCCGTGGCCGGTGGCGGAGCCCCGGACCACGGCGTGGACGCGGTCGCCCTCGGCCAGTGCCCGGGAGAGGGGCTTGAGCAGGACGAGACCCGCGCCCTCCCCGCGCACGTACCCGTTCGCCGAGTCGTCGAAGGTGCGGCAGCGGCCGTCCGGCGAGAGCATGCCGCCCGCCGCGAAGGCCACGGACAGGCCGGGGGTGAGCATGAGGTTGACCCCGCCCGCGAGGGCCGTGTCGCACTCCCCGCGGCGCAGGCTCTCGCAGGCGAGGTGGACGGCGTGGAGGGAGGAGGAGCAGGCCGAGTCGAGGGCGAGGCTGGGCCCGCGCAGGTCGAGCGTGTAGGAAAGGCGGTTGGCGGCGACGGAGTGGGCGTTGCCGGTGGCCGCGTACACGTCGATGTCCTCGGGGCGGGACATCTGCAGCGCCGAGTAGTCGTGGCTGCTGATGCCGACGAAGACGCCGGTGGCGGTGCCGGCGAGGCGGGCCGGGTCGAGTCCGGCGTCGTCCAGGGTCTGGCGGGCCACTTCGAGGAGCAGCCGCTGCTGCGGGTCGGTGCGGGCGGCCTCGCGTGCCGACATGCCGAAGAGGCGGGCGTCGAACTCGTCGACGCCGTCGAGGAATCCGCCGTGCGCGGGGGCGTCGACCCGAGTGGCGTCCCAGCGCTCCCGGGGCACCTCGGTGATCGCGTCGCGGCCGTCCACGAGGAGCCGCCAGAAGCCGTCCGCGTCGGGGGCGCCGGGGAAGCGGCAGCCGATCCCGACGACCGCGACGGGCTCGTCGGCGCCGGGCGGGGCGGGCGGCGGGACCGGGACGGCCGCCGTGCGGGCCGCGGGGGCCGGGGAGCCCTCGGGTGCCGTGCGGGCCGAGGAGTCCTCGGATGCCGTGCGGGCCGCGGGGGCCGGGGAGTCCTCGGATGCCGTGCGGGCCGAGGAGTCCTCGGATGCCGTGCCGACGTGGCCGGCGAGCGCCCGTACCGTCGGGTGCTCGAAGACCGTGCCGGTGGTGAGGGGGCGGCCGGTCAGCGTGCCGAGTTCGGTCACGAGCTCGACGGCCTGCCGGGAGTCCAGGCCGAGCGAGGTCAGCGGGCGGGTGGGGTCGACCGCCGCCGGCGGCAGCCCCAGACGGTCCCCGATGCGCCGGACCAGCCACTCCTCGACCGCCTCGGGGCCGTACGTCACGGTGGGGGCCGGGGCGGGCGCCGGCGGGGTGTCCGGGGGGCGGTGCGCGTCGAGGAACAGGGTGAGCAGCGTCTCCACCCGTGGCCGGACGAGCAGTTCGCCGCAGGGGACGCTCACGCCGAGCCGTCGCTCCAGCTCGCGCACGGCGGTCAGCAGCGCCGGGTAGTCGAGGTCCAGTTCGGCGAACGTCCACCCGGTGATGTCCGGGGGGTCGTCCGCCGGGGCGATCCCGGTCAGGGTCTCGGTGACCGCCTCGACCACGCGTTGCCTGCGGCGCTCGGCGGGCAGCCCGGCGAGCCCGTCCGGGACCGGCACCGTGTCCGCGGGGGCCGCCTCGTCCCGGGTGACGCTCGCCGCCACCACCGTCAGCCCCAGGTCGAGGAAGTCCCTCCGGCACGCCCGGCGCTGGATCTTGCCGCTGGTCGTCTTGTGCGCCGTCGAGCGTCTGAGGAGGAGGACGGCGTGCGGGGTGACCTCGTGCGCCTCGGCGACGGCGGTGCGCAGCCGGGCCAGCAGCGCGGGCGCGTCCTCGACGCGGCGGCCCTCGACCTCGTGGGCGAGGACCATCCGCTCGGCGCCGTCCACCTCGACGGAGAAGACCGCGCCGCTGCCCGTGCGCAGCCGGGGGTCGGTGCGTTCCGCCGTCAGCTCGATGTCGTGCGGGTAGTGGTTGCGGCCCTGCACGATGACGACGTCCTTGGTGCGGCCGACGACGTACAGCTCGCCCTCGCGCAGGAAGCCGAGGTCGCCCGTGCGGAGCCGGGGGGTGTCCTCCTCCCCCTCGATACGGGCGCCGAAGGTCTTCTCGGTGGCGTCGGGGCGGCGCCAGTAGCCGTGGGCGACGCTGCCCCCGGAGAGCCAGATCTCCCCGACGCGGTCGCCCGCGGTGATCCTTCGCCGGGTGTCCGGGTCGACGAGGGCGACGTCCACGCCGTCCACCGGCGGACCGCATCCGACGACCTCGGTCGCCGGGCCGTCCCCCGCGGCGGAGGCGGGCCGGACGGTGCCGGCGCCCAGGTCGCGGGTGGCGAAGGCGCCGAGGACGGGGGCCCGGTCGGCCCGGACGCCGGTCACCATCAAGGTGGCCTCGGCGAGGCCGTAGCAGGGCAGGAGGGCCTCCTGCCGGAAGCCGTGGGCGGCGAAGCGGTCGGTGAAGCGCCGCAGGGTGTCGGCGCGCACCGGCTCGGCCCCGTTCAGCGCGAGCCGCCAGTGGCCGAGGTCCAGCCCCTCGCTCTCCTCCTCGGTGATCCTGCGGACGCAGGTCTCGAAGCCGAAGTTGGGGGCGACGCTGGTGGAGGCGCGGGTGCGGGACAGGGTCTCCAGCCACAGCAGCGGGCGCCGGACGAAGGTCATGGGCGCCATCAGGTGGGCCGGGAAACCGCCGTACAGCGGGGTGAGGATGCCTCCGATGAGGCCCATGTCGTGGTACGGCGGCAGCCAGGAGACCATGCCGGAGCCGGCGTCGTGCTCCAGCCTGCGGTGGATCGCGCGGAGGTTGTGCAGCAGGTTGTCGTCGCCGACCATGACGCCCTTGGGGGACGAGGTCGAGCCCGAGGTGTACTGGAGGAACGCCGGTCCCCGCCGGCCGGGGCCGGGGTCCCGCCATTCCTCGGCGCCGGTGGTGTCGGCGCCGCCGGTCACCAGCAGGCGCAGGCCGCCGAGGCCGAGCGCGGCGAGGTCCTCGGGACGGCCGTCCAGGAAACGGGAGATCTCCGGGGTGGTCAGGGCGTGTGTGGCCCGCGCGTCCCGGGCGATCGCGGCGAGGCGGGGCATGGTCTGGCCGAAGCGCCGGGTGTCCGGCGGGTACGCGGGGACGGCGACGGCCCCCGCGTACAGGCAGCCGAGGAAGGCGGTGACGTAGTCGAGCCCCGGCGGGTGCAGCAGCAGGACCGGCTTCCCGGTCAGGTCCTCGCGCTGGAGGCGGGCGGCCACCGCGCGGACGCGCAGGTCGAGTTGCCGGTAGGTGAGCGACTCGCCGCCGTCCGGGCCCGCGTCGTCGGCGGCCGTGAGGAAGCGGTAGGCGAGGGCGTCCGGGCGGTGCTCGCGGTGGTGCCGCAGGAGCCCGGCAACCGTCGCCGGTTCCGCGCCCCGCCCGTACGGGCCGGTCGGGCCTTGGTTCATGTGCGTCTCCGTCACCTTCCGGGCAGGGCCCGCGCGGGCCGGGCGGCGCCGGCCGTCCCGGACAGCAGGCGGTAGTCCGTCTTGCCGTTGGCGTTGCGCGGCAGTTCGTCCAGGCGGGTCGCGGTCCGCGGGAGCATGTAGCGGGGCAGGTACCGCGCGCAGTGCCGCTTGAGCGCGAGGAGGCCGGGGCCCCGGCCGGGGGTCCGCAGCGTGTAGTAGAGGGCGATGCGGCGGTCGCCGCCCGCCGTGTCGAGGACGGCGGCCGCGTCGGCGACGTCCGGGTGCCGGAGCACGGCGGCCTCGATCTCGCCCAGTTCGACGCGGTACCCGGACAGCTTGACCATGCGGTCCTTGCGGCCCCGGTAGACCAGTTCGTCCCCCTCGCGGGCGACGAGGTCGCCGGTGGCGTGGCGGTGCCGCCGGTGGTCCGCGGCGACGGGTCCGGTCTCCCGGCCCCAGTAGCCGGGGGTGACGCAGTCGCCCTCCACGACCAGTTCGCCGAGGGCGTCCGGGCCGTCGAGGGGGCGGCCGTCCTCGTCGACGAGGAACGCGCGGGCGCCGGTGACCGGGCGGCCGATCGGCACGGGTTCGGTGCGGTTCAGGTCCTGGGGGCGGACACGGTGGTAGGTGCAGACGTTGGTCTCCGTGGGGCCGTACAGGTTGTACAGCTCCGTGCCGGGCGGCAGCAGCGCGGCCAGGGACCGCAGTTGACCGATCGGGAAGACCTCCCCGGCGAACAGGACGTGGCGCAGGGTGCGCACGACCCCGGGCGTGAGCGCGCCGGAGGCGGTGAGCAGGTGCAGCACCGAGGGCACGGAGTACCAGATCGTGACGCCGTGCGCGCGGATGCCGGCGGCGAGGGCACCGGGATCGCGGGCCTGGTCCTCGGGGACGATCCAGACGCGGGCACCGGCCGACAGGGCGGCGAACAGGTCGAAGGTGGACAGGTCGAAGTTGAACGAGGCGTGGTTGGCGAAGACGTCGTCCGGGCCGGGGAGCAGTTCGGAGCGCGCCCACCGCAGGAAGGCGGCGAGATTGCGGTAGCTGATGCGGACGCCCTTGGGGGTGCCGGTCGAGCCGGAGGTGTAGAGGAGGGCGGCGAGGTCGTCGCGGCCCGGGGTGGGCTCGTGCGCGAGGCGCCGTCCGGCGGTGAACTCCGCCCAGGTGCGGACGGGGACGGCCGTGGGGGGCGGGGCGGGGGCGGCCGACGGCTCCTGCGCGGGGTCCGGGGCCTGAGCCGGGGCCGTGGACGTGCCCGGGTCCGGGGCCGTGGACGTGCCCGCGCCCACACCAGCCTCCGCGCCCACACCCGCCTCCGTGTCCTCCGTGTCCTCCGTGTCCTCCGTGTCCTCCGTGTCCTCCGTGTCCTCCGTGTCCTCCGTGAGGACGATCGTCCGGAGCGAGCCCGGCAGGGGCAGACCGGACAGGAGGGCCCAGTGCCGGCGGTCGGTGAGGAGGGCGACCGGTGCGCAGTCGGCGAGGACGGTGGCGACCCGGCTCGCCGGCTGGCCGCCGTCCAGGGGGACGTAGGCGCACCCGGCCCGGAGGGCGCCGAGGATCGCCTCGGCGTAGCGGGGCCGTTTGTCCGTCCAGACGGCCACGCGGTCGCCGGTCGCGGCGCCGAGGGCGAGGAGCGCCGCGGCCACGGCGTCGGCCGTCCCGCTCAGCTCTCCGTAGGTCACGGTCCGCTCCCCCACGAGGGCGGGGCGGGCCGCCCGCCCCGGGGGGAGGGGGCGGGGCAGCCGGACGAGCGCGAGGTCCTCCTCGTCCGCGACCCGCCCGGTGTGCGCGTGCGTCGTCCCCGCGTGCGTCGTCTCCGCCTGTGTCGTCTCCGCCTGTGTCACCGTCGCCTCCGCCTCACGCCGCCGAGGGCAGGACGCCGACCTCGCGGGCCGCCTCGACGAAGATCCCGGCGGCGTTCTCCAGGTCCTCCCTCGTGTGCTCCGAGGTGACGCTGACCCGCAGCCGGGCGTCGCCGAGCGGTACCCCGGGGAAGACCACGGTCTGGCAGTACAGCCCCCGGGCCCGCACGGCGCGGCCCATCTCCATGGCCTTGCGCTCGTCGCCGACGACGAGGGGCAGGATGGCGCTGCGGGTGTTCTCCAGGTCGAAGCCGGCGTCGGCCAACTGGCCGCGCAGGAAACGGATGTTGTCCCACAGCCGGGTGATCCGTCCGGGTTCCGACTCGATGACGTCGATCGCCGCGATGAGTCCCGCGGCCACCCCGGCCGGGATGTTGGCGGCGAAGACGTAGGAGTTCGCGTAGTAGCGGAGGTACTCGATCACCTCCTCCTCGCCGACGACGAAGCCGCCCATGCCCGCGAGCGCCTTGCTCATCGTGCCGAGTTCGAGGTCGACCTCGCCCTTGAGGCCGAAGTGCTCGGTGGTGCCGGTGCCGCGTTCGCCCAGGACGCCGGTGGCGTGGGCGTCGTCGATCATGACGCGGGCGTCGTGCTCCTTGGCCAGGCGGACGATCTCGGGCAGGTCGCAGAGGTCGCCGTGCATGCTGAACACGCCGTCGGCGACGATCAGGCGGCCCCCGGAGCGGTCGTCGGCGCGCTTGAGGATGCGCTCCAGGTCCGCCATGTCGTTGTGCTGGTAGATCTTGCGGATGCCGCCGGAGAGACGGGCCCCGTCGGCGATGCTCATGTGGTTGAGCCGGTCGACCACGAGGGTGTCGTAGCTCTTGACCAGCGCGGAGATCGTGCCCAGGTTGGCCGCGTAGCCGCCGGGATAGACGATGCAGGCCGGGCGCTGCTTGAAGGCGGCGAGCCGGCGTTCGAGTTCCTTGTGCAGGGCGTTGGTGCCGCCGATGAAGCGGGAGCCGGTGTGGGTCGCCCCGTAGGAGCGGGTGGCCTCGCAGACGGCCTCGACCACCCGGGGGTGGTTGGCGAGGCCGAGGTAGTTGTTGGAGGCGAACATGAGGAACTCGCGTTCGCGGCCGGTCTGTTCGTCGAGGATGACGGCCTTGTTGCCGCACCGGGAGCGCAGCGGCATGCCGTACCAGTAGAGGTGCTCGGCCTCCCGCCGCCGCAGGTAGGGGGCGAAGCTCCGGGTCTTGGCGAACAGGTCGGGATCGCGCTTCTCGACGAAGTCCTTCATCGAGCGGCCGTCCCACTCGGGGGCCGCCTGCGGGGAGGGTGCCTCCTGTGCGGCGGGGGCCGCAGGCGCCGCGGGTCCGCCGGCGTCCCGGGCCGCGCGCAGTCCGTCCGCGAGGCCGCGCAGCGTGCTCGCGCCGGGGGAGTCCGCCAGGCCGTCGGCGAGGCCGTGGGCGAGGCCGAGGTCGCGGGAGGCGTCGGCGAGGACGGAGGCGAGGAGGACGGAGTCGATGCCGAGTTCGCTCTCCAGGTCGGCGTCGACGGGGAGCTGGTGGCGGGCGTAGGCGGTGTGCCGTTGCGCGGCGGCGAGCACCGTCTCCAGCACGGCGTCGCCCTCGGCCGCCGCGTCGCCCTCGGCCGTGGTCTCGGCCCCGTCGGCCGAGGTCTCGTCCCGGACGTCCCCCCGCGCGTCCTCCTCGCCGTCCCCCCGGGCCCGCCGCACGGCGTCGACGAGTTCCCGGATCGTCGTGGGGTCCCCGGTGAGCGGCGGGCTCAGGGCGAAGTCCTCGTTGACCGAGGCGAGGATGGACTCGAGGATCACCGAGTCGATCCCGAGGTCCGCCTCGAAGTGGCTGTCGGGCTGGAGGTAGGACTCCTCGTACAGCGTGCGGGAGGCGACGATGTCCACGATCCGCCGGTGCACGGCTTCCCGGTCCCGCGTGTCCTCGGTGGCGCTCGTCATCGGGCGCCCTCCTTCTCGCCCCGGAGCCGTTCGACGAGTGCCGCGATCGCCTCGACGTCGCGGAAGTTGGCCGGGGCGATCTCCCGCAGCGGCACGGTGATCCGGAAGCGGTCCTGGAGGTAGTGCACGAGGGAGAAGATCTCGGCGGAGTCGACGATGTTGAGTTCGGCGAGGGGGACCTGTGCGTCGAGCCCGTCGGCGTCGCCGTCGAGCCAGGCCTCGGCGATGTGGTCGATGATTGACTGCTGGGTGCTCATGGTCGTCCTCGGCTGTGTGTCCGGCAGCCCTCGGTCGGGTTGCCACGGGTCGACGGCGGGGGCGGTGGCCGTGGCCGGTGCCTTGCGGCTCGGGCGGCGCGTGGGCGGGTGGGGGCTTGCGCTGCTGCTCTCTCCCGTTCTCGGTGGGCGGCCCGTCAGGACGGGTCGAGGCGCGGCCAGGTCAGCACCGTCGAGCCCCAGGTCAGCCCGCCGCCGAACGCGGTGAGCAGCACCCGTTGGCCCGGCCGCAGCACTCCCTTGGCGTGTGCCTGGTCGAGGGCGAGGGGGATGGAGGCGGCGGCCGTGTTCCCCACCTCGGCGATGTTGCTGAAGCACCGCTGCGGGGGCAGGCCGATGCCCTCCGCGACGTGCTGGGTGATACGGGAATTGGCCTGGTGGCCGACCATGTGGTCCACGTCCTCGGCGGTCCAGCCGGCCCGGGCGAGCACCGCCTTCGCGGAGCCGGTCATGCGGCGGACCGCGTGCCGGAACACCTCCTTGCCCGACATGGTGAAGAACTCCTCGCCGGGGCGCGGCGGCACCCCGGACAGGCGCTGGCGCGAGCCGCCCGCGGGCACGGTGATGAGGGCCTCGCTCTCCCCGTCGCTGCCCAGGTCGAAGGGGCCGAGCGCGCCGGGTTCGCCCGCGGTGCCGGAGCGCAGGACCACGGCGCCGGCCCCGTCCCCGAAGATCACGGAGGTGGAGCGGTCGCCGGGGTCGAGGAGGGTGGAGAAGGTCTCCGCGCCGATCACGAGGACGCGTTCGGCCACGTCCGCGAGGATCAGGCCGGCCGCGCTCGCCAGCGCGTAGACGAAGCCGGTGCAGACGGCGGAGACGTCGTGGGCGGCCGCTCCCGTCATGCCCAGCCGGGCGGCCACGAGCGGGGCGGTCGCCGGGCAGGGGCGGTCCGGGGTGGTCGTCGCCACGAGGACGGCGTCCACGGCGGGTTCGCCCGAGGACTTCAGGGCCCGGGCGCCCGCGCCGACGGCGAGGTCGGACGTGGCCGTGCCCGGGGCCGCGACATGGCGCCGGGCGATGCCGGTCCGCGAGCGGATCCACGCGTCGGAGGTGTCCAGCCGCGCGGCCAGCTCCTCGTTGGGCACGGTCCGGGCCGGCAGACAGCTGCCGACGCCGGCCACGACGGCGGCGCGCCTGCCGTCCGTATCCGTACGACGTGCCACCACATGAGCTCCTCGTCTGCCGGATCCCGAGCCGCCGTCACGCGGCCCCTCGCCCCTCGCCCCTCGGGCCGCGGGTCGCAGCGGCCGTCCTCGCGGCCGCCGCCCGGGACCGCCGTCCGGGCCGCTGTCCGAGCCCGAGTCTCGCCCGGCGGCCTGACCGATGACTGACCGGCCACTGACCGATGGCTGACGCGGGGGACCGTCGCCGTGCGCGTACCGCCCGTGACGCCCCGGTTCCGGATGCGGCGGCGCCGGCCGGTCAGCGGGCCGTCAGTCATCGGTCAGCGGGCGGTCAGCCCGGCGGCACAGACTCGTACGGCGAACACCCGGCACGCGAACGCCCGTTCGTCCCGCTCCCGCTTCCGGCGGGCCGCCGGGGCGGGCCTTGGGGAAAGGTGGGGCGCACCCATGAGCGCGATGTACGACAGGCTGGTCGGCCTTCTCGTCGACCGTTTCGAGGTGGACCGCGCGGAGATCGGCGCGGACACCACGTTCGAGGAACTCGACATGGACTCCCTGTTCCTGGTGGAGCTGCTGCTGGTGATCCAGTCGGAGTTCGGCGTGCAGATCGAGGACGACGCGGCCTCGCCCGGCGACACCATCGGCCGGGTCGCCGAGATCCTGGAACGGCACGCGGCCCCCACGGCCTCGTCATGACCGCACCCCCCGCGGGCACCGCGCCCGCCGTGGCCGTCACCGGGATCGGCCTGGTCACCGCCGCCGGTATCGGCGCGGAGGCCACGTGGCAGGGGGTGTGCGCGGGGGCGTCGACGGCCGCCCGTGACCCGCGGCTGGCCGGGCTGCCCGTGGACATCTCCTGCACGGTCCCGGGCTTCTCGCCGCGCGAGCACGTGGGGCGGCGCAGTTCGCTGACCCACGACCGGTTCATCCAGCTCTCGCTCACCGCGGCGCGCGAGGCCGTGGCCGCTTCCGGTCTGGACCCGGCGACGTGGGACGGTGCCCGGGTGGGCGTGGTCGTCGGCTGCGGCCTGGGGGGCGTGGCCACCTGGGAGGCCCAGCACCGGCGGATGCTGGAGCAGGGGCCCGGCGCGGTGTCCGCGCTGCTGATCCCGATGCTGGTGCCCAACATGGTCGCCGGGCACCTGGCGATGGACCTGGGCGCCACGGGCCCCAACCTCGTCACGGCGACGGCCTGCGCCTCCGGCGCCACCGCGATCGGCACCGCGATGCAGCTCCTGCGTGAGGGGAGCTGCGACGTCGTGCTCGCGGGGGGCGGCGAGGCAGGCGTGAGCCCCCTCATGGTGACCGGTTTCGCGCAGATGGGCGCGCTGTCCACGGCACGGCTGGACCGGCCCGCGACCGCCTCCCGGCCCTTCGACGCCGGCCGCGACGGCTTCGTCATCGGCGAGGGCAGCGGAATGCTGGTGCTGGAGCGGGAGGCGGACGCCCGGGCCCGGGGCGCGCGGGTCCGCGCGCGGGTGGCCGGGTACGGGGCCTCGGCCGACGCCCACCACATGACCGCCCCGGACCCGGAGGGCGGCGGGGTGATCCGGGCCCTGCGGACGGCGCTCGCGGCGGCGGACCTCCTGCCCGGGGAGATCGACCACGTCAACGCCCACGGCACGTCCACCCCGCTCAACGACGCCGCCGAGGCGCGGGCGGTGCGCAAGGTCCTGGGCCAGGACGCGGACGTGACCTCCGCCAAGGGCGTCCTCGGGCACACGCTCGGGGCGGCCGGCGCGATCGAGGCCGCGCTGACCGTCCTCACCCTGGAGCACGGGACCGTGCCCCCGACGGCCAACCTGGAGCGGATCGACCCCGCCGTCGAACTGGACGTGGTCTCCGGGGCCCCGCGCCGGCGGGAGGTGCGGGCGGCGGTCAGCAACTCCTTCGGCTTCGGCGGGCAGAACGCCGTGCTGGTCCTGACGGCCGCGTGACCACCCGCCGGACCTTGTCCGGAAAGCCCCCCGGCCGGCCGGCCCCGACACCGGAAGAATCCGACAGGTGACGAAAAGAATCCTGATACTGCAGCGCGTCGTCGGCGTCCTCTACATCGTCGCGGGGATCGGCAAGTTCTTCCCCGAGATCGAGTCGGTGGAGCAGCGCCTGGACGACGCGGCCGAGGCCAACGACGGCGTCGCCGTGCTCGGCGGCTTCACGAACTGGCTCGACGGCCACCCGACGGGCGTCACCGTGTTCGTCGCGGCCGCGATGGTGGTGAGCGGCCTGGTCCTGCTCCGCAACCGGGAACTGGTCCTCGCCGCGCTCTACGGCCAACTCCTCATGCTGGTCTGCTTCGTGCTGATCCTGGTGGGCAGCGTGCCGCAGATCCTCGTGCTCGACGCCGCGTTCTTCGCCGCCGGCATCTATCTGATCGTGGTGCACCGCCGCGCCGCGGCCGGCTCCTCCTCCGTCCCCCTCGACGCCGGGACGGACACGACGACGTAAGGGTCCGCGCGCCCGCCGGGTCCCCCGACGCAAAGGTCCGATACCCATGCCCTTCACGGTTCCCCACGACGCGCTCACCCGTCTCGAACAGCGGGTGCGGGAGGCGTTGCGCACCGCCGACGACGGCGCCCTGGACATCCTGGGCCACGGCGAGGTCACCCTGGTGCTCCGGCTGCGGACCGAGGGTGGCACGTACGCCTGCAAGCGGCTGCCCGTCTTCCCCGACCGGGCGCGCTTCGCGCGCTATCGCGAGGGTCTCGACGAGTATCTGCGCCGCCTCACCGACAGCGGACTGAACGTCGCCGACACCGAGGTGTGGCACGCGCCGCACCCCGGCGGGCGGATCGTGGCGTACTGCGTACAGCGCGAGCTGCCGGAGCGTCGGCTGTGCTCCCGGCTGCTGCACACCGAGGACGAGACCTGGGCCAAGGACTTCTTCTCCCGTTTCCTCGACCAGGTGGACGCCACCGTGTCCCCCACCCTGGGGCTCGACGCCCAGGCCTCCAACTGGGTCGACGTGGACGGTGAGCTGGTCTACCTGGACATCACCACGCCCCTCATGCGGGACGCCCGGGGCCGGGAGAAGCTCGACGTGCGGCTCTTCTTCACCTCCCTGCCGTGGGTGCTGCGCGACGCCGTACGGCTGTCGATGAGCAGGTCGATCTTCGACAAGTTCTACGCGACCCGCGGTGTCCTCCTGGACTTCCTCGGCAACCTCCACAAGGAGCGGCTGGACGCGCTGGTCCCGGCCTTCCTCGACCAGGCCAACGGGCGCCTCGCCGAGCCGATCACGGCGGAGGAGGTCGCCGCCTACTACCGGGGCGACGCCCGGATGTGGGAGCTGATCCAGCGCCTGCGCACCGCCGACCGGCTGTGGCACTTCAAGGTGCTGCGCCGCCCCTACCCGTTCCTGCTGCCGCCGCCCGTGGAGCGCTGACATGGGCCCCGGCGTGACGGCGCCCCCGGCCCGCGCCGCGGTGGCGGGCCTCGACGAGGGCCTCGTCCTCGATCCGGCACGGCCCCTGTACGTGTGCCATGTGCGGGGGCCCCTGACGCTCGCCGTCGTGTCGATCGCCCGGCTGCGCACGCTCGGCGAAGCGGCCCGCACGGCCCTGGAGTCCCGGCACCTGGACGCGAGCGAGGCGGCGCGGGCGGCGGGGCTCGCCCTCCCCAAGCGGCGTTTGGAGTGGCTGGCGGGGCGGCTCGCGCTCAAGCACGGGGTGTGCGCCTACCGCGCACGGCACTTCGGCGCGCGCACCCGGACGCGTGACGTGCGCGTCGGGGCCGTGGCGGAGGGGCTGCGGGCCGGCCGCCCCAGGGTCGAACTCCGGTCGGACGCCGGGCCGTCGGCGGAGGGCGGGGCGCCTGGAGGGGGGACCGTGGAGGTCGGGCTCTCGCACTCGGTGGACTTCGCCCTCGCGGTGTGCGGCCCGCGTGCCGTGGGCGTCGACGTCGAACTGACCCGGCGGATGCCGCCGACGCTCGCGGAACTGCTCGCCCCGGCGTCCGGCGCGGCGCGGGACGCGGAGTCCCCCGGGCTGCGGGCGATGCCCCCGGCCCTGCGCTGGACGTGCAAGGAGGCGGTCCTCAAGCACTTCGGCTTCGGCCTGCGCGTCGACCCCCGGGAGGTCGAGCTGACCGACTGGCGTGCCGACGGCCGCTTCGTGTGGCGGGCGGGGCCGGGTCTCGGACGCCATGTGCCCCGGGGCGACGGGGCACGGTTCGACAGTTGGGCACGTGAAGTCGACGGCTATTCGGTCGCGTTGGTGTGGCGATAGGAGTTCGGCCCAGTGACATCGGCATCCGCGTCATCCTCTTCCTCCCCTTCCCCTTCGCCTTCCCCTTCGCCTTCCCCTTCGCCCGCCTCGTCGGCGGCCCTGCCGCCCCTGCCGGTGCGCCGGGGCGGGGTGGCGTTCCACGACGCCCTCCAGGTGGCCGCCGCGATCGCCGCCCGCGCTCCCTCCTCGCACAACTGCCAGCCGTGGGGCGTCGGCTGGGCGACCGACGCGGCGACCCGGCGCACGGCGGCGGCACTGCTCGCGGCGGGGGAACCCGGTGGCCGCGCGGCCGTGTCACCGGGCGGGGGGTCCGCGGGAACGGCCGCCGGGGCGCCCGACGGGAGGCTTGGCGGGACGCCGGACGGGAGCGGCCGCGTCCCGTCGCGCCGGAGCGAGTACCTGGTCCTCGCTCTGGACCGGGCGCGAGAACTCACCGCGCTGCCCGCCCACGCCACCGAGATGCTGCTGAGCTGCGGCTCCCACGGGGAGATCCTGGCGCGCGCCCTGGCCGCCCAGGGCTGGCGGGCCGACGGGGTCCGCCTCCTCGGCCCGGGGGCGACGGGCGGCGCACCGCCGTTCGGCGGCGACCGGTGGCCGCGCGCCTGGGAGCCGCTGTGCCTCCTCCGGCTCTCGCCCGCGCCCGCTCCCCCGGGCGACCTTGCCGCCCTGCGCGAGACCGTGGGCGCCCGGCACACCAACCGGGGCCCGTACCGCCCCGAGGCGATCGACCCCGGCGTCCTGGCGCGACTCGCCTCCTCCGCGACCGAGTCCGCGCTGCTCCGCGCGCACCCGGCCCCGGGCGCCCCGGTCGCCGTACGCCACCTGGTGGGCGCTCCCGAGCGTGCCGCCCTCGCCGAGCTGGTCGCCCGGCACGGCGGACGCGACTTCGCCCACCGCGCCGCCTGGCGGGAGACACACGCGTACATCCGGCGCGACGAGGCCGAGGCCGCGCGGGCCGGCGACGGCTTCACCCTCGGCCAGCTCTTCGGGGAGCTGTCGCCACCGCGCCGGCTGGGCATGCGGGCCGCGCTGGCGCCCGCCACCATGCGGCTGCTGCGTCACGCGGGCTACGACCGGTTCCTCGCCCGGCAACTCGCCGCCGCGGTACGGCGCTCCCCCGCCGCCGTCGCCCTGTGCTTCGACGGATCCGACGGATCAGACGGCTCCGGGCGCCCCGGGAACCCGGCGGGCCCCGGGGACTTCGGCGGCTTCGGCGGCCGGACGCCCGACGCCGGGTCCGTCCTGCGCGCCGGTGCCGCCCTGGCCGGCTACTGGCTGGCGGCGACCCGCGCCGGGCTGGTGCTGCATCCGGTGAGCGTCCTGCTCCAGCACGAGGACGTACGGGACGCGTGCGAGCGGCGGCTCGCGTTGCCGGGGCGGGCCCTCTTCCTGAGCCGGCTCGGGTACGCGGTCACGGCGTTCCCGTCCTCCCACCGGCGTTCCCCGTCCCACGCGCTGCGACGCGTCTGAGGATTTCCGGGCCGCGAACACCGGCCATTCCACGTACTTCGACAATCCGCGGTGGCTCGATTTCGCTCCCCCGTGAACGAAGGCGACCTATACGGAATATTGCGTGGGTCACAGACGACTGACACAATCAGTCGCCCCAGGCAGCAAGGAGTGTCGGAAGAGCGCTGCGGCGCCCTCTCGGGGGAGGCACGTACTTTGCAGGACCGCAAGCCGTCACAACCGGAAAAGACCGCCTGCCGGTTCACCTGGTCGGTAAAACCTGCCATCGCCCGATGAGGGCATCTGCGACCAACGCACACTCCGGGCCGAGCCGGGTCGACCACCCTTGCACCCACTCGGTCCCACCTCACGGGAGGCAGTCGGTGACAATTCGCGTACTCGTGGCTTGCGAGGATGCGATCCTGGGCGCCGGGATGCGCGCGCTGCTCGACCAGCAGGCCGACATCACCGTGGTCGGCAACACGACCGGCATCGAGTCCGCGGCGGCCGCCGCGCGGCAGACCCCCGACGTGCTCGTGGTCGTCTCCCCCGCGCTGACCGTGGAGCACAAACGGGAGCTCGCCGCGCTGTCGGAGGGCACGAAGGTCGTGCTCATCGCGAAGGCCGAGTTCGCGCCCCGCTCCATCGAGGCCCTGCGGGTCGGCGTCAGGGCGGTGCTGAGTCCGGACGCCTCGCCCGACGAGCTGATCCACGTGCTGCGGACGGTCAGCGCCGGCGCGGCCATCGTCATGCCGGAGGAGGCCCGGCCGAGCCTGCACCTCCTCCCGGACATCGTCTCCCCCGCGCCCGCCACGGGACTGCTGGCCACGCTGACCCCCCGGGAATCCGAGGTCATTGTGCTGCTCGCCCAGGGGAAGTCCAATGTCGAGATAGCGGAGAAGATGTCCATAACCACGGCGACGGTACGGTCCCACGTTCACCATCTGCTGAGAAAGCTCGGGGTGGGGACGCGCGCCCAGGCGGTTGCCTTCGCCTACGAGTCGGGCCTCATTTCCGTCATTGGACAGGACGCGGAGGTCCCGGTGCGGAAAACCTCCTGACGGCCTTCTGGCGAGTTCCGGCGGGGTCCTGACGCAAATTCAGTAAGCCTTTCAACTTACTGTCGGAAACCTCGCCGGGTGTCCTTACGCGCGATCCCCGTGCGCCCGATAGCCCTCACCGATCCGCTCCCCGGCCACTTCCTCGACGACCTTCGCCATCCGGCCGAAATCCGCTTCCAGCCGCCGGAAACGGGCACTGTCCATGTCCCGCGCGAAGTCCTCGGGGCTGCTCACCTCGATGATCTCGAAGTAGTGCGCGGGGCGCGGGCGCCCTCCCGCACCCGTGTCCGGGGTGGCATCCACCCGGTGCACACCGAAGGCGAGCACGCTGGGCAGTTCGGGGCAGGCCGCGTAGTCGACCTCCCGCACCCAGCGCTCGAACCGCTCGGGTTCCACCGAGTCGAGGAGCTGGATGCGGTGGATGATGACCGTCAAGGCGTGTTCCCTTCCGTGGGGGTGGTGGGGGCGGTGAGGGCGGCGGATGCCGTGGACGCCGGGGAGGAGGCCGAGGGGGCGGGCCGCCGGCCTCGTCCGCCCGGCGCCCTGCCCAGTCCCAGCGCCCGGGCGATGTTGTTCCTCTGGATGTCGTTGGTGCCGGAGAAGACCCGGGAGGGCAGGGCGTCCCGCAGGAAGGCCTCCGCCTCCCCGGCGACCATTCCCAGCCCGCCCCGTATCTGCACGGCGTCCAGGCCGAGTTGGACGGCGGCCTCGCTCACCGCGAGCTTGGCGAGAGCCGGCGCGATCTCGTCCTCGCTGCCTCGCGCCAACTCCCGCGCGGCCCGGTACAGCAGGGACCGGGCGCCCTCCAGACGCAGGGTCATGTCGACGATCCGATGGCCGACCGCCTGGAATCCGCCGATGGGCGAACCGAACTGCTCCCGCTCCCCGGCGTAGCGCGTCGTGGAGTCGAGGACGCGGCGCATCGCGCCCAGGTAGACCGCGAACAGGCAGACGCGCTCCCACTTCATCGACGCGGAGAACACGGCGGCTCCCGCGCCCTCCGCGCCGAGCACCTGGCTCGCCGGCACCTCGCAGCCGTCGAAGTGGACGTCGGCCGTGGGCGATCCGCGCAGGCCGAGCTTGTCGTAGGGGGCGCCGACCCGGAGACCCGGGGTGCCGGCCTCGACCAGGAACGCCGTCAGCCCGAAGAAGCCGCCGCCCGGTTCGGTCGCCGCCTGGACGAGGAAGACGTCGGCGACGGGCGCGTTCGTCGTGAAGCACTTGGCGCCGTTGAGGACGTACGTGTCGCCCTTGCGTTCGGCGCGGGTGCGCAGACGGAGTGCGTCGGACCCGGCCTCGGGTTCGGTGATGCCGTGCGCCGCGATCCGCTCCCCCGAGCAGAGCGCGGGCAGCCAGGCGCGCTTCTGCTCCTCCGTGCCGAACTCGGTGATCGGCATCAGCGAGGCGAACAGATGGGCCGCGACGGAGAAGGCGAAGCCGGTGTCCTCGGTGCCACGGCCGAGTGCCTCCATGACGGCGGAGGCGGTGACCGCGTCCAGACCGCTGCCGCCGTAGTCGACCGGCACCGTGCCGCCCACCAGGCCCTGTGCGCCCGCCAGCCGCCAGCGCCGACGGAAGTCGCCGGCGTCGAAGGCGGGGTGCGCCGCCCCGCCCCGGGCGGTGAGCTCGCGGCGGGCGAAGGCGAGGACCGTGGCGCACATCTCCTCGCACTCGCCCTCGAAGCCGAAGCCGGAGGCGCCGAAGCCGGGAACGTCGGGCACGGGCGTGCCGGGAAGGGGCGTGCCGGGAAGGGAGGCGTCGGGGCCCGTCGCTTCGCGGTGGGGCGTTTCGCCGTTCATGAGGCTCCGTCCAGGTGTTCCTCGACGAGTACGTGGTAGTTGATGCCGCCGGTGCCGAAGGAGCTGACCGCCGCGCGCCGCGGCCGGCCGGGCTGCCGGGTCCACGGCGAGGGGCGGGTGTC
Source organism: Streptomyces griseoaurantiacus (assembly GCA_014656015.1). Lineage (GTDB taxonomy): Bacteria > Actinomycetota > Actinomycetes > Streptomycetales > Streptomycetaceae > Streptomyces > Streptomyces griseoaurantiacus. Next base: position 24,762 of record BNBP01000046.1, on the reverse strand, counting down.
GACGACGGCCGGGACGGCGTCGAGGCCGAGGGCCGGGTTGAGGGTGCGCAGGTTGGCGTTGGGCGGCAGGGTCCCGGCCCGCATGGCGAGGAGCGTGCGCAGCAGCCCGGCGCTCCCGGCGGCGGCGAAGGTGTGGCCGAAGAACGACTTCGCCGATCCGATGCGCAGCGGACGGGCCCGCCGCTCGCTCCCGTACATCCGGCCCGCCGCGGCGATCTCGATCCGGTCGCCGACCTTGGTGCCGGTGCCGTGGGCCTCCAGGTAGTCGACCGCGGCCGGTCCGAAGTCCGCCTCCGCGAACGCCCTTCGCATCGCCAGGAGCTGGCCCTCCAGGTCGGGGGCGATCAGCGACTTGGCGTCGTTGGAGGCGCCGATGCCGCGGACGAGGCCGAGGATCTCGTCGCCGTCGGCGCGGGCGTCCTCGTACCGCTTGAGCAGGAAGAGGCCGCAGCCGTCGCCGGGGGTGAAGCCGTCGGCCTCCCGGTCGAAGGGCGCGTTGCGGCTGTGCGAGAGCAGTCCGAGTGCCGAGCAGAGCACCATGTCACGTGTGGTGCAGGCCAGTTCGACCCCGCCGGTGACGGCGAAGTCCGCGGTTCCCTGGCGCAGGGCGCCGACGCAGACGTCGAGGGCGGCGAGGGAGGAGGCGCAGGCCGCCTCGACGCCGAGGGGCACGGCGTCGAGCCGGTACTCGTTGGCCAGCAGGGCCGCGACGCCGCCGGCGAGGCAGCCGTCGAGGGCGGCGGGTGACGTCGGCTCGTCCGTCGGCGGCCATGTGTCGCGGAGCGCCGTCCGCAGGGCCGCCTTCCGCTCCGGGGACAGGCCGTCGAGGGCGGTCAGGTCCGCCACCGCACCGTCCCAGGCGCGCAGGACCGCCCGCGCATGGGCGCGGCGCTCCCGTGTCAGCCCGAGGTTGGTGCCGATCGCGACGATCCCGCGTCCCGTGAGCCCGGCCGCCGGACGCGCCGCACGCGCCGCAGGCCCCCCGCGTCCCTGGAACAGTTCGGCGGCCACCGCGAGCGCGAGGCGCTGGGTGTCGTCCATCGCCGCCCGCCGCACCGGGACGATCCGCGCGTCGCCGTACGGTCCTTCGGGCACCGGCACATGACCGCCCTGGTCGGTGTAGCTGTGCGTGAGGCTGAGGGCGCCCGGGGCGTGGTAGAGGTCCCGTTCGAGCACGGTCTCCGGGACCGGGCCGATCCGGGTCTCGCCGGAGGCGGTCACCTTCCAGAAGGTCTCGGCGTCGGCCGCCCCGGCGAAGCGGCCGGCCAGCGCGACGACGGCGATCGGTTCGGGGAGGGAGGACGGGGTGCGGGGGGTGTGACCCTGGCGGGGGGCGTGGGCGGGCCGCGGGGCGCCGGGGGCGCGTGCCGCCGTCTCCTCGTTCCTCCTGTGCTCCTGGAGGACGAGGTGGCAGACCGTGCCGGTGAGCGAGGACCCGCGCACCACCGCCCGGCGCGGCGCCGCGCCGCCCTCCCCGGACGGTTCCTCCCCGGACGGCTGTCCGGCGCCGGCCGGGTTCCGGCGGTGGTGCAGGGCGAGGGCGGCTCCGGTGACGGCGGCGAGTCCGGCGTTGGCGAAGGTGTCGCCGAGCCGGTCCCGCACCCCGCCCCCGGTCCGCTCCGCCGAGTCCACGCACTCCACGTGCGTCACCGACGCCGGGTCGGCCCCGGCGGCACGCAGGGACTCCCGGGCGAGCGAGCGGCGCAGCCCGGCGTCGCGCGAGGGACGGAAGGCTCCGGGGCGGGGGTCGTGACGCAGGCGTGAGTCGAGGATCTCCGCGTAGATCCGGTCACCGTCCCGCAGGGCGGTGGAGAGCCGCTTGAGCAGCAGGGCCCCGACGCCCTCACCGGCGCGGCCCGGCACCTCGCCCGTGCCGGTGGCGCCGGGCTCCGACGCCTCCCACGCCCCCTCGGCGAACCGCCCCTTGGCCCGCAGGCCCCCGGTGACGACGGGGCTCTCCCACTGCTGTCCCGCGACCACGAGCACCGCGTCGGACACGCCCCGGCGCAGGTTGTGCACCGCGTGGTCGAGGGCGAGGAAGGACGTCGCGTCCGCCGCCTCGACGGCGAGCGTGCGGCCGTGCAGACGGAAGGCGGTGGCGATGCGGGCGGGGACGGTGCTCGCCATCTCGCCCACCCGGTCGTGCGGGGAGGCGCCCGTGAGCCGTGCCACCCGCGCGCGCAGTTCCTCGGCGGCCGCCCGTGCCGTGGCCGCGTCGACGCCCTGTGCCACGGCGGCCCTTTCGACCTCGCGGGCGTAGCGGCCGGCCTCGATCCGGGTCGCGTTGGCGTGCTGGCGGTCCAGCGCGAAGCAGGTACCGGTGACGACGTCCGTCCGGGCGGCGGGCAGCGGGCGCTCGGGGTGACCGGCGTCCGAGAGGCACTGGTGGGCCGCTTCGAGCATGAGGAGCTGCATGCGGGCCATGGCGCCCGCCTGGGCCGGCGGGATGCCGAACCGGGCGACGTCGACGAGGATGTCGTCCAGGGTTCCGGGCCGGTCGGGGAAGATCTCCTCCGGGAAGACCCGGCGCGGGACCGCCCGGCCCGGAGAACCCCCGTCCGGCAGACCTGGGCCCGGAGAACCCCCGCCCGGAAGCCCTCCGTCCGTGGGTTCGCGGCCCGTGGATTCACGGCGAGTGGATGCCCGCCCCGTCGCGTTCCGGGACGGGGACGCGGCGTTCCGCGTCCCCGCACCGCGCGCCCCGGAACGCCGTTCCGCCTCGGCGGAATCCGGGAGATCGGCACTTTCCGCGTCGCGCCCCGCCCCCTCACGCACCGCGAATTCGTGAACCGCCGATGCGCGAGCAGAAAAATCGCCGGCCGTGGAATCGCGAGCCGTGCGGTCCGGGCCCGGGAATCCGCGGTTTCCCGGCTTTTCGCGGCCGATCAATTCCCAGAACTGTCCGGGGCCCCGGGCGCCGGGGTACAGCGCGCCGATCCCCACGATCGCCACGGCCTCGGGCGCCGCCGGGCCGCCCTCCGCCGGGCCGCCCGCCGGACCGTCCCCCGGGCGGTTCTCCTCGCGGCGCACTAGCGGACCACCGCCGGTTCGCGCCGGCTCGGCAGGACCGCCGCGCGCTGCCGCAGCACCGGGTCCTGGGCCAGGATCTCCGCGTGCAGACGCTGCAGCGGGGCGCCCGGCCGGATGCCCAGTTCCTCGTCGAGCCGCCGTCTGGCCCAGCGGAAGAGGTCCAGCGCCTCGCCCTGGCGGCCCGTGCGGTAGAGGGCGACCATGAGCAGTTCGCAGAAGCGTTCCCGTTGGGGGTGGAGGGAGACGAGCCGGCGCAGTTCCGCGATCGCCCGGGCCTCGTCGCCCACCGACAGCAGGGCGCTGGCCAGGTCCTCGCGGACGGTGAGCCGGCGTTCGTCGAAGAGGGCCGCCGCGCCCCGTACCCGCAGGCCGTCGCCCGCGTCGAGGAGGGCGGGGCCGCGCCAGAGGTCCAGGGCGGACTGCAGCAGTTCCAGGGCGCGTTCGGGCCGGGCCGGCAGATGCGCGGCCCCCTGCGCGGCCAGTTCGAGGAACCTGTTGCCGTCCACGTGCTCCGGGGACATCTCCAGGAGGTAGCCGTTGTTCACCCCGCGCAGCACAGAGCCCCCGCGCCGGCGGGCGGCGGGTTCGATCGCCCTGCGCAGCCTGGTGGCCGTCGCCTGCAACGCGTTGCGGGTGTTGCCTATGGCGTGCCCGGACCACAGTTCGTCGACGAGATCCTCGCTGGACACCGCCCGACCCGCCTCCAGAGCGAGGGTGGCGAGCATGGCCCGCACCTTGTTGGCGCGAATGGCGTGTGTCTGTCCCTCGGCGTCGACGAAAACGGGCCCCAGAATATTGATGCGCAAGCCACTCCCCCGGTCTGCTGCGAAACGGAAATCGGACCAGCGTGTCAGCGGTGTCGCGCCATTGGGGAGACCCGTGTTCAAGCCCCCGCCGGAGCGCTGCCTGTTCGCCGGTGGCAGAGGTGTTTGAATGCGAAACTCTGGCTTGAGTTTTTCAGCCGTCCCGATTCCTGTCATCCATCCAATGATGGATTTCTCCACTCCACGCCAGGCTGCCCCGGCCCACCCGGTGGTCTCCACCATTCGTTGAGGACGGGGAGCGGCCGGGAGGCGGCCGCGGGGCGGCCGGCCGGCATCCGGAGCCGCCGGGATCGCCCCGGCGGGCCCGGATGGGCGCATACTGGAGGGGATGACAAAGCCAGCGGTTCCCAGACGCCATCTGCCCACGAGCCCCTTCAAGGCCCCGGTTCCCCCGCCGCCCAAGCACTTCGCCGTGGGCGACAGGGTCACGCACGACATGTACGGCCTCGGCCGGGTCGTCGGCATGGAGGAGGGGATCGCGGCTCTCGTCGACTTCGGCGCCACGCAGGCGCGGATCCCCAGCCCCTACGCCAAGCTCAACAAGCTCTAGGCCTGCCGCGCGCGCTCCTCGCGCGCGGCGGCACCGGTCGTCGCGGGGTCCTTCCGCGCGTCCTCACGCTCTCTCCCCCGGTCATGAACGGAATCTCTCTCATCGACTCGACCTCGCTGTTCTCCGCCCCCGAGGGGGCGCCCCGCGGTTCCGCCGCGGCGTCGCCGCCCCCGGTCACGGACCCGTTCCACGCCCCGGATTTCGGTGACGATGCCGACCTCGGGTTCGAGGAGACGGAGCCCTTCCCGCCGGAGACCGTGCCGGAGCGGGACGCACACCGTCCGCGGTACCGCCGCTCCAGGTGACGTCGGCGCCCCCCAGACACCGCCGCTCGCGGTGAGGCCGGCGCCGGCCCGGGGCGCGTCCCGCCGACGGCCCTCGTTCCGGCGCCCGTTCGTCCCGGGCAGCGGTCACCACCCCGGGTAGCGGCCCCACCAGTGCGGGTCCCAGCCCCGCACGTACTCGCTGCCGCTCGGGGAGTCGGCGAGCTGGGCGACGAGGTCGTGGGCGAGCGTGTCGAGCACCCAGGCCAGTTCGTGCCGGGCGACCAGGTCCACCGGCAGTGCCTCCGCGCCGTGGACGGCCCCCAGCAGGGCGCCGGTCACGCAGGCCACCGAGTCGCCGTCCGGTGCCCCGGCGGCGAAGCGGAGGGCCTCACCGAGCCGTGCCCGCTCCGGGAACGAGGCGGCGACGTACACCGCTCCGAGCAGTGCCGAGGGCGCGGTGGCGTCCGGGGCCAGCCGGGCGAGGCGGCGCGCGTCCGCCGGGTGCTCGGCCGCCTCCCGGAAGGCGGCGTCGAGGGCCTCGCGGGCCCTGGCGCTCGCCGGGTCGGGAGCCCTCGTCGGGTCGGGAGCCCTCGTCGGGTCGGGGCTCCTCGTCGGATCGGAGGCGGTCGCCTCCAGAAGCCGCAGTCCTTCCCGCAGCGCCTCGCGCACCTGGGTGCCGTCGTGGTCGCCCCGGCCGTGCGGGCCGAAGGCGAGCCCCTCGGCCGGGGTGCTCGTCAGGCAGTGCCCGAGCAGGACGACCGCCTGCGCCGTGGCGGACCACGCGGCACGGTCGCCGTGGGTGAGGGCGGCCACCTCGTACGCGCGTTCCGTCCAGTACGCCGGGTCCTTGCCCGCGGCGACGGCGGCCAGCGGCAGGGTGCGGGTGAGGGCGTGGCAGCCCCGGCTGGAGGTCGTCGGCCGGTCCGTGCTGCCCTGCCGGTCCTGGGACAGCGCGGCCACCGTCGCCGGTGCCGTGCCGCGCCGCAGCGCCAGGGCGGGCACCCGGGACAGCCAGCCGTCGGGCCACGCCTGGCCGGCCGACGCGGACGCCCAGCGCTCCCTCATGCGCTCCGTCTCCAGTCCCTGCAGGGCCGCCCAGCGGCAGTACGCGTGCCACAGCACCGAGGGCGGGTGGCAGACGCCCTTGTGCTCGCCCCGGACGAGGGCGCGGATCGTGCCCTCGGCGGTGAAGCAGGCGAGCTGTGTGCTGACCCCGGCCCGCAGGACGTCGTGCGCCGGCAGCGTGCCCCGGGCGGAGCCGAGCGTGTCGCCGAGGGCGAGCCCGAGGAGCAGTCCCCGTACGCGGGAGCGGGCGTCCTTGCGCTCCACGAAGGGGGCGGGGGTGCGCGCGGCCCCGTCCTTCGGGCTCGCGGCGCCCTCCCCGCCGGTTCCCGTGTCCGTGCCGGCGGTGCCCGGGCGCGCCTCCTCCGCCTCCGTCTCGTCCCGGCCGCCCAGTGCCGTGCGCACCGACAACCGGATCAGGGCGTCGGCGTCGAGGCCGGGCCAGCCGTGGACGAGGGCCCGCCACTCGGCCGGTACGGCGGAGCGGCCCCAGCGCGCGCCGAGCAGCGCGCCCGCGATCGCCGCGACCGTGTCGGTGTCCGTGCCGGCCCGTACCGCCGCCTCCAGGGCGAGGCGCAGGTGCGCCGAGGGCTGCCGCCCCTGTTCGTCGCCCGGTCCGGGCACGGGGGTGCGGGTGATCGCCGACCACGCGGCCTGCAGCGCGTGCACCACCCAGCCGTTGTGGGAGAAGTGGTACGGCGGATGCGCCTCCGCCTCGTCCAGCAGCGCCGCCCACCGTTCCCGGCGCCCGGCGGGGAGCAGGGCGAGGCCCTCGCGCACGCCGTCGAAGGTGCCGTGCAGGACGGCGGTGCGGATGCCGGAGCACCACAGCACGCAGGCGTCGGCGCAGTCGGGGTCCGGGTGGGTGAGCGCGCCGACCGCCGTGGCCGCCTCGGCCATCGCCTCCGCGTCGCCGAGGTGGGCGAGGGCGACGACGCCGGTGCGCATCAACGAGCCGTTGCCCGCGCTCTGTTCCCTCGCCTCGGTGAAGGCGCGGGCGGCCTCGCGCAGCGCGGCACCGGGCGTGCCGGGGGTGCGGCCGGCGGCGTGCAGCACGGCGCGGGTCTGCGCGCCGACGTCGCTGGCGCCCTCGCTCAGCCACCGCTGGAAGCCCGCCGCGATGCCGTCCAGCGCCTCGGGGGACCGCAGGTCGGCACCGGTGGCCGCGACCTCGGCGATGCACACCTGCATCTGGGTGTCGTCGGAGTACTCGCCGGGCTCGTACGGGCCGAGGCCGCCGCCGATCATCTCCGGCCGCTGCTCCTCGGTGAGCGTGGCCTGGAACTCGTACGGCACGCCGAGCGCGTCGCCCGCGGCCGCGCCGAGCAGCACACCGGCGGCCCGGTCGAGGGCCGAGGCGTCCAGGCGGGGGCGAGGGGCGGGGGCGGCCATGGGTCCTCCGTGCGTCGTCGGGTCCAGTCGTCGGACGGCCCCGGAGGGCCGCGAGGGCCGGAGTGCACGGCCCCGTCGCCGGTGCCGTCCTCCGCGCCACCGAAACGGTAGTTGATCCCGTTCGGTGCCCTCCCGGCCGGTGCGCGGCGCGGGCGGCGGCAGGCGGCGCGGGCGGGCCGGTAGCTTTCCGGCATGACCGTGAAGAGCATCGACGAAATCGCCCCCCAGCTCGCGAACTGCCGCGCCTACTGGCTCTCTTGGGGTGCCGAGGGCCGCGGCGAGAACGACCTCACGTACTACCGCAGCGGTGTCGCGCACGCCCAGCTCAACGCGGTGATCCGGCTGCGGGACGCCGACCGGGCGGAGGAGGCCCTCGCCCGGGCCGGGCGGGAGCTGGCCGGTGTGCCCTGGATGTGGTGGGTGGCGCCGGACAGCGCGCCCGGCACCGGCGAACGGCTGCTCGGCCACGGGTTCGAACGGGTCGGTGCCATGCCGGTCATGGCCGTGTCGCTCGACCGGGTGAGCGAGGTGCCGGCGCCGCCGGGAGTGGAGATCGAGGTGCTGGAGGGCGACGACCCCGGGACCTGCGCCGCGTGGGTGCGGGCCTACGGCCCCTCCTTCGGCGTCGGGCCCGAGCTGGTGGACACCGTGGTGGGCCTCGAGCAGGAGTGGGCGCGGGACCCCCGCGCGGTGCGGTTCCTCGCGCGCCAGGACGGACGGGCCGTGGGCACCTCGCTCCTGTTCGACGCCCACGGCGTGGCCGGCGTCTACCTCGTGGCGACGGCCGAGGAACACCGCCGCCGGGGCATCGGCGCGGCCCTCACCGCCGCCGCGCTGGAGGAGGGCCGACGGCGCGGACTGCACGTCGGCACGTTGCAGGCCAGCGGCCTGGGAGCCCCGGTGTACGCCCGGATGGGCTTCGAGACCGTCGCGGAGTACGAGCTGTACCGGCCGCCGGCGTCCCGGAAGTGACCCGCGCGGGGTTCAGGACGACTCCGCCAACTCCTCCACGTCCCACCCCTCGAACTCGAAGAAGTCCATGTTGGCGAGCGTCAGGTTGCAGTGCATCTCGTGCGGGGTGACCCGGGCGAGTACGCGGAAAGAGGGCGTCTCCTCGTCCGGGTCGGTGCTCACCGCGAGCAGCGAGGGCTTCTCGTGGTCCATGCCGGCACGGTCGGCGAGGAAGACCACCCTCCAGCCGCACTCGGCCGGCTCCCCGCCCTCGCCCTCGCCCGGCGCGGTGAGCGCGTCGAGGATCTCGGCGGGCCCGGCGTCCGCCCACACGGGATCCTCGACGAAGAGGACCTCCTCCTTGACGCTGTCGTCCTCGTCGAGGGCCCACGGCACGTCCAGGGCGGCCCGCACACCCCGCCACCCCTCCTCGTCCCGGAAGTCGGTACGGATCACCAGGATGGGCGGCCAGTCGTCCTCGGTCCTCGGCAGTGTGCGCACGGCTCGACTCCCCCTCAACAGGCGGCCCCGGGGGCCGCATCGGCTTTGCCGTGACACTAGGGGGTGGGTCTGACAACGGGGGTGCGAACGGTTCGGCGGTGGCGGAAGGTCCGCAGGGACTCCGCCACTTGCGGCGCCCGGGCCGACCGGGGGACGCCGGCCCGTGTGAGTCCGCCGCGCCCCCGGGGCGGCCCGGTGCGTCAGAGGCAGCCGGCGCACGGACGCACCGGCGCCGGGGACGGGGCGGACGGCCGTCCGGGGCGGCAGGCGGGTGGCCCGGACGGCGACCGGCGGCGGAGCCCGCCCGTCCGTTCCGGTCCCCGCAGACGAGAAGACCGGACCGGAACGGACGGTGACCCCGGGAAGCGGACCCGGACACGGGCCCAGTGACACCTCCCCGGCCTGCGGTCTCCTGCCGATCACCACCCATGCTCCCGGCTCCCCTTCCGCCGCCGCATGGGCCGGACGGCCCACCCACCCCGCCGGACGGCCCTCACCCACCGACCACGGGCCTCACCCCTCCGGCCGGACGAACGCGTGGCTCCGCTCCACCTTCGCCACGTGCAGCGTGTACCGCTCGTACCACTGCTCCCTCCCCCGCCGCTGCGCCGCACGGTGCTCGGCGTCGCGCCGCCACGCGGCGAGCGCGTCGGCGTCGCGGAAGTACCCGACGGTGATGCCCAGCCCGCCCGGGGTCTGCGCGTGATCCATCCCCAGGAACCCGGGGACGTCCCTCACCAACTCCTCCATGCGTGCGTCGGTCTCGCGGTAACCGTCCTGATCGGCGGTCCGCACGGTGCTGAACACAGCGACGTAGTAAGGGGGTTCGAACGCCCCCACGGGCCCGAGGGGCACCTCCGCGTGATCACTCATGACGCCACGGTAGGGCGCTCGCGCCACGGGAACCAGGGGCTGGAGAAGAGGCCTGCTCCACTCCGGCGGCGCGCATGTATAACTCGACTTATAATAACTTGACTTATACGAACTCTCAGGATAGCCGAAGGGCAGGGCTCGCCTTTCACCCCTTGACGGCCGGCGCGCACCGGCGGGCGTCCGCCGGCACATGTCTGGCTGCCGGTCTTGACCAAGAACCGATCGAGCTGTTCCGATTACCCTCGGTGAGGATTCGATCGCGGGGGCTGACCGAGTGTTTGGTGAGAACAAAGGAACACCTATTTCCGACTGTGCGTGGGCGTCCACACCGACGGGACAACTGTCATGAGGTCCCGCAGGGGGTTGGTGATCGCCGTCGTCGCCACCATCGGGACGGTAACCACGCTCCTCACCGGACTCGTCACGAACGCGGTGTCCGAGCAGGACCACTGGCCTTTGGGATTGGGCCGATTACAACAGCACCCGTGGGCGTCGTTCCTGCTCCTGGGTGTCGTCGCGGCCGGCCTTGCCACGCTTCTCACCACGCTCGACGGCCAAGGGAGCGCACCGGACCCCAGGGCCACGCCGGGCAACGGATCGCATGCGCCCGGCGCCGCGCTGGTCCTGCGTTCCCTACCGCGCGACACCACGGCGTTCACCGACCGCACGGCCGAACTCGACGCGCTGGTGCGCTCCGTCCGCGGCGCTCAGGAGGCCGGTGACACCCTGCCGGTACACGTGATCGACGGAATGCCCGGCGTCGGAAAGACGACCTTCGCCGTGCACGCCGGTCACCTGCTCGCCGACCGGTTCCCGGACGGGCAACTGTTCGTGAACCTCAACGGCCACACCACCGGCCGCAGCCCCGTGCGGTCCGACGAGGCCCTTTCCTCGCTGCTCACCGCCATTGGCGTACCCACACAGCAGATTCCGGTCGGCGACGACACGGGCGCCGTCACCGAGGCCCGTGCCGCCATGTGGCGCAGTCGGCTTTCCGGCCGGAAGACTCTGCTCATCCTCGACAACGCGGCCAGTTACCGACAGTACGAACCGCTCCTGCCCGGTGGAGGCGACTGTCTCGTTCTGGTGACCAGTCGCAGACGGCTCGTGGCTGACGAGGAAGTCGTCTTACCGGTGCGGGCTCTCTCCCCCGACCACGCGGTGGATCTCTTCGTGCGGCTCAGCGCTCGCCCGGCGGAGACCCTCGACCTCGAGGTACTCAGGGAGTTGGTCCAGCTCTGCGGATGTCTGCCACTCGGTGTGTCGCTGCTTGCCGCACGGCTGCGTCACCACCCGTCCTGGAACGCCGAGGATCTGCGTGAGCGACTGGTCGTCGCCCGGGACCGCCTGTCGGAACTGCGAGCCGGGGAGCGTGCGGTCGCCGCGACATTCGACCTCTCCATTCGTGATCTCCCAACCGAACGCCGGCGCTTCTTCCGGCGGCTCGGGGCCTACCCAGGCACGGACCTCGATACTTTCACCGGAGCGGCGATCGGCGGGGTCCCGGTGGCGGTGGCCCGTGAGTACCTCGACGGTCTCTATGACGCCCACCTGATCGATGAATACCCCGGCGATCGTTACCGACTGCACGACCTGCTGCGTGACTACGCGCGCGGCCTTACTCACGGCACCGGTCTCTCCGGTCCCACTGGCCAGGCTGACGAGGGAGACAGCATGGAATCCGTCGAGACCGTTCGCCGCGTGGGCACCTACTACCTGGCCGCCCTCACCGCGGCCAACGCCCACTTGGTACGCGGCGGTGCGGAAACCCCGTCCCCACCGGACGAGGCACCTCAGGCCGAGACATCGGCCATGGACTCACGCGCAGCGGCGCTGAGCTGGCTGGAGACCGAACGGCCCAACATCCTGGCGTGCGTCCGGCGCGCGAACGACCTCGCGCTGTACTCACTTGTCGTGCGGCTGTCCGCCGCCATGGCACCGTTCCTGCGACAGGCCGGCCCCTGGGACCAGGCAGTCGCGCTGCACCGGACCGCCGCCGAGGCCGCTCGGCAGACCGGTGACGAACGGGCCCTGGCGGGAGCCTTCGCCGAACTCGGCGTCGTACGACGGTTCATGGGCTCCTACGTCGACGCCACGGCTGCCCTGGATGAAGCGGCGACCCGATATGAGGCGCTGGGTGATCACCTCGGCCGTGCCGACGCCCTCAATCAAGCGGGCATCGTCTGGTACCTGACCGCGGACAACGAGGCATCAGTCCAGGCACAGACCCAGGCACTGAACTTGTACCGGCAGGTGGGGCACCGGCTCGGGCAGGCCAACGCGCTCGCCGATCTCGGCATGGTCCGCCGCCAGACCAGTGACTTCGATGCCGCCATCGATGCCCAGTCCGACGCCCTCTCGATCTACCGCGAACTCGGCGACCGGTACGGCGAGGCGAACTCGTTGCGTGACATGGGTGTCATCCACTGTCTGACCGGAGCCTATGAACAGGCCCGGCGCCTGCACCGCGAGGCGTTCGACCTCTACTCGACGCTCGACGACCGGGTGCACCAGGCTTACGCACTCAACGAGTTGGGGGTAGTCAGCCGACTCACCGGTGATCTGACCGGGGCCCGCGAATCCCACACTCTGGCGCTGGAACACTTCACGGAACTGGGGGAACTGTTCGGTCGCGCCACCAGCACGCGTCATCTCGGGACGCTGGCACGCCTCTCGGGCGACGCGGCAGCGGCAATCCGCGATCTGGAAGAGGCGCTGCGGGCATATCGCGACCTCGGCAGCCGAGGAGGCGAGGCTGCCGCGCTCACCGAACTGGGAGCCACTCACTCGGCCGTGGGTGACCGAGACCGCGCCGCGGTGGCCTTCGAGCGAAGCCTGGAGATCGAACAGCGACTGGGAGACAGATGCGGCGAGGCGGAAATCCTCAATCACTGGGGAGCACTCCTGCGCACACACGACGACATGGACCGCGCACGCGAGCACTTCGCCCAAGCGCTGGAGCTCGCCCGCGCCATTCGCTGCCCGCTGGAAGAAGCACGGGCTCTTGAGGGCATCGGCCGCTGCGTCCGTACGATCGACGGCGCCGATTCCCATGAAGCCGTGGAGGTACTACTCCAGGCCGTCGGCGTCTACCGGCAGTTGGGCCTTGAAGCAGCAGCCGACAGCATCGAAGCGCTACTGGCGGGGCAAGTGGGATGAGCCGGGTCCCCAGTCGTCCCCTGGGAACAGCCGCAGGAGTGAGACTCCGCTGGCCAATATCGGTATCCCACCGAGTTCCGCGAGGCTGCTACGTTGCACAACGGTCTGTCGTTTCACCATCGCTGTCGCCCAGCGTCAGAGCTTCTGCGCCGACCTCACGAGGAGTGTTGGATGACGTCACCCACGAGCGTCCCCACACCACGGGACATCGCGCTCTCCACGCGTTCCATTCCCGACTCGACAACCCGCAACGCGGTCCTGGACCAGGTCGCCGAGCGCGTACGGCGACGCCTCACAACCGAGCAGGACACACCGGACCGCTTCCATGCCGGCACGCACGCGGCCTCGCTGACCTGGTCCTGTCCTGCCTGAACCGCAGCGGCAGATGCCCCGAGAAGCAGCGGCGCCCTTCACGTCCTACGTCCTGAAGGTCGCGAATCGCTGCAACATCGACTGCGACTACTGCTACGTCTTCCGCTCCGCCGATCAGGCATGGCGAAACCTGCCGGCCCGGATGGACGTCGTGGTGGCCCGCGCAGCCGCGCGCCGCATCGCGGAACACGCCTCACGCCACGCCCTGCCCGCCGTACACGTGGTCCTGCACGGCGGCGAACCCCTGCTCGCCGGCCCTCGCCACCTGGCGAGACTCCTCGATGCCGTGCGCGAGGAAATTCCGCACACCCTCACCACCCGCTTGGAATTGCAGACCAACGGAACGCTCCTGTCCGAGGCGTGGCTCGATCTCTTCGAGCGGTACGAGGTGACGGTCGGCGTCAGCATCGACGGCCCACCCAGCGCGAATGACCGGCACCGTCTCACCCACTCCGCACGGTCGAGCACCGCCTCGGCCGTCCGCGGCATCCGCCTGCTGCGCACCCGACCGCACCTGTTCGCCGGGCTGCTCGCCGTGGTGGACCTCGCCAACGACCCGGTCGAGGTGCACGACTACCTCGCCGCCTTCGAGCCGCCCAGCATCGATTTCGGGCTCCCCCACGCCACATACGACGCTCCGCCGCCTCGCGGCAACCCCGATGTGCCCGAGTACGGGCTTTGGCTGAGCCGCGTCTACGACACCTGGCTCTCCCGCCCGGGCCATCGGCACAGCGTGCGGATGCTGGAGGACATCGTCGCCCTCAGTTCAGGTGTCCGCGGTTCGGTGGAGACACTCGGCCTGGCACCGCCGGCAACCGTCGTCATCGAGTCCGACGGCACCATCGAGGGAGTGGACACCTTGCGGTCCGTTGGTGAGGGTGCCTCCTGGCTCGGCCTCGACGTCTTCCAGCACTCCTTCGACAGCGCCTCGGACCACCCCAAACTCCAGCACCGGCTGCACGGGAGAGAGGCTCTCGCAGAACAATGCCAGAGTTGTTCGCTGGTGGAGGTGTGCGGCGGCGGCTATCTCCCGCACCGCTTCAGCACGGCCAACGGCTACCGCAACCCGTCCGTGTACTGCGCGGACCTGGAATACCTCATCCGCCATGTGCGGGCCTCACTGCACCACCACGGCTGGGGCAGCGAACAGACGACGGCAACTCCTCCATGAGCACGCCGCATCGTGCCCCATCACACGCCCCGACCGTTGAAGCCGGCAAACCGAGCCACGAGCACTGTACGGAGATGCCCAGCGATGACCTCGACGCCCTCCATGACCACGACGATTCGCCCCGCCGGAAAGGGCGACACCGCGGCCCTGGCCACGCTGATCGAAGAGATCGAGCGGTTCTACGGGTCCACCGCCATCCAGCCCTTCGAGGAACGCCGGGCGCAGGTGGAAGAGGCCCTCTTCGGCTCCCCACCCCTCGCCTCCGCGCTGGTCGTCGAAGACGAGACGGGTGAACTCGTGGGCCTCGCCGCCTACTCCTTCCTCTGGCCGGCGGCCGGATCCTCCCATTCCCTCTTCCTCAAAGAGCTCTACGTCCGGGACTCCCTCCGCCGTCAGGGCGTCGGCGCCCGTCTGATGGCCGAGCTGCGCACCATCGCGGCAGCCCGCCCGGGATGCAGCCGCGTGGAGTGGATGACGGACAGGAACAACCCGGGGGCGCGGGCCTTCTACCGGTCGCTGGGGTTCGCGGAGCTGGACGGCAAAATCATTTACCGAGGCGAGCCACTCGGCCAGCAGTGACTGGAGTGAGGCGCCTGCCGTGCATACCAACGAGTTGAGCGGCCGGACAGCCTCGATTCAGCGACCTTGGGCTCCGGCGTTCATGGCACGCCTCCTCCGTACAGCTTTCACCACTTCTTGGGCAGCCGCTTCCGGGTCTTCGTGTTCCCACACACGGATGACAAGCCACCCCGCATCACGCAGCTTTTCATTCGTGTCGGCATCACGCGCGCGATTACCGGCTATTTTCTCCTGCCAGAAAGCCGCCCCCTTCTTGGCCGGCCGATGATGTTCCGGACAGCCGTGCCAGTAACAGCCATCGACGAACACGGCGACGCGATCCTTCCGAAACACCACGTCAGCGGTCCGGCGCAGACCTGGTAGCGGCCGGGCACCTACGCGGTACCGCAGTCCCTGCCTATGGAGCGCTGACCGCAGCAGTTTTTCGGGCTTCGTGTCTCGCCCCTTGTTGGCGGCCATGACCGCTCGAGAGGAGGGAGAAGAAGCCCACGAGCCAGGGGGAACGGTCTCCGTGGTCACGTAACCGGCAGCACGTGCCATCGCCCAGGCCTGCGCCAGATTCGCTGGGCGAGTCACGGCGTCCACTTCGCCGATATACCGTTCCCGCGTTTCGCCCTCTTGCGACCATCGCAGGTAAGCGCGGATACGACGGGTGCTGCGGTACAGGCGTAGGGCGATGGACGCGCGCGCGTATCGTCCCTCCCCAATGGCGACCGCTCGCACGAGACGGCCGCCGGCGGCCCGGTCCTGCTCCGTCGCCCGGGCCTCCCGGTTCATCCCCGCACTCGGTTTCCACGCTCGGTCAGGGGGCATCTGCTCGTTCCACCGCCGTTGCCCACCGCTCACGGCTTCGGTCACTGCCGCTTCTCCGGCTCCTTCAAGGCACCAACCGACTTGAGAGCGTCGGCGACGGCCGTAGCGAAGACCGTACCGAGCTTTACGGGCACGGCATTACCCAACTGCCGCATCTTCTCTCCCCGCGGTCCGTCGAGATTCCAGCGGTCCGGGAACGTCATGACTCGCGCGGTCTCTCGCACGGTCATATACCGGTAGCCGTTTCCGCCTCCGGCGTTGACGAAGTTTGGATCGTCGAGCTGCATCACGGATTCCCCGCCCGGAACACCGTGCACACCGGCCTTTACGGTCTTCGCGGGTCGGTCCAGCACGTTCGGAGTGTGTCCGGTGTACATACGAGCACCGGGCCATCCAACGTGATCCGGGATATTACCGACGGGGGCTTTTTTCTTGACATCTTCCTCACTGACGTACTCCAGTGGGTTGTTCTCGTTCTCATCGATTCCAGCAATGGCATCACGGAGAGTACGCCACGGTTCCAGCCTAAGCTTCGCCTTGATCTTCTCATTCTCGTAGTCGAGCTGGGGAAGATTAGCGATGACACGCTTGCGGATGGCCGGATCCACCTCGTGCCTGTCCCAGTACGACCCACCCTCACGCATGGAGTGGATCAGCGACTCATCGGAATGCGTTGCCTTGGGTACAAAATCACCCCAATTGACGCCAAGGTCCGCACGAAAGGCGACAATGATTACTCGGTTCCGAATCTGCGGCACCCCATAGTCCGCAGCGTTTACCGCCATTTCCTTGACGCAATACTGTTCCGACAAGTCGACCGATTCGTTGGCGATCAGCTTCTCAAGAATCTCATTGTGATCCTCCCAGGTCGCGTGAGGGTCACGCTCGACAAACGGAAGGCGCAGCTCATTGAGAATGTACTTGAAATAAGGCTCGAATGACGGCCGAAGCAGGCCTCGGACGTTCTCACAGATGACCGCCTTCGGTCTCATCTCCCGAATGGCACGGAACATCTCTGGAAACATGTTCCGCTTATCCTCCATGCCCTTGTGTGCGCCCCCCAGGCTGAACGGCTGACAGGGGGGACCACCAGCGAGGACGTCCACTTCTTCTGTGACGTGGTCGGCGAACCTGACACCACTCACGTCCCCCGGGACAAGCGGCCATCCCTTTTCTGGCTCGTCGGGGTCGGGCGGGTTCTTCCTCAACGTTTCACACGCGCGCTCGACCAGTTCGTTCACCAGGAGTGGACGGAAGCCCGCGGCGTGCACAGCCATCGCGAGCCCTCCGCCGCCGGCGAACAACTCGACACACGTCCCCACCTCTTGACGGGTTTCTCCCAGTTCAGGCATGCGAGAAGCATACCGCGGAGTTGGCGATCACGGCCGCGCTCCCCGCAACTTGCCGCTCATCAACCTCAGTTGCGCCGGATAGTGTGGCCGTGATCAGGATCTTCTCAGCGGAGGGTACTCACGTGACCGACGGGTACAGCGATCAGTTCCGGCTCAGTATCACCGAGGCTCTGAGTGCCCAGCTCTATGCAGCCTTGTCCCGCCTGGAGCCGGCATCCCTTACACAGGAGAATCTCGACGCACTCGCTCCCCAGGCCGAGAAGCTCGGCCTTCCCCATATGTCCGGGGTGTACCAGCTCTTCCGAAAGGAACCAGGCAAGGAGCGCCAGCTCACTTACGTCGGCAAGGCTGACGAACCCCTCCCCGAGCGCCTCGGCAATCACCTTTACAAGCTTTCCGGCAGAGAAGGAATTTCCCTTGAGGAGATGTCTTTCAAGTGCCTGTTCGTCGAAGAGGATCTCTCGTCGGTGTCTCCGGAGAAGATGCTAATCAAGCAGCACCTCAAAACCGGTGAAATCGTCTGGAACAATCGAGGATTCGGTAACAACGACCCGGGACGTAACCGCGATCGGACCGTGATCAAAAACGATCACTTCGACCTCGAGTTTCCCATTGATCTTTCTCGTGAGGTGAAAGGTCTCAGGCCGGGTATCCAGTCGCTTCACGACCTGCTGCGAGACGTCAAGCGGGGGCTGCCGTTCCTGTTCCGGTTCAAGCAGTCGGCTGATTTCAAGGGCTCGCTGGTCACCGTTCCTGATGCGACAATGACTGCGGATGAGGTCTTCCGCCTCATTTCGGAGAACATGCCCCAGCAGTGGCAGATCTGCGCCTTGCACGGTTGGGTGATCATGTACGACGACAGCCCGTCCACTTACCCGAGCGCTCGACATTACTACCGGTTCGACGGAGTTTCCACTCAGACACCGAAGATCCGGGAAGCCCGCGGGAACGAAGCGGAAGACGACAGCGAAGAAGAGTACGGCGATCTGAACGATTAACCTGACCGTGACTGGCCCCCACGGTTGATGCGAGGTGTGGGTAGTGGGCACGGAACCGCAGTGGACCATGCCCGGTCCATCAGAGCCGGTTGCCTTGGCTGATCGCGACGTCCGACTCGAAGCGAGGGACAGCGGATGAGCCGCCCCAGTACATGGCACGAGCGCCTTCGGCATGGTGGGTGAGCACCGGCGGGGGCCTGTGGCGGCTCGTCGGCGTCCGCTCCGGTGTCTTCGGTGAAGCCTCTTCCCTCGCCCTGCGGCTACTTGCGCCCCAACTCCCTCGTCCGTCGTCACGAATCAGGAGACTCCGCAAACTTCGGACGGCTTGTCAGTGGTCGCCTCTACTCTTGGCGTTGATCGCGTGACTCATCCGAGTCAGGCCGCTTCGCCATGTTTCGGCGTACTGCGGCAGTCCTCGAACGCGTTCGACCTTCAGGGAGGTTTCACCCGAGTGAAGATCACCCCGTCCGCTCGCGTGCTGCGCATGCTGGGCGAGATCGAGTTCGACGAGTGGCAGTGCGTAGCGGAGCTGGTCGACAACTCCTTCGACGATTTCAGCGAGATCCTCCGCTCCGGCGCGGACTGGCCAGACGGCTACAGGGTCAGCGTCTCCCTGCCGTCCTCGGCCAACGGGGAGCTCCTCATCAAGGACACCGGACAGGGCATGACGTACGAGCGCCTGGAGCGGGCGGTCCGGGCCGGCTGGTCCGGCAACAACATGCACGACAAGCTCGGTCTGTTCGGCATGGGCTTCAACGTGGCCACCGCCCGCCTCGGCAGGCGCACCCGTGTCCTGACGACCCGTTCCGGGGACACTCAGTGGATCGGTGTCGAGATCGATCTCGACCGCATCAAGGACGACTTCGAAGCGACAGACATCGCCGAGCCGAAGGACGACCTGGCTACGCACGGCACGAGAATCGTCATTGACCGCCTGAATCGCACGCGGGCCGACTGGCTGCGCCGCAATGGCGCCGCGCTCCGCAACACCCTGGGTTCGGTGTACTCCTGGATCCTGGACCAGCGTGGCTTCGAGTTGTACGTGGGCGGGACTCCCGTCAAGGCAGTAAAGCCCTGCCACTGGGGTGAAGATCGCTCCGTGCTCTACAACGGCAAGGAGCGAATCCCGGCGTACGTCCCGATCGACGAGAAGCTCGAGGACGGGCTCGCTTGTGGCGCCTGCGGCCAGTGGCAGTTGGGGAGCGGGGACGTCTGCGCCGATTGCGGAAGCGACAAGCTCACGGTTCGAGAGCGGCGGATCCGCGGCTGGCTGGGTGTCCAGCGCTATCTGGACAAGACCGAGTACGGCATCGACTTTCTGCGCAACGGTCGCAAGATTCTCCGTTGGGACAAGCAGCTGTTCACCTGGAATAACCCGGACGGTGTTGCCGGTAACGAGGACCCGGAGTACCCCGTCGATCTCGCCCACCAGGGTGGCCGCATTATCGGCGAGATCCACCTCGATCACGTTCCGGTCACCTACCAGAAGGACGCGTTCGAGTACGGGGACCGCAGTTGGCGTACCGCTGTCGAAGTGCTGCGTGGTCTGGGTCCGCTGCAGCCCAGGCGAGGTCGTGATCTCGGCTTTCCCGAGAATGAGAGCCCACTCGCCCTGCTCTTCAAGGGATTCCGCCGCAACGATGTTGGCCTGCGCTGCCTCATCCCGGGCGATGGACGTAAGCCCATACACGAGTTGACTCGCCGCTGGGGGCGGGAGTTCCAGAGGGGCAATCCCGATTACCTGTCGGACGAACGCTGGTGGCAGGCGATCCTCGAACATGAGGAGGCCAAGGACAAGGGGAAGGAGTCCAAGACGGCGGCCAGCGTTCCCGACCGTCCCGATGAACGGGCGGTCCTGGACGCCCTCGGCCTCTCCGTCGATGCCCCCGCCTCCGAGGCCGTCCCGCCGGACGCACCTGTGATGGACACCCCCGCGCCTGCCCCGGCAAAGGACGTGAAGGACAGGACCGAGACCAGGAGTGAGCGCCTGGCGCGCTATGAGAAAGCCTCGACACCGCACGCCTACCTCAGCCGCCCATTCGGTCACCCCGATCTCGGCCATTTGAACGTCGAGACCCGCCTCCTCGCGGACGGCACACGTCTCGTGGATGACGCCGGGAAGGCCATTCCGGTCCTTCTCGACCAGCGCGCCGGCAATGAGGTCACCGCTCTCGTGGATCCCGCTCACGAGGTGTTCCGGAGGTTCGGCGCGGACTATGCGGATCTGCTGCTGGTCGAGCTCGCTCCCGTCCTGAAGGTTCGCGCCCGCTCCGACTGGAGCCCCTCCCGACTCGTTGCCGCCATTCGTGCCGAGTCTCTCAAGGACGGCGCGCTCGACAAGACCACGGTAGGCGCGGAAGCCCGTGACCTGCTGGCCGAAGTGCGTCGCCGCATGGTCATCGAACTCAACCGGGTCGGCGAGTTCGGCACCGCCTTTGGCCATCTCACCAAGGCGGAGGAAGCCGCGACCCAGGAGTCGGTGATCGTTTCCGGTCGCGCGAGCAAGGTCAGCCGTCTCGGCCAGGACGGCGGATTCGTCATGCACGTCCCGGCCCTGACCGTGGTGCGGCTGGCGGAGGCGATGCCGCAGACATTCATGGACGGCCACGTCTTCCGAGGTCCTTACTCCGGCGTGACCTCGCCGTCCGCGCGCTCCTTGAGTCTGGCCCGCGTCACGGGCTACCTCACCGATGTCGCCACCGCCTCGGTCGCGGGTGAGGTCAACGTCCTTCAGCTCCAGCGTGCCCGTCTTAGTGTCACCCTCCTCGCCGACGAATTGGCCGGTGACGCGTGAACGCCGTGTTTCTGAAGGCCTCCGAACTGCGCGACGGAGGCCCGACGGGACTCACCAAGGCGCTCGAACGGACCCTGTGGCACCTGGGGTTCCACGACGTCCGCGTTGTGGACGGCGCCCACGATCACGGCGCGGACCTCCTCGGGGTCCGAGACCGCGAGCAGTGGGTTTTTCAGAGCAAATGGAAATCCCACGGCCCCGCCAACCATGCGGGAGTCGACGATCTGGAGCGTGCACGCACTCATTACCGGGCGGACAGAGCGGTCCTGGTGACCAACACGGACATCACGGCATCCGCCGAGGCCCGTCGGCAGGAGCTGAGGAGTGTCGGCATCGACACCACGCTGTGGCACGGAGCTACTCTCGCCGCCATCGGCGAGCGCATGCCCGACCATGTGCCGAGCCGCTACGAGCTGCGCCCCTACCAGGCGCGTGCCGTGGAAGCCATCGAACGGGACCTATCCGCCAAGGGTTCGGCGCTACTCGTCCTGGCGACCGGACTGGGCAAGACAGTAGTAGGTGGAGAGGTCATCGGGAACCGTCTGAAGAGCCGCCCTGACGCGAAGATCCTCGTCGTCGCACACATGCGCGACCTCGTGGAACAACTCGAGAAGGCACTCTGGCGGCACATCCCCAAAAGTGTGCCTACTCGCCTCCTCACCGGGGAGGACAAGCCCAAGGGCCTGGACGGTGTGGTCGTCGCGACCGTCGAATCCGCGCTGGCAGCGGCGCGCGCCGGCTACCGCCCCGACCTCGTCATGATCGACGAGACGCACCACGTGGCCGAGACCGGCAGGTTTGCGGAACTTCTCGATCTGTGCGGGGCTGCGGCGCAATTCGGAGTCACCGCTACCCCTTGGCGCGGGGACAAGTTCGACATCACAGCTCGCTTCGGATATCCCAGCTTCAAAATGGGCATCGCCGATGGCATGGCCGCCGGCTTTCTGTCCGCTGTTGACTACCGACTGTATGCGGACGGGGTCGACTGGGACAGCGTCAAGGAGATCAGCCGGCACGGTTACTCCATCAAGGACCTGAACCGGCACCTCTTCCTTCCCCAACGGGACGAGGAGATCGTCGAGCATCTGCGGGCAGCCTGGCGGGAAACCGCCGAACCGCGGGCCATCGTCTTCTGCCAGACGATCGAGCACGCCGAACACATGGCGCGGCTCCTCTCGGTCTCCGACCCGCAGTGGGCCAACACTTCCTACCTTCACAGCGACCTGCCGAAGCGGCACCGCAACGTCCTGCTGAACGAGTTCCGCTTGGGCCGTGTCCCCGTGATCACGTGCGTCGACGTGTTCAACGAGGGCGTCGACGTGCCCGATGTGAACCTCATCGCCTTCCTGCGTGTCACACACAGCCGAAGGATCTTCGTGCAACAGCTCGGTCGTGGCCTGCGTCTCAGTCCAGGTAAACGAGCCCTCAAAGTTCTCGACTTCGTGACGGACATCCGCCGCGCCGCGGCAGCCCTCAATCTGCGCCGAGCTCTGGAGGCAGAGGAGGCCGAACACCTGGAACTCCCCCACACCTCACGGATCGAGTTTCACGACGAGACCATCGGCTCCCTCATGGACATGTGGATCCAGGACGCCGCCGACCTCGAGACCGCGGCGGACGAGGTCCGCCTCCAGTTCCCACTGCCGGGAGGTATTCAGTGACCGACTACAAGATCCCCCAGGATGTCGAGGCGGCCATCGTCACCCGCATCTACGAGTACGCCGACAAAGCCCGCTGGACGCATCTGCAGGACTCCGACCGGACCCGGCTGTACCAGGAGTGGACGGACGACCCCCAGATCGGTGGGCGTCTGCTCGGATTCGTGGGGCAGACCGCGAACATCCGGCCCTGGCTCAAGGACTGCCCCATGAAGGAGTACGAGCGGGCTCGTCGTGGAGTGGGCAAGTACGCCAAGTACGTCAAGAACCGGGCCGCGACGCTCGAGCAGATCATCGAGAGGTCTCTGGGCCGGGAATGGGAGATCGTTCCGGGAACCAAGCGGCAGAAGCCAATGCGCGCCACCGTCCGCAAGGCCGGTTCCGAGGACGAGGAAAGGCACTTCGTGGCCGGTGCCGCTTCGAGCCTCAAGCACCTGGTGTGGCCCGCGGTGCTTGATCGCGCCAACGGTGAGACGGCTCCGTGGACGATCTGTGTCGTCGATCCCTTCCTCGATCCGCTCACCCGTGAGCAGAAGGCGGAGCATCAGCGTATGGCCGCGTTCCTCGGCGTGCGCATCACCTACTTCGACGAGATGTAAGGCGAGCTGGTGATTGACGACGAGTGGTTGGTCAAGCTGTGGCACTCGGCCGCGCTCGACGACCGGGCTCGGGCCATCATCACGGCTCGGGCGGCGGGACGCACTTTGGACAGCATCGGTGTCGAGCACGCGATGAGTCGAGAACGGGTACGGCAGATTCTCGTACATGAGCAGCGAGGCATCGCGGCTGTGGCAAACCTCGTCCAGCACGACTGGAGTGTGACGGCGCGCACGGTGGGTGCGGCCCCTGCCAGCCCTAGATCGGCCTTCGCGGCGGCGCTCGGGGTACACGACCACGTGGTGCTCGAGCCACTGTTGCGCGAAGCCGGACTCAGCGCGCCTCGCACGTGGTCGGGCCCGTTGCACGGGTGGTGGACCGCTCGTCCGGACAAGCTCGACGCTACACTGCGCGAGCTGACCGAGGCGGCACCCTTCCGCGGCGACGAACTCGGCCAGACCGCCACCGCAGCCGGTCTCCCCGCAGGCCTCCCCCTCGCCGAACTGCTCGCCGACCCCAAGTCCAAGCTGGCGCTCAGCGCCACCGGACACTGGGTACGCCGCAAGGCCCGCGGGCGAGATGCCGCCTACCTGCGGCTGCTGGAAGTCGGACGTCCTTGTGATGCTGACGAGTTGATCGAACCCATGTGCGTGAGCACTGCGGCGGCCGTGCGGGAAGCGCTACGCCGCGACGACCGATTCACACAGATTCGGCCTCAGGGGACCTGGGCCCTGGTCGAGTGGTCCCATTTGCGCCCCGTTCAATACTCCAACGCCGTCGAGGCTTTGGTCGCGGTGGTCACTGAACTCGGGCCGATCTCCCAGGCGGCCCTCTTCAGTAAGGTCACGGAGATTTACCCCGTCACCCTTTGGCGGCTCAAACAGTGTTTGCTCAGTGATCAGATCGGTGAAACCGCCGATGGTTTCATCGACCTCGTCGCCCGGGGTGCCCAGCCAATGGAGGAGGAAGAGCCTACTCGGCCTGACACGATGGCTGCCGAGGGTGATGTCTTGGGCGTTCGGATCACCGTGGACCGAGACGTCCTCCGTGGTAGTGGCGTGGCCATGCACTCATGGCTCACCTGGCATCTTGGACTGCGTCAGGCTCCCATGAGTCGCACATTCACCACCGTTGACAACGACCTGCCGGTCACGGTCCGCCGCCGTACCAGCGGCGCCCAAGTCTCGAGCCTCCGCGAGCACGCACTCCGCCTCGAGGCGGTGGAAGGTTGCGTGCTCGCCCTACTCCTCCACCTCAGTGATCAAACCGCCCGGATTAGTCACGCCTGCGCGGAGGGTGCGTGCCCGGCGGGACTGACCCGCTCGGGAGCGCTGTGACCGACTCACGCAGTCGCGTGGCCGGTCACGAGTGACCTTCGTCAGATGCTTCGGCCGGTGGCAAAGCGGAGGAAGTCCGACCAGGCGGTGCGACCAAGAGTGAGTGTGGGGCGGGCGGTGTCCTTGGAGTCACGGACGTGGATCGCGCGGTCAGAGGACGCGACTTCCACGCACTCGCCGCCCTCTTCGCTGCTGTAGCTGCTCCTTATCCAAGGGTGGCGGGCGTCACCCCGGATGACGTTGTCGGACGTCATGGTTCTCCCAGCAGGTTGTCGATATACGTCATGGACTCTTGAGGCGTGAGCGCCTGCGCACGCAGGCTGCTGTACTTGGTCTCCAAACCACGGACAGCAGGTCTCTCTGAAGCTTCCCCTCGATGCTGGACACCTGGAAACTGGGACGTGAGGTTCCAGAGGAAGTAGTGCCAGGTGGGAAGCAAGAGCAACCGCAGCAGGCGGTACACGGAGGAGTTCAAGCGGGACG
>BNBP01000045.1 GCA_014656015.1 Streptomyces griseoaurantiacus | reverse complement strand
CCTCTCGCGGAAGGACCGCCGTTCGTCGGTCAGTCCGCCCCCTTGCGCATACCTCATGCGGTCGGCATACCGCAGGGATCATGAGGCGTCAGCCCCTACGACACCACGCTTTGAAGGTCAGTAATATGCGTAGTATATTTTTTTCTTTTATTCCATGATTCTGCGTCCGCACATAGCGATTAAGTTCGTTTTTGGCTGCCTCAACACGCGCACCGAGATCCAAGAACTTTTTCTTCTGGCTGGTGTCGTTAAGGCTAGCCGGAATTGGATGGGTAGCCTCCGCATGGGCAACTAGGGCCAGCAGACAGACTGACATTTCCCCTGTCGCCCGCCACTTGGAGAAGGCAGCATTAGCCACTTCTACGGCTCGATCTTCGAGAAACGACTCGAACTCCGCATGCGACAGTACTCGAAAAGCTCGCGTACGCTCATAGATGCGCGCAGAATAGGAGCCCGTCGGGTCGAACGTTCGCGGGAGGAGATGCTGACGAAGCTCCGTTACTCTTCGAGTCAGCTCCTTGTAGCGCCTGGATGACATAGATCCAACCCCTACAGCACGATACGGTTCTCTTGGAACCCAGGCAGGGCGATATCGATGGCCAAGGCGTCCGCCAGTTCAGCCCCCCACAGGGAAAGTCGGCGATGCGTAGCCAGCGGAGTTTTAGTGGTCGTTTGGATCGACTCAACAAATCGAGCATTTCGATCACACAACCGCTGGAAGGCCCTCTCGACCTTGTCCTTATTTTCCCGAGCGGCGTTCCGCACTTTTTCGCTACTGAAGTAGTAGGTCATAATATCGAAAACGGCTCGATTGAAACGCCCCTCGTAGCCTCCTTCCGACCAACGAAAGAAAGCATTGTCCCCGAAAACTTCGAAGGTTGTCTCGATTGCCCTATTACAGTTGTCACCTGCCTGCTTGATGTTTTGCGCACCACTGTCCCAACGTTCATTTAGCTCGTTGACAGTGTCATCTAGGAATCTTTTCAGATTTCCTGTGTACTCCTCAAGCTTGTATTGGAATGCAAAATAACGCAGCAGCACTTCAACGTCGCGCATACGGAAATCCGGCTTCTTGATCCGCAGCGCACGCCGGAGGCACTCACTCTCGCTCGCAGCATCGTCAAGATAGTCAGTGAAGTCACCGGGGTGGAGGGCTTGACGCAACTCCTGGGGTGAAAGCTTGACACTGCCAGTATTGAGCCGAAGAAAGACCAGATTGAGGAAATCTTCGTTAGGCCAGCGGCGAACGACAACCGTCCTAATGGTTTCATTCAGGAAGGCATTGAGGTCATCAATATAATCGACTTCCTTTTCCATTTTCCGCAACGTCGCGAGCCTGAGATCCTCACGCACTTCGAGACCCGTGAGCGAAAACCCCTTGAACCCATCCTCTTCTTCGGCCGCAGCGAAACTCGACCCTGCAGCGAACTGCCTCAACGCAAGAAGCCGCTGCTTTCCATCCAGAACGATGAACTTTCCGCGACGCCTTTTGTCTTCGGCCAACACGATTTGCGGAATGGGAAGTCCGAGGATGAGTGATTCAATGAACTTACTCTTTCGAGGCTTATTCCAAGCATCGCGTCGTTGGAAACGAGGATTCAATTGAATATTGCCTCGCCGAAGCTGACTGAGAATCGTTTCCGTTGTCCAGTCAGTGTCCGTCACCACTGCGCGAGTCACATCGTCTGAGGTGACACTTTCTGAAGCATCATTTTCTTCTCCGTCAAGGTCGTCCCACCCAGCGTCCTCGTAGTCGGACATCCTCTTCTCCCTCACGCAGACCAACGGCTCTCAACGTTGAGAAGCTTCCCACACAACTCGGTTCGCTGAGGGGCCTCTTCAGCCCTCAGCTGCAGCAAGCGAGGCTTCGCCTCAGCTCGCTACTGCCGGACACCATCGCGTCCCCGGAGGCTCGCCAACGGAGTACGTGAACCGGAGGTTTCCTGAACGGGGCCGAGCGATGGTCGCCACTACGGCGACCGGTTCTCGGGGTTGTAGCGGTAGCCCGCGCGCCAGTCGGCGAACGGACCGCGTTCGTAGTCAATGTCGTAGGGGTCGCACATCTCCAAATGCACCACGGAGCCGGGCGGCGGGGGGGGCGCCGGACGGCGCGACTCACCGTTGCCAGGCGCCGGGGCCATGGATACAGGAGGCGGCCACCCGGCGCACTTCGTGCGGGGTGGAGCCTCGGTGCAAGTCGCCCGGGTGGTTTGGCCGGTGGGAGCGGCCGGTTGCCGTGTGCACCCGCTTACCTTCACTCCGTAGTCATCCGACTACCAATAGTGAACGGAGAGTTCGGATGCGTTCATCGTCTATGGGGCGGTTGGCGGCCCTCGCCCTGCCGGTTCGTCGTCGGGAAGTCGTGCGGCGGCTCGCGTGCCGTCGGCGGACGGGGGCGTTGGCTGTGGGGCTCGCGCTGGCGGTGTCCGTGTTGGTGCCCGCGGGTTCCGCCGGGGCGGCCGATCAGTACGAGTGGGCCGCGCTGGGGGACTCGTACACCGCTGGCGGGTTCGTCGGGGAGCCGCAGCCCCCGCTCGGCGATGCGTCGCGGGACGGCTGTGATCGCACCAGCGACGCCTATCCCGGCCTGGTCGAGCGGGAGCTCGACGAGTTCCCGCCGGGCAAGTACGTCCACCTGACCAACGTCAGCTGTGGCAACGCCACGATCACCGACATCCACAGCACGAAGCAGACACCGATCAGCCCGGTCGAGCCTCCCGCCGGAGGCTGGCCCGCGGTGGACCCGCAGGTCAAGCGGGCGGGCCTCAACAACGAGACCGACGTCGTCACCATCGGCGTCGGCGGCAACAGCCTGCCCTTCGGGGGCATGCTCCTCAAGTGCCTCGAACTGGGCGCGACGCCCGGCAAGTCGTGCCGCGAGTACTACACCAGTCCCCCCGACGGGGAGGAGAGCATCCAGAACAAGCTCGCCAGGGTCCAGGACGAGTACATCCACATGCTGGCCAAGGTGCACGAGACCGCGCCCTACGCCAAGGTGATCACCGTCGGCTATCCGGCCGTCCTGCCGGAGCAGGGCACAGACTGCAACCGCGCGTTGTACACCGAACTGGGCGCGATCAAGCACGCGGACGTCGACTGGCTCCGTGAGAGCGTCCTCGAGCGGCTGAACGCCATGATCCAGCAGGTCTCCTCGTTCTTCGGAGACCGCTACGTCGACGTGTACTCCTCCAGCGTCGGCCATGACGTCTGCCAGCCCGCGGACACCAAGTGGGTCGAGGGAATCTGCGGTGACGCCGCCGACTACTGGCCCGCCAAGGTCCCCGGCACCCTGCTGAACTGCGCCCTCTACAACAAGCGGGTCACCCTGGTCCACCCCAACGCCGGAGGCCACGCCAACACCGCCGCCCACGTCGAGCGAGCCGTCCGCATCGCCCTCCTCGACTGACCGGCAGGCCCGGCCCCCGTCGCCGTGGTCGCGGCGGGGAGTCGGGTGTCACGGGGTGCCGTCCTGCTCGTCCAGCAGGCGTAGCAGTACCGCCGCCTCCGTGCGGAGGCGGGTCGCCCGGGCGGTGTGGGCGGGGGACGTGAGCTGGGCGGCGGCCTCCAGGCGTTCCTCGGCTTCGGCGCGGACGATGCCGGCCACGGTGTGCTCGCTCAGTTCGCGGCGGGCGGCCTCGGTGGCTCCGGCGCCGGTCGGGGTCTGCTCGATGGCCGGACCGGGCGTCGCGGACTCGTCCAGCGGCACCGCCTCCGCGTTGTCCAGGGCGGCGAGTGTGGAGCGCAGGGCGCTGACGGCGGCCTTGTCGCGGGCGCGCATCGCTTCGGGGAGGGCCTGGCGCATGCGGGGACGTAGGGACATGGGTGGACCCTACGGTCGGGGGTCCGGGCCCTACAACGGAGTTCGCCCGGGGTGATCACCGCCGGCACGTTCCACCAGGGCGGCGAGAAGGTCTTCCGGGAGGTCAGGGGCCCGTCGAAGGCCATCGTGGTCGAACTCGCCGACGAGCGGTACGCGCGCCTCGTGCTCCGGGTCGACGGCCCCCGCGCGGCCGTCGCCCTCGTCGAGGGTGCCCTCGCGTGACGAGGGCGGCCGTCCGGACACGCTCGCGCCGCCCGTGAGCGTCGCCCTGCGGCGGTCGGCCGGACGATCCCTCGTTGTCAGTGGGGCGTGTGAGTCTGTGCGGAACTTGAATTGTGCGAGCGACCCACGGAGTTCAGCCATGGCAGCCCCCTCTCCCCTGACCGTCGAGGAATGGCGCGCGTTCCTCGAGGAGCACAACACGAACATCTTAGAGTCGGCCTACGTCCGTGCGGCGGTCGAGGAGGGCACGCCGGCCATGAGCCCGGAGCGGTGGGAGGCCGGCTGGGCCGGTGCTCAGCCGGCGAGCGAGGAGGCGATCGTGGCCGTCGAGAAGCGGCTCGGGGTGCGGCTTCCTCCCTCGTACCGGAACTTCCTCAAGGTCAGCAACGGCTGGGAGTACGTCGGGCCTGTCGATCTGTTCCCGCTCGAGAGCATCGGCTGGTTCACCGACCTCGATGAGGGGCTCATCGAGGCGTGGGCGGGGCCCGAGTACTTCGAGGAGTACCTCGCCGTCCTCAAGCGGTGCGTGCTGATAGGCCAGGACGACGGCGGCAGCGGCTGCTGGTGGCTGCTGCACGTGGACGGTGCCGGGGAGGACGGGGAGTGCACCGCGTACGACTGGTGGGCCGGCTCGGGTGAGGTTCCCGAGCGGTACGACGACTTCGCCGCCCTGGTGCGTCAGGAGGCGAAGACCTTTCTGTAGGCCCGCAGGGGCCGTCCGGCCCATGTGCCCGGCCCTTTACCCGACCCCTTACCCGACCCTCACGGGGGCCGCGGCTACGCTGGCGAGTCAATTGGTATGACAATTGGGGGAGTTCACGGTGCCACTGACCCAGCGGACTCAGGTAGTGATCGTCGGAGCCGGGCCCGCCGGTCTGGTGCTCGGGAACATGCTGCGGGCCGCGGGCATCGACTGCGTGATCGTGGAGCGGCAGGCCCGCGCCTACGTGGAGCAGCGCGGCCGGGCGGGGTTCCTCGCACCGGCCAGTGTCCGCGTCCTGGAGGAGCACGGGCTGGCGAGCGGGCTGCTCGCGAAGGGGCAGAGCCACGGGACCTGCGCGTTCCGCGGTGAGCACGGGCAGTTCGAGCTGAACTACGGCGAGCTGGGGCAGCGGCAGGTCCTCACCGTGTATCCGCAGCAGTTCCTGGTGACGGACCTGATCGCCGAGTTCCTGGGCCGGGGCGGGGACATCCGGTTCGGCACGACGGTCACCGGGATGCACGGCATCGACGGCGACAGCCCCTCCGTCGACTGCCTGGGCCCCGACGAGGACACGTACCGCCTCACCGGGGAGTACGTGGCCGGGTGCGACGGGCAGCGGGGGGCCGCGCTGCGGGCCCTGCCCGCCGGGGCGGCCACGTCCTTCCGCCGCCATCACGGCGTGACATGGCTGGCGCTCCTCGCGCAGGCGCCGCCGAGCATGGAGGCGGTGACCTACGCGGTGCACGAGCGCGGGTTCGCCGGGCACATGGCGCGCACCGCCACGGTCACCCGGTTCTACCTCCAGGTGCCTCGCGGAGAGGACCCCGAGGCCTGGACCGACGCGCGGGTCTGGGAGGAGCTGCGGACGAGGATGCGCACCGAGGAGTTCGGTCCGCTGCGCGAGGGACCGATCCTCGAACGGACGACCGTGGACCTGAATTCGGCGGTCAGCGTCCCCATGCGGTACGGGCGGCTGTTCCTGGCGGGCGACGCCGCGAGCCTGATCAGCCCGTCGGCCGCCAAGGGGGCCAACCTCGCCGTCATGACCGCGCGGACGCTGGCCGCGGCACTGACCGACGCACTGGTCGGGGGCGACGAGCGCGGGCTCGCCGGGTACTCCGAGGCGTGCCTGCCGCGCATCTGGCACGCGCAGGAGTTCTCGCACTGGATGATCAACCTCCTGCACGGGCCCGTGGGGGACGGCGAGGACGCCGTCTTCCTGCGCCGCCTGCAGCACGCGCGGCTGATGAGCCTGCGGGACATGCGCAGCCACCAGGACCACTTCGCCGAGAACTACGTGGGGATCTGAGGCTCCCGCGGTCTCGCGGCTGGTACCTGCGGCTCATACCTTCGGGGCATCACAGACGCCGGGACAGGTCTTGGACCGCGTGCGGGGGCGGGGCGCAGTGTGGAAGCACGACGAAGTTCCACACCGAAGAGGTGCAAGACCGATGAAGGTATTCGTTACGGGCGGTTCCGGCTATATCGGCAGGGCGACGATCGCCGCCCTGGTCCGCCACGGACACGTGGTGGAGGCGGTGGCGCGCAGCGAGCGCTCGGCCGGGGTGGTGGCCGCGGCGGGGGCGACTCCGGTGCGGGGCGACCTCGGTGACCTGGGCGTGCTCAACGCGGCCGCCGCGCGGGCCGAGGCCGTGGTGCACCTGGCGCAGGCCGACAGTGGTGAGGCGGACCTCGCCGCCGCCACGGCCATGCAGGACGGGGTCGGCTCCGGCACGTACATCCACACGGGCGGCACCTGGGTCTACGGCGACACCGACGGCGTCGTCGACGAGACGGCGCCGTGGAACCCGCCCGCCGTCGTCGCCTGGCGCCGGCCCGTGGAGGAGGCGGTCCTGCGGCGGGCACAGCGGGGCGGCCGCCCCGTCGTGGTCCGGCCGGGCCTGCTCTACGGGGGCGAGAACCGTCTGATCGACCAGTTCTACGCCGCCCCGGGCAAGCGGGACGGGGCCGTCCCCTGCATCGGCGACGGTGGCAACCACTGGGCGCTGATCCACATCGACGACGCCGCCGAACTCTACGTCGCCGCGCTCGGGGCGAGGGCGGGCTCGGTCTACGCCGGTGTCGGCGGCGTCAACCCGACGGCCAAGGACGCGGCCCTGGCCGTGAGCCGGGCGGTGGGCCTCGACGGAAAGACCGTCTCGATCACCCTGGAGCAGGCCCGGGAGCGGATGGGCCCGATCGCCGACGCCTTCGCCCTCGACCAGCGGCTGACACCGGCGCGCGCACGCGCCGAGCTGGGATGGGCCCCTCGGCACACTGATCCCCTCGCCGTCCTCGCCCGCGGCTGAGCGAGAGGCGACGCGGACCGGGCGCGCCTCCTTGCGGGGGCGCGCCCGGTCCGCGCAGGGTCGGGGGAGCGAACGGACGGTCACCATGGATCTCGACTTGCGGAAGCTCCGGTACTTCGTGGCGGTGGCGGAGGAACTGCACTACGGGCGCGCCGCCGAACGGCTGCACATCGCCCAGCCGGTGCTGTCACGGCAGATCCGGGCGCTGGAGGAGGAACTGAGGGTGACCCTGTTCCTCCGCGACCGCCGCGGCACCGCCCTCACGGCCGCGGGCCGGCAGTTGCTGGAGGACGCCTCCTCCCTGCTCGCCGGGTCCGAGGCGTTGCTCCGGCGGGTGCGGTCCGCGGCCGAGGGGAGGCGGACGTTCACGGTCGGGTTCATGCCCGGTATCACCGTGACCCCGGCCGTCCTCGCCCTCACCGCGCGCCACCCCGGGGTCGACGTCCGGCTCCTGCGCACGAGCTGGGACGACCAGACCGAGGTGCTGCGCGACGGGCGTGCCGACGTGGGCCTGGTCCGCCTGCCCGTCGACCAGCGGGGCCTGCGGGTGCGGCCGCTGTTCCAGGAGCCCAGGGTCGTCGTGCTCCCCGCCGGGCACCGTCTGGCGGGGAGGGAGTCGGTGGCGATCGCGGACCTGGCCGCCGAACACCTGCTGCAGGACCCGGACGCGGTGCCCGAGTGGCGTGACGTGGCGGTGGAGATGCGCGAGGGGAACCGCACCGGGGTTCCCCCCATGTACCAGGTCGAGGAGAAGCTCGAACTCGTCGCCGCGTCGGCCGGGGTGTGCGTCCTCCCGCTCTCCACCGCCCGCTTCTACACCCGGCCGGACGTGATCCCGGTCCCGATCGACGACATCGGGCCCACCCACGTGTGTCTGGCCTGGGTGGCCGCGCGCCGCTCCCCCCTCGTCCGGGACTTCGTCGGGGTCGCCGCGGACACGCTCGCCTGACGGAATGCCGGATGCCCGGCGCCCACGCCGGTTCTCGGTGGGCGCCGGGCCGGGCTCACCTCAGGTGGCGGGTGAAGAAACGGGCCGCCGCGTCCCCCGCGTGCGGCGGGACGCCCGTGTGGCCGCCCATGTGGGCGTGCAGGGACTTCTCCTTCGAGCCGAAGGCGTCGAACAGGTCGAGGGAGGCCTGCCGGTCGTTGCCCTCGTCGTCCCATTGCAGGAGGACGTGCAGCGGGAGGGTGAGCCGGCGGGCCTCCTCGAACGTGGCGCGCGGCACGAGGCTGCCCGCGAAGAGCACGGCGGCCTCGATGCGCGGTTCGAGCGACGCCAGCCGGACGGCGAGGGAGATCACTCCTCCCGAGTAGCCGACCGGGCCTCCGATCCCGGGCAGTGCCAGCAGGGCGTCCAGGGCGGTACGCCATTCCGGGACGGCCTCCTCGACGAGCGGGAGGACGAGCGCGTCGACGAGGTCCTCGCCGACCGGTTCACCGGCCGTCATGGCCCGGCGCAGTGCGGTGCGGGCCTCGTCGAGGGCGGGACGGCGGGGCCGGTCGCCGCAGCCGGGGAGTTCGATGGTGGCGGTGGCGAAGCCGTCCGCCGCGGCATGCCGGGCCCGGGCCACCAGGCGGGGGTACATCCGCCGCAGGCCGAGCGTGGGGTGGCCGAGCAGGATCAGCGGGAACGGTGCGGCGGACGGGGCGGGCGCGGGCGTCCAGAGGTAGCCGGGGATCCCGCCGAGGGTGAACTCGCGCTCCAGGACGCCGCCGACGTCGCTACCGGCGTCGGTTCCGTCCTCGGCGAGGCGGTGTTCGGTGGTGAACTGCATGGTCGTGCCCTTTCGGGAGTGCGCTGGAACGGCGCTCCCGGACGACGACCTGTCGTCCGACCGTGGCTTCGGAGGAGAGCACCCACGTCGAAACGTTCACGGGTACCACCTCCTCTTCTCCGGCACGGTCACCGGGAAAGTAGCAGGGCCGCCGGCGGGTCCACCACCTGTTTTCGGGCGGCGGCCTCCGTGGCCCCCGGACCGGCCGCCGGGCCGGCTCCGGGGCGCGTCACGGGGGCGGGGCCGGAGCGGGGCGGTGTCTAGCATGGGTGGCGGCATCGCGTGTCGGTCACCGGTCGGGTGAGGCATGGAGGTGCCGGGAGATGCCCACGGAGGCATTCTTTGTCCGTCGAGTTGAATCACACGATCGTCCATGCCCGGAACAACCGGGAGTCCGCCGAGTTCTTCGCGGAGCTGCTGGGGCTCGAGATCAGCGGTGAGTGGGGGCCGTTCGTCGCGGTGGAGCTGAGCAACGGCGTCACACTGGACTTCGCGACCACACCCGAGGAGCACATCGCGTCCCAGCACTACGCCTTCCTCGTCTCCGAGGAGGAGTTCGACGCGGCGTACGAGCGGATCGGGAGGCGCGGCATCGAGCACTACGCCGATCCGTACCGCAGGCAGCCGGGCGCGATCAACCACAACGACGGTGGTCGTGGCGTCTACTTCATGGATCCGGCGGGGCACGCGATGGAGCTGATCACCGTGCCCTACGGCGGTTGGCCCGCCGCGAAGGCGTAGGGATTCGTGACGGGGGCCGGGCTCCGCCGGTGAGCGGTGTGGAGCGCGGCCCCCGGGTCCTGCGACGGCCGGTCGTCAGCCGACGGCTGGGGCGGGGAGGTGCGGGGAAGGCTCCGAGGTCAGCACTTGGGCAGCCAGAGGATGTCGTTGCGGAAGCCCGTCTCGTCGAGGTAGACGTCGCTCACCCACACGTTGTGGTTGCCGAAGTCGTCGTCCGTCTTGAGCCAGACCGAGCTCTGACGACCGAGGTCCGAGTAGGTGAGGCTGTACTTGTAGCAGAAGAAATAGTTCCTGCCCGCGAACAGGGTGCCCGCGTGGGAGGAGTCGTGCCAGTCGGGCGTCCAGTGTGTCCACTGGTCGACCACGGTGTTCATGGAGACCAGCGACGCGGACTGCGGCGCCGCGGCGGTCCTCGCCGTCTCGCTGTGTGCCGGGGCCGCGTGGGCGGCGCCGGCGAGCGGTGCGGCCGCGAGCACCGCGGCGAGGATGCCGCTGCTCAGGATGTGGGTGTGCATGGAGGGTCCCCCTGGGTTCCGGCTACTCCGGTGTCATCTGTCCGTTCACCGTAGGTTCGGCCGGGGACGCCCGCGAACATTTCGAACACGCTCGAAACGTACATGTCTGTCCACGCCTTCCACGCGGGTGCGCGGCGGGCGGAATAGCCGCGCCGCGCACCCGTGTTGGCGCTCGCATGACGACGAGTGCGAAGGAACACGAGGTCCTGCGCTACACCGCCTTCTCCGGTGACCCCGGGGGCGGGAACCGGGCCGGCATCGTGCTGGACGCCAACGGCATGTCGGACGACGCGATGCTCGCCGTGGCCGCCGGACTCGGCTACTCGGAGTCCGCGTTCCTGACCGCGCCGCCGGAGGGGCTGGGCGGCCGGGAGGGGCGGGCGTTCCGGATCCGGTTCTTCAGCCCGAAGGCCGAGGTGTCCTTCTGCGGGCACGCGACCGTCGCGGCGGCGGTCGCGCTCGCCGAGCGGATCGGCCCCGGGGAGCTGCTGTTCGCGACATCCGCCGGAACCGTCCCGGTGGAGGTGTCCGAGGCGGACGGGGAACTGCGGGCCACGCTCACCAGCGTCGAGCCGTACATCGAGGAGGTCACCGAGGCCGACCTCGGTGAGGCGCTGGCCGCCCTGGACTGGCCGGCCGCCGACCTCGACCCGGCCTTCCCGCCCCGTATCGCCTTCGCGGGCGCCCGCCACCTGGTGCTCGCGGCGGCGACCCGGGAGCGCCTCGCGGACCTCGCTTACGACTTCGCGCGCCTGGAGGCGCTGATGCGCCGACTGGACCTGACCACCGTCCAGTTGGTGTGGCGGGAGTCGGACACGGTCTTCGCCGTGCGCGATCCGTTCCCCGTGGGCGGCGTCGTCGAGGACCCGGCGACCGGGGCCGCGGCCGCCGCGTTCGGGGCGTACGTACGGGAGTTCGGCCTGGTGCCCGACAACCCCGGTGCCCCCGACGCCACGGTCCTCACCCTGCGGCAGGGCGAGGACCTGGGGCGGCCCGGCACACTCACGGTGACCCTGCGGCCGGGGGACCCGCGGGTCCGGGTCACCGGGACGGGGACCCGAGTGGAGGAGTGAGGAGTCGGGAGTTCGGAGCGGGCCGTGAGCCTGCGGGCGGTGAGCCCGCGGGCGGGGCCGCGTTCCGTCGGGCCTCCCCGCCGACGCCGCCCGCCGCACCGGCGTCGCGGGTGGCCTGTCCGGCCGGTTCGAGGGCGGCGCGCTCATCCCCGCGGCGTGCCGGCTTCGGCCCTCTCGGGCTCGTATCCCAGCCGGCCCCGTGTCGCGACCAGCAGGACGACGGCCGCCACGGTGGAGGCGATCAGGAACACGTGCGTGGTCGAGCGCAGCCACGGGAACATGTCCGACCAGGCCAGCGAGAAGTAGTTGTTGACGCCGGTGTGCAGCAGCATCACCAGCGGCAGGCTCTCGCGGGTGCGGTTGAAGAACCAGGCCATCACGAAGCTGAAGGCGAGCGTGGTGAGCAGGAACTCCACCGGCTCGGTCCAGGTCACGTCCGGCCAGCCGCCCCAGTCGCTCAGGAACAGCGGCAGGTGCCAGGCGCCCCACAGCGGGCCGAGGATCAGGGTGCCGAGGAGCGGGCCGTAGCGGCGCTGCAGGCGCGGGGTCGCGAAGTCGCGCCAGCCCGGCTCCTCGGCGAGTCCCGTGGTGAGCATCTGCAGGATCAGGCCGGGAAGGTAGGCGACGAGGAGCGCGGCGGACGGCAGGACGGGGCCCCGGCCGCCGAGGGCGGCGGAGGTGACGGTCAGCGCGGCGGGCACGGTGAGGATGATCGCCGCGTACCAGCGCCAGCTGATCCGCCACTTGGTGAACCGGCCGAACCAGACGCGCAGTCCCTCCCGGCCGTCCGCCGCGGCGGTGACGAGGAAGGCCGACAGGATCGGGCCGAGGTACGCGCCGGGCAGCACACCCAGGAGCTGGGTGGTGCCGAGGGCGGACGGGAAGGAGAAGTGCCAGACGCCGAGGCCGTTCTCGGAGAGGACGTACGGCGTCCAGGCGACCCAGCTCAGGGCGAACGCGAGGGTGAAGAACCAGAGCAGGGGGCGGCGGCGGAGGTGACCGCGCAGACCGCCGGGCCCGTCGTCCGGGGCGGTCCCCGCGGGGGTGGCGCCGGTCATGGGCGCCGGGGCGCCGATGCTGCTCGGGAGGGTGGAGGTGCTCACCGCTGGTCCCTTCGGGAGGTGGCTGCTGCGATGCCTCCAGCACACCAGCGGCGCCCTCCCGGATCACTCCCGCGCGGGGCCGGAGTGCGGGTACAGCAGGCCGTACCCCGCCCGTCCGGCAGGCCCCCGGGGCGGTTCGCCGTCCGGGGGCGTGGGTTCGTCAGTCGGGGTGCGTGAAGGGGGCCACCCTGAGGTCCAGCCAGGCCGTGGCGGCCCAGGTGAGCAGTGCCAGAACGACCGTCGCGGCGAGGGCCGGGACCGTCGTACGGGTGGCCGGCGTCGTACGGCGGTCGCGGCGCAGCACGGCGTCCGTGAGGCTCCAGGCGGCGAGCGCCAGCAGCGGGAAGCCGAACAGCAGGAGCGGCAGCTCCAGGTAGAGCAGGGTGAGGTCCCGCTCGCCCTCGAAGGCGCCGCGCACGCCGGGCGTGGCCCCGCGCAGCCAGGTCACGAAGCCGGTGACGCCGGCGACCGGGGCCGTCAGACAGCCGAGGGCGGTATGGAGGCGGCCCGGATCGGGGCGGGGCGCGGGCCCCGGGCGGGAGCCCGTCCGGGGCTGTTCCGTGGTGCCCGTGGGCTGGCCGGTGCCGGTGGTGACGTCGTCGGCGGGGTCGGTCCGCTCTTCCATGTCCGTACGGACGCCCCCCGGCCGCCGACCGGTTCGACTTTCCGGTGACTTGTACCGGGGCCCGTCGTGCGGGACCCGGCGTCGGCGGCCGGGCGGGCGGTGCGGTCGGTGCGGGACCGGCCGGTTCAGGCCGCCGGCATCAGTTCGGGGCGGCCGAACAGCAGGGCGTAGCCGGAGGGGAGAGCGGCGAGGACGCGGTCGACGACGTCGTCGCCCGTGACCTGCGGCAGCACGCCGAGGACGGAGCTGACGTCCCAGCGGGCGGTGGCCGGGGTGGCGCCCTCGATGCGCGCGGCGACGTAGTCCACGAACTCGGCGGCCGTCAGCGGGCTGGTCACCGGGATCTGCGCGGCGACCAGGCGGGCCGCCCGCTCGGGAAGGCTGCGGGCGAGGGCGACGCGTTCCTCGCCGGTCACATGGCCGCCGAGCGCGGAGAGCACGATGCGGGTGACGCGTTCCGCCTCCTTCGCCGTGGCGTACTGGCCGGACTCCCGTACCGCGTCGATCAGTTGCTCCCAGGTGCGGTGCTCCGTCGTCCGGGCGGAGGCCGGCGCGGGGGGCTCCGGACGGGCGGCGGCGGGCTGCGCGGGGACAGTGGTCAGCGTGGTCGGCGTGGTCATGCTGCGGGTTCTCCTCCGTGTTCGGTTGTCGGTGCGCGTCTTCCCGGGTTTCGCTGGGACATGGGTGGGGGCGGCCCCGATGTGAGGCGGGCCACGGTGCGGGGGCGGGGCCGGAGCCCCGCCCCCGTGGCACGTGTGCTCAGGAGTCGAGCTGCTTGCGCGGGCCGCCGGAGATCTCGATGCGGCGCGGCTTGGCCTGCTCGGCGACCGGGATGCGGAGCGTCAGGACGCCGCTGTCGTAGGAGGCGTCGATGCGCTCGGTGTCGA
Organism: Streptomyces griseoaurantiacus; assembly: GCA_014656015.1. Taxonomy (GTDB): domain Bacteria; phylum Actinomycetota; class Actinomycetes; order Streptomycetales; family Streptomycetaceae; genus Streptomyces; species Streptomyces griseoaurantiacus. The sequence goes on along the minus strand of BNBP01000045.1, from coordinate 40,467 downwards.
GGGTGTCGCCGAGGAAGAGCTGCCGGGTGAAGGTGCCGGTGGGCCGCTCGGCGGCGAGGATCTCGGCGTCCTCCGGGGCGGGTGAACGACGCTCGACGCGGACGCTCAGGACGTTGCGTTCGATGTCCAGTTCGACGGTCTCGGGGTCGATGCCCGGCAGGTCGAAGTGGACGATCACGTCGTTGCCGGTCCGGTAGGCGTCCATCTGCATTCCGGCGGGACGGCTCCCGTTGCCGAAGACCTGCTGTGTCAGACGGTCGATCTCACGGAAGGGATCGGTGCGCATGAGCATCACTGGTCACTCCTTCTTTCGGTTCCTCGGTGCGATGCCCTACGACTTCTTATATACCGGACGGGAGGAACATTGACAACCCAAGACTCAACTTGCGTCATGGCCGGGTGCTCACCTTCGGGTCTCACCTGCTCCGGGGCGCTCGGCGGCGCGGTCGGGGCGCGCGTTAGCCTCGGACTCGTTCAGACATGCGAGGACGGCACGAGGAGGCACAGGGTGGCGAGGATTCCCAGCGCGGCGGTGGCGGCGACCGGACTGGTCGGCGGGTACGGCGTGGCACGGTGGACCGGAAAGCGTCAGCTCGGCGGGGCGGTGCTCGCGGCCGCGGGCACGGCTGCCGCGGTGCAGTGGCGCCGGGCGGCCGGCGGGAGGGCGGCGGGGGCGCTGGGTGCCGCGTACGTCGCCGCGTTCGCCGGCTCGCATCCGCTCGCCAAGAAGGTGGGCGCGTGGCCGTCCGTGCTCGGCGTCGCCGGTGCCGTCGCGCTGGCCTCCTGGGCGGTGGCCGACCGCAGGAGCTGAGCCGCGCCCAGCGGCCCCGGAGCCGCACTGCGGCGGGCCGCTTCATCGTTGACCACGCACCCTGCCCGTCCCGTTGGTCCGGCCCGAGCACGCGTCCGGCAGCGCCACCATTTCGCCCCCACCGCACACCGATGACAGCAGGCACCGGGTGCCCATCCGCCGCGTCGAAGCGGCATCTGCGCACTGCCGGCCCGGCCGGCCCGGTTCATCAGAGGAGGACTCGATCGGAGCCGGTGTCCACGAGGAGTCGTGCGGTCTGCGGGGACGGGTAGTGCAGTCGCAGGGACGCGTGAGTCTCGGCGGCGTGCCGCGCCGCGTCGAGGAAGACGCGCAGGCCGCTGGTGTCGCAGAGGCCGACGGTGGTCAGGTCGACGTCGATGGTGGTGATGCCGTCATACAAGCACCGCTCCAGGGCGGTCCGCACCTGGGGCGCGGTGACCGGGTCGATCTCGCCGGCCAGGGTGATCAGTGCTCGTGTGCCCCGGTCGTGCCGGTAGATGTTCAGCTGCGGAAGGGTCATGATGCCTCGGTTCACGGGCCCCGGCCGCCACTCGCGGATTCGGGCCCGGTGACGAGAACCGGCTGGTCACCTGTGGTGAGCGGTAGGGCTGCGTCAGCGGCGCGGCGGGAAGCGGCCACGGCCCCCGTCGCGGTGGTCCCGTCGCTCGCCGGAGGTCGGCGACTCGGACCGGCCGGGTTCCACCGGGGGTAGCGGCGTGCCGCGTCCGCGCCGGCCGGGCAGGGCAGCGCTGTAGCGGTGCACGGCGATCCTGTCGGCGTGCTCGATGTTGAGCCGGTGGATGACGTATGCCGCTGCTGCGATGAGGACGAGGAAGGCAGCGGCCGTCAGGAAGGTGTTCATGGCGGCCGCCTCACATACCGACGATCACGCGAGCCGAACAGATCCTCGTCGGCACCTGTACCGACCGGGTAGCGCCGAAGACTTGACGCCGGTCAGCCGAGGCGGCCGTCGTGCCAGTTCGGTGCTGGCGCCGGGATGAACGTGCTGTCGAAGGCGCCGGAGATGATCTGTGCCGCGAACGGGTCCGTACAGCATCGGCCTCTCTGTACGCGCTGGGCGGCGCAGTCCGCGCCGGACTGCTCGCCGCAAATGGGAGTGAAGCGGGGGTTGTAGTGCGGCGGCCATGAGATCTCCCGCCGACTGCCGTACATGGACGGATGGTTGATGTCAGGCTCGGCAGGCGGCGACACGGGCCGGACTCGGCCGACGGGTCGAGCCGGCCGCGGTCGACGCCGTGGCGGGCGCCGGCGGGGTCAGCCGCACGGCTGAGGGCCATGCCGCTACGCACATCCGGCCCGACGCGCAGGAAAGCGGCACTTGATGAGGTACGAGCAGACGCGCGCCCCACGGTCAGCGGACCAGCCCTGCGGCGTCACAGGATCCCGCGCCCCGGATCCGGGAGCGCTGTTCCCGTCGGACGCGCGGGACAAGCAAGATCGTCGAGTGTCTCGGAGCTCTACGGACGAGCCGGATCGGCACTTCTCCGCGAGGCGCCCGCCACGCGACGGCTCGGGACAGTGGTCGGAGGACGGCTGAGCACCGGATGCCCTGCCGCTACGGCCGCGGCGCCGCCCGGGTCTGGGTCTCCTCGTGGGCGTGTGGGTACTTTGCGGTGCGGTGCTGGAAAGCGAGCACCTTGGGGTTTTGAACGACGCCACGGCGGATCTCGATGGCCTGCCGGATCGTGTCGTCGGCGTCCCAGCCGTCGGGGCCCTGGAGCACGACGTCCAGATAGGGCAGGAGGGCCTCGCTGTTCTCCCAGGTCGCGGAGTTCCACAGGTATGAGGGGCTGTGGTCCACCGCGTAGTACCCGACGTGGTCGCCGACGGTGAACATCGGGTCGTCGAAGGTGGTGGGCCGGGCCCAGTCGAAGCCCATGCCCTCGTCGCAGGAGACGTCGATGACCAGGGTGCCCGGGGCTAGCTTGGGCAGGTCCTCGTCTATCAGGAACATCAGCGGCGCGGCGGGATCCTGCAGCACGCAGTTGACGATGATGTCGTGCCCGGCGAGGAACTCGGCCAGCGGCAGCGGGCCATCCTCGGTGAGGGCGACGCTGCGTCGCGGGTCGAGGGTGTCGTCGGCCTTGTCGTGGTCGAAGTGGACGATCCGGGCGGAGTGGATGGGGGAGCTGACGGCGGTGACGCCACGCGCGGTGAGCACGTCGACGTCGTGCACGCCCAGGGCGCTGAGCGCGGTCACCGCGCCCCGGGCGGTCGCGCCGAAGCCGATGACGACGGCACGCTGCCGCCGCCCGTAGTCGCCTGTCACGCCGATCAGCTGCATGGCGTGCAGGACCGAGGAGTACCCGGCCAGCTCGTTGTTCTTGTGGAAGACGTGCAAGTTGAAGGCACCGCTGCGGGTCCAGTGGTTCATCGCTTCGAAGGCGATCAAAGTCAGCCGCCGGTCGATGGCGGTCTGCGTGAGCCTCTCGTCCTGGACACAGTGCGGCCAGCCCCACAGGACCTGACCCTCGCGTAGTTCCGCCAGGTCCTCGTGGAGCGGTTTGGCCAGCAGGATGACATCGCAGTCGGCGATGAGTTCCTCGCGCGTGCGGATGCCCGCGACGAGCGGGGCGAGTCGGCTGTCCGGGACGCCGAAATGCTCTCCGTAGTTTTCCTGGAGGTAGATGCGCTCGCGGAGACCGGCGTCGATGCGGTCGAAATGAGCGGGGTGAACGGGCAGACGATGCTCGTTTTCCTTACGGGTCTGCGACATGATTCCGAGCGTGAGCTGCTGCAAAATTCCCCTTTGGTTGCTCCCTGTCTAGCACACCGGGGCAATCCGGCAGCCGGTCGCGACGGGCGGGGCCGGGGAAAAGCCGGGTCCCGGCGACAGACGCGTGGCCCCGTGCGCTTCCGGGCGGCGGCATCCGTCTCTGCGGCGATCGGGTCGCGACGTCGACCCCCGCCAGCAGCCCGACAACTTCGAGAAGAACGTCGAGGTAGTGGGCAAGCCCGGCGACCTAGCCGCGACCAAGGGCGTCACCGTCTCGCAGCTGGCCCTGGTCAGGCCGCTCACCCGGGGCGATCACAGTCGTGCCGATCCCCGGCGCCCCCAGCCCCCAGCCCCCAGCCCCCAGCCCCCAGCGCATCGAGAAGAACGCCGCCGCCCTTCCTTACGAACACCACCCGGGGCCTCGGCCCGAGGGCCCCGGCAGCCCAGCGCACCTGCCACCCGGAGTCGACAGGCGAATTCGTCACCGCGCGAAACCACAGGCCAGGACAATGACCAGACCCGGAACAATGTCCTGCTCCACTGCCTAACCCTGCGGGGCGGCCCTTATCACCAAGTATTCGGACCAGTTCCCGCCGGCGAGGGTGGCCCAGCGTTCGGCTGTCTTGGGGTGGATTCCGATCAGGTCGGCGAAGGCCATGGGCGGCAGGTCTACCAGGGCGTCCATCATGGCGGTGTTCCGTGCTGCGCGGGCGGGCAGACCGTGGTGTCTCAGGGTGTCGGCGAGGCCGAGGGGGTTGCGCGGGCGCCCAGGTCTGTGACCAGGCAAGAGGTGTCTACTCCCGGCCGTGTTGCTGTGCCGGGGGCTGTGCTGGGCGTAGAGGCGGACAAGCGCAGCCGCGACGCGGACCTCCAGGGGCAACGCCGTGTCGTTGAAGCAGCGCAGCAGCTCTGTTCGGTGCTCCTCCTCGGCTTGGAAGTGGCCCGGGAGTTCGGCGGCCGAGTGCTCGACGACCAGATCGGGCGGGCAGAGGCGTCGTGCAGTGCCCCAGCGGAGGAAGGGGATGGAACGGGAGCGCCGGGTTGGCCGCTCGATCGCCCGGACGTCCGGATGCGGCTGCTGGAGTCGACGGCGGCTCAGGTGCTGGGAGTCGAGCCGGTTCAGGAAGTCGACAGCGGCGAGCACGTTGCCGCAGTCGCCTTTGTGCGCGGCGTAGGTGTGAAGCCCGCGGGCCGAGCGCCGGCGGGCGTCGCGGATGAGGTGAGCCGTACCGCGCCGCACGGGGCCCGGCGCGTACGCCACCCGGCGCGGGCGGCGGCGGGCCTCAGTGCCCCGTGCCGCCGGCCGGGACCGGCGCCCGGCGGGCGGTGTCGTTCCCCGGGCCGCCCCGGAACGCCCTGCGGTAGGCGTGCGGGCTCGTGCCGACGACCCGTTTGAAGCGGTCGCGGAAGGCCGTGGGGCTGCCGAAGCCCGCCTGGTGGGCGATGCGTTCGACCGGGTGCGTGGTGTGCTCCAGCAGGTACTGGGCCCGGCGGATGCGCGCCCGGTGCAGCCACTGCAGCGGCGTCGTGCCCGTCTGCTCCCGGAAGCGCCGGTTGAGCGTACGGGTGCTGGTGCCGGCCCTGGCCGCGATGTCGTCCAGGGTGAGGTCCTGGTCGGCGTGCTCCTCCAGCCAGGCGAGCAGGGGCTCCATGGTGGCCCCGGCCGGTACCGGGGGACGCGGGTGGACGATGAACTGGGCCTGGCCGCCCTCCCGTTCGAGCGGCATGACGGAGAGGCGGGCCGCGTCGGCGGCGACGGCCGAGCCGTAGTCCTTGCGGATCATGTGCAGGCACAGGTCGAGTGCGGCGGCGGCCCCCGCGGAGGTCAGGAACTGGCCCTCGTCGACGTAGAGGACGTCCGGGTCGACGACGACCTCCGGGTGGAGTTCGGCGAGGGCGGCGGTGGCCACCCAGTGCGTGGTGGCACGGCGGCCGTCGAGCAGGCCGGTGGCCGCGAGGACGAAGGCGCCGGCGCACACGGAGGCGATACGGGTGCCCCGGGCGGCGGCGGCGCGCAGGGCGTCCCCCACGGCGGGCGGGAGCGGGAGGGTGATGTCCGCCCGGCCGGGGAGCAGGATCGTGTCGGCCTCGGCGAGGGCCTCCAGGCCGTGGTGGACGCGCATCGTGAACGCGCCGGCGTCCACCTCCTCGGTGGGGGCGCAGACCTTGAGGCGGTAGCCGGGGCGGCCGTCGGGGAGACGGGTGCGGGTGAAGACCTCCATCGGAGAGGCGAGGTCGAAGGGGATCACCTGGTCCAGCGCGAGGACGGCGACGGTGTGCATGGGGGGAGGGTAGCGGGGATCCCTCGCCGTGGCGGGAAGCGGGTGGGCATCGGGTTCGGGCCAGGGGCCGCAGCCCCTTCACCTCGCCCCGGCCTCACCACTGCCGGACGTCGAGGAGGGGGCCGTGGGTGCCGCTGGTCAGGGCGTTCACCTGTCTGTCCTCCCTCTCCCTCCCCCGTGGCCAGAACCCGTTGGAGTATGGCAGTCCTGCCGCTGTCGCATGATCGAACGGGCGGCTTAGCGTCGGCGGGTGACCAAGTTCCTTCTCGCCGTGCACGTCATCGCCGCGATCGTGGCCATCGGGCCCGTCACCGTCGCCGCGAGCATGTTCCCGCCCTTCGCCCGCCGCGCGCTCGCCGAATCCGGAGGCACCGGGTCCGGCAGTCACGGATACGGGACCGCCGCGTCCGGGGGTCCCGTATCCGTGACTGCCGGATCCGAACTCGCCGAGTCCGGGGGCGGGGTGCACACCCTGCGGCTGCTGCACCGTATCTGCCGGATCTACGCGGTGGTCGCCGCCGCCGTCCCGGTCTTCGGCTTCGCCACGGCCGGCAACATGGGGGTGCTCGGGGACACCTGGCTGATCGTCTCCATCGTGCTCACGGGCATCGCCGCGGTCGTCCTCGGCGCGCTCGTGCTCCCCCGGCAGGAAGCACTCCTCGCCGGGTTCGAGGAGGCCGGCGCCATCGAGGCCGGCGCCACCGAGGCCGACTCCCCCGAGGCGGGCGCCGCCCCGACGGCCGCCGCGGGGGCCGGGGTCGCCGTCACCGGGGTGACCGTCACCGAACGGGCCACCGTCCGGCTCGCGATGGTCACAGGGATCTTCAACCTGCTGTGGGCCACCGTGACCGTCCTGATGATCGTGCGCCCCGGTTCCACCACGGGTGCCTGAGCAGGCGGCCCGCGGGTTCAGCGGGCGGTCAGCAGCCACTCCTCCGGCTGCTCCGGGCGCAGGCTGCGCGCCACCGCTCCCGCGACGAGGACGCCCACCGCGCCGACCACCGTGAAGAACGCCCAGGCCAGCGGCCAGGCCGACGCGTCGGGCTCGGGGTGGGAGCGGAAGGACAGGAGCATCAGGGCGGCGGGCGGCGCCGCCACCACCGGCACGATCCAGCCCAGGCCGTCGCGGCGGCCGAAGTAGGCGGCGAGCGCGGCCAGGACGAGGATCAGGGAGACGACCCCGATGGCCGTCACCGGAGTCGTCTCCGACAGCGTGTCCGGGGACTGCGCGCGGTTGCGCAGGTCCCAGGGCAGGCACAGCAGATAGGCCGCCGCGGCGACGCCGGCCCCCAGCAGCCGGGTCAGCAGGCGCTCGGGTACGGGGCGGTTCCGTAGCGGGGACAGCAGCTTCTCGGTCATGCGTACGAGAATGGCCGGGGGCCCGCGGAAGCCGACAGAGTACGGGTACTCAGGTACGCGGGCCCGCCCCCGTGGGTACTCAGCCGGCGTCCTGGGTGACCGCCGACAGCGGGGTGGCGATGTCCTCCAGGGAGCGGCCCTCGGCCTTGACCGCCAGGAACGCCGCGACCAGGCCCGCCGCGCACATCAGGGCCGCGCCGATCTGGAAGGCGAGGACCGTGTCGCCGACGTGCCCGGACTCGGTGAGGTCGGCGAAGACGAGCGGTCCGGTGATACCGCCCGCGGCCGTTCCGACGGCGTAGAAGAAGGCGATCGCCATCGCACGGGTCTCCATCGGGAAGATCTCCGAGACCGTCAGATACGCGCTGGACGCGCCCGCGGAGGCGAAGAACAGCACGACACACCAGCAGGCCGTCAGGGTCTTCGCGCTGAGCGAGCCGTTGTCGAACAGCCAGGCCGTACCGAACAGCAGGAGGCCGGAGAGGATGTACGTCGAGGAGATCATGATGCGCCGGCCGACCGTGTCGAACAGCTTGCCGAGCAGCAGCGGGCCGAGGAAGTTGCCGGCCGCGATGACGGCGAAGTAGTAGCCGGTGCTGCCGGAGGGCACGTCGAAGAAGGTGGTGAGGATGGCGCCGAAGCCGAAGGTGATGGCGTTGTAGAGGAACGCCTGGCCGATGAAGAGGGAGAGGCCGAGGGTCGCGCGGCGCGGGTAGCGACCGAAGACGGTCTTGGCGATGGTGCCGAAGCCGATGCTCTTGCGCTGGTGGATGGTGATCTCGGAACCGGGCGGCGGGAGTTGCTCGCCCTTCTCCTCCTCCACCTGGCGCTCGACATCGCCGACGAGTTCCTCGGCCTCCTCGCCCCGGCCGTGGATGAACTGCCACCGGGGGCTCTCCGGGACGTGCCGGCGCACCAGCAGGATGACCAGGCCGAGGACGACACCGAGGGCGAAGGTGAGCCGCCAGCCGACGTCCTTGGCGAAGATCGACGTGTCCAGCGCGACGATCGACAGCAGGGCGCCGCCGATCGCGCCGACCCAGTAGCTGCCGTTGATGATGAGGTCCACACGCCCGCGGTACTTGGACGGGATCAGCTCGTCGATCGCGCTGTTGATCGCCGCGTACTCGCCGCCGATGCCGAAGCCGGTGAGGAAGCGGAAGGTGAAGAACCACCACGAGTCGAACGAGATCGCGGTCAGGGCGGTGGCGGCGAGGTAGACGAGCAGCGTCACCATGAAGAGCTTCTTGCGCCCGTAGCGGTCGGTGAGCCAGCCGAAGACGAGCGCGCCGACGCAGGCGCCGGCCACGTAGAGCGCGGCCGCGACGCCGGTGATCTGGCCGGAGGTGATGTCGAGACCGCTGCCCTCCTCGGAGAGGCGGCTCGCGATGTTGCCGACGATGGTGACCTCGAGGCCGTCGAGGATCCACACGGTGCCCAGGCCGATCACGATCATCCAGTGCCAGCGGGACCAGGGGAGCCGGTCCAGGCGGGAGGGCACGGACGTGGTGAGGGTGCCGGTGGTGGCGGGCACGGAGGACGGCGACGACGCGGACGACTCTTCTCTTCCGGACATGGCTCCCTCTTCTGCTGGGCGACGCTTTCCCGTGTGCCCTGAAGGGGGGCCACCACGCGTGGCCCCTCCGGGGAGGACAACGTGGGGGGCCACGGGTACGTCACGGTGCGCACCGTCAGGGACGCGGGGTCCGGCCGCCACCTCTCGCGAGATGGCGGCCGGACCCCGCGGTCATCCCAATCCGGGCGGACTCGGAAGAGGACTACTGGGCCGCGCCCGAGAACTGCGGGAAGGGGTACGCGGACTCATTGGAGCTCGAGGGCTGCGGCTCAGGCTGGGAAGACTGCTGAGACGCACCCGACGGCTGCGGAGCGGGGTAGGCGGACTCGTTGGAGTTCGAAGGCTCCGGGGCGGGCTGGGCAGGCCGCCGAGCGGTGCAGGGAGCCTGGGACCCGCCGGACCCTTCCTGGGTGGGGTAGGCAGGCTCCGCCCGGGACGCGCCCGAAGGCTGCGAAAGAGGCTGGGCCGCCATCTCCCCCGTGGGGTACGAAGGATCCTGGGACGCGCCCGAGGACTGCGGGACCGGCTGGGAGCCCCCCTCCCCCGTGGGGTACGAAGGATCCTGGGACGCGCCCGAAGACTGCGGGACCGGCTGGGAACCCCCCTCCCCCGTGGGGTACGAAGGATCCTGGGACGGGCAGGGCTGCTGAAGGGGGAGTTCCGGCAGCTTCAGCTGCGGAAACAACACACTCCCGTCGCTCAGCGTCTCCGCGGCCGAGAGGTTGGCCCCGAAGGAAGCCCCGTCGCTCGAGCAGGCCGCGAGGGACACCCCTGTGGCCAGCATCAACGCCGCAATCACACCGGCCCGCCGGGCCTTGCGATTCGGTTTCACGTGTGCAACAACTTTCTGTTGGCGAGTGAGCACGTCCTGATCTTGGAGACGTGCAATCACCAGGACGGTACTGACCGCGTCGGCGTTCAAGCGGCGCCAGCACGAAATAATCACAACGCCGTCGGTTCTGCGTCACGCCCCCAACGCCCGGGAGACCATGTAGATGAGGAGCCCCGCCAGGGAGCCCACCACGGTGCCGTTGATCCGGATGAACTGCAGGTCGCGGCCGATGTTGGCCTCGATCTTCCGCGTCGTGTGCTCCGCGTCCCAGCCGGCCACGGTGTCCGTGATCAGCGAGGTGATCTCGCGACGGTAGGTCGTGACGACGTAGACCGCCGCGCCCTCGACCCACCCGTCGACCTTCTCCCGCACCTTCGCCTCGCCCGCCATCCGCTCCCCCAGCGACAGCAGCGAGGCCCGCACCCGCAGCCGCAGCTCGCTGCGCTCGTCCTCCGCCGCCGAGACGATCATCGCGCGGACCGCGGACCACGCGGACGCGATCAGGTCCTGCACCTCCCCGCGGCCCAGCACTTCGCCCTTCAGCCGCTCGACCCGCGCCCGCGTCTCGGTGTCCGACTGCAGATCGGAGGCGAAGTCGGTGAGGAACCGGTCCAGGGCGCCGCGCGCCGGGTGCGCCGGCATGTCCCGCATCTCGGTGACGAAGCGCAGCAGCTCCTTGTAGACGCGCTCGCCGACCTTGCGGTCCACGAAGCGCGGCGTCCACCCCGGCGCCCCGCCCTGCACCGCGTCCATCACGGAGTCGCCGTGCAGCACGAGCCAGTCGTGCGCGCGGGAGACGATCACGTCGACGCTGCGCCGGTGCCCCCCGTCGGCGACGATCCGCTCCAGCATCTTCCCCATCCCCGGCGCGATCTCCTGCGCGTTCGCCCGCCGGGTGATCGCCTCCCCCACCACCGCCTGCACATCGGAGTCGCGCAGCACGGTCAGCGCCCCGCGCAGGGCCGTGGCGAGCTCGGCGGTGACCCGGTCGGCGTGCTCGGGCACGGCCAGCCAGGCGCCCAGCCGGCTGCCGATGCCGACGGCCCGCAGCCGGCCCCGTACGACGTCCTCGGAGAGGAAGTTCTCGCCCACGAACTCGCCCAGCGAGACGCCGAGCTGGTCCTTCTTGGTGGGGATGATCGCCGTGTGCGGGATGGGCAGACCGAGCGGATGGCGGAAGAGGGCGGTGACGGCGAACCAGTCGGCGAGCGCGCCGACCATCCCGGCCTCGGCGGCGGCGGCCACGTACCCCGTCCAGGCGCCCGCGCCGGCGTGCTCCGCCCAGGTGGTCAGGACGTACACCAGCGCGACCAGCAGCAGCAGCGCGGTCGCGCCGGCCTTCATCCGGCGCACGCCGCGCCGCTTCTCCTCGTCGGCGGCGCTGAAGACGTTCATGGACCGGACGGGGGACGCGCCCGTCGTACGACCGGGCGGCGCGCCCGCCGACCGCGCCCCCTTCGCCTTCTCCCCGGCCTTCCCCTCGTCCCGCTCCACCCGTTCCACCCGCTCCACCACTTCCATCCGTCTCCCGGCCGTGGCCCTCGTCCTCCGCCGCCCTCTGCCGCTGTCTGCTGCTCTCTGGTGCTCTCTGCCCTCAAGAGTGCGGCCCTCCGGTCACCACCCTCCGGTGATTCCTCACACAATTGTCCCTTCCTGACCGGCTCGGGGAACGGAACGGCGGTTCCCGGCGTCTGTCTGTCCGGGAGACGGATGCGCGAAGGGGCCACCGGACACCCCTCGCCCCATGACGCATCATGGAGTCACCACATCGGAGCCTCGGGCTCCCGCTGCCCGAGGAGACCCGCACCGCATGACCAGGCGTCACGGTTATGCCCTGCCCGCCGCGATCACCGCGATCGTCGCGGTGGTCGTCCTCGTGTCGGCGGCCATATACGCGAGCACCGGCTCGGACGACGGCCGGCCCAGGGCCACCGTCGCCGACGGCCCCGCCCCGCACAACTCCGCCGCCCCCGCCTCCGCCGGCATCTGGGTGGGAGCCTGGACCGCCGCCCCCGCCGGGGGCGAGCCCGGCACCGAGGCCACGGGGCTCGCCGGACGCTCGCTGCGCAACGTCATCCACACCTCCGTCGGGGGGACCAGCGCCCGCATCACCCTGTCCAACCTCTACGGCCAGCAGGCGCTGACCCTCACCCACGCCACACTCGCCCTCGCCGACTCCCCCGACAGCGCCGCCGCCCGGCCCGGCACCATGCGCCGGCTCACCTTCAACGGCGCCCCCACCGTCGTCGTCCCGCCCGGCCGGCAGACGGTCAGCGACGCCGTACGGCTCACCGTCCCGCGCGGCGCCGACCTCCTCGTCACCACCTACTCCCCGCTCCCCTCCGGTCCTGTCACCTACCACCCGAGGGCCCGGCAGATCTCCTACGCGGCCCGGGGCGACCGCGCGGAGGACCCGACAGCGAGCGCGTACACCGAGCGGACGCCGTACTGGCGCTACGTCACCGCGCTGGACGTGATGAGCAACGAGTCCGACGGCACCGTCGTCGCGTTCGGGGACTCGCTCACCGACGGGCTGACCTCCACCGTCGGCGCCGACCGGCGCTGGACCGACGTGCTCGCCGAGCGGCTGCGCACGGCGGTCGCGGCCGGACGGGACGTGCCGCGCTACAGCGTCGTCAACGAGGGCATCAGCGGCAACCGGGTCCTCACCGACGGACGGGGGCGGCCCGCCGAGAACCCCAGCGCCCTGAACCGGTTCGGGCGGGACGTGCTGAACCGCACGGACGTGAAGGCCGTCGTGATCGACCTCGGCGTCAACGACATCCTGCACGCCCCGGAACCCACGACCGCCCCGCAGATCGTCGCGGGCCTGCGCAGGCTCGTCGGGCAGGCGCACGCACGCGGGCTGAGGGTGGTCGGGGCGACGCTGATGCCGTTCGGCGGCCACTACGGGGACTCGCCGGCCCGGGAGGCGATCCGGCAGTCGGTCAACGCGCAGATCCGGGCCGGACGGGTGTACGACGCCTACGCCGACTTCGACGCCGCGCTGCGCGACCCCTACGCCCCGCGCCGGCTGCGGCCCGCCTACGACTCGGGCGACCACCTGCACCCCAGCGACGCGGGCTACCGCCGGATGGCCGAGGCCTTCGACCTCACCCTGCTGAAGGGCGCGGCACGAGCCTCGCTGTAGGGGGCCGGCACGGCGCCGGGGCAGGGGGCGGCACGGGCGCCGCGGCAGCGGGCGGCACCCGAGAGGCCCGCTCGGGGGCCGACGGGGGGCGCCCGGGGGCTACTCCCCCCGCCGCAGCTCCTTACGGTTCTCCCGGCGCTCCAGACGTTCCCTGCGCCGCTCCTCCCGCACCCGCTGACGCTCCGCCTTGGTCAGCTTGCGCTCCACCCCGACCCCGCCCCAGAACGCGAAGCCCGTCACGACCACGCGGGGGGCACCGGGCTGCGCCGGGGTGCCCTCCTCGCGGTGGTCGAAGCCGCCCATGATCCCGATGCCGCGCACGACGACCTCGATGCCGGGCGGTACGACGACGTTGACGCCGCCCATGATCGCCACGCAGTTGATGACGACCTCGCGGTCGGCGAAATAGGCCTCGCGCAGGTCGATCTCCCCGCCGCCCCAGAAGGCGAAGGAGTGGAACCGCCGGGGTACGGTCCAGCGCCCCTTGCGCTGGAACCCGGACAGGACGGCGACGCCCCACTGCGAGGTGCCCTCCGCGCCGCCGACGATCCGCTCGTCCCAACTGCCGTCCCCCCGCGGACGCTTGGCCATGTCGACGGTGGCGGCCGGACCGCCCGGCGCGGGCAGGTCGACGGTGAGCGGCGTCAACTCCCCGTACGTACGCGCCCGGTAGGCGGCGTCCAGCCGCTCCTCGAACTCGGCCATGTCGAGCCGGCCCTCGGCGACGGCGTCCCGCAGGCGCTCGGCGACCTGCTCTCGATCGGCGTCGGAGGCGCGCAGTTCCGGGAGTTCCTCGGTCATGCGAGCAGCCTACGCACGCCGCGGGAACTCCGCGAGGGCCGCACCGGCGGACCTGGCCCCGCCCCTATCGGCCTGCGCGCGAGCGCTCCGGCCGGTACCCTCCGACCCCCGACGCACGCGGCAGGCCGGCACGAAGGCACGCACGAGTTCACGGACCTACGGACCTACGGACTCACGGACTCACGGACTCACGGACTCACGGAAGGAAGCATTCGCTTGACCGACTCCTCGCTCTCCCACGGTCCCGGCACCACGACCGACACCGACACCGCGCTCGAAGTCACGCCCGACGCCGCCGCCGCCGAATTCGACCGGCAGGTCCGGACCCTCCTCGCGCTCGGCTATCCGGCACTGTCCGGCCGCTCCCCCGAGCAGTTCGCCGCGCTCGTGGCGCCGCTGCGCGCCGAGGCCGTGGCCCGCGCCGGCTCCGCGGCGTACCCGGCGGGACCGGCAGGCCCGGAAACCGCGCCCGCCGTGACCGGTCGGGTGCCCTTCGTCCTGGTCGTCGGCCGCGCGCTCGCCCCCGTCGAGCGGACCATGCCGCTCACCACGCTCCACGGCGGCCGGCTGCCCGGGTTCGTCGACCGCAGCTTCGAGCCGGGCTCCCTCGAACGGTTCCTCGCCACCGAGGAGGCCCGACCGCCCGGGCGGGACGGCGTCCACCTGCTGTGCGAGGTCGAACGCGGGGAGGAGTTCTGCGGCGTCGTGCCCGGGGACGCGATGGCCACCGTCGCCGAGCGCGGGCGCACGCCCCTGACCCTCGAGGAGGGCATCGCGCTGCTGACCCTCTTCCCGGAGATCCTCGTCAAGAACAAGTGCTTCTCGCTGGGCGGCTCCCGGTGCGGGGACCGCCGGGTCCCGGCACTCTGGATCAGCAAGCGGGCACCGAAGCTGGGCTGGTGCTGGGAGGGCAACCCGCACACCTGGCTCGGCATGGCCTCGGCCGGCGCGCGCCACGCCTGAGCGGCCTCACGGCCGAGCGCCGTTTCCCGGCCACCCGGATGCCGGTGCTCGGACCGCGGGGCCCCGCCGGTCTGTGCCAAGATCAATGCGGCGACCGTGTCGGTGACCACACCCGTCACGGACACGGGACACTCGAGAAACTCGGAGATACTCCCTCGGGCGACGCACACCTGACCGAAGGCGGCAGCCCGGTCCGGTGACGCGCGGCGCCCCGCCTCCCCCGTGAGGGAACGCACTCCCGGAGACGGGAACGGAACACCCGGTACGAGAGTCTTCACCGGGTGGGGGCGCAGAAGGCGTTAGTGGGCGATAGAGGGCGTACGGCAACGTACGACGCGAAACAGGAGTCCGGCACACAGATGAGCGACGAGTCGCAGCGGCAGCAGAGCGCCCAGGGCGGACCGCCCGGGAAGCCGGAGCCGCCTGCTCCGGGCCCCGCTTCACAGCGGCCCGACCGGGGCGCAGCCCCGTCGGCGGACCGGCCGAAGGCCGCCGGGAAGCCCGCGGGCGCGGGCACGGGCTCCGGCGAGGCCGCCCCCTGCGCCGGCGAGGCCCCCGCCTCCGGCTCCGCCGCGGGAGCCGACCGCACGAAGGCCCCGGGTGCCCGCCCGGCGACCGGCACGCCGAAGCCCACGGGCCGGGGCAGGGCCTCCGGTGAGGGTTCCGGCCCCGGGGCGAAGGGCGGCCGGGGTTCCGGCGCGCCCGGCGGGACGGGTGCGCCCGCCGCCGGACCGCGCGAGCAGGCCTCCCGGGAAGCGATTTCCAGCCGAAAAACGGGCCCGACGGGCCCGTCGGCCTCGACGGCTCCGACAGGCGGGAAGAAGCCCGGACCCGCCGGTGGCGGTCCCACCGGCGGCAGCCCGGCTGCCCCCACCGCCGGCGAGGGAACCGGCGGCAAGGCGCCGGAGGCCAAGGGCGCCGAGCCCGAGAGCAGCGCCGCGAAGGCGGCCCCCTCGGCCTCCGCCCCCGGCGCGGGCGCCAGGCCCGGCCGGGGCGCGAGCGCCGCTCCCCGCTCCGGCGCCGCACCCACCGGCACCGCAGGTCCCGGCAAGCCCACCGGCCCCGGCAAGCCCGCCGGCACCACCGGCACAGGCGCCACCGGTCAGGCCGGAGGCCCCGGAGCCCCCGGCGAGACCATGCAGCTCCGCGCGGTCGACGCCGCGGGCAAGGCGGACGACACCTCCCCGTCCCGCCCCCCGCGCGGCACCGGCGGCAAGCCGCCGCGTCCCGCCGCACCCGGCGCGGGCACCGCCGCAGCGGCGGCCGGAACGCCCGGCGCCACCGACGGACCCGCCCCCGACGACCGTCCCGCACCCCCCGGCGCCCCCGGCACCCCTGACGCCTCCGGCGGACCCGGCGCACCGGCCCCCGGCCGCACCCCCCGGCGCCGTCGTCCCGGTGCCCCGACCCTCAAGGCCTCCGCGGCGGCCATGGGCGCGACAGCCGCCGCCGGTGCGCCCGGCACCCCCGCGCCCGCCGGGGAGACCATGCAGCTCCGCACCGTCGCGGGCGCCGGACCCCGCCCCGGGCGCGGAACCGGCACCCGGAGCGACGGCGAGCTCACCACCGCCTTCCCCGAGAGCACCGCCGGCAGCGCCGAGGACGCCGCCCCGCCCGCGAACCGCAAGGAGCGCCGCGCCGCCAAGAAGGCCGCGCGCAAGGCCAAGCGCACCGGATGGCGGCGGCTGCTGCCCACCTGGCGCATGGTGCTCGGCGGGTTCCTCTTCGTCTGCGCCGCCGTGATCGGCGCCTTCTTCTACGGCTACCACGTCGTCCAGATCCCGGCGGCGAACACCGCCGCCGTCAAGCAGAGCAACGTCTACCTCTACGCCGACGGCAGCCGGCTCGCCCGCGACGGCAAGGTGAACCGGGAGAACGTCAAGCTCTCCCAGATCTCCGAGGAGGCCCAGCACGCCGCCCTCGCCGCCGAGGACCGCGACTTCTACACCGAGGCCGCGATCGATCCCAAGGCGACCGTCCGCGCCGCCTGGAACACCGCGACCGGCAAGGGCAAGCAGTCCGGCTCCACGATCACCCAGCAGTACGTGAAGAACTACTACCTGGCGCAGGAGCAGACGGTCACCCGCAAGGCCAAGGAGTTCTTCATCTCGATCAAGCTGGACCGGGAGAAGAGCAAGCAGGAGATCCTCGAGGGCTACCTCAACACCAGCTTCTTCGGCCGCAACTCCTACGGCATCCAGGCCGCCGCGCAGGCCTACTACGGCGTCGACGCCAAGGACCTGACCGCCGAGCAGGGCGCCTACCTGGCCGCCCTCCTCAACGCGCCCAGCGAGTACGACGTCGTCGCGCACCCGGAGAACAAGGCGGCCGCGAAGGCCCGCTGGAACTACGTCCTGGACGGCATGGTCGACAAGGGCTGGCTGAGCAAGTCCGAGCGTGCCGGGGCGAAGTTCCCCCAGCCGAAGCAGACCGTGATCGCCGCCGGCATGTCAGGGCAGCGCGGCTACCTCGTCAAGGCCGTCAACGACTACCTGGTCGGGCACCACATCCTCGACGAGGACGACCTCGCCGCCGGCGGCTACCGCATCACCACCACCCTGCAGAAGCCCAAGCAGGACGCGTTCGTCAAGGCCGTCGACGACCAGGTGACCGACAAGCTGGACAAGAAGAACCGCAAGGTCGACAGGTACGTGCGGGCCGGCGGCGTCTCCATCGACCCCGCCACCGGCAAGGTGCTCGCGATGTACGGCGGCATCGACTACACGAAGCAGTACTACAACAACGCCACCCGCCGGGACTACCAGGTCGGCTCCACCTTCAAGCCCTTCGTGTTCACCTCGGCCGTGGAGAACGGCGCCCGCACCCAGGGCGGCGCCACGATCACCCCGAACACCGTGTACGACGGCACGGACAAGCGGTCCGTGCAGGGCTGGAGCGGCGGGGCGTACGCGCCGGAGAACGAGGACAACGTCTCCTACGGCAAGATCTCCGTGCGCCAGGCCACCGACAAGTCGGTGAACTCGGTGTACGCGCAGATGGCGGTCGACGTCGGCCCCTCCGCCGTGAAGAAGACGGCGGTCGCCCTCGGCCTGCCCGCGAACACGCCCGACCTCCAGCCCTACCCCTCGATCGCGCTCGGCACCGCCACCGCCAGCGTCCTCGACATGGCCGAGGCGTACGCCACACTCGCCAACCACGGCAAGCACGGCACGTACACGCTCGTCGAGAAGATCACCAGGGAGGCCTCGGAGGAGGTGAAGCTGCCGGACACGGCACCCAAGCAGGCCGTCGGCCGGACCTCGGCCGACACCACCACGCAGGTGCTGCGCAGCGTCGTCCAGTCCGGTACGGCGACCGCGGCGCAGCAGGCCGGCCGGCCCGCGGCGGGCAAGACCGGTACGGCCGAGGAGGACCAGGCCGCCTGGTTCGCGGGCTACACCCCCGACCTCGCCACGGTCGTCGCGGTGATGGGCCAGGACCCGGACACCGGCGCGCACAAGTCGCTGTACGGCGCGATGGGCATGCCCCGCATCAACGGCGGCGGCCCGCCCGCGCAGATCTGGGCGCAGTTCACCAAGGCGGCGCTGAAGGGCAAGCCCGTCAAGGACTTCGACCTCAAGCTGCAGCGCGGGGCCGAGCGGACCGTCGACCCGGACGAGGAGACGAGCGGTGACCCCTCGTCCTCCAGCAGCCCGGAGACGACCGGAGGCACGGGCGGCGACGGCGGCACGGGCGGGAACGAGAGCCCGGGCGGCGACGCGGGCGGCACCCCGGCGGACGGCGGTGCCGGGAACGGCGGCGCGGACGCGGGCGGCGGCGACGCGGCGAACGGCGGCAACGGCGCGCAGACGGCGGGTGCCGGGAACGGCGGCGTCGGCGGGGGCGACGCCGGGAACGGCGGCGCGGACGCGGGCGGCACCGGGGCGAACGCGGGTGCTGGAGGCGCCGGGGGCGCGCGCGGCGAGGGCGGGGCCGGTGGCGGCGACGCGGGGCAGGGCGGCGGGGGACTCATCCCGCAGCTCGGCAGCGGTCGGCTCGAGTAGGAACAGCCGGTCCGGGGCGGGCAGCCGGGAGGACACCCTCCCGGCCGCCCGCCCCTTTTCCACGCCCCGGGCGCCACGCCCCCGGCCTCACACCGCAGGTCTCACACCGCAGGTCTCACACCCCGAGATCCTTGATGATCTTCGCCACGTGACCCGTCGCCTTGACGTTGTACAGGGCGCGCTCGACCTTGCCCTCCTCGTCCACGACGACCGTGGAGCGGATGACGCCGACCACCGTCTTGCCGTACAGCTTCTTCTCGCCGAAGGCCCCGTACGCCTCCAGGACCCGCTTGTCCGTGTCGGCCAGCAGGGTCACCTTCAAGGACTCCTTCTCGCGGAACTTCGCGAGCTTCTCCGGCTTGTCCGGCGAGATGCCGATCACGTCGTAGCCGGCGCCCGCGAGGAGCTCCAGGTTGTCCGTGAAGTCACAGGCCTGCTTGGTGCAGCCGGGGGTCAGCGCGGCCGGGTAGAAGTACACGATGACCTTGCGCCCCTTGTGGTCGGCGAGGGACACCTCCTTGCCGTCGGCGTCCGGCAGGGTGAAGGCGGGGGCGGTGTCGCCGGGCTGGAGTCGCTCGCTCATGGGGTACCTCACGGAGGGCGGGGCAGATGGGGTGACGGATGGTGCGGCTCCGAGCCTAATCCTCCCGGCGGCCCGCTTACCGGGGGTGCCGTGGGGTGCGTACGCCCGGAAGCTGACAGACTGTCGATCAGCACACATCAGGCCCATCAGACCCAGCGGAGCCGGCGGGCGCCGCGAGGACCACGGAGGAAGCGCGGTGGCGGACACGCCGAGCACGCCGGACACCAGGACTCCGGCACAGATCGAGGCGGACATCAGGCGCCGCCGCGAAACCCTGGCCGAGACGCTCGACGAGATCGGCGTCCGGGTCCACCCCAAGACGCTCGTCGGCGACGCGAAGGCGAAGGTCGCCGCGCAGGTCGACCACACCCTCGGCCGCGCCTACGTCGGCGTGAACCGGGCCGTCGAGGGCGTCAAGGCCCAGTTCGTCGGCGAGGACGGCTCCCCGCGCCTGGAGCGCATCGTGCCGGCCGCGCTGGTGGTCGTGGGCGTCGCCGGCCTCGTCACGCTCGGGCTGCGCCGCGACCCGGCGCCCCGGCGACGCAAGCGCTGACCCGGCTGCGGACGCCGGCGCGCGGGACGGGTAGGTTCGGGGCGTGAGCGAGAAGACCCACGACAACGACGACAAGCTGCCCATCCGGATGCTGCACGACCGGGTGCTGGTACGGCAGGACACCGCCGAGGGCGAGCGCCGCTCGGGCGGCGGCATCCTGATCCCCGCGACGGCGGCCGTCGGCCGGCGCCTCGCCTGGGCCGAGGTCGTCGCGGTCGGCCAGAACGTACGCACCGTCGAACCGGGCGACCGCGTCCTCTACGACCCCGAGGACCGCGCCGAGGTCGAGGTCCGCGGCACCGCCTACGTCCTCATGCGCGAACGCGACCTCCACGCGGTCGCCGCCGACCGCTTCGAGGGCTCGGAGGACTCCACGGGTCTCTACCTCTGACACCCCCACCAAGGGGCCGGCGACACCCGTCACCGGCCCCTTCGTCGTGTCGCCGCGGCGTGCCCCTCACCGCCTTCGTTCGTTACTCCGTACGGGAAAAGCACGTGCGGGAAAAGAACGTGCCGTCGAAAACGGAGGGGGCATGACGGACAGGAACGCGAAACGGCCCTATGATCGCGCGACCCTGAGCGCGGCCGTACGCGCATGCCGGACGTGGACCGAACTCATGCGGTACCTGGGACTGGGAACGAGCGGCGGGCAGCGGCGGGTACTTCAGCGCAAGGTCGCCGCCCACGGCATCGACACCAGCCACTTCACCCGACGCAGTCCGTGGCGTCTGTACTCGGACACCGTGCTCGCCGAAGCCGCGGCGTCGTCCACCACATTGCGGGAGACCGCCCTCGAACTCGGGGCGACCCCGGCGCCGGGCACGCTTTCACATATTCGCCGCCGCATCGACGCGGCCGGTATCGACATCAGTCACTTTCCGCATATCAACCGCGCGCAGGAGGACTTGCCGCCCTTCACCGACGACGAACTGCACCGCGCGGCCGCGTCGTCCAAAAGCATTCGCGAAACCGCCAGGACACTGGGATTGCCGGAGGACGCCCGTTCTCGGGCTGCGCTGAGGCTCGCGCTGCGAGAACGGCACGTGGACACGTCGCACTTTCGACATGCCCGGCTGTCGATCCCCGAAGATCGATTGCGGGCAGCCGTGACGGCGGCGTCCAGCTATGCCGACGTCATGCGCGCCCTGGACCTGGAGGTGAACGACACCAACCACCGCCGTGTCCGCCGCGCGGCGGCCCGGTTCGGCCTCGACACGGGGCACTTCACCCGGCGGGCCCGGGGCACTCTCCAAGTCGTCGAGCCCGTCCGCACCGCGGAGAACGTACTGGTGGTCCTCCCCCCACGGGCCGGACGGACCAACCGGGCACGTCTGCACGCGGCACTGCGGGAGATCGGCGTCCCGTATCAGTGCGTTTCGTGCGGGAACACCGGTCAGTGGCTGGGTGAACCGATCACCCTCCACATCGACCACATCAACGGCGACTGGAAAGACAACCGAGCGGGGAACCTCCGGTACCTGTGTCCGAACTGCCATTCACTGACGGCGACCTGGTGCCGCCCGAAGAAAGGGCACCCGACGAAGGGGAACAGCCTGGCTCTACACTGAGGGAAGCGGACATCCACCGAGGTGAAGTCCGTTGTGGGGCGGCCGTGGCGAAAAGGCATACGCACGGGCTTTAGGTGCCCGCGGGAGTGATCCCATGTGGGTTCGAATCCCACCGGCCGCACGACGTACAGGGCCCGGCCCGCTTCGGCGGGCCGGGTCCGGGGCGTACCGGGTCCGGGGCGTACCGGGTCCGGGGCGTACCGGGTCCCTGACGGCCGTTCAGCCCAGCAGTTCCCGTACCGCCGGTACCAGGGCGCGGAAGGCCTGGCCGCGGTGGCTGATGGCGTTCTTCTCGGCGGGGGTCAGTTCGGCGCAGGTGCGGGTGTCGCCCTCGGGCTGGAGGATCGGGTCGTAGCCGAAGCCGTTCGTGCCGGCGGGGGTGTGGCGGAGGGTGCCGGTGAGCCGGCCCTCGACCACGCGTTCGGTGCCGTCGGGGAGCGCGAGGGCCGCGGCGCAGGCGAAGTGGGCGCCGCGATGAGGGGCGTCGATGTCGCCGAGCTGCGCGAGGAGCAGGTCGAGGTTGGCCTTGTCGTCGCCGTGCCGGCCGGCCCAGCGGGCGGAGAAGATGCCGGGGGCGCCGCCGAGGACGTCCACGCACAGGCCGGAGTCGTCGGCGACCGCGGGGAGCCCGGTGGCGCGGGCCAGTGCGTGCGCTTTGAGCAGCGCGTTCTCGGCGAAGGTGACGCCGGTCTCCTTGACGTCGGGGATCTCGGGGAAGTCGTCGGCGCCGACCAGTTCGTGCGGCAGTCCGGCCTCCGCGAGGATCGCGCGCAGTTCGGTGATCTTCCCGGCGTTGCGGGTGGCGAGGATCAGGCGGGTCATGGGCCCAGTATCTCCGGCGGGCGGTGCGGCGGGCTCAGCCGGCCAGGTAGCGGACCTGGTCCCACAGGGCGGGGTCGGCGACTCCGACGCGGCGCCGGAAGTCCCACAGCGGTACGTCCCGCAGTTCGTCGGTGTCCAGGAAGCGCGGGGGCTCGTGGGCGTCGCGGGCGTCGCCCACCGTGCCCGGCGGCAGCGGGATGAGCCCGGTGCGTTCCTCCTGGTAGCGGCTCGTGATCCGGGCCACGACCGCCCGGTCCCCGCGTACCGCCAGCACCAGGCAGGGCCGGTCGCCTCCGCCCCGGCCGTCGCCGTCCTCGTCGCGGGGCATGTCGGTCCACCAGATCTCGGCCGGGCGCGGTCGTTCCCCGCCCGCCCCGCGGCTGCCGGGCCGCGCGCTCCTCGGGGGGCGGCGCCGGCCCCGGCGCCCCCACCCGTCCACCAGTGCCGCGACGAAGGCCAGCAGCACCACCGCGACGAGTGCCAGCCACCAGGACGTGTCCATGGGTCCGACGGTACGGCGTCGGGGCCGCCCCCGCCCGGACGTCAGCCCCGCGCCGCGGTTCCAGCCGAACGCGTGACACCACAGGTGAGTTCGCCCACAACGGCCCCTGGCGGAGGAGCGACCCGCCCTTTCGCGCCTTACGCTCGACGGACCGCACGACCCCCGTACCGTCCCCCTGCCCGCACGCCACGCCAGCGCGGAGGTTCCAGCTCCATGAAGCTCACCGTCGTCGGCTGCTCGGGGTCGTTCCCTTCCGCGGAATCGGCCTGCTCGAGCTACCTCGTAGAGGCCGACGGCTTCCGGCTGCTCCTCGACATGGGCAACGGCGCCCTGGGCGAGCTGCAGCGCCACTGCGGTCTCTACGACCTCGACGCGATCTTCCTCAGTCATCTGCACGCCGACCACTGCATCGACATGTGCGCGTACTTCGTCGCGCGCTACTACCGGCACGACGGGGGCCGCTGCGCCCCCCTGCCGGTGTACGGCCCCGAGGGCACCGAGCAGCGGCTGACCACGGCCTACGCCGACACCCCGTCCGCCTCCTCCATGAGCGAGGTGTTCGACTTCCACACGGTCAAGCCGGGCACGTTCGAGGTCGGCCCCTTCACCGTGCACACGGAGCGGGTGCGGCACCCCGTGGAGGCGTACGGCATCCGGGTCGAGCACGGGGGGCGTTCGCTGACGTACTCCGGGGACACCGGGGTCAGTGAGGCGCTGGACGAACTCGCCCGCGACACGGACCTGTTCCTGTGCGAGGCCGCGTTCACCCACGGCAAGGAGAACATCCCGGACCTGCACCTCAACGGCCGCGAGGCCGGCGAGAGCGCGGCCCGGGCGGGCGCCCGCCGCCTGCTCCTGACCCACATCCCCCCGTGGACCGACCCCCGCGTCAACCTCTCCGACGCCCGCGAGGCCTACTCCGGCCCGACGGAACTGGCGGCGCCGGGGGCGACGTACGAGGTCTGAGGTCCCGCGAAGCAGGACACGGAAGGCCCCCGGAGCTTCGCTCCGGGGGCCTTCCGCATACGTGCCGTGTGCGGGGACGGGGTGTCCCCGTGGGTTACTTCTCCGCCTTGGCCAGTTCGGCCAGTTCCTCGTCGCTCTCCCGGCCGGGTGTCGGCAGGTTGAACTTGATGATCGCGAAGCGGAAGACGACGTAGTACAGCGCGCCGAAGCACAGGCCGACCAGCACCAGTCCCCAGGGGTTGGTCGCGATGCCGAGGTTGAGGCCGAAGTCGACCGCGCCGGCCGAGAAGCCGAAGCCGTCCTTCATACCGAGAGCCCAGGTCAGCGCCATGGAGACACCGGTGAGGACAGCGTGGATGGCGTAGAGCACCGGCGCGATGAACATGAAGGTGAACTCGATGGGCTCGGTCACACCGGTCACGAACGAGGTCAGCGCGATGGAGAACATCATGCCGCCGACGACCTTGCGGCGCTCCGGGCGGGCGCACTGCCAGATGGCGAGGCAGGCGGCCGGCAGGCCGAACATCATGATCGGGAAGAAGCCGGTCATGAACTGTCCGGCGGTCGGGTCGCCGGCCAGGAAGCGGGCGATGTCGCCGCTCTTGCCCTGGTAGTCGCCCGCCTGGAACCACGGGAAGGAGTTCAGCAGGTGGTGCATGCCGATCGGGATGAGCGCGCGGTTGGCGACGCCGAAGATGCCGGCGCCGACGGCGCCCGAACCGACCAGCCACTCACCGAAGTTGTGCAGACCGGTGCCGAGGACCGGCCAGATGTAGCCGAAGACGACGCCGATCAGCAGGCCGGCGAAGGCGGAGAGGATCGGCACCAGGCGGCGGCCGCCGAAGAAGCCGGCCCAGTCGGGCAGCTTGGTGCGGTAGAACCGCTGGTAGAGCAGGGCGACGACGAGGCCCATGACGACGCCGCCGAGGACCTTGGCGTCGACGGGCGCGCTGACCATGGCGACCTTGCCGTCGACCACCGTGGCGACCTTGGGCAGGTTCTTGTCGGTGAACGTGGCCAGCACGTTCTTGAAGACGAGGTAGCCGACGACCGCGGACAGGGCGGTCGAGCCGTCCGACTTCTTGGCGTAGCCGATCGCGATGCCGACGGCGAACAGCAGGGCCATGTTGTCGAGGATGGCGTTGCCGCCGGCCGTCATGAATCCGGCGATCTTGGTGAAGAAGCCGGGGAAGGACGGGCGGCCGAGCATGTCGGTGTTGCCGAGACGCACGAGCAGCGCGGCGGCGGGCAGGACCGCGACCGGGAGCATCAGGCTGCGGCCGATGCGCTGCAGCGCCGCCATGGTGCCGGCGCCCTTCTTCTTGTCGGCCGACCCCGTGGGTGTGGGGGCGGCGCTGGCCGTGGTCACAACTTCCTCCAGTGGGCAAGGCGCCGCCCGGGGACAGGAAAGGTGGGACGGCGGCGTCTCCGTGGCGTCCACGCCGGCGCTGCGGCCCAAGCGTGGTCTACACCACTCAGTGGTGTAGACCTGTTGTAGCACGGGGGTGACCGCGATCGGAACCCACGATTTCCGTGACGGTCCTCGCTAACGGTTCGGGGGCCGACTGTGAATTATGCATAGCGGGGCAGTCCCTACCCAAACGGTCGCCCCGGAGGGTGCGGAAGGGTGCGCGGAGCCGGGCGGCGGAGGTGATTCCGTTACCGTGGTCGGCGTGGTGTAGACCAGTACGCCACATCGGTGCCAGCGCAGGGAGTGGACATGGCCAGCAAGGCTGAGAAGATCGTCGCCGGGCTCGGCGGTATCGAGAACATCGAGGAGATCGAGGGCTGCATCACGCGGCTGCGGACCGAGGTGAACGACCCGTCGCTGGTGAACGAGGCGGCGCTGAAGGCCGCGGGGGCGCACGGGGTCGTGAAGATGGGGACGGCGATCCAGGTCGTCATCGGCACGGACGCGGACCCGATCGCGGCGGAGATCGAAGACCTCATGTGACCCGGGCGGGACGGGCGGGGGTCTCCCCCGCCGCCGTCCCTCCCGCACCCCCGGCTCCCACCCCTCCCGTACCGCGCGCTCCCGCGGCCCCCGCCCCCGCGCTCCCCCGGCCCTCGCGCGCGTGTGCTCCCGCTAGGCTCCTCCCATGTCTCGTATCGACGGCCGTGCGCCCGAGCAGCTTCGTCCCGTCTCCCTCGCGCGCGGCTGGAGCAAGCACGCGGAGGGGTCCGTACTCGTCGCCTTCGGCGACACCAGAGTGCTGTGCACCGCTTCCTTCACGGAGGGCGTGCCGCGCTGGCGCAAGGGCAGTGGCGAGGGCTGGGTGACCGCCGAGTACTCGATGCTCCCGCGCGCGACGAACACCCGCGGCGACCGCGAGTCGGTCCGCGGCCGGATCGGCGGCCGGACGCACGAGATCTCCCGGCTCATCGGCCGTTCCCTGCGCGCGGTCATCGACTACAAGGCGCTGGGCGAGAACACGATCGTCCTGGACTGTGACGTCCTGCAGGCCGACGGCGGCACCCGCACCGCCGCGATCACCGGCGCGTACGTGGCGCTGGCCGACGCGGTGTCCTGGGCCCAGGGCAGGAAGCTGATCAAGGCCGGCCGCCGGCCCCTGACGGACACCGTGTCCGCCGTCTCGGTCGGCATCGTGGGCGGCGCTCCGCTCCTGGACCTCTGCTACGAGGAGGACGTCCGCGCCGACACCGACATGAACGTGGTGTGCACGGGTGACGGCCGCTTCGTCGAGGTGCAGGGCACGGCGGAGGCCGAGCCCTTCGACCGCAAGGAGCTCAACGCGCTGCTCGACCTCGCGGTCGCGGGGTGCGGGGACCTCGCCGCCGCGCAGCGCGCCGCCCTGGAGGCAACCGCCGACTGACCGGCTGCGTTCTTAACGGTACGGGCGTACGGTCACCGGCCGTGCGCCCGTCCGCACATGTGCGGGCATGTGCGTATCCACGTTCACGGGGAGGACCTTCCATGGCCGCGCGCCACCGCCGTCGTACCGCAGCGTTCGCCGTTGCCGCCGTACTCGTCGCCGTTCCGGCGGTGGTCGGCTGCGACGCGGTGAACAAGGCACTGGACTGCGTCCAGACCGCGGACGCCATCGCCGACAGTGTCACCGACCTCCAGCAGGCCGTGGAGAACGCCTCGAACGACCCGGGGCAGACCGACGACTCGCTCGACGCGATAGAGAAGAACCTGGACAAGATCGGCGACAAGACGGACGACGCCGACGTCAACAAGGCGGTCGACGATCTGCGGGACGCGGTGTCGAACGTGCGCGAGGCCGTCCGGGACGGCGACAGCACGCCCGATGTCAGCCCGGTGACGGACGCGGCGGGCGAGCTGACGAAGGTGTGCACGCCCTGAGACGGTCCTACGCCTGAGACACGGCGCGCGGTCCCCCGCGCCCCCGGGGGGGCGCACGAGGACCGCGCGGTGTGAGGGTGGAGACGGGGCTATGCCCAGAGCTGCCCGTGCAGCGTCTCGATGGCGGCTTCCGTCGTCTCGGCCGTGTAGACGCCCGTGGACAGGTACTTCCAGCCGCCGTCGGCGACGACGAAGACGATGTCGGCGGACTCGCCCGCGGCGACCGCCTTGCGGCCGACACCGATCGCGGCGTGCAGGGCCGCCCCGGTGGAGACGCCGGCGAAGATGCCCTCCTGCTGGAGCAGCTCCCGGGTGCGGGTCACCGCGTCGGCGGAGCCGACCGAGTAGCGGGTGGTGAGCACCGAGGCGTCGTACAGCTCGGGGACGAAGCCCTCGTCGAGGTTGCGCAGGCCGTAGACGAGGTCGTCGTAGCGCGGTTCGGCGGCGACGATCCGCACGTCCGGCTTGTGCTCGCGCAGGTAGCGGCCGACGCCCATGAGGGTGCCGGTGGTGCCGAGCCCGGCGACGAAGTGCGTGACGGAGGGCAGGTCCGCCAGGATCTCGGGGCCGGTGGTGGCGTAGTGGGCGCCCGCGTTGTCGGGGTTGCCGTACTGGTAGAGCATGACCCAGTCGGGGTGCTCGGCGGAGAGTTCCTTGGCGACGCGGACCGCCGTGTTGGAGCCGCCGGCCGCCGGGGAGGGGATGATCTCCGCGCCCCACATGCCGAGCAGGTCCCGGCGTTCCTGGGAGGTGTTCTCCGGCATCACGCACACCATGCGGTAGCCCTTGAGCTTGGCCGCCATGGCGAGCGAGATGCCGGTGTTGCCGGAGGTCGGCTCCAGGATGGTGCAGCCGGGGGTGAGCCGGCCGTCCTTCTCGGCCTGCTCGATCATGTGCAGGGCGGGGCGGTCCTTGACCGAGCCGGTCGGGTTGCGGTCCTCGAGCTTGGCCCAGACGCGGACCTCGGCGGACGGCGAGAGCCGCGGCAGGCGCACCAGGGGGGTGTTGCCGACCGCGGCCAGCGGGGAGTCGTAGCGCATGGGGATCGGCGGCCGATCAGCGCATGCCGCCGGCCACGGCCGGCAGGATCGTCACGTTGTCGCCGTCGGTGACCTTGGTGTTGATGCCGTCGAGGAAGCGGACGTCCTCGTCGTTGAGGTAGACGTTGACGAAGCGGCGGAGCTGCTCGCCGTCCACGATGCGGGCCTGGATGCCGGGGTGGCGGGCGTCGAGGTCGGCGAAGAGTGCGGCGAGGGTGTCCCCGGTGGCCTCCACGGCCTTCTGGCCGTCGGTGTACGTGCGGAGGATGGTCGGGATGCGGACCTCGATGGCCATGATGCGGCTCCTGTCGGATGAGTGGGGTCGGTGGGCGCGCGGCGGTGCCGCGCCGCGGCTCACGGCCGTACGGCGGCAGGGAACGTCAACAGATGGCGCTGTTCAGCCTGCACAGGTCGACGTGCAGCCGCGCCACGAGCAGCACGCTCGGCGTCTTGTCGCACACGTCGTTCAGAACCATGCGGTCATCGTATCGATTCCCGCCCAGGTGCCCGGAGTGTGATCCCGGCATGCGGACGATATGCGACCGAGGCATGAGATCCGGGACGGAACCGGCACGGATCCGAGGCCGGTTGCGGGGCGGGATCCGAGGGTGCGGGCCCCGGGCGCGGCGGTCGGCGCTCGGTCTCAGTACGCCTCGACGACCTGGACCTCCTCCTCGGTGACCTCGCCCTCCACGATGCGGAAGGAGCGGAACTGGAACTCGCCGGCGTCGTCGGTGTCCGCGGTGGAGACCAGCACGTAGTGCGCGTGCGGCTCGTTGGCGTAGGAGATGTCGGTGCGCGAGGGGTAGGCCTCGGTGGCGGTGTGCGAGTGGTAGACGATCACCGGCTCCTCGTCGCGGTCGTCCATCTCGCGGTAGAGCTTGAGCAGGTCGCCGGAGTCGAACTCGTAGAAGGTGGGCGAGCGGGCCGCGTTCAGCATGGGGACGAACCGCTCGGGGCGGCCGGAACCGGCGGGTCCCGCGACCACGCCGCACGCCTCGTCGGGGTGGTCCTGGCGGGCGTGGGCCACGATCCGGTCGTAGAGCTCCTGGGTGAGGGTCAGCATGCGGCCAGCATAAGCAAGGGGCCGCCGCGTACCGAGGGGTGGTACGCGGCGGCCCACATGCCGGACGGATCGGGGTCCGGACCCGGCGGGGGGGTCCCGGCTCAGCCGATCTCCTCCAGAGCCGGTTCGCGGCGGGCGGTGACCTCGGGGCGGCGGGCCTTGAGCACGACCCAGCCGATGCCGAGGGCGACGGCCCAGACGGCCATCACGTACAGACAGATCCTGGCGTCCTTGTCGTAGGCGATCAGACCGGTGACGAAGAGCAGGAACACGATGGCGACGTAGGAGAAGACCGCGCCGCCCGGTGCCGGGAAGGAGGAGGCGGGCAGCCGCCCGGCGTCCACGGCCCGGCGGTAGCGGACGTGGCTGACGAGGATCATCAGCCAGGTCCAGATGCCGGCGGCGGTGGCGACGGAGGTCACGTAGCCGAAGGCCTTCTCCGGGACGACGTAGTTGAGGACCACGCCGATGGCCATGAAGGCGGTGGAGACGGTGATGCCGAGGGCGGGGGTGCGGGTGGCGGACAGCTTCGTGAAGAAGCCGGGGGCCTCCCCGTTGTCCGCGAGGGTGCGCAGCATCCGGCCGGTGGAGTACATGCCGGAATTGCAGGAGGACAGCGCGGCGGTGAGGACGACGAAGTTGACGATGCCCGCGCCCGCCGGGATGCCGATGACCGCGAAGGCCTTCACGAAGGGGCTGACGTCGGCCCCGAACTCGGTCCACTTCACCACGGAGAGGATCACCGCGAGGGCGCCGACGTAGAACAGGGCGATGCGCCAGGGCAGGGTGTTGATCGCCTTGGGGAGCGTCTTCTCCGGGTTCTCCGACTCGCCCGCGGTGACGCCGACCAGCTCGACGGCGAGGTAGGCGAACATCACGCCCTGGAGGGTCATCAGGGAGGAGCCGATGCCCTTGGGGAAGAAGCCGTCGAACTCCCAGAGGTTGGAGACGGCGGCGGTGTCGCCCGCGGAGCTGAAGCCGAAGGTGAGTACGCCCACACCGATGACGATCATGCCGATAAGCGCGGTGACCTTCACCATCGAGAACCAGAACTCGATCTCGCCGAACAGTTTGACCGAGATCAGGTTGGCCACGAACAGGACGACGAGGAAGACCAGGGCCGTCACCCACTGGGGGATCTGGGGCCACCAGTAGTTGACGTAGATGGCGGCGGCGGTCAGTTCGGCCATGCCGGTGACCACCCACATCAGCCAGTAGGTCCAGCCGGTGAAGTAGCCGAAGAAGGGGCCGAGGAATTCGCGGGCGTAATCGGCGAAGGAGCCGGAGACGGGGCGGTAGAGGAGCAGCTCGCCCAGGGCCCGCATGATGAAGAAGATGACCGTGCCCGCGAGGGCGTACATCAGGATGAGGCTGGGGCCGGCCTTCTCGATGTTGGCCCCGGCCTTGAGGAAGAGACCGACGCCGATCGCTCCGCCGATGGCGATCATCTGGACCTGGCGGCTGCCGAGCCCGCGCTCGTAGCCCTCCTCAGGGGCGCCGCCGGGCGCCGTCCCGTTCGCTGTCGCGTCGCTGCCGCGATCACTTCCGCCGTGGCTCTTGTCGACCTGCGCAGAGGTCATGCGTGGTGCGCCCTTTCTCCATGTCGATCACGGCCTGGCGTCGGCCGTGGATCGGATTTCGATCCCCCCGGATGCGATGGAGCGGTGCCGCTGCGGCGGTCGGCCGGGCGGCTGCGCCCCGGCGGGCGTGGGTGTGCCCGCCGGGCGGTCGTGAAGATCTATCACGGTTGCGATTGTGATCGAGACGGCCGGATGTGGCGCGGCACACAGGGAGAACGGGCGTAAGAGGAGTGGGGCGGGCGAAACGGGCGACCGCGTTGACGTGATCGTTATCCGGATTTGAGGCACCGCTGAGCGAACGGAAGAGCCTCGCAAGCCCTTAGGGGAGCAGCGTGTTGACCAGGGTCTCCTGGAGGCCGCCGAGCCACAGGTAGGCCATGACCATCGGCTTGCGGGGGTCCTCGTCGGAGAGGTGGTAGAGGAGGTCCGCGTCCTCCTCGTCGGCGATCTCCAGGCGGGCGCCGATGGCCAGCCGGAGGTCGTTCAGCGCGGTGAGCCACTGCCGCGACTCCTCCGGCGTGAGCTCCAGCACCGCGCTGCCCCGTACCGCCTTCAGCCGGTCGAGGGTGCGCACGACGGCCAGGGCGTTGTCCCGCTTGCCCGCGCGCAGGTCGTTCTCGGTGAACCGGCGGAACTCCGAGGAGTACGCCCGTCGCTCCTCGGCCTCGGCCTCGGCGGCGGAGGAGGGCTCGCCCTCGGGGTCGGAGTAGGCGTCCGGGAAGAGCCGCTTGAGCACGGGGTCGGACGGGGGCTCGCTCGGCCCCTCGGCGAAGAGTTCGGCCAGCGGGTCCGCCGCCTCGTCCTCGGCCGGACCGGGCCCGATCAGTTCCAGGAGCTGGACGGCCAGCGACCGGATGATGGAGATCTCGACCTCGTCGAGCGCGACGGTCGCGCCGCCGCCGGGAAGCGGTTGGAAGTGTCCGGGCATGAAGTCCGTCAGGGTCCGTTCACTGGAGCGTGTCGTCGGGGGCGAGGGGTGCGGGAGGGGCCGGTGGGCCGAGCGGGACGCGCGGTTATTTGCGGTCCTGTTGCAGCGTGGCCCACAGACCGTAGCCGTGCATGGCCTGCACGTCGCGCTCCATCTCCTCGCGGGACCCGCTGGAGACCACCGCCCGGCCCTTGTGGTGGACGTCGAGCATGAGTTTGGTGGCCTTGTCCTTGGAGTAACCGAAGTACGACTGGAAGACGTACGTCACGTAGCTCATGAGGTTGACCGGGTCGTTGTGGACGATCGTCACCCAGGGCAGGTCGGGCTCGGGTACGGCGAACGTCTCCTCCGCCGACTCGGTCTTTTCGATCTCTAGGGGTGCGGCAGCCGTCACACGCCCCATGCTGCCACCACAGGGGGGCACTCGCACAAACGGGCCCGGTCCGGGGCCTGCGCGCGGGGGTGGATCCACGGGGGGCACCCCAAATCGTCAGACTGACGAAATGAAGGTACGATCACCTCTCATGAACACAGCGGACCTAGGGCTGCCGGTGGACGTTCCCTCGACGGCGCTCTTCACGGATCACTACGAGCTGACGATGCTGCAGGCCGCACTGCAGGCCGGCACCGCGGAGCGGCGGTCGGTGTTCGAGGTCTTCACCCGGCGGCTTCCCGAGGGGCGCCGCTACGGCGTCGTGGCGGGCACCGGACGCGTGCTGGACGCGGTGGAGAACTTCCGTTTCGACGCGGACGTCCTGCGCTTCCTGCGCGAACGCCGGATCGTGGACGAGAAGACCCTGCAATGGCTGGCCGGCTACCGCTTCTCCGGCGACGTCTGGGGCTACCCCGAGGGCGAGGTGTACTTCCCCGGCTCGCCGATCATGCGGGTCGAGGGCTCCTTCGCCGAGTGCGTCCTGCTGGAGACCGTGATCCTCTCGATCCTCAACCACGACTCCGCGATCGCCGCCGCCGCCTCCCGGATGGCCTCGGCCGCCGGGGACCGGCCGCTGATCGAGATGGGCGCCCGGCGCACCCACGAACTCGCCGCCGTCGCCGCCTCCCGCGCCGCCTACGTCGGCGGCTTCGCCACCACCTCCGACCTCGCGGCCGGCTTCCGGTACGACATCCCGACCGTCGGCACCTCCGCGCACGCCTTCACCCTGCTGCACGACCACGAGCGCGACGCCTTCCGCGCCCAGGTCGACTCCCTCGGCCGGGGCACCACGCTGCTCGTGGACACCTACGACGTCGCCGAGGCCGTACGGCTCGCCGTCGAGGTCGCCGGGCCCGAGCTGGGCGCGGTGCGCATCGACTCCGGCGACCTGCTCCTCGTCGCGCACCGGGTGCGGCAGCAGCTCGACGAGCTGGGCGCCCACGACACCCGGATCATCGTCACCTCGGACCTCGACGAGTACGCGATCGCCTCGCTGGCCGCCGCCCCCGTGGACGGGTACGGCGTCGGCACACAGCTCGTGACCGGCTCGGGGCACCCGACGGCCTCGATGGTCTACAAGCTGGTCGCACGTGCCGGGTCCGAGGACCCGAAGGCTCCGCTGGTGCCGGTGGCCAAGAAGTCCAGCGGCGGCAAGACCTCCATCGGCGGCCGCAAGTGGGCCGCGCGGCGCCTGGACGCCCACGGGGTGGCCGAGGCCGAGGTGATCGGGACCGGGCCGGTGCCCGCCGAGCTGGCCGACCGGCAGCTCCTGGTGGAGCTGGTCAGGGGCGGGCAGGTCCTCGGACGCGAGCCGCTGGACGCCGTGCGGGACCGGCACGCGGCCGCCCGCGCGGGGCTGCCGCTCTCGGCGACCCAGCTCTCGCGCGGGGAGCCCGTCCTCCCCACCGAGTACGTGTGACGGGTGCCGGGGCGCGAGGGGGCGAGCGAGATGGCCGCGCCCCCTCCCCCCGTGGCCCCGGAGTCTCTACGCTCGGAACCATCCCGTCGACCCGAAGGACACCGACCATGCGCCGCGCGCTGATCGTCGTAGACGTGCAGAACGACTTCTGTGAGGGCGGCAGCCTCGCGGTGGCCGGCGGCGCCGACGTGGCCGCCGCGATCACCGAGCTGATCGCCCAGGCCCCCGCCGGGTACCGGCACGTGGTGGCCACCCGCGACCACCACATCGCACCCGGCGGCCACTTCGCCGACAACCCCGACTACGTCCACTCCTGGCCCGCGCACTGCGTGGCGGGCACGGAGGGCGTGGGCTTCCACCCGAACTTCGCGCCGGCCGTCGCCTCGGGCGCCGTCGAGGCCGTCTTCGACAAGGGCGCGTACGCGGCGGCGTACAGCGGCTTCGAGGGGGCGGACGAGAACGGGACGGGGCTCGGCGACTGGCTGCGCGAGCGGGAGATCGAGGAGGTGGACGTGGTGGGGATCGCCACGGACCACTGCGTGCGGGCCACCGCGCTGGACGCCGCCCGGGAGGGCTTCCGCACCCAGGTGCTGCTGGACCTGACGGCGGGGGTCGCGGCGGAGACGACGGAGCGCGCGCTGGACGAGCTGCGCGCGGCCGGGATCGCCCTCACGGGCAAGCCGGTGGTGGCGTGACGGGGGCACGCCCCCTGGGCGCCCGGTCCCTGGACACCCGGTCCCTGGGCGCCCGCTCCCTCACCTGTGTGCCGCGGGGCGGCGCAGCAGGGCGCGGATGGGGTGCCAGAGTTCCGGGGCGCCCGGGCCCGTCGCCGGCGTCGTGCGCCAGACGAGGCCGTCGGGGTGGTGCAGCACGGCGGTGATCTCGTCGGGCGTCGGCGGTGCCGCGTTGCCCCGCAGGTACACCGCCCGCATGCCGAGGTTCCGCAGCCGCGTCAGCGCCCGCGCCCGGTTCACGGCGTGCACGAGGACCCGCACCCCGCCCGGCAGGGTGCCCACCGGGTCGCCCGGACTGGGCAGGTTCAGGGCCACGACCACATGGCCGTTCGGCAGCTTGCAGAAACCTCCTGCGGCCATGCAGTCACACCTCCACGGGACCCGGCGTCAATAAGGGGTTCACAGCACGCACCTAAACACGATCGGCCGCGACCCGCCAGGGGGTCGCGGCCGATCATGCTCTGACCTGCACTAACGCTCGTTCACTTGGTGGAGCGACCCACCTCGACCGTGATCGTCGAGCCGTCGTGCGGCGCCTTGACGATGCGGATCCTGGTGTGGGTGTCAGTGATCTTGACGCCGCCGGTGGGGTTGGCGGTGTCGTAGTACGTGCTCGCCCCGTCGTCGAACACGCGCACACCCTTCTGGGAGGCGATCTTCGTCGCCTTGTCCGCGGAGTGCAGCGTGATCGCGTCGGTACGGGCGGTGGTGAAGGTGGAGTCGTACGCCTGGACGCGGTTGCGCATCAGGGTGCCGTCGTTCCACTTGAGCGCCTTCGGGTGGGCGTCGATCGGGAGGATCAGGCCGGTGCCCGGGTGCTGGGTGGTGTTGTTGTCCGGCTGGGAGGTGTCCCACTTCCAGATCAGCAGGCCGTTCTGGTACGGGTAGTGCTCGACCCAGTCCGGACGGGTGCGCGAGAAGCCGAAGTTGTACGGGCCGGTCTTCAGCGTGGTGTCGTACGAGACGTACTGGCGGTTCTCGGCGACGTAGTACTGCGCGTAGTCCTTGGTGAAGGACGCGCCGATGCGGGAGAAGCCGTTGGCCGTCCAGGCGGAGTCCGCGGACTCGGCGTCGTCGGAGAAGACGGTCGCGCCGTCCGCCGTGACCGTGATCCCGTCGGCCGCGAAGCCCTTCAGGGCCGCGCCGCCGTCGGTCTGGTAGCGGAAGCGGAGCTGGATCTTCTGGCCGGCGTAGGCGTCCAGCGGGAAGGTCAGCTTCTGGTAGGCGTCGACCGAGCCGGTGAGGGCCGGCTTGTCGCTGGCGTCACGCGGGATGGCGGTGCCGTCGGCCAGGGTGCCGTCGATCGGCGTCCACTTGGAGCCGTCGGTGGAGACCTCGGTGTACAGGTAGTCGTAGCCGCTCTCGATGTCCCACCAGCCGTCGAGGGTGAGGGAGGCGGCGGACTTGCCGGTGAGGTCGACGCTGCGGGTCAGCGTGTTGCGCAGGTCGTTGCCCTGGCCGCTCCACCACTGGGTCGAGCCCTGCGCGGGCGTGACCACCTCGGTCTTGACCGCCCTGTCGGGCAGCGAGACCACGAGCGCCTGCTTGTTCTTGGTGTTGTACTCCGCCAGGCCCAGGGTGTGCCGGGACTTGGTGGCCGCCTTGGCGGTCGCGTAGTCCAGCCAGCCGAGCTGCAGCTTGTCCCAGGCGTTCATGTCGCCGGGCAGATCGCCGATGGCCTCCTTGCCGGTGCCCAGCCAGGAACCGGAGGACATCAGGGTCCAGAAACCGGTGGAGTTGTCGCCGCCGTTGGTGTCGTACTCGTCCGGCAGGCCGAGGTCGTGGCCGTACTCGTGGGCGAAGACGCCGAGTCCGCCGTTCTCCGGCTGGATGGTGTAGTCGCCGACCCAGATGCCGGTGTCGCCGATCTGGGTGCCGCCGAGCTGGTTGTCGGCCGGGCCGGTCGCGCCGGCGTCGGTGCCGAAGGCGTACCAGCGGTGGGCCCAGATGGCGTCCTCGCCCTGCGCGCCGCCGCCCGCCGACTCGTCCTCACCGGCGTGCACCAGCTGGAAGTGGTCGATGTAGCCGTCGGGCTCGTTGAAGTCGCCGTCGCCGTCGTAGTCGTAACGGTCCCACTTGTCGTACTGGGCGAGGTCCGTCTTGATGGCGGCGGCGCTGCGGCCCTGCGCCTCCTGGTCGGCGACCCAGGCGTTGACGCCGTCCTGGACCGCGTTCCACGCGCACTCGTCGCAGGAGTTGGAGCCGTAACGGGCCTCGTTGTAGGGCACCTTGACCCAGTCGGTGACCTCACCGTCGACCGAGTAGCGGCCCGAGGACTGCTTCTCGTAGTACTTCTTCAGCGACTCGGTGTTCTTGCCGGTGCCGAAGTACAGGTCCTGGTAGTGCTGCTGGTTGTAGTCCGCCTGCCAGTCGGTGCTGTTGTCCTTGCGGCGGTCCGGCGCCTCGATCTTGTTGTGCAGCGGGCCGGGCGTGCCGCCGTAGCGGCTGTCGACCTTGTCGCCGAACTCGACCAGGATGGTGAAGATCTTGTCGGTCTTCTCCCGGCCCAGCTCGACGTACTTGGTGTCGCCCTTGCGGCCGGGCAGCCCCACGACGCGGGAGCCGTTGCGGTCCTTGACCTTGGCGTCGCCGGATATGACCTGGTCGAGCGCCTCGGCACGCTGCGCCTTCTGGGTCTTGCTCATCGGCCCGTCGAAGTCGTGCGCGCGGGCGTTCACCGGCTGCGGGTCGTGACGCTCGACCTTCGCGGCCGGCGCCGAGTCCGCGGCCTGGGCGACCGCGAACGTGGAGTACGTCGCGGACGCGGTCACGAGCGCGACGAAGGTCGCCGCCGCCCGGTACGTCCAGGGTCTGCTTGTCACTTGATGTCCTCCCCTGACGCGTCCGGCGCGCGGAAGGGGGGCCTGTGGGGACGGGGGTTCCCGTCGAGGGGTCCGCGCGCGGTTTACGCGTGTAGTCAAGTGACGAACATTTGACCGGACGATGGCCGGAAAAAACAGACCTTGACTTGCACAGGTCAATTGCATTATGCGTAGACGGGATCCGCTATCCGGACGGGCCGTCCGGGTGGGTCCACGGGTTGTCCGGCAGCCGTCCGGGACTCGTGGGCGACCGTGGGGGACCTGTGGGAGACCCGCGGGAGACCCGTCCGCCGGGCCACCGCAACCCGCCGACGGGCGCGTGGCATCGGCAGGTTGGCATAGTCCATGACTCCGTGCGCCCCCCGTGCACCGACCCCCGGGGTGAGGTGACGCTTACCGCACGTTCCCCCGGGGCATGCCAGCGGAAGAGAGTCGATGGGCGGAGCACCTTGCTCGTGACCGATCGTCAGGCCGACAGCGTTGTCGCCCTGCGATTCCCAGACGACCGGCGGCGCGTCTCGTCCGCTCCGCCTTCTCACCACATCGTTGTCCGCCATCTCCCCCAGCGCGAGAGGCACCGGGGGGAGAACCCCACCCCGAGGACTGACCATGCCTCGTCCGACCGCAGCACAGCTCGTCTACGGATTCTGCACGGTGCTCTTCTCCACGCTCGCCATGTTGCTTCTCTCGCAGGCGAGTTCGGTGCCCGGGATCGCCGTGATCGCTGTCGCGGCGCTGGCGCTCGGGCTGTTCGTGGCGCTGACGGTCCCGGCACCGAGGGCGACGCGGTCACCGCGGCCGACGCAGCCGGTGAGGGCGGCCTCCCGGCCCACCTCG
This sequence comes from Streptomyces griseoaurantiacus, assembly GCA_014656015.1. Taxonomy (GTDB): domain Bacteria; phylum Actinomycetota; class Actinomycetes; order Streptomycetales; family Streptomycetaceae; genus Streptomyces; species Streptomyces griseoaurantiacus. The sequence goes on along the minus strand of BNBP01000045.1, from coordinate 2,769 downwards.
GGGACTTCGGCGCGGGCGTCCTCGGGCGCGGTGCGCGAGCCGGCCAAGCCCTGACGTCTGTATCCCGTTCCCGCGACGTGACCGGCATCACGCCCGTCATCGGGTGCTGACCACCACCGTCTTGGCCGGTTTGTCGTGCAGGCCCTGTTTGTAGGGGCGGTCGAAGAAGCTGTAGCCGCCGGAGATCGCCGTCCACACACAGGCGCAGCAGAACGCGAACGGCAGCCACAGCACCGCCGCCCGGATGAGGTTGGCGGACACCGACGGGGTCGACCCGTTGCCCAGGTCCGCCACCCTGAGGTGCAGCCACCTCTTGCCGAGGGTCTGACCGGTGCGGCTGGTCATCACGGTGTCGTAGGCGATGTAGAGCACGGCGGCGATGGCGGACTGCCCCAGCGACCTGCCGTAGGCGACCTCCCCGCCGTCCATCGCGTAGTCGAACTCGGTGGTGTGGAAGGCCCAGGAGAGCAGCCAGACGACGAGGCCGACCAGGACGAGGTCGATGAGGCGGGCGAGCACGCGCCGGCCGCTGTCGGCGAGGGGCGGCATACCGGCGAGCGGGTCGGGGGTGGGGCCGTAGGGGCCGCCCCCGTACGACCCGAAGGGGTCACCGGAGCCGTAGGGACCGCCCGAGCCGCCTGGGTACCCCGGCCCACCGGGACCGGGACCCGGCCCCTGACCGGGGGTGCCGTACGGGTTCCCGTAGGGCCCGCCGCCGGAACCGCCACCGGGACCACCGGGTCCCCCCGTGCCCCCCTCACCCCCCGAGCCGGGGTACTTCGGGTAGCCCTCGCCTCCCCCCTGACCGGGGGTGTCGTACGGGTTCCCGGACCGCCCCGGGCCGGGGGTGTCCTGGGGGCCGCCGCCGGGTGGGGGTGGGTTGCCGTAGGGGGGTTTCCGGAGCGGGTCGTCGTCGGGGGGCGGCGGCGGTTCGGTGCTCATGGCCACGAGTCGACCGCGCGGGGCGGGCAGGCGCATCCGGCGGGGGCCCGTCCGGGGTACGGGACGGGGTTCCCCCGCCCCCGCCGCCCCTGCGCTCCCCCAAGCTCTCGGCTCCGCTCGAGCAGGGGACCCCCATCGTCGCGCGCGGACGGCGTCCGCGTCCGGGGGGGGGCGACGGGCCGCGGTCACTGATCGTGCCGTTACGGGGAGCCGATTACAGTTCCGCCAGACATCTCGGGCTCGCTCGGTGGACAGTGGGCTCCTCGAACGTCGCACCTGCGCACCACACGGAAGAGGACGTATGCGGAGACAGGACGAGAATGTGCGGGAGAAGGAAAACCACGGAAAGTCGGCGCGGCGGCCCGGTCACGGCGTCCCGCGGTCCGGGACCGCCACCGTCGCGGACGCGGCGGCGACCCTGTCGAATCCCACCGCGGCTTCCTTACTGACTCTTCAGCGCTCCGCGGGGAACGCCGCGGTGGCCACCGCGATGAGGAACAGTCGACAGAACGCCGCCCACGCGAGCGGTGCCCGGTCGGTGGTTCAGCGGTCCCCCGGCTCCTCGCGCGAACGTAGCACGCTGACTCTCAGGGGGTCATACGTGCGGCAAGGAAACAAAAAGGGAAAGAAGACCACGAGTCGCGACAAGGTCCTCTACACCTCCGACCTCGGGCCTTGCGTCGCCGTGTGCGGTTTCGACGGCAATACGGCCTTCATGATTCACAGCGACTCCACCGGCACCTCGGGAATCGGTCGCACCAGCCTCAAGGACGGCATCAACTCGCTCGTGGCGATGGGCACCGGATCAGGATGGACGATCTCCCTCATCGGAGGTTCCGTGCCGGGATGCATGAGTTACCTTCAGCAGCGCTATCCCGATGCCTCGTACGTCCCTCTCGGAGAATCGGAAGGCGCCTACATCACAGGGGACGGAGTGGTGGCGAAGTCGAAGCGCCGGCTTGCCGGGCGTTACGGGGTCGACTCGATCACCATCGACGAGTGACACGGCGGGGAAAAGGGGGCTGCGTCCGTCCTCCGGCCCCCGGGTGACCGGAGTCCCCCGGGGGCGCGGGGGCGGCGGAGCCCCTGACGAGGTTGCTCACGCCGCCACGAAGGTGTGGGCGGCCTTGTCGTGCCAGCACTGGCGCCAGGGGCGGTCGAACAGGCCCCACAGGACGCCGACGACGCCGACGGCCAGCAGGCCCAGCACGCTGTAGACGAGCCAGCGGCGCAGGGCGGCACCGAAGGTCGGGGGCTCGTGCTCCTCGATGTCGCGGACCTGGAGTCCGCACAGCTTCTTGCCGAGGGTGCGGCCCCATTTCGCGGTCGGCAGCGCCTCGTAGAGCGCGCCGAACACGAGGAGGACCGCGAGCACGATCCCGGCGTAGACCGAGGTCGTGCCGTCGAGCAGCCAGACGGTGACGGTCTCGCCGGACTGCTTGGCCGCGTCGATCTTGTCGTTGACGTGGTCGATCGCCTTCGTGCCCAGCGGGATCGCCGCCGCGCCCGTGACCGCGCCGACGACCAGGGTGTCGACGAGCCGGGCCAGCAGCCGTTTGCCGAGCGACGCCGGGCGCGACTGGGTGCGGTCGCGGACGAGGGCCTGGAAGGGGTCCTCGACCACCGGCTTCCAGGGGGCCACCCGCTCGCCCTCGGCGGCGGCCGGAGCGCCCGGGGCGCCCGCGCCGCCGGCGAGTTGGTGCACCTGCTGAGCCCAGGAGGGCTGGCCGCCGCCGGGGCCCGTGGTCAGGGGGGAAGCGGGCGGCGCCGCGCTCCGGCCCTGCGCGGGAACGCGCGGGGCGGGGGGCCGCGCGGAGGGCCGGGCCG
>BNBP01000044.1 GCA_014656015.1 Streptomyces griseoaurantiacus | reverse complement strand
CGGCCGCGTCCCGTGCCGCCGCGTCGGCCGCGACGGGGCGCCGACCCGCGCCGGCGCTCCTCCGGCGCGGCGGGCGCCGGGAGGACGACCGGCACACCCGAGGGCTCGCGCGCCCCGGTGATCCGCTCCCACTCCGCCGCCACGGGCTCGTCGGCCCGCACCCGCGTCGTCCGCGGCGTGATCCCCGCGTCCGCCATCAGACGGGTCATCTCCCGCCGCTGGTGCGGGAGCACCAGGGTGACCACCGTGCCGGACTCGCCCGCGCGCGCCGTGCGCCCGCCGCGGTGCAGATAGTCCTTGTGGTCGCCCGGCGGGTCGACGTTGACCACGAGGTCCAGGTCGTCGACGTGGATGCCGCGGGCCGCGACGTTCGTCGCGATCAGCGCGGTGACGTTGCCGTCCTTGAACTGGGCCAGCGTGCGGGTGCGCTGCGACTGCGACTTCCCGCCGTGCAGCGCCGCGGCGCGCACCCCGACCGCCAGCAGCTTCTTGGCCAGCCGGTCGGCCGCGTGCTTGGTGTCGAGGAACATGATGACGCGCCCCTCGCGCGCGGCGATCCGCGCCGTGGTGGCGTGCTTGTCCTCGTCGTCCACGTGCAGCACGTGGTGCTCCATCGTGGTGACCGCACCCGCCGCGGGGTCCACGGAGTGGACCACCGGGTCGTGCAGGTAGCGCCGCACGAGCCGGTCGACGTTGCGGTCCAGGGTCGCGGAGAACAGCAGCCGCTGGCCGTCCGGGCGGGTCCGGTCGAGGAGCGCGGTGACCTGGGGCATGAATCCCATGTCGGTCATCTGGTCGGCCTCGTCCAGGACGGTGAGGGCGACACTGTCCAGCCGGCAGTCGTCGCGGTCGATCAGGTCCTTGAGGCGGCCGGGCGTGGCGACCACGACCTCGGCCCCGCCCCGCAGCGCGCTCGCCTGCCGGCCCAGCGACATGCCACCGACCACCGTGGTGAGCCGCAGCCCGAGGGCCTTGGCGTAGGGGGTGAGGGCGGCCGTGACCTGCTGCGCCAGCTCCCGGGTGGGGACGAGGACGAGGGCCAGCGGATACCGCGGCTCGGCCCGCTGCCCGTGCGTACGGGCCAGCAGCGCGAGCCCGAAGGCGAGGGTCTTGCCCGAGCCCGTCCGCCCGCGGCCCAGGACGTCACGTCCGGCCAGCGAGTTCGGCAGCGTCGCGGCCTGGATCGGGAAGGGCGCGGACATGCCCTGCGCGGAGAGGGTGGTCAGCAGCCGCGCGGGCAGGTCCAGCTCCTCGAAGGACTCGACCGCCGGGAGCGCCGGGGTGACGGTCGCCGGAAGGGCGAACTCCCCGTGCGGGGCGGAGGCGCGTCCGCGGCCGCCGCGGCCGGAACCCTGGCCCCCCGAGCGCGGGGCGCTCCCGGAAGCCTGCTGGCCTCCCGCCCGCTGGGGACGGGGCCGACGGCTGCGGGCGGAACGGTTGTCGGTACGGGCAGGACGATTCATGCGGGCCTTCCTCGATGCGGCACGTATCGAGGAATTCCCGCGGCACGAGGGTGCCGTCGGCCGGCCGGTGACCGGCCGTGGGGGAATCGCAAGAATGAGCCGAAGAGACGTCGGACGGACGCCGACGGATATGGGGACGAGCGAATGAGCTGAAGACATACAACGGGCTGGGACCCGCACCCCAGGAGTGCGGGTCCCAGCCGTAAAGAACGCCTCGGCGTCAGGCAGGAACGATGTTCTCGGCCTGCGGGCCCTTCTGGCCCTGCGTGACGTCGAAGGTCACCTTCTGGCCCTCCTGAAGCTCACGGAAGCCGGAGGTGGCGATGTTCGAGTAGTGGGCGAAGACGTCGGCGCCGCCACCGTCCTGCTCGATGAAGCCAAAACCCTTTTCCGAGTTGAACCACTTCACGGTGCCAGATGCCATGTTGAATCTCCTTTGGGGCAGTGCCCGGAGCCGCGTGTGCGGACCGGCGCCGCAGCGACGATTTACCCGACCGAAGACTCGGAAGACCCCGGATGTAATGAAATCCGAAGGCCCCGGAAACGAAAAAAGTGCCCGTCGACGAAGGTCGGAAGAGCACTCGAAGCCTCTGGTAACCAAAACTGCAACAAGGTCAACGGTAGCACAGTTCCGGCCGGGCGCCAGTGCGGCCACGAGTCCGGGACCAGCGGGGGAGTGCTCCGCAGGGCTCTCCGGCGTGCCCTCCGGGGTGTGCCGGGCCCGCGCCGACGTGCCCTCCGGCGCCGGAGGCGGAGAATGGCAGAGATGTCCGGAATGAAAGTCGATGGTGGAGACGGCCTCGGTGACGGCGCGGGGACGGCGCTCGCCGGGGTGCCCGCGTTCGTCGGGGTCGGCGGTGTCGTGTGGGAACCGGCGGCCGGCCGGCTGCACTGCGACGCCACGGCGAGGGCCGTGCTCGGCCTGACCCGCGAGGAGTGCGAGGAGCACCCGGAGGCGCTGGCCGCCCGGGTGCTCGCCCAGGACATGCCCAGGGTGTTCGCCGAGGCGCGCCGCGCACTGGACCGGGAGACCTCCTTCAGCCTCTACTTCCGGCTGCGGCACGCCGAGGGCGACGCCCGCTGGACCCATGCGCAGGGCCGGGTGGTGCGCGACACCGAGGGGCACCTCCAGCGCGTGGTGGGCGTCGTCCGCGACGCCCGGCCCGACGTGGAGGCCCGTGAGTCCCACACGGCGGACCCCACCGGCGCCCGCCACGCCGACCTCGTGCAGCAGCTCACCACCGCGCTCACGCAGGCCGCCACCGTCGAGGAGGTCACCGAGGCCCTCGTGCGGGCGGGGCTGCTCGGACCCGCGGCGGTCCGGAGCGTCGCGGTGTGCTGCGAGGACCACGGTCATGTGCTGCTGCTGTCCTCCCGCGGCTTCCCGGCCCCGGCGGTGCGCGCGCTGCGCATGAGCCGGGTGGAGGACCCGCTGCCGCTGAGCGAGGCGATCCGCACGGGCCGGCCCGTCTTCCTCGACCACGCCGCCCTGCTCGACGGATACCCGCAACTGCGCCGCCTGCTGCCCCCGCACGACCGCGTCGGCTACGCCGTCCTCCCGCTGACCGCCCAGGGGCGCACCTTCGGCGCGGTCGGTCTGGCCTCCGAGGGCGGCGCCTTCCCGCCGCAACTGCGCACCGTGCTGCTCGCCCTCAGCGGGACGATCGCCCAGTCGCTGCAACGCGCGCTGCTCTACGACCGCACCCGGGAGATGGCCGCCGGGCTGCAGACCAGCATGCTCCCGGCGCGACTGCCGCAGACGTCCGCACTCACCCTCGCCGCCCGGTACCGCCCGGCGCCGTTCGCGCACGAGGTCGGCGGCGACTGGTACGACGCCGTGCACCTCTCCCACGGCCGCACCGCCCTCGTCATCGGCGACGTCCAGGGGCACGACGTGCACGCCGCCGCCGTGATGGGGCAACTGCGCACGGCCCTGCGGGCCTACCTCGCCGAGGGGCACTCGGCGCGGGCCGCGCTCAGCCGGGCGGGGAGGTTCCTCGCCGAGCTGGGCACGGACCGCTTCGCCACGTGCGCCCTCGCCGTCCTCGACCCCGCCGCCGACGAGGCCGAGGTGGTCCGCGCCGGGCACCTCGGCCCACTGGTGCGGCACGCGGACGGGCACTGCGCCTGGTACCCGGTGCCCGGCGGCATGCCGCTCGGACCGTTCCCGGAGGAGGACAGCCCCAGCACCCGCATCCCGTTCGAGGCGGGCGCCACGATGGTGCTGTGCACCGACGGCCTGGTGGAGTCCCGGACGGCCGACATCCAGGTGGGCAAGACGGCACTGCTGCGGTGCCTCCAGTCCGCGCCCGCCCCGCTCGAGACGCTCGCCGACCACCTGCTCACCGCCGTCGCCGATCCCGCCGGCAACGCGGACGACATCGCGTTGCTCCTCGCCCACCGCGCGGAGTGAGGGTCACCACCTCACCGCGCGCCGGGGACGGCGCATTTCGGCCGTTCGCCGCCCGGCCGGCATCCGGCGGTCTCCGCGGCGGGTGCCGTGCCCAGCACGGCGGGTCCTCGCTTGAACGATTCACGCGGGGCGGGAAAGTGCTGCTTTGGACGGCTCCTCCGGGTGTCGTGAAGCAGCCTCCGGTGCAGGGCGTGTGAGCGCACCTTCACGAGTTCCGACCAGTATCGCTTCAAGATCGTTTGACGCGTGTCAGTCGGCCTGTCTACCGTCCGGTAGATCACATTGAAACCTTTCACGCCGTGTCAGCGCGGCATAACTCCCAGCTCCCGTAGAGGACTTGCGTCATGCGCTCGCCGAACGTCCGTCGTACCTGTGTCGCCCTGGCCGCGGCCGTCTCCCTCACCGCGGCGCTCACTGCCTGCGGCGCCGAGGGCGACGGCGACCGGGACGCGACGGCGGAGCCCGACTCCTCCACGAGGACGGGCCTGACGGTCGCCTTCCTGCCCAAACAGCGCGACAACAACCTGTACTTCACCAACGCCGACCTCGGTGCCAAGACGGTCGTCGAGGAACTCGGCTCCGTCTACGAGGACTTCGGCTCCAGCAACGCCACCGACACGATCGGACAGAACTCGTACATCAAGATGCTCAGGCGGCAGGAGGTCGACGCCCTGGCCGTCTCCGCGGTGCATCCGGCCAAGCTGTGCACCGAGTTGAAGAAGGCGATGAAGCAGGGTGTCACCGTCGTGACCTACGATTCCGACACCCGCCCGGAATGCCGCGACGTGTTCGTCTCCCAGGCATCGGCGGAGGACCTCGGCCGCACCCAGGTGCGGCTCATGGCCGAACAGATCGGCGACCGGGGGCGGATCGCGATCCTGTCCGGCTCCGAGGGCGCGGAGAACCAGAACTCCTGGATCGACTGCATGAAGGACGAGCTGGACAAGCCCGAGCACAAGGACGTCGAACTGGTCGAGATCGCCTACGGCGACGACGACCCGGACAAGTCCGCCGAGGAGACCCGGCGCCTGCTGCGGAAGTACCCCGACCTCAAGGGCATCATCTCCCCGACGACCATCGGCATCGAGGCCGCCGCGCGCGTGGTCTCCGGTTCCGCCGCCCACAAGGGCAAGGTGCGGGTCACCGGCCTGGGCACGCCCAACGAGATGCGCGCGTACGTCGAGGACGGCACGGTCGAGGCGTTCGCACTGTGGGACCCGGCCAAGCTCGGCGAGCTCACCGCCCGCACGGCCCTCGCGCTGTCCTCCGGGCGGATCACCGGCAGGCGCGGCGAGACCTTCAAGGCCGGCGACATGGGCGAGTACACCATCGACGAGGACGGCGTGATCACCCTCGGCAAGCCGCAGGTGTTCGACAAGGGAAACATCGAGCGGTTCGACTTCTGAACGGCGCGCCGTTCCCGCGTACGGGTGGGGCACGCGCCCTGACGTGGCGTCATTCGGGGCATCGGCCACGGGGCGCCGCGTCGCGGGGCCGGACGGCATGCCTGCTCGTGGAGGATTGAAGAAGTCGTGTCGCGCTTGTTGACGCCGAGTCGAACAAGGCGCAGATTACTTCTCGGTAGAACCGTTCGGTAACCGCACGGCCCTTCTGCCGTCCTCCCCGTCCTCACCGACGGCGCGCCCGGCGTCCCCGCGCCCGGCCGCCGCCGGCCTCTCTTGAGCCGCCGAGTTCCCCACCCGTACGCCGCCGGGCACCGCCGTGCCCGGATCCGGCCTGCCCGACTCCGAGGAGAGAGCAGAATGCCCAGACGTGCACTCCGCCGTGCCCTGACGGCCGCCGCCACCGCAGTGAGCGCACTGGCCATCGGCCTGGCCGCACCCAGCGCCCACGCCGCGACGCCCCTGCCGTACGTCGCCCTCGGCGACAGCTACAGCGCCGGATCCGGCGTGCTGCCCGCCGACCTCTCGGCCCCCCTGCTCTGCCTGCGCTCCGAACTGAACTACCCGGGCGTCGTCGCCGAACGCACCGGAGCCGCCCTCACCGACGTCACCTGCGGCGCCGCCCAGACCAAGCACTTCACCCAGGCGCAGTACCCCGGTGTCCCCGCCCAGCTCGACGCCGTCAAGAGCGACACCCGGCTGATCACCCTCACCATCGGCGGCAACGACAACAACACCTTCATCGGCGCCATGCTCGCCTGCGGTACCGCCGGCATCGCCACCGTCGGTCTGGGGCACCCCTGCAAGACGCTGTACGGCAGCACCTTCGACGACCAGATCGACGCCCACACCTATCCCGACGTCAAGGCCGCGCTGCAGAAGATCCGCGCCAAGGCGCCGAACGCCCGGGTCGCCGTGCTCGGCTACCCCTGGATCATGCCGGCCACCGCCGACAGCTCCTGCTTCGTGAAGATGCCCATCGCCTCCGGCGACGTGCCCTATCTGCGCGCCCTCCAGGGCCATCTGAACGCCGTCATCGGGCGCGCCGCGCGCGAGACCGGAGCCACCTTCGTCGACTTCTCGAAGACCTCCGAGGGGCACGACGCCTGCGCGCCCAGCGGCACCCGCTGGATCGAGCCGCTCCTGTTCGGCACCAACGTCGTTCCCGTGCACCCCAACGCCCGCGGCGAGCGTGCGATGGCGGAGCAGACGGTGTCGGCCCTCGGTCTGGGCTGACCCCACCGACGGGTGGCCCGCCGCCGCACCACGCCGGCGGCGGGCCACCTCACGAGGCGACCGGTGCCGCCCTCCGTGCGGACGCCGGGAATCGTCAGACCGGCCCCAGCAGGGCGGCCAGGGTGCTGACCACGCCGTTCTCGGTGTGCGCGGGCGCGAGATGGCGGGCCCGGAGTCTGATGTCGGGGTGGGCGTTGGCCATGGCGAAGGACCAGGTGGCCGTATCCATCATCTCCAGGTCGTTGAGGTAGTCCCCGAAGACCACCGTCTGGTCCGGTGTGATGCCCAGCCGCCCCTGGAGGCCGCGCACGGCGGCGCCCTTGTTCGCGCCCGGGTTCATCACGTCGACCCAGCGCTCCCCGGAGAGGACGACCTGATGGGTGACGCCGTACGGCTTCAGCGCGGGCGCCAGACTCTCCTCCGCCCGGCCGAAGTCGTAGAAGGCGAGCTTGATGAGGTCGTCGTCGACGGCGGTGACGTCCTCCACCTGCTCGAGCCGTGCGTAGTAGGTGCGTACCTCGGCGAGGAAGGCGGGGTCGGTGCGCTCGACGTAGGCGGACCGCTTCCCGCAGACCACCGTGCCGGTGTCGGCGCCCCGCGCGGACAGTTCCCGCACCGTGCCGACGGCTTCGGTGACGACGTCGCGGTCCAGCACGTCGGAGCTGAGCTCACGGCCGTCCTGGACGACGTAGGTACCGTTCTCGGCGATGAAGACGGTGTCGGCGGGCGCCCGCCGGAACTGTGCGCGCAGTGTGGCGTACTGGCGGCCGCTGGCGGGACAGAAGACGATGCCGCGCCGTTCCATCCGGCTGAGCAGGGGCCAGAAGTCCTCGGGTATGCGGCCTTCGCCGTCCAGCAGGGTGCCGTCCATGTCGGTGACGACGAGCCGGATGCCCGGTCCGGCGGCGGGCGGCGGGGACGGCGGGTGGTGCGGGGGGTTCATGGACGTCCTGGGTGGGGGGTGTGCGGTCCTCCAGTGTAATAAGGGGTGTTTTCGCAGGTGGGTGGGGGGTGCGGGAGGGCTCCGCGCAAGCCGGCTTGCGCGGAGCCCCGGGTGATCAGGACGTGCTGCAGGTGACCGTCGGCCAGGTCCAGTTGCCGTTGGTCTGGATGGTGACGCCCCAGTTGTTGCCGCTGCCGTTCGGCTTGGCGGTCAGTACCTGCGAGCTGGGGTAGCTCGCGCTGATGTTCCAGGTGGACAGGATTCTGGCGGGGGAGGGCACGTTCATGGTGACGGTCCAGTTGCTGGAGCCGCTCACCGAGACGTTGAGGTTGTAGCGGTCGCTCCACTTGTCGCCGGCGGACAGGGTGGCGTTGCAGCCACCGTTCCCGCCACCGCCACCGCCACCGCCACCGCCGCCCGAGCCGCCCCCGTCAGGGGCGACCGCTCGGCCGGTGGACGGGGAGATCATGCCGGCGCACAGCCCCTTGGAGGCCAGCGTCTGCGCGATGCGCGGGATGGCCGAGAGGGTGTTCCCGGGCCACTCGTGCATGAGGATGACCTGCCCGTTGCCGAGCCGGTTGACCGCCTGCACGATCGCGTCGGTGCTCGCGCCGTTCCAGTCCTGCGAGTCGACGTCCCAGATGACCTCGGTGAGCCCGTACTTGGCCTCGACCGACTTCAGGGTGGAGTTGGTCTCCCCGTAGGGCGGCCGGAACAGCTTGGGCGTGCCGCCACCGGCGTTGGCGATGGCCTGCTGGGTCCGGCCCACCTCCGAGTCGATCGCCGACTGGCTCTGCTGGACGAGGTGCGGGTGGGTGTAGCTGTGGTTCCCCACCCACATGCCGGCGTTGATCTCGGCCGCCACCTGGGACGGGTACGAGGCCGCGAACTGGCCCTCGTTGAACATGGTGGCCCGCAGCCCGTTCTGCTTCAGGGCGTTGAGCAGGGCCGGGGTGTGGTCGTTGGACGGACCGTCGTCGAAGGTGAGTCCGACGTACCCGTTGCAGGTCGCCGCCGGGGCGGCCTGCGAGGGTGCCGCGTCGACGACCGCCGTGCCCGCCACGGCCAGCGCGACGACCGCCGCTCTGGCGACCAGGGAACGCAACGCCGGTGGTGCCGTTGCTCCGGTGGTTCTCATGGGACCTCCTCTCGTTCCGCGCGTGTCAGCCGGCGCTGCAACTGACGGTCGGCCAGGTCCAGTTGCCGTTGGTCTGGATGGTCACACCGAAGTTGTTGCCGCTGCCGTTGGGTTTCGCGGTGAGTACCTGGGAGCTGGGGTAGCTCGCGCTGATGTTCCAGGTCGAGAGGATCTTGGCGGGGGAGGGCACGTTCATGGTGACGGTCCAGTTGCTGGAGCCGCTCACCGAGACGTTGAGGTTGTAGCGGTCGCTCCACTTGTCGCCGGCGGACAGGACGGCGTTGCAACCACCGTTTCCGCCGCCGCCGCCGCCACCTCCGCCTCCGCCTCCGCCACCGCCGCCACCGGTGTCACCCACGGTGATGTTGGAGTTGCCGCTGCTCTGGTAACCCTCGGTGGCGAGGATCATGTAGTAGTTGAAGCTGCCCATCGGCATGCCGTGGGCCTGCCAGGCGTCGAAGTGGTTGCCGGTGGTGATGGTGCCGCCGGTGCGCTTGGACTGCCGGACGCTCCAGTACTGGTTGAACGTCTTGTTGTCGCCCTCGATGGAGGGGGCGTTGTAGCGCGTCGTCTCGTAGATGTCGTACGTGCCGCCGTCGCTGTTGACCGTGCCCTTGTAGTTGCCGGTGGGCCGGAAGGTGCCCCAGTTGTCGACGATGTAGTACTCGACGAGCGGGTTCGATGTCCAGCCGTAGAGCGACAGGTAGGCGTTGCCGGACGGGTTGAAGCTGCCGGAGTAGGTGACGGCCCGGCGGCTGCCGTTGCTCCAGCCCTTGCCCGCGACGAAGTTGCCCGTGTTGCTCCAGGAGGTGCTGTAGTTCCCGCCGGACCCGGTGTTCATGGAGACGGTGCCCGGGGCGTCGGTCCAGAACGAGTAGTAGTAACCGCCGCTGGTGCCGGTCTGGTTCGAGGTGATGGTGTCGGCACTCGCGGTGCCCGACAGCATCAGTGAGGCCACGGCGGCCAGGGCGATGGCCCAGGCTGCCCTGACCAGCAGGGTGAGGCGGCCGGCTTTTCGGCCTCTGGGATGGACGAGCGCGTTCATGTCCGTGCTTCCTCCTGGGGGAGTGGCTGGTGGGGGGTGGGCGGCGCCGGCACGGCCCGTGGGGCTCAACGGCGAACAGTGTTGGCCCGGCCTATTCGACTGTCAATAGTTTCGGGGGTGTTAACGAAACGTTCGGAAGTTTCGCAGGAGTCCGGGTGGAGTAAGCGCTGGTCATGTCTTGTGTCGAGCCGACCACCTGGAAAGTCATACTTATCGTTCCGTGCGCTCGACTGAGTCCCGGTCACCTGTATGCGAAACTTTCGAGGCCGCTCGGGTGCCGGTGGGACGTGCCTTTCCCCGGCTTCGGGGGGCCGGTGCATGGAAACCCCGGGGTGCAGGGAACGATGGGGTGAGGACACGGGCGGGGGCGGAGGAGCGCGGTGAGCGAGCGTCGGGACCAGGACTGGACCGCCATGACCCCCGGTGACTTCGACCGGGACGCGCCCCTGTGCCTCAACGTGGGGACCGGGCCCACCCCCGTGCCGGCCGAGCCCGACGAATACGGCACCGCGCCTCTCTTCGGCGACGAGGCACCCATGAGGCGCGCCGCGCCCCGGCCCGCCGGACGCCGCGGCACCCGCGATCCCCGCGGCCGGCAGGGCCGGCTCTTCTAAGGGCTGTCCCGCCAGGGATTGCGGGACAGCCCTTGGGGCACGTTTCGAGAGCCCCGCCCGGCCTGCCGCCTTCCGTCCGAAAGGTCCGTAAGGCCCGCCGCGCCTATATTGGCCTGGTGATCAGTCGTCTGGATTACCTGCGCGCCGCCGACGACAGTGTCACCGACAGTGACGTCCTCCGGCTCGCCCTGCAGCACGCCATGGCGGAACTGGGCGCCCTCGGCGGATGCGTCCACGTGCGCGGCGGCGGGGGAGAGTTCCACCTCGTGTCCTCGGCCGGCCTGCCCGCGGCGTCCGTCCGCGCCTGGGAGGTGCTCCCCGCCGACAGCGCCTCCGCGACGGCGCGCGCGGTGAACTGCGACGGATGCGCCTGGGACCCGCCGGGCAGCCGGCCGGCCGACGCCCTCGCGCCGCCGGCCGGCTCCGCCGGACGCGCCGCCGTCCCGCTGCACGACGCGGAGGAGGGGATCGGCGCGCTCACCCTGCTGACCGGCCACCGCGGGCAGCCCTCGGCCGAGGACTGGCGGTTCCTGCGGCAGATCGCCGGCTGGGTCCGCGCCCGGCTCACCGCACGGCCCCTCCCCGGCCCGGCCGCCCCCGCCCCCGCCCCCGGGACGGGCCCCGCCGCCCCGGAGGCCACCGTGCCCGACGGGGCACACACGCTGGCCCGCGCGTTGTGGGAGGCCGAGGACGCCGTCCTCCGCGTCGACACCGCCTGGCGGATCACCGCCGCCAACCCCGCCGCCCGTGCGTTGCTCGGCTCCCCCGACGAGGTGGCGGCCGACCGTGTCCTGTGGCGGGAGCCCGGTCCCTGGCGGACGCCGGACGCCGAGGAGCGGTGCCGTCTCGCCCTCGCCCGGGGGCACGCCGCCGGCTTCGACGCCGTCCTGCCCGCCACCGGCCGCTGCCACCACGTGCGCGTGCTGCCCGCGACGGACGGGGCGGTCGTGCACGTCATGGAGGCGGGCCCCTGGCGGCTGCGCCAGGCCGACGAGGTGGCAGCCATCCGCGACTCCGCCGAACGGGCCCGCAGGACCGCCGAGCTGACCGCCGCGCTGGCCGCCGCCCGCACCCCCCAGGACGTGGTCGAGGCGGTGGCCGCGCGCGTGCTGCCACCCTTCGCCGCGCAGGGGCTGCTGGTCCTCGTCCGCGAGGGCGACCGGCTCGCGTACATCGGGTCCGTGGGCTACCCGCGTGCCTTCCTGGAGCACATGGGCGGCACCCACGGCCTGCCCCTGACCGGCCGCCTCCCCGCCGAACGGGCACTCCTGCGCGACGAGCCGCTGTTCTACTCCTCCCGCGAGGAGTGGCTCGCGGACAACCCGCACGGCGAACGGCCGCCCAGCACCATGCAGGCCTGGGCGTTCCTGCCGCTCACCGCCTCGGGGCGCACCTTCGGGGTGTGTGTCATGGCCTTCGACGCCGAACGCCGCCTCAGCCCCGAGGAACGCACCCTGCTCCTCACCGTCAGCGCCCTGGTCGCGCAGGCGCTGGAGCGGGCCCGGCTGTCCGAGGCCGAGCTCACCCGGGCCCGCGAACTCCAGCGCGACCTGCTGCCCCGGCACCTGCCCCGCCTGCGCGAGGCCACCGCCACCGCCCGCTACCTGCCCGCCGGACAGGGCGCGGACGTCGGCGGCGACTGGTACGACCTGATCCCGCTCTCGGCCGGGCGGGTCGCCCTGGTGTGCGGGGACGTCATGGGGCACGGGCTGTCCGAGGCGGCCACGATGGGACGGCTGCGCACCGCCACGCACACCCTGGCCGCCCTGGAACTGCCGCCGGACGAACTGATGGGACACCTCAACGACATCGTCGCCGAGATCGGCCCCGACGCCTACGCCACCTGCCTGTACGCCCTGTACGACGCCACCACCGGCACCTGCACCGTGGTGCGGGCCGGCCATCCGCCGCCGCTGGTGGTGCACCCGGACGGCCGTACCGCCTACCCGGACATCCCCGACAACCCGCCGCTGGGCGGCGCCCAACCTCCTTTCGAGACGGCGGAACTGGCGCTGCCCGCCGGCACGCTGCTGCTCCTCTTCACCGACGGCCTGGTCGAGTCGCCGCAGCGGGACCTCGACGAGGGCATGGACGAGCTCGCCCGGCTGGTCGAGGGTGCCGACCGCCGCGATCTCGACCGGCTCGCCGACCTGCTGGTCGAACGGCTCCTGCCCGGCGGACAGCCCGTCTCCGACGACGCCGCGCTGCTGGTGGGGCGCCTGCACGCGCTGCCCCGGGCGGACATGGCCTCCTGGCGTCTGCCGGACGGACCCCGGGCGGCCGGCGAGGCCCGCCGGCACGTCCGCGAGCAATTGGCGACCTGGCACCTGGACGAGCTGACCGTCACCACGGAACTGCTGGCCAGCGAACTCGTCGGCAACGTGGTCCGGCACGCCAAGGGCCCCATCGGCTTCCGGCTGCTGCGCACCGGTGCCCTGGTGTGCGAGGTGAGCGACGCCAGCCTCACCATGCCGCGCATCCGGCGCGCCTCCGAGACCGACGAGGGCGGCCGGGGCCTGCAACTCGTCAGTGTGCTGGCGGAGCGGTGGGGCAGCCGGTTCACCTCCTCCGGCAAGACCATCTGGACCGAGCAGCCGCTGGCGCCCTCGCAGGACACGGTCGCGGCGGCACTGCTCTCCCTGGCGGACGCCGACTGAGCGCACCCCGTGCGCCGCGTGGGGCGGCAGGGGCGGGGGCCGGGCGTGTACAGTCCCAGGCGCGTCAACAGCCCTGCGCCGCACGCGTGTTCATCGGCAGGCGGTGCGGCGGTGGCGCGTGAACCCCCACGAGCGCACGGAAGCCAGGTACCGCAAAGTGCATGAACGCAAGCCGCGTTGGCGGCTGCCCCTGACCGTCACGGCCGGTCTGCTGGCCGCGGCGGGACTCGCCACCGTCCCGCCCACCGCCCTCGCGTCCTCCTCGGAGTCCGCGGCGAACGCGCCGGCGCGGAGCGCGGACTCGGCCCGCCAGAGCGCCTTCGCCCGCGCCGCCGCCGAGTACCGCGTCCCCCTGCCGGTCCTCCTCGCCGTCGCCCACCACGAGTCCGCGTGGGAGGCCCCGCGAGGCGAGCACAGCACCAGCGGCGGCTACGGCCTCATGCACCTGACGGACGTGACGCCCAAGATGATGGCCGAGGGCGACGCGGGCGCGGCCGGCCGCGCCGACGTCAAGAAGCTGGCCGCCGACCCCGCCCTGCACACCCTGGACGCGGCGGCCGGGCTGACCGGCCTGGCCGCGAAGGCGCTGCGCGAGGAGCAGGAGGCCAACATCCGGGGCGGTGCCGCGCTGCTCGCCTCCTACGCGAAGGACACCGTCGGCGGCACCCCCTCCGACCCGGGCAAGTGGTACGCCGCCGTGGCGCGTTACAGCGGCTCCGGGGACGAGCGCGCCGCCCGCGCCTTCGCCGACCGGGTGTTCGCCACGATCAAGGCGGGCGCCGAGGAGAAGACCGCGGACGGAGAGCGCGTACGCCTGTCCGCCGCGCCGGACGTCCGGCCCGCCACCGGCCAACTGGCCGCGCTGGACCTGAAGAGGACGACCGCCGGTGACACCGAGTGCCCGCCGGAGCTCGACTGCGCCTTCCTCCCGGCCGCCTCGGCCAACGGCCAGGTCTCGAACCGGCCCGCCAACGGCATCCGGATCGACTCGATCGTCATCCACGACACCGAGTCCTCCTACGAGTCGGCCATCACCACCTTCCAGCAGCCGGGCGGCGGTTCGGCGCACTACGTCATCCGCTCCTCGGACGGTGCCGTGACCCAGATGGTGCCCACCAAGGACCTGTCCTTCCACGCGGGCAACTACTCGGTCAACATGCACTCGCTCGGCATCGAGCACGAGGGCTACGCCGCCGCCGGGGGCACCTGGTACACCCAGACCGAGTACGAGACCAGCGCCGCGCTCGTCAGGTACCTGGCCGACCGCTTCGACATCCCCCTGGACCGGCAGCACATCATCGGCCACGACAACGTGACCGGCCCCAACTCCGCCCTCGTGTCCGGCATGCACTGGGACCCGGGCCCGTCCTGGGACTGGGGTCGCTTCATGCGCCTGGTCCAGGCCCCGCCGGCCGGCAGGCACGGTGTGGGCCCGGTCGGCACCGCCGTGACGATCACGCCCGAGTACGCGCACAACGAGCAGACCGTGCAGGTGTGCCCCTCCGACGACCCCACGGGGAACACCCCGGAGTGCACCGAGCGGACCCAGCCGTCCAACTTCGTGTACCTGCGCACCGAACCCAGCGCCACCGCCCCCCTCTTCGGCGACCAGGCCCTGCACGCCGACGGCGTCGGCACCGACCGGGTCAACGACTGGGGCAGCACCGCGCAGGCCGGCCAGCAGTTCGTCGTCGCCGGGCAGAAGGGCGACTGGACGGCCATCTGGTTCAGCGGCGCCAAGGTGTGGTTCCACAACCCGCACGGCTGCAACACCACCCCCGCCCGCGGTGTGACGCTGGTCGGCGCGGCGGGCACCTCCCCGGCGGCGGTGTACGGGACGAGCTACCCGGACGCCGCCGAGTACCCCGACAACCTCTCGCCCTCCACCCAGGCCCCGTTGAGCTTCTACCAGGTGCCGCCGGGACAGGCCTACGTGGCCACCGCGCAGGCCGAGCCCACCGACGACTACTTCCCCTCCAGCGGCCGGGTCGTCACGGGCGGCAAGAAGATGTACACCATCCAGTACAACCACCGCACCGCGCTGGTCTACGAGGGGGACGTGACCGCGAAGCGGTGACCGAGGCACCCCTGCCGGAACGGACCGGGACCCCCACCTCGCCGAACGGGCGGAGCGGGGGTCCCGGGCCGTTCCTCAGCCGTCCAGCGAGGCCACGTAGGGTGCCAGCTTCTCGGGGTTGAGAATCCACAGGAGCCGCTCGATGCCCTCCGCCGAGACGTCGGCGGACAGCAGCGCCTTCGCCTCCCCGCCGGACGAGACCAGCACCGCCGGACGGCCGTTGGCCTCGACCCACCGCACCTCGGCGCCGGGCCAGAACCGCGGTGCGAAGGCCACGAGCACCTTCGCCACCCGCGTCCGACCGACGACCGGGACGCGCGCCGCGTTGCGGATGCCGCCGCCGTCCGAGTAGTGCACGACGTCGGCGGTGAGGACCCGCTCCAGCGCCGCCAGGTCGCCCGTGCGGGCCGCCGCCAGGAACACCTCGAGGAGCCGCCGGTGCTCCGCCGGGCTCACCTGTTCCCTGCGCTCGGCGGCCAGGTGGCGGCGCGCCCGGCTCACGAGCTGGCGGGCGTTGGCCTCACTGGTCTCCAGGATCTCCGCCACCTGCCTGTGCGGGTAGTCGAAGGCCTCCCGCAGCACGTACGCGGCCCGCTCCACCGGGTTCAGCTTCTCCAGCAGGAAGAGGACCGCCAGCTCCACGGCCTCCGCGCGCTCCGCGCCCACCTGCGGATCGGCCCGGGTGTCCAGCGGCTCGGGCAGCCACGGACCGACGTAGGTCTCCCGCCGGGCCCGGGCGGAGGTGGCCCTGTTGATGGCCAGCCGGGTGGTGACGGTGGCCAGGAACGCCGCCGGTTCGCGCACGCCCGTACGGTCGGTGTTCTGCCACCGCACCCAGGCGTCCTGGAGGATGTCCTCCGCCTCGGCGGGGCTGCCGAGCATGCGGTAGGCGATGCCGAAGAGCTGCGGCCGCGCGGCGAGGAACTGCCGGGTCGCCAGGTCCAGGGAGTCGGCCTCGGCCTCGGTCCGCATACTCGTTCCTTCCGGCGGCGGGGGCGGCCATCGTATCCCCGCCCCGCTGGCCCGGGCGGCTCAGCCGAACTGGCCGGGCCGGTAGCCACCGGCCGGCTGCTGGTTGATCACGTTGATGCGGTTGTAGGCGTTGATGACCGCGATGAGCGAGACGAGCGCCACGAGCTGCTCCTCCTCGTAGTGCTTGGCCGCGTTCGCCCACACCTCCTCGGTGACCCCGCCGGAGGCGTCGGCCAGCCGAGTGCCCTGCTCCGCCAGCTCCAGCGCGGCCCGCTCCGCCTCGGTGAAGACCGTGGCCTCGCGCCAGACGGCGACGAGGTTCAGCCGTACGGAGGTCTCCCCGGCGGCAGCGGCGTCCTTGGTGTGCATGTCGGTGCAGAATCCGCAGCCGTTGATCTGACTGGCGCGGATCTTCACCAGTTCCTGGGTGGCGGCGGGCAGACCCGATTCGGCGGCCGCCCGGCCGGCCGAGTTGATGTGCTTCAGCACCTTGCCGCCGAGCGGGCTGGCGAAGAAGTCGAGCCGCGATTCCATGGTGTTCTCCTGATCGGGTGACGGGTTACGCAGAGCTGACCGGACAGCCCGGCGGGGTGTGACACGGCTCGGGGAAGAAAATGCGCTCCGCGCCGCGGGGCGCCTCTGCCGACGCCCCCGAATGGGTGCCGTGGGCGGGCGGCGCCGGTGCGGCGTGCGTACGTTCGGTGGCGGGCCGACTACCCTGCGCACGCCCTCTCCGGGTGCCCGGGACGTGGCCCCGGGCGGGTGACCGGCCCGTCTCCCATCCCGCTCGCGCACGGGACTCCTCCGTGCGCCGGCCCGGCGGAAGGTTCTCGGAAGTGGCGATATCCCTTGTCCGGCGCGTCACGGTGGTGGCGGCGTGCACGGCGTCCCTGCTCCTCACGGCTGGTACGGCGGCGTGGAGCGTGCCCGCCGCCCCCGTCCTCGCGGTCCCGCACGGCGGCCCGACCCCGCCCGGCGGCGACAGCGGGGAGAGCGCGGTGATGCCGGCCGATCCCATGGCCTACGAGCTCGGCCGCATCCTGGCGTCTCTGGACGCGAAGGAACTCGAGACGACGTTCCTCGCCCAGCTCGTCGCCCAGCACCGGGTCGTCGTCGACCTGGCGAAACTGGAGGTCGAGCGAGGCACCGACGGCGCCGTCCGGGACCGGGCCAGGGCCCTGGTCACCGACCAGGGAGAGCGCGCCGAGCAGGGCGTGAAGTGGCTGCGCGACTGGTACGGCCTGACGCCGGAGCAGGCCGCGGAGAAGGCGCCGGCCGAGGCCCGCGAGGCGATGGCCGCCCTCCGTGAGGGCATGGCCCGGATGGTGGAGGAACTGCGCGGGGTCGACAAGGGCGCGGGCTTCGACACCGAGTTCGCGCGCCGGATGGTGTCCCTCGCCTCCTCCGCCGCCGTCGAGTTCCCCGCCCCGCAGGCGCGCGCCACGCACCCGGAACTGCGCGAGGCCGCGGCCTCCGGCATGACCTCCCAACTCGCCGGCGTCACCGCGCTGATCGGCTGGCTGACCGGCCAGGTCGCCGACGCCCAGGAGAACGGGACGCTGCCGACGCCGCAGACGGCGCCGGCGCCCCAGGGTCTCGCACACGCCGGGGCCGGGGGCACCCAGACGTCGGCGGCCCTGCCGGCGGTGGCCGGCGCCGCGTTGTTCGCCTGCGGGGCGGGTCTCGGCCTGACCCTGGCGCGCCGCAGGCGGGCGGCGGCCGTACGGCGGGGCTGAGCCCCACCGCGTCGCCGGCCCTCGTCCCCGGCCCGCATCCCCGGCCCGCGCCCCGGCTCCTCGCGCGGGCCGGGGCGTGGGCCCCGTCCCACGAGCCGCCGAGGCCGAACATTTGGAGACACTTGCAAAAGTCTGGACAAGGCCAAAGCAACAAATCTTGACGAGAACAACCGCCGCGCGTACGTTCCGCAACGGCCACAGGTGCGTGAAGTCGGCCTGGAAGCCCGCCCGTTGGAAGCTTCGCCCCCACCTTCCGTCGAGGAGTGCGCCGTGCGCGGAACGAGCCGCATTGTCATGCCTATGTCCAGACCCAGCTCCTCCGTCGCCTCCGGCCCGCCGGGGAACACCCGCCGCCCGGCCCGCCTGCGCGCCCGCCTGCTGTCGGTCCTCGCCGCCCTCGGGCTCGCCCTCGGCGCCCTGGTCGGCCTCCCGGGTGCGGCCCAGGCCGCCGGCTCCCTGCCGTGCGACCTCTACGGTGACGCCGGCACCCCCTGCGTCGCCGCCCACAGCACGGTGCGCGCCCTCTTCTCCTCCTACAACGGCCCGCTCTACAGGGTCACCCGTGTCTTGGACGGTGCCGCCACCGACATCGGACTGCTGGCCCCCGGCGGCTACGCCGACGCCGGACGGCAGGACACCTTCTGCGGCGGCACGAGTTGCCGCATCACCCGGATCTACGACCAGACCTCGCGCCACAACGACCTGAACCCCGGCCCGGCGGGCACCGCCGGGATGGGCGCGGACCGCGGCGCGGACGCGAGCGAACTCGCCGTCACCGCCGGCGGCCACAAGGTGTACGGCATCTTCACCTCACCCGGCGTCGGCTACCGCTCGACGGGCGCCGCCTCCGGCGTCGCCGTGAACGGGCAGCCCGAGGGCGTCTACATGGTGGCCAGCGGCACCCACGTCGGCTCCGCCTGCTGCTTCGACTACGGCAACGCGGAGAGCACCCCGGCCGACACCGGCAACGGCCACATGGACGCGGTCTCCATCGCCACCACCTGCTACTTCGCACCCTGCACCGGATCCGGGCCCTGGGTCGAGGCCGACCTGGAGAACGGCATGTTCCAGGGCGACAACGGCTCCAACACCGCCAACCGCGGCAACAACAGCACCTATGTGACGGCCGTGCTGAAGAACAACGGGCAGACCCGGTACGCCCTCAAGGGCGGCAACTCCCAGTCCGGCGGGCTGACCACCTGGTGGGACGGCGGGCTGCCCACCCGGGGCGGCTACAAGCCCATGCACCAGGAGGGCGGCATCATCCTGGGCACCGGCGGCGACAACAGCAACTGGAACATGGGCACCTTCTTCGAGGGCGCCATGGTCGCGGGCTACCCGAGCGACGCCGTCGAGAACGCGGTCCAGGCGAACATCGTCTCCGTCGGCTACTCCGGCCAGACCAACGTGCCCAACGGCCCCCAGGGCACCATCACCGGGCCCGGCGGCAAGTGCGTCGACGTGGCGGCCGACGACACCGGGGTCAACGGCGCCGCCGTGCAGCTCTGGGACTGCCAGTCCTACGCCGAGGACCAGCACTGGACCCACAACCCCGACGGCTCCCTCTCCACGATCAGCCGCTGCCTGGACGTCGTGGGGAACAGTTCGGCGAACGACGCCAAGCTGGAGCTGTACGACTGCAACGGGGTGGGCGGTCAGAAGTGGGTGCAGCAGGCGGACGGTTCGCTGCGCAATCCGCAGTCGGGCCGCTGCCTGGACGCGCCGGGCGGGGCCACCGGCAACGGGACCCGACTGCAGATCCACGACTGCAACGGCTCCGCCGCGCAGAAGTTCTCGGTGAACGCCGGCGCGCCGGTGGGCGGGCCTGGCGGTAAGTGCGTGGACGTCGCCGCCGACGACACCGGCGGCAACGGCGCCCCGGTGCAGCTCTGGGACTGCCAGACCTGGGCCGTCGACCAGCACTGGTACCACGCCTCCGACTCCTCGCTGCGCACCCTCGGCCGCTGCCTGGACGTCGTGGGGAACAGCTCGGCGAACGACGCCAAGCTGGAGCTGTACGACTGCAACGGGGTGGGCGGTCAGAAGTGGGTGCAGCAGGCGGACGGTTCGCTGCGCAACCCGCAGTCGGGCCGCTGCCTGGACGCGCCGGGCGGGGCCACCGGCAACGGGACCCGGCTGCAGATCCACGACTGCGACGGCTCCGCTGCGCAGAAGTTCGCCCTGGGCTGAGGGCGACCGGCACCGGCAAGGGGGTACGGCGCCGTCCCGGTGCCGTACCCCCGCCGTGCGCTCAGTGCCCGGTCCCGGCGCGCACCGCGTGGCCCACCTTCGCCCGCAGCGCGACGAACGCCTGAGAGCCGCGCGTGCCGATCTGCTCGCGGTCGGCGGGCAGTTCGACCGGGAGGTCGAGGACGACATGGGGGCCGGGGCCGGAGGAGAGGACGACCACCCGGTCGCCGACGTAGACGCTCTCGTCGATGTCGTGGGTGACCAGGACGGTGGTCGTGCCCTCCGCGCGGTGCACCTCCCGCAGCAGGTCCTCCAGGTCCTCCCGGGTCTGCGCGCCCAGCGTGCCGAACGGCTCGTCCAGCAGGAGCGGAGCGGGGCCGGCACACCAACGCGCGGGC
The DNA here is from genome assembly GCA_014656015.1 of Streptomyces griseoaurantiacus. Classification (GTDB taxonomy): domain Bacteria; phylum Actinomycetota; class Actinomycetes; order Streptomycetales; family Streptomycetaceae; genus Streptomyces; species Streptomyces griseoaurantiacus. The sequence continues at coordinate 34,521 of BNBP01000044.1, read as the reverse complement.
CAGGGCGACCCGTTGCCGCATGCCGCCGGAGAGCTGCCAGGGGTGGCGCCGTGCGGTGCCGGCCGGGCCGACCCGCTCCGGCATGCGCACCGCCTCGGCCCGCCGTTCGGTCCGGCGCAGGCCCCGGCGGCGCAGCGGCAGGGACACGTCGTCGAGGACCGTCAGCCAGGGGTCAGGGACAGCGCGCAGACCACTGTCGCCGCCGCCAGCTTCCCCGTCTGTCCCCGTAAGTGACGAGGCGTCATGAAGAGCATGCCTGTCAGACACGGTGTCATGAACACCATCAACCGAACGAGTGGGAGCGGTGCGCCGGGAAGGAGATCCCGCGAAGGCGGGTGAGGCGGACCCGCGCGGCGCCGCCGGGGCCAGGCCGCTCGGCGGCCCGAGGCTCAGTGGACCGAGAACCCGCCGTCCACGAACAGCGACTGCCCGGTGACGTACGCGGAGGCCGGCCCGGCCAGGAAGACGGCCGCGCCGGCGAAGTCCTCGGCCAGGCCGTTGCGGCCGGTCATCGTGCGCGCCGCGAGCTCCGCGACCTTGTCCGGGTCGGACGACAGCCGCGCGTTGAGCGGCGTCATCACGAAACCCGGCACGAGCGTGTTGCAGGTGACGCCGTGGGGCGACCACGCCTCGGCCTGCGAGCGGGCGAGCGACTCCAGCGCGCCCTTGGAGACCCCGTAGGCGCCGCTGTGCACGAACGCCCGGTGCGCCTGCTGCGAGGTGACGTGGATGATCCGCCCGAAGCCCCGCTCGGCCATGCCGGGTCCGAAGCGCTGCCCCAGCAGGAACGGCGCCTCCAGGTTCACGGCCAGGGTGGTGTCCCACACCTCCGTGTCCAGCTCGTTCATCGGGGGCCGCAGGTTCACCCCCGCGCAGTTGACGAGAATGTCGGGCTCGCCGAAGACTCCGGCCGCCTCCTCGGCGGCCGCGCGCACCCCCTCGCGGTCGGTCAGGTCCGCGCTCACCCAGTCCGCCCGGCAGCCCTCGGCCCGCAGCTCCTCCACGGTGCCCGCCAGCCTTGCCTCGTCGCGCGCCACGATCACCACCCGCGCCCCGGCCCGGGCCAGTGCCCCGGCGACGGCGCGCCCGATCCCGGAGCTGCCGCCGGTCACCACGGCCACCCGGCCGTCCAGCGCGAACAGGGTGGAGAGGTAGTCCTTCGAGGTCATGCGCGCAGCCTAACCGGGCCGCCGCACGCGGATCCGGCAAGGGGGGCGGGAGACCGCCGCTCATGCCGGGGCGGGTCGCTTCCTCGGATCAACCACCCATATTTGAGCGGCAGTTGAGGATCATACCCGGAGTAACAAGATCGAATCTCCGCATGCATCCTTCGCAGAGCCCCCTCGAGCGGGCCCGTCTGGACTACGAGAACCACCTCGGGGCGTGCCGGCAGTGCGACCGGGACCGGACACCGTGTGCCGCGGCGAAACACCTGCGGCGTATCTACAACAACCTCAGCAGGGCGGCCGAGCGGGAACGGGCCCGCCACCGCCCGTGAGAGGCGGGGGCGGGCCCGTGGCACGTCAGTGGCCGAGCGTCGCGCGCAGCGAGGGCTGCAGCAGGTCGGCGTGGGCACGCACCATGTCGTCGCACAGGTCCCAGATGCGCTCCACCGGCAGCGTCGCCGCGGTCGCCGGGTCCGTCATGGCGGCCTGGCGGATCGAGCGCGGGTCGTCCTCCAGGGCCGCCCGCACCACCAGGTCGTTCATGCTGAGATAGGTACGGTTCAGCGCGGCGCACTGGGCGGGCAGCGCCCCCACTCGCGTCGGCTGGACGCCCCCGCCGTCCACCAGGCAGGGCACCTCCACGGTCCCGGAGGCGGGCAGGTTGTCGATCAGCCCCCGGTTGGGGACGTTGCCGTAGACGGTGCGCGGGGTGCCCGTGGTGATGCTGTGGATGATCTGCGGGGCGTACTCCATGGTGCCCTCGACGGTGAGCGGTTCCCCCTTGGCGAGGGCGTCCCGCGTCTGCTCGTACTCGGCGATGTTCTCGTCGACGATGCCGAGATAGGCGCCCACCGGCAGCCGCAGCCGCTCGATCTCGCTGTCGTGGTGCAGGTACCACGGCACGTACTCCGAGGAGTGCTCGCTGGTCTCCGTCGGGTAGAAGCCGAGCCGCCGGTACATGTCCACGCGGACCCGGCGCCGCAGCTGCGGGTCCTCGGCGATCAGCGCGTCCAGCTTCGGGTACAGGTCCGTCCCGCCGTGCTCCAGCCGCAGCAACCACGCCTGGTGGTTGACGCCCGCGGCCCGGTAGGTGACCTCGTCGTACGGGACGCCGAGCAGGTCGGACAGATCGCGGACGGTCCAGTACACCGAGTGGCACAGTCCCACGACACGTGTCAGCCCGGTGGCCTGCGTGAGGTACTGGACGTTCATCGCCATCGGGTTGGTGTAGTTCAGCAGCCACGCGTCGGGGCACACCTCGGCGATGTCCTCGCCGAGCGACTTCAGCAGCGGGAAGGTGCGCAGCGCACGGAAGATGCCGCCGACGCCGAGCGTGTCGCCGATGGTCTGGCGCAGTCCGTAGCGGGCCGGGATCTCGAAGTCGGTGCGGGTGGACTCCCGCATGCCGACCTGGACGATGTTGATGACGAAGTCCGCGTCGGTCAGCGCCGCGCGCCGCTCGGCATGGGTGGTGATCCGCGGCCGGGCACCGCCCTCGCCGTCCTGCCCGGTGAGCTTGTCGGCGATGAACTGGGCGGCGCCGCGCGCGGTCTCGAGCCGTTCGGGGTCGATGTCGTGCAGGGCGATGTGCGCGCCCCGCAGCTCGGGGAAGGCCAGCAGATCGGCCAGGAGGCCCTGGGTGAACACGACGCTGCCCGCGCCGATGAAGGCGATCTTCGGGGTGGTGAGGGACATCAGGTTTCTTCTCCGTTGCAGGCGCCGGCGGAGCGGGCCTCGATCGGGGTGGTCCGGGCGGCGGATGGTGTGCCGCCGGGAAGGAGCGGGTCGTAGGGGCGCGGCGAAGCCGTGCCTCGCGCGGGCTCGGCCCTGCGCGGGCTCAGCCCTTCAGGCCGCTGGACGTGATGGACTGGATGAAGGTCTTCTGCGCGGCGAGGAAGGCGAGCAGCACCGGCAGCACGGTGAGCACGTTGCCCGCCATGACCGCGGACCAGCGGGTGTGGTGCTGTCCCTGGAAGGTCGTCAGGCCGAGCTGCAGCGTGTACTGGGTGTCGTGGTTGATGGCGATCAGCGGCCAGCTCAGGTCGTTCCACGTGGTGAGGAAGGTCAGCACCGCCACCGTGCTCAGGGCCGGCCGGGACAGTGGCAGCACGATCCGGAAGAGCACCCGCAGCCGCGAGCAGCCGTCGAGCCAGGCCGCCTCCTCCAGCTCCCTGGGCAGGGAGAGGAAGAACTGGCGCAGCAGGAACACCGCGAAGGGCGTCACCAGCGAGGGCACGATCAGCGCGCCCAGGGTGTCGATGAGCCCCATGCGCTTCATCACCAGGAAGGTGGGGATCATCGTGAGCTGGAACGGGATGGCCATGGTGGCCAGCATCATGCCGAGCAGCAGCTTGGAGCCCGCGAACCGCATCCGCGCGAAGGCGTAGCCGCCGAGGGCGCCCAGCACGAGGTTGGACACCACCGCGGTCACCGACACGATCAGCGAATTGGCGAACCAGCGCGGGAACATGGCGTTGCCGACGACGTACCGGTAGCCGTCCAGATGGATGCCCGAGGGCCACAGGGCGGGCGGGAAGCGGTTGATCTCCGCGTCGCTCATGACGGAGCTGAGGACCAGCCAGATCAGTGGCACGGCGAACAGCAGGCACAGCGGCGCGAGCAGCAGGTGCCAGGCGCTGAACGGCAGCCGACCGCGGCGCCGGCCGGGGAGGCCGTCCGCCGTCCCCGCCGACGGGGCGGCCGGGGAGGATGCGGAGGAGGGGAGGGAGGGGGCGGAGTGCGTGGCCGTCATCGGGTGGCTCCTTGGATACCGCGGCCGGTACGTGCCCGCAGCGCCCGGGCCAGCCGGGGCGCCGCGGCGAGGACGATCAGGGCGAGCGCCAGGGTGTAGGCGGCCGCGGCGCCGTAACCGGCGGTGAAGTTCTTGAAGGCCTGCTCCCAGATGAAGTACACGATGACCGAGGTGGAGCCGAGCGGCCCGCCCTTGGTCGTCACGTACACCAGGTCGAAGACCTGCAGGGCGTTGATGGTCTGCCACAGCAGCAGGAAGACCAGGACCGGGGTGATCGTGGGAAGGGTGACGTGGCGCAGCAGGTGGCGGCGCCCGGCGCCGTCCAGCCGGGCCGCCTCTATGAGTGAGGCGGGCACGTCCTGGAGGGCGGCGAGCAGCACCACCACGCAGAAACCGGTGCCGCTCCACAGCGAGATCGCGATGAGCGCGTACAGCGCCTGTCCCGGGTCGGTGAGGAAGCCCTGGGAGGAGATGCCGAGACTGTGCAGCACGGAGTTGGCGGCGCCGAACTCCGGGTCGAGGATGAAGGAGAACAGCACGCCCTGGGCGGTCGCCGAGACCACGAACGGGACGAAGACCAGCGTGCGGTACAGGCCCACCAGCCGGATCCGCCGGTTCAGCGCGAGGGCGAGGAACAGTCCCAGGCCGATGCTGAGCGGCACGTACAGCACCGTGTACAGCAGGGTGCTGCGGACCGCCTCGGCGAAGTGCGGGTCCTGCGCCAGGGCGCGGTAGTTGTCCAGGCCGACCCAGCGGCTGGGGGTGACCAGGTCGTCGGCCTGGAAGGACAGCAGCAGCGACCAGAGCACCGGGACGACGCTCAGTCCGAGGATGACGAGGACCGAGGGCGAGATGAACGCCCAGGCGGTCGCGGACTCCCGGCGCCGGCGCTGCCGGACGGAGCCGGAGCCGGCGGGTGCGCCGGGGCGCCCGGCGTCCGCGGCCGTGCGGCCGCCCTGCTTGTCGCCGCGGTCCGCGAGGGTGAGGGGAGTGGGTAGACGGGGCATGGTGGTCCTCTCAACGCGGGATGAGCAGTGCGGCGTTGGCTTCGTCCGCGCAGGTGCGCAGTGCCTTGGCCGGAGAACTGCGGCCCAGGAGCACGGAGACGATCGCCTGGCCGAGAGCCTGGGAGATCTGCGGGTAGGCGGGGTGGACCGGGCGGGCCCGGGCCGTCTCCAGCGCCTTGGTGAAGACGTGCAGCCCCTCGGTGCGCTTCTCCTGGGCACGCCAGGACGGCAGTTCCTCGGTGGCGCGGCTGAGCGGGAGACTGCCGGCCTGTATGTCCCACTGCACGTCGTGTGCGGGCTGCGAGAGCCAGGTGACGAACGTGCGGGCCGCCCGGACCCGGGCCGGGCCGTTGTCGAAGACGGTCCAGGTGTCGGGCCCGGAGATGGTCATCTCCTTGCCGCTGTATGTGGGCATCGGGACCACGTGGTAGTCGATCTTCGCCTGGCGGACGTCGGGAAGCTGCCACGGCCCGGTGGGCACCATGCCCATCCGGCCGGAGGTGAAGACCTGGTACATCTGCTCGCTGCCGGGCTTGGGGTCGATGTACACGCTCTTGTCGCGGCTGAGGGCGGCGACCGTCTCCAGCGCCCTGACCCCGGTGTCGGCGAAGCCGATGTGCTTGCCGTCCTCGGAGACGACGTCGCCGCCCAGGTCCCAGATCATCGGCCACAGCCGCCACACGGTGTCCTCGTCGCCGACGCCGGGCCAGCCGGTGCCGAAGACACCGCGCCCCCGGTCGGTGAGCTTCCGCGCGGTCTCGACGTACTCGTCCCAGGTCCAGCCCGGCTCGGGCAGCGGCACCCCGGCCTCGCGGAACACCTTCTTGTTGCACACCACGGCCAGCGCGTCCAGAAGCGCGGGCGCGGCCCGTACCTGTCCGTTGAGCGTGACGGCCGCGCGGGCGGGGGCCCAGAAGCTCTTCCACGGCAGGGGGCCGTCGTGGAAGGTGTCGGTCAGGTCGACCACCGAGGGGCTGCGGGCCACACTCGCCAGGTCGGAGCCGAAGATGTAGGCGATGTCGGGGAAGGAGCCGGAGGCGAGGGCCGCGGTGATCTTCTGCAGCATGGCGTCGGCCAGCACGCCGCCGCCGGCGTCGACCCGGATGTGCGGGTGGGTGCGGTTGAACTCCGCCACCAGCTTCTCGATCGCGGTCCGTCCGGTGTCCGTCTGCCCGTGCCACAGCTCGATCGTGACCCGTCCGTCGGCGCCGACCCCGTCGTCCGTGCCCGAGCCGCAGCCGGCCAGGGCGGTGGTGGCGGCGGCGCCCAGCGCGACCTGCGTGCCCCGGCGCAGGAGTGTGCGGCGGGACGGGCCCGAGGGGGTGCCGAAGGGGCGGTGTACTGCTGCCATGGGTGCTCCCGGGGAGATACGCGGGCGGTGCGGAGATACATCGAGTCACTGCCGTCACGGAGTGGCGGACATCGGCGGTGACATCGCGGAGGGGGAACCTGCACGGCGGCGGCGTGGGGGTACTGCGCGGTGCGGAGAGGCGTAGGTGGGGCGGGGTGGGGCGGAGGGGATGCCGGCGCACCGGGATCGCAGGAGCGCGGTGCGCCGGGCCGGGGGCGGCGGTACGCCGGGGAGGGCGCCCGCCGCGTACGGGGGTCCGTCAGCAGGTCTTGCGCACGTATCCGCTGCTGCCGGGGGCGGTGACGTCCACGTCGCGCATGACGATGCTCAGCCGGCTGCCGAACTTCGAGCACGCCTTGTCGAGGCCGGACTTGGTGTACTCGATGACGACCACGTGGTCGTCGTAGGCCTCGGCGTAGTCACCGCACTCGTCGTACTGGCCGCACTCCTCGGCGACGGCGAAGTCCAGGCCCATCTCCTTGTGCGCGGACGCCAGCTCGGCGGTGTTCTTCTGCCCGATCGCCAGGCCCTTGCCGTGGGCGCGGTCGGACAGCAGCTTCACGAACGTCTTGGCGTTGGCCTTGCTGATCAGGCTCGTGCGGTCGAAGGTGTCCAGGTTGTCCGGCTCGACCGCCTTGAAGCCCTTGGTGGCGCAGGAGTCGATCCAGGTGCCGACCCGGTCGGCGATCCGCTGCCGCTTGTCGGCGGTGCGGATGTCCAGGATCGCCTCGCCCCAGTCCTCGTCGTAGACGACCTTGCCCTTGGAGTCCCGCAGGAGCAGGTCGCCCCACTCGTTCTCGGTGCCGGGCTGGGCCTGGAAGGCGTTGACGTAGCAGATGTTGTACAGACCCGTGGCCGGGGAGGCGGTGTGGTCACGGCTGACGATGCCCACCCCGGCGGGCGGGGTGTAGGGCTGGCCGATCTGGTAGTCGAAGCCGGCGTGCAGCGGCGGCAGTGTCACGGACGCCGCCGCCTTGGGGGCGCGGGCCGTGGCGTTGGCGTCGGCCGTGGTCGAGGCGTCGGCCGTCGAGCACGCCAGCAGCGGACACAGCGCCGCCGCGGCGGCCGTCCCGAGCAGGGCGCGCCTGCGGGACCGGGGGTGAGAAGTGTGGGGCATCTCCTGCGCTCCAGAGAATGTGGGGGCACGTCCCCGCCTCGGACCCCGCCTCCGCGCGGGAGTCCTGGCGACTCAGTCCGGACTTACGGCGCGGGGCCGTGCTACCGGCTGGGCGTACCTCTGGCGCCGGGTGTTCGACCCGTGCGTTGCATGGAGTAAAGCGAGCAGCTTTCGCCATGTCAACAGATCGAACGTGCGCACTTTGCGCACATGGTCAGGGCGGTGCGCACTTCGCGGCACGCGACCGTGCGGTGCGAGCCTCACGCGTACCAGGCAGAAAGGTGGATGTCGGGTCGGCGCACGGCGGTCTATGCTTCCTCGCATGCTGAAGACCGAGCGTCATGCGCGCATACTTGAGCATGTCTCCGCGCGTGGTGCCATGGATGTGACCGAGCTGTCCCGGCTGCTCAAGGTCTCCGGAGCCACCATCCGGCGGGATCTGCAACAGCTCAGCCGGCAGAACCTGCTGCGCCGCACGCACGGGGGAGCGGTACTGGGCGGCGCCGCGCTGCGCGGCGCGGGCCCCGAGCTGCCGGTCCCGCACCGCAGCGGGCACCGCCGCGCGGAGAAGCAGGCCATCGCGCGGGCCGCGGCCGAACAGGTGCCGGAGGGCGCGGTGGTGGGGATGACCGGCGGCACCACCGTCACGGAGATCGCCCGGGTGCTGGCGGCGCGCGGCCGCGTCACGATCGTGACCAACGCGGTCAACATCGCCGCCGAGATGGTGCCGCACAAGAACGTCACGCTGGTCGTCGTGGGCGGCTCCGCCCGCACCGAGAGCTACGAACTCGTCGGCCCCATCGCCGAGAAGACACTCGCCGACCACCACACCGACGTCACCTTCCTCGGGGTGGACGGCGTCGGCGCGGACCACGGGTGCACGACGCACGACCAGTTGGAGGCGGCGACCGACAGGGCGTTCCTCGCCAGCAGCGACCGCACGGTCGTGGTGGCGGACCACTCGAAGATCGGCCGGGTCACCTTCGCGAAGATCTGCCCGCTGCGCGACATCGACCGCCTGGTCACCGACGCCGCCGCGCCCGCGGCCGTCCTCGCGGACATCATGGACGCGGGCGTGGCGGTGACGGTGGTGTGAGAGCCCTCGGGCCCCCGGGGTGCCGGAACCCCGGGAGCCCTTGGAGCGCGCGCTCAGGCGCGCTGCTCCGTCGGGTCCTGGTCACCCGGCGCGGGGGTCGGCACCGGCGCGTCGCCGGTCCGCTGACGCGGCAGCTCGATGAGGGCCTCCACCGGGCCGGCGGTCTCGGCGGCGGCCTCGGCGGCGGCCTCCTCGGCGAGGCGCTCCATCCCGCTGGAGGTCTTCAGCGGCTTCTCCTTGAGGAAGACCACGGTGAGGAGCGCGAGCAGGGCGCACGGCGTGGCGAACAGGAACAGGTCGGCCGTGGCCACCCCGTAGGCGTGCTCCACGACGGTGCGCAGGGGAGCCGGCAGGGTGCTCATGTCCGGCACGCTGCCGCCGCCGTCCCCGCTCCCACCGCCCGTGGGAGTGATGCCCGCCTCGCGCAGTCCCTTGGCCGTCTCGGAGGCGACCCGGTTGGCGAGGACCGCGCCGAGGACGCTGGTGCCGATGGTGCCGCCCATGCTGCGGAAGAAGGACAGCACGGAGGTGGCGGCGCCGAGTTCGGCGGCGGGCACGTCGTTCTGCGCGGCCAGCACCAGGTTCTGCATCAGCATGCCGACGCCGATGCCGAGGATCGCCATGAACAGGCTGAGCAGGGCGAAGGAGGTGTCCGCGCCGATCGTCGAGAGCAGCCCGAGGCCGACGCTCATGATGACGGCGCCCGCCACCAGGTACCGCTTCCACTTGCCGGTCCGGCTGATGATCTGACCGGCGACCGTGGAGGAGACCAGCAGACCGAGGATCATCGGCAGGCTCATCAGCCCCGCCACCGTCGGCGACTTGCCGAGCGAGATCTGGAAGTACTGCGAGAGGAACACGGTCCCGCCGAACATGGCGACACCCACCAGGAGGCTGGCGACGGTGGTCAGCGTGACCGTGCGGTTGCGGAAGATGTTCAGCGGGATGACGGGCTCGGCGGTGCGGGCCTCGACGAACACCGCGGCGGCCAGCAGGACGACACCGCCGCCGGTGAGCGCGGCGGTCTGCCAGGACGCCCAGTCGAACTGGTTGCCCGCGAGGGAGACCCAGACCAGCAGGGCGCACACGCCCGCCACGATCAGGAACGCGCCCAGGAAGTCGATCCGCACCTCGCGCTTGACCGTGGGCAGATGCAGGGTCCGCTGCAGCAGGGCGATGGCCAGCAGCGCGAAGGGCACGCCGATGAAGAAGCACCAGCGCCACCCCAGCCACGAGGTGTCCACCAGGACACCGCCGACCAGGGGCCCGGCCACCGTGCCGACGGCGAAGACGGCACCGAAGATGCCCGCGTACTTGCCCAGCCGGCGCGGCGGGATGATGGAGGCCATGACGACCTGGGCCAGCGCGGTGAGACCGCCCGCGCCGACGCCCTGGACGACCCGGCTGAAGATGAGCAGGCCCACGCCGTGGGAGAACCCGGCCAGCAGTGAGCCGACGACGAACATGCCGAGCGAGAGCTGCAGCAGCAACTTCTTGTTGAACAGGTCGGACAGCTTGCCCCACAGGGGCACCGTCGCGGTCATCGCCAGCAGTTCCGCCGTGACGACCCAGGTGTAGGAGGACTGGCTCGCGCCGAGGTCCGCGATGATGGTGGGCAGGGCGTTGGACACCACGGTCCCCGCCAGGATCGCGACGAACATGCCCGCCATCAGGCCGGACATGGCCTGGAGTATCTGGCGGTTCGTCATGGAGGTCGGGGACGCCTGCTCGGGCGCCGGTGGTGCGGTCACGGTCTCTTCTTTCGGGGGAGTGATCGGCGGGATGCGACGGGGCCGTGCGGCTCCACGGGGATCCGCGGCGATCGGGGTGAACTCGGGGGAACTCGGGGGAACTCGGACGAGCCGGGAGGGCTCGGAGCGGGCCGGGGCGCGACGCGGCCGAGGCGGTGCGTACGCGGGGCGGGCCCGAGGCGAGGGGCCCTTCGGGGCCGGGCCGCCGGTTACCGCGTGGGCGCCGGGAGGCCCGCCGCCAGCAGTGTGAACACCTGCTGGAACACCTCGGCGAACGAATCTCCTTCGCGGCGGGAGCACCAGTGCTCCACACCGACCCGGACCGCGGTGTGCGCGAGCGCCGCCAGCAGCCGCGGGTACAGCTCCAGGGCCGCGCGCCGCTCCTCCTCGCCGGGCGGACCCGCCCCGTCCGGTACGGCGACGGGGGTTCCGAGCCGGGCGGCCACGGCCTCCGCCAGCGCCGTCTCGTCGGCCATGTGGGCCCCGAGGCTGCGCACCAGCAGATGCGGTGCGGAGCGCAGCACCCCGGCGTGCAGCCCCCACAGTTCGTGGTCCTGCTCGGCGCCGGCCAGTTCGGCCGCGAGCGCGTCGCGCAGGGCTTCCAGGGGGGAGAGTTCGGCGGGGGCCGCGAGCAGCGCGGCGCGCACGCGGTCGGTGGCCTCGCTGTCGATGACGACGAAGGCGTCGTCACGGGTGTCGAAGTAGTTGAAGAACGTCCGCTCGGAAACGCCGGCCGCCGCGCTGATGGCCTCCACCGTCACCTTGTCCACACCGTGCTCGGCGGCGAGACGGATCGCGGCCTCGGCCAGCGCGGCACGTGTGGCCCGCTTCTTCCGCTCCCGCAGCCCGCCCTCGGCGGCGCCTCTCTCCGACATGCTTGCATGGTATGCAAAAGTGCAGGCTCTGCAAAATCAGGGCGATCCGGCCAGGCCCGGCCCCGGCCCGGTCACCATGGATCCGGACGCGGCCGGACTCGGCAGCCTCCTCGCGGCGGTCGTCGCCGTGCACTTCGCCGTGCGGCCGACCGGCATGCAGCGGCGCAAGACCGGCCGAAGGCCCTCACCCCGCCTCGCCGTTCGCCGGCGTCTCCCCCTGAGGCTCCGGCACCCCTCCCGCGCACAACCCGCCCACCACCGTCAGGCCCGGCCCCCCGGAAACGCGGCGGGGACCGGCCGCCGTGGGCGACCGGTCCCCGTTGTCCCTGCCGCGGACTCAGCCGGCGGCGAGGAGCTGCAGCGTGTCGATCACGCGGTTCGAGAAACCCCACTCGTTGTCGTACCAGGCGACCACCTTGATGTGGCGGCCGTCGACGCGGGTGAGCGCCGAGTCGAAGATCGCCGAGGCGGGGTTGCCGGTGATGTCGGCGGAGACCAGCGGGTCCTCCGAGTACTCGAGGATCCCGGCGAGCGGCCCCTCGGCCGCCTTCCGGTACGCCTCCAGCACCTCCTCGCGGGTCACGTCACGGGCGACCGTCGTGTTCAGCTCGACGATCGAACCCACCGGCACGGGGACCCGGATCGAGTCGCCCGACAGCTTGCCGTCGAGGCTGGGCAGCACCAGGCCGATCGCCTTCGCGGCGCCCGTGGTGGTCGGCACGATGTTCACGCCGGCGGCGCGGGCCCGGCGGGCGTCGCGGTGCGGGCCGTCCTGGAGGTTCTGCTCCTGGGTGTAGGCGTGCACCGTGGTCATGAACCCGTGCTCCACGCCCGCCAGTTCGTCGAGCACCGAGGCCAGCGGCGCGAGCGCGTTGGTGGTGCACGAGGCGTTGGAGACGACGGTGTGCGCCGCCGGGTCGTACGCCTCGGTGTTCACGCCGAACGCGAGCGTCACGTCGGCGCCCGCCGAGGGGGCGCTGACGAGCACCTTGCACGCACCGGCGGTCAGGTGGACGCGCGCGGCCTCGGCGGAGGTGAAGCGGCCGGTGGCCTCGAGGACGAGCTCGACACCCAGTTCCGACCAGGGCAGCTTCGCCGGCTCCCGCTCGGCGAGCACCTTGATGCGGCGGCCGTCCACCACGAGCGTGTCCCCGTCGACGCTCACCGGACGGCCGAGCCGGCCGGCGGTGGTGTCGAAGGCGAGCAGCCGGGCGAGCGTGGCGGGCTCGGTGAGGTCGTTGACGGCGACGACCTCCAGGTCGCCGCCGCGCTCCAGCAGGGCACGCAGCACATTGCGTCCGATGCGGCCGAATCCGTTGATGGCGATGCGAGTCATAAGTGGTGATCCCTCCGTGTTCACCACCAGGTTCGCGCGCCGCGGCCGGACGGGACAGCGGCACGATCGCCACGGTCCGCAAGGATCGTGCCAGCCCGCCGACGGGCACACGCGGGAGCTATTCGCCCTTCGCGAAGGTGCGCCGGTACTCGCTGGGCGTGGTGCCGAGGATGCGCTGGAAGTGCAGCCGCAGATTGGCCCCCGTGCCCAGGCCGACGTCGCCCGCGATCTGCTCCACGCCGCGCTGCGAGCGTTCCAGCAGTTCGCGCGCCACGTCGATGCGGGCGCGCATCACCCACTGCATCGGCGTGTACCCGGTGTCCTCGGCGAAGCGCCGGGAGAACGTGCGCGGCGACACCTCCGCGTGCCGGGCCAACGCCCGCAGGGTGAGGGGCTCGTCCAGGTGGCGCAGCGCCCACTCGCGGGTCGCGGCGAACCGCTCGCCGAGCGGCTCCGGCACGCTGCGCGGCACGTACTGCGCCTGGCCGCCGCTGCGGTAGGGCGCCGCGACCAGCCGCCGGGCGGCGTGGTGGGACGCGGCCACCCCGAGGTCGCCGCGCAGCAGGTGCAGGCACAGGTCGATGCCGGAGGCGGCGCCGGCGGAGGTCAGCACGCTGCCCTCGTCGACGAAGAGCACGTTCTCGTCGACCCGGACGGCCGGATGCTTCGCAGCCAGCGCCCGGGTGTAGTGCCAGTGGGTGGTGGCGCGCCGGCCGTCCAGCAGTCCGGTGGCGGCGAGCGCGAAGGCCCCCGTGGAGATGGCGGCCAGCCGCGCGCCCCGCTCGTGGGCGGCGACCAGCGCCTCGACGACCGCGGGCGGCGGGTCCTCCCGGTCCGGGAACCGGTAGCCGGGCACGAAGACGATCTCGGCCCAGGCCAGCGCCTCCAGGCCGTGCGCCACGTGGTACGACAGCCCGTCGCCGCCGGTCACGAGCCCGGGCGCCGCCCCGCACACCCGCACCTCGTACGGCATGCTCGCGCGGGTGGTGAACACCTGCGCCGGAATCCCCACGTCGAGCGGTTTGGCCCCTTCGAGCACGAGAACGGCGACACGGTGGAGGGCGGGAGCGGACACGGCACCAGACTACGGGGGCGGGGAACGCGAGGGCGGGGGGGGGGGGGGGGCCCCCGTCCCCGCCGCCCGGGCGGGTGCTACCGGAAGGTGAGCGTCACCGGCGCGTGCACCGACCGGCTCGGCAGCGTGACGGTCAGCGCCCCCGTGTCCCGGTCTAGGTGGTACGACTTCGGCGAGAGCCGCTTCCCGTTCGCCGACACGCTCGTGGGCGCCCGGTCCCCGGCGCCCACGAGGGACACCGTCCACTGCCGCTTCTTCACCTGGCCGCGGAAGGAGCCCTTCGCCCCGTCGATGGTCACCGTGTGGTGCGTGCCGCTGTGGTGGTACCGGACGGCCGTCGTGGCGCTGTGCCTGCGCCCCGTGCCGGTGCCGTCGTCCTCGTACAGCCGGTAGGAGCCCGACTTCCCGGCCGCGACGGTCAGCGTCACGTCGGTCAGCGGGTTGCGGTCGTGCGAGGAGACGTCGTGGGTGCGGGTCGGCAGGATGCCGCCGGCCCGCAGGAACACCGGCATGGTGTCGAGCGTGGTGGTCACCTTCTGGGTGCTCCCGCCCGTGTACGTCTTGCCGGTGAAGTAGTCCGTCCACCGGCCCGGCGGGAACCACACCGAGGTCGTCGCGGACTCGCCCGGGTCGGTGACCGGGGCGACCAGCACGTCGGACCCGTAGAAGTACTCGCTGCCCGCGGTGGCGTACGCCTGCGCCTCGTCCGGGTACTCCAGGTAGGTGGGCCGGACGATCGGCACCCCGGTGCGGTTGGCCTCCTCGGCGAGCGAGTAGGTGTACGGCACCAGGTTCTCGCGCAGGTTGAGGAAGGCGTCGGCCGACTTGCGGGCCGCCGTGCCGTACTGCCAGGGCAGCCGGTCGCTGTGGTTGCTGTGCAGCCGGTCGATGGGCTGGAAGGTGCCGAACTGCACCCAGCGCGCGTACAGGTCGTCGGGCAGCTTGTGCGTGGTGCGGGTCTGCCCGCCCTCGGTGTACTTCTCCGAACCGGTCAGCCCGGTGGTGTCGTTGTGCCCGCCGATGTCGTGGGTGATCGAGGCCATCCCGGTCGCCGCGGACTCGCCCGGGGTGTAGCCGACCTCCATCTTCAGCACGCCCCAGGTGGAGGAGGTGTCACCGGTGAAGTGGACGGTGGAGCGCTTGTCCGCCCACGGGCCGGTGGGCAGAGCCGCCTGGCCGCTGTACCCGGCGGCCTGGAGCGAGCCGTAGGCCCGGGACAGGACGAAGCCGCGGCCGCCGTTGTTCTTCCCGGTCATCGAGGCGTACTGCTGGTTGATCCAGGCGTCCGGGGTCACGCCAGGCAGCGAGGACTGGGAGCCGTCGCAGCACCAGTCGAGCCACCAGAAGTCGTTGCCCTGCTCGTCCATGGTGCGGTGCAGGTCCAGGTAGGCCTGGAGCTGGTCGGGGTCGCCGAAGTCGAAGACGTAGCAGTCGCCGCCGGCGCCGGCGCTGCCCCCGCAACCGCCCTTCTTCAGCTTGCCCTTGGCGGTGGACTGCGCCTGGGCGAACTGCGGGTCGGAGCCGAGGATGCTCGGGTGAACGTTGAGCGTGTTGTGCAGGCCCTGGGAGTCGGACCAGTCGCGGAAGAAGCCCGTGGGGTCGGGGAACTTCTTCTTGTCGATCTCCCAGCCGCTCCAGTCGTTGACGCCCTTGTAGTCCGTGTCGGTCACCAGCACGTCGAGCGGGACGCCCTCGGAGCGGAAGGCCGGCAGGATCTTCTTCTGGTAGTCCTCGGCCGTACGGTCGATGTACTCCGAGTACCAGACGCCGTAGGCCCACTGGGGCAGCAGCGCGGGCGGGCCGGTGAGCGTGGCCAGGTCGGTGAGGCCCCGCTTGTAGTCGTGCCCGTAGCCGAAGAGGTAGCCGTCCTGGTAGGCACCGCCCTTGTGGTCCGGGCGCTGCCGGATCTTCTGCGTGGCGGTGTCGTACAGCGCGGACGGGGTGTCGTCGAGCAGGTACCAGCCGTCCTTGTTGAGCAGGCCGGGCGTGGTGACGGGGGCGGGGCCGCTGCCGTTCACACCGTCGAGGCCGCGGCGGTAGCCGCCGAGCGCGAGGTGCGGCGCGGGAGCGGGGTCCTTCGCGGCGGCCACCGAGACGGTGTCCACGTTGACGTGGCAGCTGGCGTCGTCCGGGCAGCCGAGGGTGAGGTCGTTCTCGCCCTCGGCGAGCCTGACCGTGGCCGAGGTGGTCCGCCAGTCGTCCCAGTCGTCCGTCGCCGGGAACTCGATCGTGCCGCTCGTGCCCTTGGCGGTGACGGTCGCCGTGCGCGTCTTGTGCTGGCCGTCGCCGCCGGTGCCGTTGGCGTAGCGCATCCGCACTGTGTAGTCGCCCTCGGCGGGTACGCCGACCACGTGCGTGGTCACACTGGAGCCCTTGTTGAGTTCGGCGACGAAGCCGGTGCCGGCGTAGCCGGTGTGGTCCGTGGCGCCGCCCGCCGAACCGCCGATCCGTCCGGCCTCGGCCTCGCAGCTCACGCCGAACAGGCAGTCCTTGATCGCGGTGGCGGAGACCGGCGGGTAGGGGTCGCCGGGGCGGACCAGCGCGACGCTGTCCAGGTTGATGTCGCCGGAGTCGGAGGCGGTCCGGGTCAGGGCCAGCGTGTGGTGGCCCGCGCCGAGGTCGACCTTGGCGGTGACGAGCTTCCAGGTGTCCCAGTTCGCGGTCGTCGGCAGGGAGATCTTCTGCGGGGAGCCGCCGTCCACGGTCAGGGTGAGGGTGCGGGTCTCGGTCTTGCCGTCGCCGCCCGTCGAGTTGGCGTACCGCAGGCCGAACTGGTAGGTGCCGGCCTCCTTGACATCGATGTCAGAGGATGCCGAGGCGCCTGTCGCCTCGAAGCCCGCGGCGAAGCCGAGACCGGTGTGGTCGCGGTGGTCGGAGGCCTGGGAGACCCCGTTGAGCTGGAGGTCCTCCGCCTCGCACAACGCGCCGGGCGTGCACGTCAGGCGGTGCCACGGTGTCGTGGTGACCGGGGTGTCGCCGGCCTTCAGGGCCACGGACAGGTTGCTCGCGTCGAAGGGCCCCGAGCCGACCCGATACCGCAGGGTCACGGCACTGGTCTTGAGGGTGAGCCAGCCGTCGGCCGTCCGTGAGGTGTACGAGGCCGGGGTGAAGCCCGCGCGTCCGATCGCGTTGAACGTCGGGTCGTCGGTGAACTTGCCGTCGGCCGCGTACTCGGTGCGGATCAGCGTCGGTGAGAGGACCTGGAAGCGGGCGTCACCGGAGGTGACCGTCGGGATGCGGTGGCTCTGCGCCCCCTTGGCCGTCGCGGCGCCGGTGCCCGCCACGGTCATGGCGGCGGCGACCGCGAGAACGGTGGCCACCCCGGTGTGTCGTCGTACGGTTCTCAGCCGTCTTCTCGGTGGTGCGGTGCTGGTCATGGACAATTCCGTTTCTCCTGTCGGCAATGCCGCTCGGTCACGCCGGGCGGGCCGCGACGGGTGATCGGCCGCACGACGTGCACATGGCATGGGAGCACGGACCTCCGGTTGATGTCCATGCAAGTGACCTGACGGAATCGGGGAGTTGCGGAGAATCGCCCGGTACCTTGCGCTACGCGTCCGAGGGGACGGCGGCGCTGGTCAGGGTGGTCGCCGTGCGCACCGCGCTGGCGATCGCGTCCTCGGGCGGCAGGCCGCACAGATCGGTGAGGACGAACAGCGCCTCGGCGCTCACCGCCACCGCGAGGTCCCGCTTCAACTGCGCCAGGCGTTCGGGGTCCCGCGCCCCGAGGGTGTCCTCCAGCGGCAGCAGTGCCTGGTCGATCAGCCCGAAGCGGATCCCGGGGCGCAGACTCGCGGCCTCCGGCCGGACGATCGTCGCCGCCATCATCCCGCGCACCGCGTGCTGCCGGGAGAACACGCCGCGGAGGAGGAACTCGGTCGCGTACGCGACCCGTTCGACCGGGTCGGGGCTGCCCGCGACCGGTGCCAGGGCCTCGGCGGGGGACGGCCACGCGCTCGACAGCGCCTCGCCGATCAGGGAGGAGAGGTCGGGGAAGTAGCGGTAGGCGGTGGCCTCGGAGACCAGGGCCGCGCGGGCGACCGCGGGCATCGTCAACTCCGTGCCGGCGGCGATCAGTTCGCGTGCGGCCGTCAGGATCGCCGTCCGGGTGCGCTGTCGCTGGTTGGCACGGCCGGTGCCGGCGGCCCCCTTCGTGCCGGTGTCCCCGCCGGGGTCCGCTCCCGTGCCCGTGCGCGCGGTCATCGAGGGCTCCTCCTGTCGTGGTGGTCCGTGTGCGGAATCCATACTAACGCTTACCTCTCATGATGAGAGTGCACTTGCATAAGGAGAGTGACATCTCTACTCTCGTGAGAGTCAGCTCTCATGACTGCGAGAACACGACTGTGAGAAGAGGTCCTCGTGAGCGCCACGAACCAGCCGTCCGTCGTCGGGCCGGAGGAGGGGGAGAGCGTCCACCTCGGCGGCACCCGCATCCGCATCCTGGAGGACGGCAGCACCACCGACCACCGCCTCGGCATCGGCGAGATCACGATCGCCCCGCACACCGAGGGCCCGCCCCAGCACCGCCACGCCCAGCACGACGAGGGTTTCTACGTCGTCTCGGGCACCGTCCGCTTCACCGTCGGCGAGACGACGTACGAGGCCCCGGCCGGCACGCTCGCGATGATCCCGCCGGGCGCCCCGCACACCTTCGCCAACCCCGGCGACGAGCCGGCCGTACTGCTCAACACCTTCACGCCCGACCTGTACGTGCAGTACTTCCGGGACCTGCGAGACATGATCGCCGAGGGCCGGAAGGTGACCCCGGAGGCGACCGTGGCCGTGATGAGCCGTTACGCCACGGTCCCGGCGACCGACTTCGCCTGACGGTCCGGACACCGTCCGCGCAGTCCGCCGCCCTTCCCCTCCTGCCCCCTCACCTCTTCTTCCACGGCTCGACGAGCCGGCCAAGGAGCACCGCATGACCCGCACCACCCACACCGTCACCCTCGATCAGGGCACCCTCGACCTCACCGTCGAGCGGCACGGCGAGCAGGGCCGCCCCTTCCTCCTGCTGCACGGGGGCGGTGGCCCGGCCACCGTCACCCCGTTCGCCGCCCTGCTGGCGGAGCGGCACCCGGCCAGGGTGTTCACCCCCCTGCACCCCGGCTTCGCCGGCACCCCCCGGCCCGAGTGGCTGACCGACGTGCCCACACTGGCTCGGGCCTACGCGCACCTGCTCGACGTCCTCGACCTGCGGGACGTCGCCGTCGTCGGCAACTCCATAGGCGGCTGGATCGCCGCGGAACTGGCGGCCCTGGGCGGCGACCGGATCAGCAGCGTCACCCTCGTCAACGCCGTGGGCATGGCCGTCCCCGGGCACCCCGTCGCCGACACCTTCTCGCTGACACCGGTGGAGCTCTCCCGGCTCTCCTTCCACGACCCCTCGAAGTTCCGCTTCGATCCGGCGGCGCTCACCGAGGAGCAGCGCGCGACCGCGGCCGCCAACCAGGCCGCGCTCCGGGTCTACTCGGGCCCGCACACCATGGCCGACCCCGGCCTCGCCGTACGGCTGGCGCTGATCGAGCGCCCGGTCCTGGTGGCCTGGGGCGAGAGCGACCGGGTGGTGGACGCCGACTACGGGCGCGCCTACGCCGAGGCCGTGCCCGGCGCGGAGTTCCGGCTGCTGAAGGGCACCGGGCACATGCCGCAGATCGAGACCCCCGAGATGCTCCTGCCGGTCGTCCGGGACTTCGCCGAGGCCCACGCCGAGGTTCAGGCGCGGCGCTGACCGGCGCCCCGGCCGCGGCGGGACCCGCGCGGCCGGCCCGCGCCGGGCGTCCACCGCGGCGGTGTCACGCCCCGTCCCCGCCGGGGTGGTGGCGCAGTCCCGCGACGAGGATCGAGACGAGACGCCGCGCGTCGTAGTCCGGGTCCCGGTCGGCGCCGATGCACAGGTTGCCGACGCCGCGCATCAGCTCGTACGCCCTCAGGCCGGGGCGGATCTCGCCCGCCGCGACCGCCGCGTCCAGCAGCCCGGCGCACACCGGCAGGAGGCGGTCGAGGAAGTGGGCGTGCAGCGCCTGGAAGCCGGGGTCGTCCGAGCGCAGCACCGAGGCGAGACCGTGCTTGGTGACCAGGAAGTCGACGAAGAGGTCGATCCACTGTCCCAGCGCGGTGTGCGGGGAGGGGGTACTCGCCAGCAGGGCGGGACCGGCCTCGGCGCAGGCCTCGATCTGGTGCCGGTAGACGGCGACGATGAGGTCGGCCCGGGTGGGGAAGTGGCGGTAGATGGTGCCCGTCCCGACGCCCGCCCTGGCCGCGATGTCCCGCACCGGCGCCTCGACGCCGGACGCGACGAAGACCGCCGAGGCCGCGTCGAGCAGCGTCTGCTCATTGCGCCGGGCGTCCGCCCGCTTGGACCGGACCGTGGGTTCGTGGGCGTCGGCCACCACGCGGCTCCTCTCGGCGCCCCACCGTACGGGGACTGTCCCGTACGGCGGCGCGTCCTGCCGTCTGCTCGGTTCGCCGGGGTCCGCCCCGGCGCTCCCATTTTCCCACCGTCCCTCCGGTGCGCGGGCGGCGCCCCCGGCGGGCGCCGAACGGCGTGCCCCGGGTCAGCCGGCGGCCCCCGCTCCGTGCGGCGCACGGCGGGCCATCCACGCGGCGACCAGGGCGCCGGAGATGTTGTGCCACACGGAGAAGACGGCGGCGGGCAGCGCGGCGAGCGGGCTGAAGTGCGCGGTCGCCAGCGAGGCGGCGAGGCCGGAGTTCTGCATGCCGACCTCGAAGGCCATCGCGCGCGAGGCGGGCCGGCCCAGCCTGCCGAGCAGACCGCAGCAGTAACCGAGGGCCAGCCCGCAGCCGTTGTGCAGGACGACCGCCAGCAGGACGGTCCCCGCGGCCGACTTCAGGGCGTCCGCGCTGCCCGCGACGACCACGGCGACGATCGCGGCGATGGCCAGGGAGGACAGCCACGGCATCGCGCCCAGCACGCGCTCGACGCGGTGCCCGGCGAGCAGCCGTACGAGCAGGCCCGCGACGACGGGCAGCAGCACGGTCTTCAGGATGTCGGTCACCATCGAGCCCGCGTCCACCGGCAGGTACTCGCCCGCGAGCAGCAGCGTCAGCGGAGGCGTCAGCAGGGGGGCCAGCACGGTGGAGACGGTGGCCACGGAGACGGACAGTGCCACGTCGCCCCGGGCCAGGTACGTGACGACATTGGACGCGGTGCCGCTCGGCGCGCAGCCGACGAGGATGACACCGGCGGCGAGGGCGGGGGAGAGGTGGAGCAGGTGTGCGAGCAGCCAGCCGAGCCCCGGCATGATCACGTAGTGGGCGGCGAGCCCGAGGAGCACCGCCCAGGGGCGCCGGGCCACACCCCGGAAGTCCTCCAGGGACATGGTGAGCCCCATGCAGAACATCACCACGCCGAGGAGGTAGGGCACGTCGGTGCCGTACCCGGAGAACGTGCCGGGGGAGAGCAGGCCGGCCAGGCCGGCGGCGATGACGAGGAGCGGGAAGACGGTGACGGCCCGGCGGGCGGCACGGTCCGCGGGGGCCGGGCCACCCGTGCCCGTGGGGGAGCCGGTGGCCGGTGCGGGGGACTGGGAGTTGCGCATGTGATGCATGTAAGTGCCATGTATTAACGGGCGGCAACGCCGTCTCGCCATGCGGGCACCCTCTGAGGGTGCGTCTCGGGGGCCGCCCGGACGGGGCCCCTCGGTCACCCGGTGGGCGGTGCGCCGGCCGCGGGCGTCCGCGTGCTCGGCAGCGGGTCCGAGGTGACCTCGATGCGGTCCCCGACCCGGGCGCGCTCGTAGAACCACTTGGCGTCGCCGGCCCGCAGACCCACCCACCCCGTGCCGGTGCCCAGCGAACCGGCCGCCTTCTCCGGGGCGAGGGCCCCCGCGTAGACCTGTGTGTTCCGGGCCGTGCGCAGCTCCACGACGTACGGGACCTGGTACGAACGACGGCCCTTGGTGCCGCCGCTGGGCAGCAGCAGGGGCCGGCGCTTGGCGGTCACCGTCAGCGTGCCGCCGGTCGGGACCGTGGCGAGGGAGGCGGAGTCGATCCGCAGCACCCGGTCCCCGGAGTGCAGGAGGTGCCCGCCGAGATCGAGGGACCCCTCCGCCCGAGAGGGCGCCGGGCTCGCCGCGGAACGGCTGTCGGCGCCGGAGGCGGCGGCCGCCCGGTGCTGACGCGGGGCGGCCTCGTCCTCGTGCAGGGTGAACGCGGCGGCCGTCAGGGCGCAGGCGGCCGTCGTCGCCGCGCCGAACGCGGTCGCCACCCGGCGCCGCAGCAGCCGGCGCCGCGCCCGGCCGCGGATCTCGTCGGGGGGCAGGGGGGCCGCGGCCTCGTGTGCGGTCGCCAGCTCACGCAGCGCGGTGGCCAGCTCATCCGACACGGCCGCTCTCCCTCCAGGCCGGCTCCTCGGCCTCGTCCACCGCCAGCCGCCGAGCCAGCGCCGCCCGCCCGCGCGACAGCCTGGCCTTGACCGTTCCCACGGGTGCACCGGTCTCGGAGGCTACCTGCTCGACACTGAGGTCGCACAGATGGTGAAGGACGATCGCCATGCGCTGACTCTCCGGCAGCTCCCGCAACGCGGCCACCAGAGCGGCGCGCTCGGGCCCCGGGCCCGGATCCGGTTCGGGCGGCGGACTGTGCCGCATCAGCTCCACCCACCGCTTGGCCCGGCGCCAACGGCTGACCGCCAGACGCATGGCCACGGTGCGTATCCACGCCTCCGGCGCCTCGTCGGCCAGGAGCTTCCTACGCCGGTCCCAGGCCCGTACGAACGCCTCCTGCACCACGTCCTGCGCCTCCCCCAGGTCCCCGGTGAAGGCGTAGAGCTGACCGGTCAGACGGGGGAACGCGGCCGCGTAGAAGGCGTCGAACTCGTCCTCGGTCATGCTCTCCACCGAACGTCTCGGAATCCCGTGCGACCCACCCGTCACTTCGCGAACGGATGCCGCGGGTCGCGCACATCGAAGCACACCCCCCGAGGAGGACGGGGAACACGGGTACCGGGATGCGCCGACCTGGCGGTGTTCGGACGCATCTCACCTGTGGGGTCGTGGTGTTCGGGGTGTCGCGCACGCCCGTGCCGGACGACACGCGGTGTCGCCCGGCACGTCGCGCGCGGTCAGAGACTGTCGGCGGCGGTCAGCGCCTCCAGCGCACTGGCCTGTGTGCGCCAGTCCTGGACGTTCGTGCCGCCGGGTGTGTTCGGTGTGCCGCCGGCCCAGCGCTGGCCGAGGCGGTTGAGGGGATCGCGGTCGGCGGTCCAGATCGAATCGGCCTGCGTGCGCAGGTAGGAGCGGTAGGCGGGTGAGCGGGTGGCGTCCGCGAGGTCGGCGAGATGACGGACGAAGACGCCTTTGAACTGCTTCTGGTTGTCGTCGCAGGTGCTCGTTCCGGTGTCGCAGACCTCCGTCAGGACACCCTCGCGGGTCAGCCGGGAGGAGGACAGGGCCGCGTCCGCGAGACGCCTCGCGGTGCTCAGGTACCGGGCCTCGCCCGTGGACCGCCACATCTGGGTGAACGCCCCGATGGCCAGGCCCTGGTTGTAACTCCACACGGTCTGCCCGTTGTTGGCGCAGCCGTCGGTCAGGCCGTCGTTGACGAGGGAGGAGGAGTCGATGAGCCCGCTGCCCAGGTACCAGTCGGCCGCCGTACTCGCCCGCGAGCCCCACAGGGTGTCACCGGGCAGCCGCTGGTGCAGTGCGGCGGTGATCCACAGGTAGAGACCGTTGGTCACCGCGTTCTTGTACGTGCGCTCGCGGTTCCAGTAGATCCCGCCGCCGCAGGTCCCGGTGTCCCAGAACGTGTGCAGGTACGAGGCGATCGTCACCGCCTCGTCCAGGTAACGGCGTTCGTGCGTGAGGTCGTAGGCGTCCAGCCAGGCGATCGCCCACCAGCCCGCGTCGTCGACGGCGCGGCTGATGAAGTGCCCTTCGATCGGGTCGGAACTCCGGCCGCCCGCCGGGAAGACGCCCCGGTTCTGCTCGAAGGTACGGGTGACGGCCCAGTCGTACTCGTGGTCCCCGGTGCGCCGGGAGAAGTCGACGACCGCCGTGAGGGCCACCGCCGAGTTCCACCAACTGCTCCGCCACCAGCCCTCGTTGACGTGATACGAGGCCATCAGCGCGTCGGCCGCCGCACGG
The DNA here is from genome assembly GCA_014656015.1 of Streptomyces griseoaurantiacus. Classification (GTDB taxonomy): domain Bacteria; phylum Actinomycetota; class Actinomycetes; order Streptomycetales; family Streptomycetaceae; genus Streptomyces; species Streptomyces griseoaurantiacus. The sequence continues at coordinate 10,889 of BNBP01000044.1, read as the reverse complement.
GCCCGGCTCGGCGCGGGGCGGGCCCACGCCGTGCAGCTCCCCTCCTGGTGGCCGGCCTCCCGGCCGCAGGCGCGCACCGCCCCGCCGTAGAGCAGCCCGCGCGGATCACGGGTGGCGAACACCGCGGTACGGGTCGAGCCCGCGCCCTCGGGCACCTGGGTGCGGCCCAGGGAGGAGCCCTCCGGCCAGCCGGCGCCCTCGTCCCAGGAGCGGTCGAGCCAGATCTCGTCGCCCGGGCCGCCGTTCTCGATCACACCCCAGGCCGTCGCGCCGCGCTGGTCGACGTGGAGGCTGATGGTGCGTCCGAACAGCGTGGTGGACGGCACGGGGCGCTCGTCGGACGGCGCGCCGGCGGGGTCGCCGCCGTCGCAGCGGGTGCCGTCGCACACCGTGGGGTAGACCCAGTCGGTGCAGGTCACACCGGCCGCGTCGCCGCAGGCGCGGATCCACCCCCGGCGGTGCCCCACCGGGTCGGTGATGTTGTACATGAGGGTGCGCGTGCCGGTCCGTGCGGCGGGGACGCTCGCCCGGCCGAGCAGCCCCTCCCAGGTGGCGCCACGGTCCCAGGAGCGGTCGAGCCAGACGGCGTCGCCCTTGGCGCCGCGGTCGATGCTCGCCCAGGCCATGCCGTCCGGGTCGGAGACGTGCAGCCGCAGCAGACGGCCGCCCGGCGTGCGGTCGGCGACCGGGAAGGTCTCCCGCTGCGCACGGGAGGGGTCGAGGGTGTCGCACGCCAGCGCGCAGACCGGGTTCGCCGCGGCCCGGGAGGGTGTGGGCAGGGCGAGGACGCCGGCCACGGCGGCGGTGAGGACGAGGAGTCCGGAGAGGAGGAGAGAGAGGGCGCGCACCCCTGGGGAGGGCGCGTACGACCGTGCGCAGGGCGGATACGACCGTGCGGACAACGTTGTCCGAGGCCGGCGCGAGACGTTCCGGGGCCCGTTCACGACGCCGCGTCGAGCAGGTCGAGGGCGCTCTGCTGGCGTGCCGCGTCCACCTTGTCGAGCGGACCCGACCAGCGCAGCCCGTACTGGTCCAGCGCGTTGCGGTCGGCCGCGTGGGCGCGGTCCGCCTGACGGCGCAGGTAGGAGGTGTACGGGTGGTCGGGGAGCGCGGAGTCGAGCCGGGCCAGGCCGCGTACGTCCGCGCCCTTGAAGGACGGTCCGTCGCCCCCGCAGTCACCGTTCTCGCACGGGTCGCGCAGGATGCCCTCACCGGTGTGCAGCGAGGACGCGGTGGTCGCCGCGTCGGCGATCCGCCGCGCGGCGGTGAGGGGCGCGCCGTCCCCCGTGGCCCGGCTCAGCTCGGCCAGCGCGCCGAGGAGGACGCCCTGGTTGTAGGACCAGACGGTGTCGCCGTTGTTGCGGCAGGTGGACAGGCTGATCCCGTCGTTGACCAGGTACGAGCCGTTGATCATGCCGGTGCCCTGGAACCAGCTCCAGCCGGCCCGCGCGCGGTTCAGGTACGCGCTGTCGCCCGGCAGGCGGTTGTGCAGGGCCGCGTTGAGCTGGATGTAGAGGGAGTTGGTGATGGCGTTCTTGTAGGTCCGGGCCGTGCTCCACCACACCCCGCCGCCGCACGTGCCGTCCCAGTGGGCGGCCATGTGGTCGGCGTCGGCGCGGGCGGTGTTCAGGTAGCGGCTGTCGCCCGTGAGGTCGTAGGCGGCCACCCAGGCCAGTCCCCACCAGCCGGTGTCGTCGAGGTAGTCGTTGCGGAACTGCCCGCCCTGGGCGTTCAGGTTCCGCTCGTAGGTGCGGGCGATCGCGTACCGGTAACTGCCCATCCCCGTCACCCGGATGTTGTCGATGACGGCGGTGAGGGCGTTGGCCGAGTTCCACCAGCCGGTGGTGTCGAACAGGCCGGTGCCGTAGTTGTACAGGCTCATCAGACCGGTGGCCGCGGCGGTGCGCCGCTCACCGGCGTTCCAGGTGGTGCGCGCCCACGGGGTGCAGGCGATGTCGGCGCGGTCCCCGGCCTTGCCGCAGGCCCGCAGTGCGCCGACACCGTGGTTGTTCCAGTCGTCGACGTTGTACATCAGGGTGCGCCAGCCACGCTGTCCGGCGGGCACGGTGGTGTCCCCCAGTCTGCTGCCGGCGCTCCAGGTGCGGCCGCCGTCGAGCGAGCGGTCCAGCCAGACCTCGTCGCCGGGAGCGCCGTTGCCGAGGGACGCCCAGCCCATCGCGTCGGCGTCGTCGAAGTGCAGGACGAGGGAGCGGCCGAAGACGCTCGCGGTGACGGGCGTGCGGTCGCCGGGAGAGGCGGCGGGGTCGCGGGCGTCGCAGTACGTGTTGCAGATGGCCGCCGCCGCGGAGGTGTCCGCGGCGGCGGGAACGGGGACCAGGGCCGCGAGGGCGGCACCGAGGACCGTGGCGAGTACCACGGCGGGCCGGCGCAGCGCACCGGGCCCGGATCTGCGGGACATGGGACCTCCCTGCTCGGTGGGGGGACCCCGGACCGGGTCGGCGCGGACGTGTGCCGTGCGGTCGCGTGCCGCGAGGGTGGCCCGGGGGTGTGGGGTGAGAGCGGGGTGGAACGAAGGGGGGAGCGGGCCGACGGTGAGGCGCACGCACGGCGCCTGACACAGAGAGCGCTCTCAGACGGTAGTGCTGAGCTGGGGGGACGTCAACGGGGCGGACGAGCGGTGGTGTTGAGCGGCCGCCGAGGACGGGGGCGGGGCCGGCGGGCGGGCGCCCGGGCCGGCCCGGCCGGTTCCGATCGGTTCAGGTGCGGGGGCGCAGGCCGTCCAGGGTGAGGTCCAGCAGGCGTTCCGCCCTGGCCCGGTCCTCGGCGCCGGAGGAGGTGAGGGCGATGCCCTCCAGCGCGGTCCCGATGTCGTCGGGACCGATGTCGGTGCGGATCGCGCCGGCGGCCACGCACGCGTCCATCAGGACCTTCAGTGCGCCCCAGATCAACTCGCGGCTGTGGCCGTAGGGGTTGCCGCGCCCCGAGGCGGCGATGGCGCGCAGGGCGTCGATCACGCCGTACTTGACCGTCACGTAGTCCAGGAAGAGGCGGGTCCAGTCGTGCAGCGCCTCCAGGGGCGGCTTCGTCGCGAGCAGGGCGGGGGCCGCGTCGCAGAGCTGCGCCACCTCGTTGCGGTAGACGGCCTCGACCAGCGCCTCCCGGGTGGGGAAGTTGCGGTACAGCGTGGCGCTGCCCACGCCCGCCTCCTTGGCGATGCGTTCCAGATGGGCGTCGAGCCCCTCCGTCGCGAAGACGCGCACGGCGGCCGCGAGGATCCTCTCCCGGTTGCGCCGCGCGTCGGCCCGCAGCGGGCGTGCCGCTTCCTCGGTCATCGACCCTGTCATCCCTTCACACGCATGACGACTTGCTAAGTGGAGGCGCCCCCACTTAGTCTCGGAGAAGTGGGGGCGCCCCCACTTCCACTGTAGGTCAGGCATGACCTGCGCACACCTGTCGAAGGACACATCATGTCGGGAATCAACGGCAAGGTCATCGCGCTCACGGGCGCCAGCAGCGGCATCGGGGAGGAGACCGCGGTCCACCTCGCCGCCCGCGGGGCCCGTGTCGTGCTCGGAGCACGGCGCAAGGAACGGCTGGACGCGGTCGTGGAGCGGATCACCTCACAGGGGGGCGAGGCGGTCGGTCTCGTCGTGGACGTCACCCGACGCGAGGACCTCGCGCGGCTGACCGGGGAGGCGGTCGAGAGGTTCGGCCGGCTGGACGTGCTGGTCTCCAACGCGGGCACCATGGCGATCTCGCCCTTCGACGAGCTGCGTCAGGACGACTGGGACGCGATGGTCGCCACCCACGTCACGGGCCTGCTCAACGGCATCGGAGCGGCCCTGCCCGTCTTCCGGCGCCAGCGCTCCGGTCACTTCGTCAATGTGGCCTCGACCGCCGCCTACCTCGTCAAGTCCCCGCAGGGCGTGTACGCGGCGACGAAGACGGCGGTGAAGATCCTCAGCGAGGGGCTGCGCCAGGAGTCGGGACCTGACCTGCGCGTCACCCTGGTCTCGCCCGGCTTCACGGACACCGAGGGTGTGGGCAAGGGGGCCGGCCCCGAGATCGCGGCGGAGCTGGTGCGGCAGCGCGACGAGATCGCCATGCCGCCCTCGGCCGTCGCCTCCGCCATCGCCTACGCGATCGAGCAGCCGGCACACGTCGACGTCGGTGAGATCGTCGTCCGCTCGACCGCGCAGGCCTGACGGGCCGACCCCGGCGGTGACCCCTCAGCCGCCGTGGGTGGAGCCGCTGCGGTAGTCGGTGTAGGTGTACGGGTTGTCGAGGATCTTCGTCTCCGGCACGTCCGGGTTCATGCCCTTGCGCCAGCCCTCCTCGCCGAGCGACTCGCGCAGATGGGCGACCGTGGCCTCGATCTCCCGGCGCGCGGCGGCCAGGTCCACGCCGAGCAGCCGGTGCTCGTGCTTGACCACGCGGCCGTCCACCAGGACCGTGTGCACATCGCCGCGCTGGGCCTGGAAGGCCACGTGGCCGTAGGGGTTGAGCAGCGGGAACGAGACCGGCGAGTGGTCGTTCTTGATCAGGACCAGGTCCGCCTTCTTCCCGGGTTCCAGACTGCCCAGGTCGTCCCGGCCGAGCGCGTGCGCGCCCCCGCGGGTGGCCCAGGAGACCACCTCCTCGGCGCGCAGCGCGGCGTGCGTGACGGTGTCGCCCTTCGCCTGCGCCTGGAGATGCTCCCGGGAACGGTCGGCGCCGAGGGTGGTCCGCATCGCGGAGAACAGGTCGCCGCTCCACCACACACTGGTGTCCATGGACAGCGACACCGGGATGCCGTGGGCGCGGATCGCCCAGGTGGGCGGGTATCCCTGGCCCGCGCTCTGCTCGCTCTCCGTCGACACCGAGACGGAGCCTCCGGTCGCCGCGATGCGGTGGTAGGAGTCGGCGGACAGCGAGGCGGCGTGCACGTAGACCGTCTCGGGGGTCATGAACCCGTGCTCGTGCATGAGCCGGATGCTGTCGTCCCCGGTCGCGCCCCACACACCGGCGTGCGTGGTCACCGGCACGCCGAGCTCGCGGGCGACCTCGAAGGCAGGCTTCTCCGGGAAGGCGGGGTCGCCGGTCACGTCGAAGGCGAGCTGGAAGCCCAGCATGTCGTCCCCGGTGATCCGGCGCCGTACGAAGTCGCGGAACTCCGGGCTGCCGGTCCACTCGGCGGGCGGCTGCTGGATGTTGCCGTAGGCGAGGACGGCCCGGCCGGGCACCGCGCGCAGGGCGTCCACGGCGGCGTCCGCGTGGTCCACGGTCTGCAGGCCGTGCGACCAGTCCACCACCGTGGTGACACCGGCGTCGATCGCCTCGATCGCCGCGAGCAGGTTGCCGGCGTGGACGTCCTCGGGCCGGAACAGCCTGCCGGACTCGAGGTAGTACCAGACGAAGTACTGGGTGAGGGTCCAGTCGGCGCCGTAGCCGCGCATCGCGGTCTGCCACATGTGCCGGTGGGTGTCGATCATGCCCGGCATCACGATGCCGTCGGTGGCGTCGATGACGGCGGTGCTTTCGGGCACCTCCAGGGCGGGTCCGACGGCGGCGATCCGGTCGTCGACGACGAGCACGTCGGCGTCCGGGAGCACCCGGCGCGACGCGTCCATCGGCAGCACCGTCCCGCCTCGCAGGACCACCGGTCGGCCCGGCCGGAACTCGCTCGACTCGCTCATCCGTGGACTCCTCACACCGTGGGCGCGACCCCGGTGGCGGACGCTTGTCCGCTCAGCGGTCGCCAAGAGTTGGGTGCCACTCTGGGCAGCCGCTCCGGCAGTGTCAAGCGCCCGTACGGAATCGGTTCGCGCGGGGTGGGGAAGGGGAAGAAGCCAGTACGTCCGTACAACGGTCGCACCTGCGTCGCCTCTTTCCGTGAGGAGGGCGGTATCGGGGTGCGGCTTCGCCGGGTGCATCCGTGCCACCTGCGGTTTCGCCGCCCGTGAGGGGAGGGCCGGGAGTGGGCTTCGGGTGCGTACCGGCCGTCCGTCTGGCGGACGTGCCGGGGCCTCGTGCAGTAGGGTGACGCCCGCTCCGTCAGGCGGTTCCCCACCGTCACCGATCGACCGTTGTGAGGAGAGGCCATGCCGCGCGAAGGCACCGGACCGGACTTCATCGAGGCGCTGGCCCGCGGCCTGGAGGTGATCACCGCCTTCGCCCCGCACCGGCCCGTCATGAGCCTGAGCGAACTCGCGACGGGGACCGGACTGGCCCGGCCCACCGTGCGCCGCATCCTGCTCACCCTCCAGGAGCTGGGCTACGTGCGGGCCGACCCGCAGGGCTTCGCCCTCACCCCGCGCGTGCTGGAACTGGGGGTCGCCTATGTGCGGTCGATGGGGCTGTGGGACGTGGCCCGGCCGCACATGGAGCGGCTGTCGGCCGGCACCGGCGAGTCCGTCTCCGCGGCCCAGCTCGACGGCTCCGACATCGTCTACGTGGCACGCGTGTCGGTGCCCAAGATCGTCGCCCTCGCCGTGCAGATCGGCACGCGTTTCCCGGCGCTGCAGACCTCGCTCGGCAAGGTGCTGCTCGCCGCCCTCGACCCGGTGCGGCTGGAGGAGGTCCTGGCCGAGCCCGGCAGGTCGGGTCTCGTGCCGCGCTGGCAGCCGGACCGCGCCGAGCGCGAGGCGGAACTGCGCGAGGTGCGGGCCCGGGGCTGGGCGCTCACCGACGAGCAGCTCACCCTGGGGATCCGCTCCGTCGCCGTGCCGCTGCGCGACGGCTCGGGCCGGGTGATCGCCGCGCTCAACGTCAACGCCCACGCCGCCGAGACCTCCGTCGAGCGGCTGCTCGACCACCATCTGCCGCTGCTGCTGCAGGCGGCCGGCGAGATCAGTGCCGACTTCGCCCGCCTGGAGACGGCCCCGCACGTCGTCCGGTAGGGCCGTGGCCCCTGTCGCGCGGGTCCCACCGAGGGCCGCCCGCCCCGGGCGAGCGCCTCGCCGTCCCGCCGCGGAGATCCGTCTCCCGCCGCGGAGGTCCGCGTCCGCCGCCCCTTGACGTCCGCGCCGTTCGTCATGCCAGAATCGTACAGCGGACAGTCGTCCGTACAGCGGTCGACGCATGGAGGCGGTCCCTGATGCCAGACGACACCGGACCCGGCCCGACGACCGGAGGCGGTGGTCCCCTGTCGGGACTGCTGGTCGCGGACTTCTCCCGTATCCTGGCCGGCCCCTACGCCACCATGCTGCTCGCCGACATGGGTGCCGACGTCATCAAGGTCGAGGGACCGCGCGGTGACGACACGCGCACCTGGACGCCCCCGGTGCGCGAGGGCGTCTCCACCTACTACCTGGGTGTCAACCGCGGCAAGCGCGCCCTCACCCTGGACCTCCGCGAACCCGAGGACGCCGCCGCGGCCCGGGAACTCGCCCGCCGCGCGGACGTCCTGATCGAGAACTTCAGGCCCGGCGGCCTGGACCGCTACGCCCTCGACTTCGACTCCGTACGGACCGCCAACCCGGGCATCGTCTACGCGTCCATCAGCGGCTTCGGCACCGGCGCGGGCCGGAACGTGCCCGGGTACGACCTCATGGTGCAGGCGATCTCCGGGCTGATGAGCCTCACCGGCGACCCGGACGGGCCGCCGTACCGGGCCGGGATCTCCGTCTTCGACGTGATGGCCGGCAACCACGCCGTCATCGGCATCCTCGCCGCCCTGCGCCACCGCGAGGCCACCGGCACAGGACAGCACGTCGAGGTCAACCTGCTGTCCTCGGCGCTGACCGGACTGGTCAACCACAGCTCCGCCTACGCGGCGGGCGGCGTCGTCCCCTACCGGATGGGCAACGCCCACCCCAGCGTCTTCCCCTACGAGCCGCTGCCGACCGCCGACAACGACCTCATCGTCACCGCCGCCAACGACGGCCAGTTCCGCAAGCTCTGCGAGGTGCTCGGCATCCCCGAGGTCGCCGACGACCCGCGGTTCGCCCGCAACGCCGACCGCACCGAGCGCCGCGAGGAACTGCGGCCGCTCCTCGTCGAACGGCTCCGTGCGCGCGGTGCCGTCGAGTGGTTCGACCTGCTCGTGGCGGCCGGCGTGCCGTGCGGGCCGATCAACACCATCGACGGCGGCTTCGCCATGGCCGAGCGCTTCGGACTCGACCCGGTCGTGGAGGTCGGCGAGGGCGGACGCGCCGTACCGACCACCCGGCACCCCATCCGCTTCTCCGAGACCCCGGCCGCCTACCGGCTGCCCCCGCCCGAACCCGACGAGCACGGCGCGGAGATCCGCGCCTGGCTCAACACCCCCCACCCGGCCGGCACTTCGCCCGCCCTCGATGCCCTGCGGGCTCCCCGGGAGGACGGCGATGGCTGAGGAACGCCCCGCACCCGTGTACCCGACCGCCCTCGGCGCCTCCTCCCGCGAGTCGATCACCCTGCTCGGGCACGACCTGGCCCGCGACATCATGGGCGAGGTCGGCTTCGGTGAACTGGCCTTCTGGCTGGCCACCCAGCGACGGCCCACGCCCGGCGAGACCCGGGTGTTCGAGGCCGTGCTCGCCGCCCTCGCCGACCACGGCTTCACCCCGACCGCCATGGTGACCAGGCTGACCTACCTCTCCGCACCGGACTCCGTGCAGGGCGCGCTCGCCGCGGGACTGCTCGGCGGCGGCTCCCGCTTCCTCGGCGTCACCGAGGACTGCGGCCGCTTCCTGCACGAGATACTGACCGGACTCGGCGGGGCCCTGCCCGAGGACGAGGCCGGCTGGGACGCGGTGGCGCTGGAGACCGTACGGGCGCGGCGCGCCGAGGGCCGGTTCGTCCCCGGACTCGGCCACCACGTCCACAAGGACGGCGACCCGCGCACCCCCCGGCTGCTCGCCCTCGCCGAGGAGGAGCACCTCCTCGGGCCGCATCTCACGCTCTTCACCGCGATCGGCCGGGTCCATCCGCGGGTCCTCGGCCGTACCCTGCCGTTGAACGGCGCCGGTGTCTGCGGGGCCGCGCTCGCCGACCTCGGCCTGCCGCTGGAACTTCTGCGCGGCTTCGCCCTGCTGGCCCGCACCGCCGGACTGATCGGGCAACTCGCCGAGGAACTGCGCCACCCCGTCGCCAACGAGATGTTCCTCTCCGTCGACCTCAACAACCGCTCCGTGCCGCCCGATCCGTACACCCCCGAGCCCCCGCACGCCTGACCCGTACGCCCGGCCCCCACCCCCGGGCGGCCGCCATCCGCCGGCCACACCAACGGAGGTCCGCATGGCTGAACTGGTCGCGGTCATCGCGTCCACCCACCACCCCTTCTACTACCGCGCCAGCACCTCCACCGGCGAGGACCGCCCGCCCTTCGCGGACGAATGGGTGCGCAAGGTGGAGGCGTTCCGCGAAACCCTGACGAAGGCACGCCCGGACGTGCTGGTGATGGTGGGCTCCGACCACTTCCACCAGTTCTGGCTGGACAACATGCCCCAGTTCCTGGTCGGCAAGGCGCCCGTCTACGACGCCAACTTCTACAACGAGGAACGCGAGTTCGGCCTCCCCAGAATGGTGCTGCGAGGCCAGGAGGACCTCTCCGCGCACCTCCTGCGCGGGGGCCTGGACGCCGGATTCGACCTCGCCTTCTCCAACGAACTGCGGATCGACCACTCCCTCACGTGCCCGATCATCACCCTGCGCCCGGGGAACGACCTGCCGATCGTCCCCGTCTACACCAACATCTTCGCGCCCCCGCTGCCGCGCCCCGAACGGTTCGTGCAGCTCGGGCGCGCGATACGGGCCCTGGTGGAGTCGTGGCCGGCCGAGAAGCGGGTCGCGGTGATCGGCACCGGGCACCTGTCCCTGGAACTGGGCGGGCCACGGCAGTTCGGGCCGACCGGCCCCGACCCGGAGTTCGACCGCAAGGCCGTCCGCTGGATCTCCTCCGGCGACATCGAGGGCTGCCTGTCCGAGGTCACCCTCGACAGCCTCCACCTGCCCGGCAACGCCACCCACGGCTTCATGGACTTCATGCTGATGATGGGCGTGGCGGGGGAGGGGCTCGCCGCCGACTACGTCGACACCTACGACCTCTTCCACACGATGGAGGCGTACTTCACCTGGTACCCGAAGGGCGGCCGCGCGTGAGCAAGTACCTGCTGAACAAGTTCCTGTTCACCGTCGACCGCGACCCGGAACTGGTCGAGAGCTACCGCCAGGACCCGCGCGCCACCGTGGCACGCTGGGAAGAGGTGTACGCGAACCGCATCCTCAACTGCGTCACCGGGGAGTCCTCCACCTGGCTGCGCCTCGAGGACGCGGAACGGGAGGCGCTCGCCACCCACGACTACGTGACGCTCTTCGAGATGGGCGCGCACCCCTTCCTCACCCTCACCCTGTTCATCGGCCTGTTCGAGCGGGACCACCCGCCGATGGGCTTCCAGACCGAGTACGCGAGGAGACTCGCGCACATGTCGCTGCCCTACCCCGACATCGCCACATGAGGGCGGCGGAACTGCGCGAACCCGGACGGCCCCCCGCCGTCACCGACCGGGAGGAGCCGGTGTGCGGGCCCGGGGAGGTCCTGATCGAGGTGCTCGCCGCCCCGATCACCCCGCTGGACCTGCTCTGCGCCACCGGAACCTCCTACTTCGGCCGGCCCGCGACGCCGTACGTGCCCGGGGTGCAGGGCGTGGGCAGCGTCGGGGACCGGACGGTGTGGTTCGCCACCCCGGCCGGCATGACCCCCGGCGACGGGAGCATGGCCGAACGGGCCGTGGCCCGCGCCGAGGACGTCGTCGCACTCCCCGAGGGCGCCGACCCGGTCGCCGTCGCCGCGCTCGGCCTGTCGGCCGTCGCCGCGCACATGGCGCTCACGTGGCGCGGCGGACTCGTGCCCGGTGAGCGGGTGATCGTGCTGGGCGCCGGCGGTGTGGTGGGCGAGGCGGCGGTCCGTCTCGCCCGTGCCGCGGGCGCCCGCCGGGTGGTGGCCGGGGCCCGCTCCCCGGCGGCCC
>BNBP01000043.1 GCA_014656015.1 Streptomyces griseoaurantiacus | reverse complement strand
CTGCCCGGGCACGGCTCCGGGGCCGGGGGCGCCGGTCCCGGTGGCGCCGGGCGCGCGCGCGTCACCCCGGGCGCCCGCGCGGCCCCACGTGCCCGGGGCCTGAGGGGAGTCCGCGCCGGGTATCGCCCCGGCGCCGCGGGAGCGCGCCGTCCGGGTGGCTCCGCGGCGCCACGCGCCGGAGATCCGGCGCACGCGCAGCCGCGCGTCCGGGGCGGCGCTCTCGGTCGGTTCCATTCCCGTCCCTCTCACAGCCGGCGGTGCCCACGCGTTCGCGGCCCGGTGCCGGCGACGACTGCCGACGGCACCTCGTCCAAAAACCCACCACGCAGCGGGGCACGGCAGGCGCACATCTCAACAGTAGGCCGCTGAAGGCTTCCACGGGCAGCGGTCGACGACGGTTGCCCGAATGCGACCCGGCCACCCGTATGCATCTGGTATGCGCCGAACGGGTGGCCTTCAACCGCTACTCCTCGGTCGGAAGCGCGACTTCGGCCGCGGCTTCCGGTCCGCTCTCCAGCAGGACGGCGAACCCGTCCTCGTTCAGCACCGGCACCTTGAGCTGCATCGCCTTGTCGTACTTCGATCCGGGGCTGTCGCCGACGACGACGAACGACGTCTTCTTGGAGACGGAGCCCGTGACCTTGGCGCCTCTGCTCTGCAGGGCCTCCTTGGCGCCGTCCCGGGTGTGGTGCTCGAGCGTGCCGGTGACGACGACGGTGAGGCCCTCCAGCGGGCGCGGCCCCTCGTCCTCGCCGGTGCTCTCCTCCTCCATGCGGACGCCCGCGGCCTTCCACTTGCGCAGGATCTCGCGGTGCCAGTCCTCGGCGAACCACTGCTTGAGGGAGGCGGCGATGATGGGCCCGACGCCCTCGGTGGCCGCCAGTTCCTCCTCGCTCGCCGCCTCGATGCGGTCCACCGAGCGGAACTCGCGGGCCAGCGCCTCGGCCGCGACGGGCCCGACGTGACGGATGGACAGGCCGGTGAGCACGCGGGCCAGCGGGCGCTCCTTGGCGGCGGCGATGTTCTCCAGCATGGACACCGCGTTCTTCCTCGGCTCGCCCTGCTGGTTGGCGAAGACCGTGGCGATCTTCTCCTCGCCGGTCCTGGGGTCGCGCTTGGGCAGCCCGCTGTCCTGGTCCAGGACGTACGCCTTGATGGGCAGCAACTGCTCCATGGTGAGGTCGAACAGGTCGCCCTCGTCGGTCAGCGGCGGCTCGGCGGGCTCCAGCGGTCTGGTCAGGGCCGCGGCGGCGACATAACCGAAGTGCTCGATGTCCAGGGACTTGCGGCCCGCGAGGTAGAACAGCCGCTCGCGCAACTGGGCGGGGCAGGCGCGGGAGTTGGGGCAGCGCAGATCGACGTCGCCCTCCTTCATGGGCCGCAGCGGGGTGCCGCACTCGGGGCAGTCGGCGGGCATCACGAACTCCCGCTCGCTGCCGTCGCGCAGGTCGGCGACGGGGCCGAGGATCTCGGGGATGACGTCACCCGCCTTGCGCAGCACGACCATGTCGCCGATGAGGACGCCCTTGGCCTTGACCACGTCCTGGTTGTGCAGCGTGGCGAACTCGACCTCGGACCCGGCCACCGTCACCGGCTCCACCTGCGCGTAGGGCGTCACCCGGCCGGTGCGGCCCACGCCGACGCGGATGTTGACGAGCCTGGTGTTGACCTCCTCGGGCGCGTACTTGTACGCGATGGCCCAGCGCGGGGCGCGCGAGGTGGAGCCGAGGCGGCCCTGCAGGGGGATCTCGTCGAGCTTGACGACGGCCCCGTCGATCTCGTGCGCCACGGAGTGCCGGTTCTCGCCGTAGTGGGCGATGAACTCCCGTACGCCCGCGAGGTCCTCGACCACCCGGTTGTAGGGCGAGGTGGGCAGACCCCAGCTCCCCAGGAGGTCGTAGGCCTGGGAGAGGCGGCTCATGCCCTCGAAGCCCTCCAGGGCCCCGATGCCGTGCACGACCATGTGCAGGGGGCGGCTCGCGGTGACCCGGGGGTCCTTCTGGCGCAGTGAACCGGCCGCCGCGTTCCGCGGGTTGGCGAAGGGCTTGTCACCGGCCTCGACGAGGCGGGCGTTGAGCTCCTGGAACTTCTCCATCGGGAAGAAGACCTCGCCGCGGATCTCCACGACGTCCGGCACCTCCTCGCCGTGCAGCCGGTCGGGGATCTCGGCGATCGTGCGCACGTTGGGCGTGATGTCCTCGCCGGTGCGGCCGTCGCCGCGGGTGGCGGCGCGGGTGAGCCGGCCGTGCTCGTAGGTGAGGTTGACGGCGAGGCCGTCGACCTTGAGCTCGCACAGGAAGTGGTAGGTCTGGCTGCCGAGTTCCCTGGCGATGCGCTCGGTCCAGGCGGCCAGGTCCTCGTCGTTGAACGTGTTGTCCAGCGACAGCATGCGCTCACGGTGCCGGACGGAGGTGAACTCCGTCTCGTAGGCGCCCGCGACCTTCTGGGTGGGCGAGTCGGGCGTGCGCAGCTCCGGGTGGCGCTCCTCCAGCTCCTGCAGCTCCCGCAGCAGCCGGTCGAACTCGGCGTCGCTGACGACCGGGGCGTCCTTCACGTAGTACCGGAAGCGGTGCTCCTCGATCTGCTCGGCGAGCCGGACGTGCCGCTCCCGTGCCTGCGCGGGCACCGCCGTGGTCTGGGCTTGCTTGTCGCCGGCCACCGTGTTGTCCTCCCGTTACTCTGGGTCGTCCGCGAGGGACCTCGCCGCCCGGGCGCAGTGGGCCAGCGCCCGGCGCGCGTACTCGGGGGACGCGCCCGCGAGCCCGCACGCGGGGGTGACCGTGACCGTGTCCGCGAGAAGCCCCGGAGACAGCCCCAGCCTGCGCCACAGCGTCCTGACACCCATGACGCTACCGGCAGGGTCCGACAACGGGCCGTCCGTGCCGGGGACGACACCGGCGAAGAGCCGCGTCCCCGCCTCCACCGCCTCCCCCAGCGTGTCGTCGTCACGCTCGGTGAGCAGGGAGAAGTCGAAGGAGACGGCCGCCGCGCCGGCCCGGCGCAGCAGGGCGAAGGGCACGTCGGGGGCGCAGGAGTGCACGAGGACGGGCCCCGCCTCGTGGACCCCGACGACCTCGCGCAGGGCCGCCTCGACGACCTGCCGGTCCGGGGCGCGGTGGGTGCGGTAGCCGCTGGCGGTGCGGACCTGTCCGCGCAGGACGGCGGTGAGGGAGGGCTCGTCGAGCTGGAGGACGACCTGGGCGCCCGGCACCCGGCGGCGCACCTCGGCCAGGTGCGCCCGCAGCCCTTCGGCGAGCGAGCCGGCGAGGTCGCGGCAGGCCCCGGGGTCGGAGAGGGCGGCCTCGCCGTTGCGCAGCTCCAGGGCGGCGGCGAGCGTCCAGGGCCCCACGGCCTGCACCTTCAGGGGGCCCCGGTACTCCTGGGTGAACTCCTCCAGGGCGTCGAGGTCCTGGCGGAGCCAGGAGCGGGCCCGCCGGGTGTCCCGGCCGGGGCGGTCCCCGATCCGCCAGCCGCTGGGCTCCACGCGGGCGTAGAGCTCGACGAGCATCCCGGCGGTGCGGCCGATCATGTCCGCGCCGGGCCCGCGCGCGGGCAGCTCGGCGAGGAAGGGGAAGTCCTCGAAGGACCCGGTGACGGTCTTCGCGGCCTCCCGCGCGTCACCACCGGGCATCGATCCGACGCCGGTGGCCGGCCCGAACCTGAACTGGCTGTTCTCACTCACGCGGGAAGCCTAGAGCCTGGCGCGGAAGGGTTCGGCGTCCGCCCACCGGTCGGGGCGGCGGGCGGACGGGTCAGGAGTCGCCGAACTTGTCCGCCAGACCGCGTTCCAGGTAGTCCTCCGGCAGGTCCTCGACGAGCACTTCGGCCTCGGTGCGGTCGGTGTGCATCCGCCAGTGCGTGCCGGCGATCGTCTCCGGCCGGGAGGCATGCCCGCCCTGCCCGATGTAGGCGGCGATCGCCATGTGCGCGGCGTGCACGCCGGTGCCGGCGAGCGCCGCGTTCAGGTTGAGGATCCAGTTGCGCATCCCGCCGGTGGCGATCTGGATGTTCGCCACGTGCGGGGCGATGAGCGGTCCGGAGCCGGCGCCGCTGGTGACCAGGACCGTTCCCGAGCCGCGTGCCAGCATGCCGGGCAGGACGTGCTGCACCGCGGCGACACCGCCGAGCAGGTAGAGGTCCAGTTGGGCCAGGACCGATTCGACGGTGACCTCGACGGCCCCGACGATCGGTGCCCGGCGCAGGTCGGCCGGGGTCGGCGCGGGCGAGTACTCGAGCACCTCCACCGGTCCGAGGCGGTCCTCGACGGCGGTCAGCGCCTCGTGCAGGGCGGGCCGGTCGGTGATGTCGGCGGGGAACACCTCGGCCCGGACGCCCTCGCCGGACAGCTCCTCCGCGATCTCCCCCAACCGCTCCGCGCCCCGGGCGATCAGCGCCACGTCGAAGCCCTCGGCGCCGAATCTCCGGCCGATCGCCCGGCCCAGTTGCGGCCCCGCGCCGACGATCGCGATCGTGCTCAACTCGCCACCTCGTACCCTTGTTCCGGTTCGCGCGCGCCAGGGGACGCGCACCGGCGTGCTTCTTCGCGCCGTCGTCCGAACCCTAGGAGGGCCCCAGGGGCGGGGTCGCGGACCGATGCGACAGCTCCGGCCGGAGATGCGCGACAACCGCGACGGCAGTGGTACGCGGAAGGAAGAAGCACCAGAACATGCACGGCAGCCTCTCGGTGAGCCTGGAAGGGACCGGCGCCTTCGGCGACTTCGCCCGCGCGTGGCGGTCCCGGATGGGCGAGGGCTTCGCGCTGGCGCCGTTCGACCGGGGCACCCTCGCCGGTTTCGGGGCGCGCTCGCGGGGTTTCCGGCTGCGGGACACGATGTTCAACCGCTTCGAGAACGCGGCCGACCTGCGGACGGACGGCCGGTCGGTGGGTTCGCAGGATCACGTACGGCTGTGGATCGTCGACCGGGGGAGCTGGCGGTTCGGGCTGCCGGGCGGCACCGAGCACACGGTGCCGGCGGGACGGCTGCTGGTGCAGACGGGCCGGCTGACCCACTTCGCGGCCTCGCCGGGGTCCGCCGTGCGGATTCTGGTGCTGCCGGCCGCGGAGATCCGGCACGGCCCGGACAGGGCGGCCTCGGGCCCGGGCGACACCCCCGAGGCCCGGCTTCTGACCGCGCACGCCGCCACGGTGGGCCGGATGCTGGACGACCTGGGGCCGGCCGGGCTCGACGCCGCCCGCGACACCCTGGCCGAGCTGGCCCGGGCCGTGGTGCGGGGCGGGGCCGACGACAGGGAGCCCCGGCTGTCGCCGGCGCTGGCGCAGGCCGCCCGGGACCTCGCCGACCGCCGGCTCACCGACCCCGCCCTCACCCCCACGGTGATCGCCGGGGAACTGAACGTCTCCGTGCGCACCCTGCAGCGGGCCTTCGCGGGCGAGGAGCACTCCCTGAGCGCCTACATCCGCGAGCGCCGTCTCGAGGGGGCCCGCCGCGCGCTCCTGGCCACCGGCCGGCGGGCGAGCGTCGCGGACGTCGCCGCCCGCTGGCAGTTCGCCGACGGCGGCCACTTCGCCCGCCTCTTCCGCCGCCGCTACGGGCAGACCCCGACGGAGTACGCGAGGGCGACGGCGGTGGACCCCGTCCCCGTCACCGTCCCGGGCGCACCGTCAGGTCGTTGACCTCGGCGTCGCGGGGCAGGTCGAGGGACATCAGGACGGTGGTGGCGACGGACTCGGGGTCGATCCACCGGTCCGGGTCGTAGCTCTTGCCCTCCTGCTGGTGGACCTTGGCCTGCATGGGGCTGGCGGTGCGGCCGGGGTAGACGGAGGTGACGCGGACGCCGGCCGCGTGCTCCTCCTCGCGCAGGGCGTCCGCGAGGGCCTTCAGCCCGTGCTTGGAGGCGGCGTACGCCGCCCAGCCGGCGTGGGCGTTCAGGCCGGAGCCGGAGTTGACGAACACGACGTGGCCGCGGGCGACGCGCAGTTGCGGAAGGAAGTGGCGGGTCAGCTCGGCGGGGGCCAGCAGGTTGACGTCGATCTGGTGGCGCCAGGACTTGGGGGTCAGTTCGCCGACCGGGCCGAGTTCGAGGACGCCCGCGATGTGCAGCAGGGAGTCGACGCGGTCGGGGAGGGACTGGTGGGAGAAGGCCCAGGACAGCCGGTCGGGGTCGGCGAGGTCGCCGACGAGGGTCCGGGCCCCGGGGAACTCGGCGGCGAGCTCCTTGGCGCGGGCCGCGTCCCGCGCGTGCAGCACGAGCTCGTCCCCGCGGGCGTGCAGCCGCCGTGCGACGGCCGCGCCGATGCCGGAGCCGGCCCCGGTGATCACATGTGTAGCCATGGGGCCATGCTCGCATTTCCCCCGCGCGGTCCGTCGCCGCCCCCGCCCCTGCCCGGGGCGGCCACGGACGCCCCGCGGCCGTCCTCCGGCGCCGCCCCTCAGGCGCGTTGCCGCGCGCGCATCGCCTCGGCGGCGCGGCGGCGTCGCGGGGTGAACGCGTCGATCGTGCCGGCGCCCTCCCCCGGTGTCCGGTTCCACTTCTCGATCTTCTCGGCCAGCTTGCGCAGCCCCGCGTCGCCGGGCCGCACGTCGATCTGGAAGTGGCCCTCCTTCGGTGCGACCGGGTCGTCGCCGCCCCAGCGCACCACGGCCTGGCACTCGGCGAGGATGTCCCGCACGACGGTCACCTCGTGCGGGAAGAGGCCGCCCCGCGCACCGGCCGGGTAGAGGTCGGGGCAGAGGGCGACGGCCGTCCCGGACAGGTAGTTCGACTCCTGGTCGGCGCGCACGGACCGGTCCGCCGTGTGCCCGTGCACCTGTCCCGCCCCCAGGGTGCGGATCTCGTAGTGGAAGCGGCGCGTGACGTGGAGCAGGACCGTGGCCACGTCGCCCGTCAGCAGGGCCACCGAGGCGTTCGAGCCCTCGACGCGGTGGACCGCGATGCCGGCGGGCCGGCCTGCTCCCTCCTTGACGGGCCACCCGTTCGCCGAGCGGCTGCCGGACCAGTGCCGGCCCTTGCCGTCGGCGGCGGCAGCGGCCCGGGGGGCCGCGCCGGCGGTGGAGGCGGATCCGAGGGAGAGGGCGGATGCCGCTCCGACGAGGCCGACGGCCGTGAGGAAGCCGCGGCGGCCCAGGTTCTCGCTGTGATCGTTCACTGTGCCTCAGTGTTCCTTTCCCGGCCTCCGGCCGGACTCCGGTGCTCCACGAGCCGGGCGCGCACGGCCGTCCCCAGACAGCAGGCACAGGCCACGAGGTAGGCGACGACGCCGGGATTCACGTAGGGCGGGACGAGGTCGAAGTGCGCGTTGCACCTGCGGTGCAGCGGGACGAGCGAGGTTTGGCCGTAGGCCGGTTCCAGTGGCTGGTGATGTTGCAGGGTGCAGGTCTCCTCGATGTCCGTGGCGAACATGTGGGAGGCGCCCCACAGGTACAGCGCCAGCGCGCAGAGCAGGAATCCGCCGGCCGCGGCGGCCCGGCGCGCGGGCGGGCCGCCCGGCAGCAGCCGGACGACGGCTCCGACGAGCAGGGCGCCGAGGACGGTCCACAGGCAGACGACGAAGAAGGTCAGCACGTTTCCACCATGGTTGCCGGACGGCGGCCGGGGAGCCCCGTCGCCGGCCGCCGGTCAGCTTTCCTGGTCGGCCAGTTTCTGCAGGGTCTCCGCATAGCCCTGGAGGTACGGATCGAGTTTCCCGTCCGTGAGGTATCCGGGAAGCAGTGTGTTCCATCCCGAGACCTGCCGGATCGCCTGGGTCCGCATGGCGTCCAGGACGTCGTCGTCCCCGACGTCGACGAGCATGGTCCGCGCGGTGTCCTCGGCGTGCGAGACGCTGCTGCCGTGCCGCTGGGCGAAGTAGTTCGTGAACCGGCGCAGATGGCCGTTCCCACCGATGAGGGACTGGACCTGCTCGTCGATGCGGGCCCCGTTCTTCACGGCCGTGCCGACGAGATAGCCGTCGACGTCCTCCACCATGTCGCCGAAGGAGAAGGAGGAGCTGACGTTGAGTTTGGCGAGCCGGTCCATGCAGAAGGCGTAACCGGAGGCATAGGAGTCGGCGTTGTTGCGCCAATCCCCGTAGAAGGTGCTGAGGTCGCCGCCCCAGCCGCCGAAGTCCCCCCGGTTCGCGCCGGTCCCGGAGCCGCTGCCCTTGAGGTAGAAGGCGTTGGCGGTGGCGCCGAAGTGGTCGGCGTGCACGGTCACTCCGTACGACGGATCGGTGAAACTGGTGACCCGGTTCGGCCCGTTGTCCTCGGCGTAGGCGATCCAGTCGCGGTCGACGTCACCGATCAGGGTCTGCCAGCCGCTGTAGAGGTCGACGTAGCGGGGATAGCGCAGGTACTCCATGACGCGCAGGCTCGGGTTGCCCTTGTCGTACCGCACGGCGGTGCTGTAGAGGTCGGCGATGTACTGCACGTACTTGGAGACCGGGGACTCGGTGCCGCCGATGCCGTCGCGTCCGACTCCCTTGTCGGCGTGCGGCCGCTGGACGTCGCGGTCCAGGTCGAAGGAGTCGGTCTGGCTCGCGCTGAACCGGAACTCCTTGATCTGGGTGAAGGACCAGTTCTCCGGCATCGGGAAGCCGAGGTTGCCGGAGAATCCCCAGGACATCCCGGAGACGAACGAGTAGCGCGCGTAGGCCTCCGCGCTCACCCGTGAACAGACGTTCCGGGAGCCGTACACGCCGGCGACATAGCGTTTCCCGCGGCTGGCCAGGCCCGACTGGACACCGTTGAAGTACGGGACGATGTTGCTGGTGATCTCCGGGTCCGTGGCGTCGTAGTCGACGGCGAAGTAGATCACCGTGCCGGTGTTGAACCCGTATCCGACGGCGCGGTCGTGCGCCTTCTGGGCGTGCGCGTACCCCTGCGGGAAGGTGAAGTCGGACAGCGAGCGGGCGCCGTACTGCGAGATGGGGAAGACCCGCATGCCGCCGTCGAAGATGGCGTCCAGTTCCCCGGGCTGGATCTCCTTGTCGAGGGTGCTGTCCGGGTCCTCGTCCAGGTAGCGGCCGACCACCGTGTAGCCGCCCGAGACGAGGGCGCGTGCCCGGTCGACGCTGATGTGGAAACGCGTGTCGCAGGCGCCGGCGTCCCGGTCGGGGTCGCCCATGGAGACGAGCAGCTGGGCCCATGTCTGGTAGTCGCCGCGGCCGTTGACGGTGAGCGCGGAGAACTCCTGGAAGGCGCGCACGTAGGTGGTCAGGGCCGAGTCGAACGCCGTCTTGAACACGGTCGAGGTGGAGCCGACGCGGCCGTTGAAGACGCAGGCGGCACTGAAGAGTTTGACGAAGATGCCCGAGTCGCCCTCGGCCACCTGATGGTTGCGCAGTCCGGCCTGGGTCGTGGGGCCGAAGTTCCCGGTCGCCTGGTCCTCCGGGACGCCGAACTCGTACTGCAGCGCCTTCATGAGGGCGGTCTGGACGTCCCGGGTGTAGTGCCCGTCGCAGGGGATGAGGAAGAAGGTGGACTTGTTCAGATAACTGCTGTTGAGCCACTGCTGGATCGTGCGCACCTCCTCGGTGCCGCCCGACAGCAGCGAATAGGCGTCCATGGTCAGCAGTGCCTTGAATATCTTCGGCTGCACCCTCCCGTCGGAGGGGACGGCGAAGCCGGCGTTGCGTTTGAGCTGGGTGACGGAGGCCGTGGTGGCGGCGTCGTAGGTCCCGTCCTCGTTCCCGCCCCAGTACCCCTTGCAGAACAGGGCGCTCTGCACGATGCGGATGATGTTCTTGTTGGAGGTCGACGGGCCGATGTCCCCGAGGGCCGCCAGTTTGGACAGGGTGGTGGGGCCGAAGCTGTCGGAGAGGGCGGTGATGCCCAACTCGACCTGGAGGCCCCGGGTGAGCGAGAACATGGTCGCCCACCCGGTGGCGCCGTTCTCGGGACATCTGTTGTAGCCGCTCACACCGCCGTAGGTGGCGTTCACCCATTTCTGGGCGGCGAGGACCTTCTCGTCCATCTCGTGCTCCTTCCGGTGGAACCGCGCTGGGCCGGCGCCGTCGCGCGCCGGCCCACGGGGTGGCAGCCGTCGACGGACGAGGCGAGGGGTGTCGAGGGGGACGGCTCAGCCGCAGGGGAACACGTACTCGGACGTGTAGTCGATGTAGAGGCTGCTGGACTTGCTGCCCATCTTGGCGGTGACCGGTGCGCAGGCGAAGCTCGAGACGTAGACGGGGCCCGCGTACTCGCTGAAGTTGCCGGAGTCGGTGTCGCAGCCCGTTCCGTCGATCTTGCACACACGCAGGTACATGTACTGCGACTTGCCCACGTTGTTGTCGAGGATGGCGCACCCCTTGCCGCCGTTCCCGTAGGAGAACAGGGTGCCCAGCCGCAGGTTGGGGTCGGTGCCCAAGGGCAGCGGGACGGCCTTGTTCAGCGTGTAGCCGGATCCGCACACCGTGGCCGCCGCGGACACGGCCTGCGGGTCGCTCGTGGCGATGGCCCGGGTGGTGGCGTCGGCCTCGGCGGAGACCGACGGGGCGGGGTGCTGCGCGGCCACCGCCTGCGGCGCGGCCACGCCGACCGTGGCCAGGGCCGCGGCGACCGCCGCCGTACGGAGGGCTGCCGTGAGCTTGGGCATGGGAGGGGGGTCCTCTCGTCGAACGTCGAATGTCGAACATGTGTTCGGGATCGAGCCGGCGGAGTCACTGTATGCGTGTCGTGAACACTTCAGTAAGGGGGCGATCATCGAGCGCGGAAGTGCGCGCGTCCGAAAACCGTCCTGTGCCGGGGCGGCCCGGACGTACGGGCCACCCCGGCACAGGGCGGGAACACGTGCGACGACTGAGTGAAGCCTCTGTGCCCGTCATGCGGAGGGCGGCGGTCCGCCCTCCGGGAATTGGCCGATCATGAACGGCCGCCCGTGCGGGGCACGGGGAGGCTCCCCCCGCCCGCCCTCACTCGATCCCCACGCTCTCCTCCAGGTACGCCAGCGCCCCCACCGGCTCCTCCGCGAAGAAGACCAGCTCGGCCAGGGGGCGCGGGAGGAAGCCCTCGGCGTCCATGCGGTGGAACTGCTGCTTGAGGCCGTCGTAGAAACCCGCGGTGTTGAGCAGGACGACGGGCTTGTCGGTGTGGCCGTGCTTCTTGAGTTCCAGGATCTCGGTGGCCTCGTCGAGCGTGCCCGTGCCGCCCACCATGATGACGACGGCGTCGCCCTTCTCCAGCAGCAGCCGCTTGCGTTCGGCGAGGTCCCCGGCGACGACCATGTCGTCGACGCCGGGCCGCACCTTGTGCGAGAGGAAGTCGACGGAGACCCCGCACAGCCGCCCGCCCGCCTCCTGGACGCCGTCGGCCACGACCTTCATCAGACCGGCGTCGGAACCGCCCCACACCAGGGTGTGGCCGCCCTTGCCGAGGAGTTCCGCGAACTCGCGGGCGGGGCGGGTGTAGCGCTCGTCGAGGTCGGCGGCGGAGAGGAAGACGCAGATTCGCATGGCGACCACGGTACGCGGCGAGAACGGGCCGCCGGACGGGAAGAACCGGGCGGGCACCGGTGCTGAACCGGCATGAGCAAAGGACACGTGATCACAGTCGAACAGAGCGACGCGCGCGTGCGGGTGGTGCACGGCGGGCAGGTGCTGGCCGAGAGCGACCGCCCCCTCGTCCTGCGGGAGACCGGCTGTCCCCCGCGGTACTACCTGCCCCCCGAGGACGTCCGGACGGACCTGCTGACGCCCTCGCCGACGCACACGGTCTGCCCGTTCAAGGGCACGGCCTCCTACTGGTCGCTGCCGGACGCCGCCGACCTGGTGTGGGCCTACCCGGAGCCGAAGGAGGAGGTGGCCGCGATCAAGGACCACCTGTGCTTCTACGAGGTCGAGGTGGTCGGCACGCCGGCCGCCTGACCCGCCCGTACGTCCCACCGTCCCCGCCCGCCGTGTCGTACCCGGGGATCGCCGAGCCCGGTGGCAGTCTCCGGTGACATGACAGGCACAGGGACGGCAGACAGGGCAGGCATGGACAGGACGGTCACCTCGCGCGACGGCACGTCCCTCGCGTACACACGCTCCGGAAGGGGCCCGGCCATCGTGCTGGTGAGCGGGGCGATGTCGACGGGCGCGACGACGGCTCCGCTGGCCGCGCGGCTGGCGGAGCGCTGCGAGGTGGTCGTCTACGACCGCCGGGGCCGCGGCGGCAGCGGGGACACCGAGCCGTACGCGGTCGCCCGCGAGGTGGAGGACCTCGGGGCGCTGATCGGGGAGGTGGGCGGGAGCGCCGCCCTCTACGGCGTCTCCTCGGGTGGCGCACTCGCCCTGGAGGCGGCGGCGAGCGGCCTGGAAGGGGTGTCCCGGGTCGCCGTGTACGAGCCCCCGTTCGCGCTCTCGGAGGAGGACGCGAGGGCGCGCGAGCGGTACACCGAGCGGCTCACCGAGGCACTGCGGCGGGGGGCGCGCGGCGACGCGGTGGAGCTGTTCCTCTCCCTCACCGGACTCGCCCCCGAGATGATCGCGAGCGCCCGCTCCTCCCCCATGTGGCCCGGCATGGAGGCGGTCGCACCGACCCTGGCGTACGACGACGCGGTGATGGGCGGCGGCCGGGTGCCCCGCGAACGGCTGGCGGCGGTCCGCGTGCCGGTGCTGGCCGTGGCCGGCGGGGCGAGCCCGCAGTGGCTGCGCGAGGCGGCGAGGGCGGTGGCGGAGGTGGTCCCCGAGGGCGAGTACCGCTGTCTGGAGGACCAGAACCACATGGTCGACCCGGACGCCCTCGCCCCCGTGCTCACGGAGTTCCTCGGCGCCTGAGCCGGGCGGCCGGCGACGGGCGCGGCGGTGGCGGCCGAGCCGGGCCGCCGGTGACGGACATGGCGTGGCGCGCCCGAGCCGGGCCGCCGACGGCTGACCCCTCGGTGGCGGAAATGCGGTGGGGCCGGCGCGTGTTGGCGCTGAGCGGGAGCACAGTTCCGGCCACCGGGCCGGCCCACGACCGGAAGGACAGCCGCCGCATGCCCAGCACCGCACCGGAACCGCACCGCACGCCGGCCCCCGAGAACGCCGCCGAGGCCGCCGGCGCCCACCGCCCCTGGACCGTGGCCGTACTCGGCCCGGGCGGCGTGGGCGGGCTGCTCGCCGCGCTGCTGTCCCGGGCAGGGCACCGGGTGATCTGCCTGGCCGGTGAGGCGACCGCGAAGACCCTGCGGGAGAACGGCATCCGGGTGCGCAGCGAGCCGTTCGGGGACTTCACCGCCGAGGTGGAGGCCGACACCGTTCTGCGCGAACCGGTCGACCTGTGCGTGGTGGCCGTCAAGCACACCAGCCTGGACGAGGCCCTGGAGCGGGTCCCGGCGGCCGTGCTCGGCCCCGACGCGCTGGTCCTGCCCCTCCTCAACGGCGTCGAGCACACCGGGGCGTTGCGCGGCCGCTACGGCCACGACCGGGTGGCGGCCGGTGTCATCCGGGTCGAGTCCGCGCGGGTCGCGCCCGGGGTGATCGAGCACGGCAGCCCGTTCGCCGACATCGACCTCGCGGGCGGGACGGCACGACCGCTCACCGAGGTGGCCGCGGTGCTCGAAGCCGCCGGCCTCCGGGCCCGGGTCGCGGAGTCGGAGACCGCGATCCTGTGGGCGAAGCTGGCCTTCCTCGCCCCGTTCGCCCTGCTCACCACGCGGTACGGCACCGGCGCCGGCCCGGTGCGCACCGAGCACCGGGAGGAACTGCTCGCCCTGATCGAGGAGACCACCGCCGTCGGCCGGGCGGAGGGGGCCCCGCTCGACGCGGCCCGCAGCGTGGCGATGTTCGACGCGTGCCCGGCCGGCATGCGGTCCTCGATGCAGCGGGACGCGGAGGCGGGCCGTCCACTGGAGCTGGACGCGATCGGCGGAGCCGTGCTCCGCGCGGCCGAGCGGCACGGGATCGCGGTACCGACGGCCACGCGCCTGGTGGCCGAGGTGGGCGCCCTCTGAACGACGGGGCACCAGGGGCGGGGAGCCGACGCCCCGGCAGCGGCGGCGGCCCGAAGAGGCGGGGCGGGGCAGCGCCTCCCGCCTCTTCGGGCACGCGTCCCTGCCCCTGGGCCTCCTGACGTGGCCGGACGTCACGTCTAACGTCCTCGGGTGAGCCTTTGGACCTCCCTGGAACCCGCCTCCACCACCGTGGACCCGGGTGGCAGCACGACCGTACGGCTGCGTCTGCGCAACACCGGTGACGTGGTGGACGAGTACCGCTTCGAACCGGTGGGTTCCCTCGCGCCGTGGACGGTGGTGGAACCGGCGACGCTGCGCCTGTACCCGGGGACGACGGGGACGGTGGACCTGAGGATCGCTCCCCCGCGCACGGCGGACGCGGCGGCGGGACCCCACCCGTACGGGGTCCGCATCACGCCGACCGAGCACCCGGAGGCGGCGGCCGTACCCGAGGGCAACGTCACGGTGACCCCGTTCACGGAGGTGCGGGCGGAACTCGTGCCGCCGACGGTCAAGGGCCGCCTGCGCGGGCGCCCGAAGCTGGCCGTGGACAACCTGGGCAACACGAGGCTGACGGCCTCGGTGAACGGCAGCGACAACGGCGACCAGTTGTCCTACGAGGTCCGTCCGGGCAATGTGCAGATCGAGCCGGGCCGTGCGGCGTTCGTTCAGGCGGTGCTGAAGCCGCGGCGGATCATCTGGTTCGGCGCGAAGCAGGACCGGCCGTACACGCTGTCCGTGCAGCGGTCCGGCGTGACGCCGCTGAAGGTCGAGGGCACGTACGTCCAGCGGGGGTTCCTGCCCCGCTGGCTCGCCACCTGCCTCGGCCTGTTCCTGGCCCTGGCCGTCACCTTCGTGATGCTGTGGATCGCCTACAAGCCGCAGGTCCGCACCGCGGCCACCGAGAAGATGCAGGGGGCCGGCGTCAGCACCCTGCCGCCCTCCGCCCCGCCCTCGCTGAAGGCGCCCAGCAGCCCCGAGGCCCCGGCCTCCGTCCCCGCCGCTCCGGCCTCCGGCGGCGCGGGGGGCGGCGGGGGCGGCGGGGGCGGCGGTGCCGGGAGCAAGAAGCCCAAGGCTCCCGCGGCGACAGCGGCGACCGCCGTCCGGAAGCTCGCCGCGCAGGACCCGGACGGACGGCACATCTGCTACCGGGCGTTCGTGGCGGGCGAGGGCTGGACGGACGCGGAGTGCGACGGCGAGACCGCCGGCACGCCCGGAGAGGGCACGATCACCGCCGTCAACGTCGCCGTGGCCGGCGCCCAGGGCACCGACACCCGTGCCTACGTCCACGACCCCGCGTCGACCAACGGCGAGGGGAAGTACTTCGACCCGTGGTCCGTCGCCGCGGACGGTGGCGACACCTACGCGGGCAGCACGAAGAAGGGCGCCCCGCACATGCTGGGCTTCGCCGTCAACGTCGACAAGGGCAGGGGCAACGTCTGCCAGGACACCTACGTCCATGACGGCGACTGGATCGGCCTGGTCTGCGACCAGCCCGGCGCCGGACTGGACTTCACCTACGCCGGCACCCACGACAACAACCAGTGGATCCAGGCGCTCCGGCTCACCGTGTGAGCCGGCCGCGCGGTGACCCGCACACCGGGCGCGGCCGGGGCGAGCCTCACGCCAGGTGTTCGGAGAACCAGCGGGTGGCCGCCTCCATGGACTGCTCGAAGCCGCGTCCGGGGACGTAGAGGGAGTGGTGCTCGGCGCCCGGTATCTCCACCAGGCTCTTGGTCGCCCTGACCTCCTCGAGGAAGGCCCGCGCCATGTCACCGGGGATCATGCGGTCCCCGCCCGCGAGGATCATGAGCGTCGGCGGGGCGATCCGCTCGGCGTAGGACCGGACGTCGAACTCGACCGCGTGCTCCAACGACCGGGCGGTGAACGAGTTCTCCCACTGCGCGGGGACCCCGGCGGGGCCGTTGATGGCGTAGTCGTACCCCTCCTTGGTGTCCACCAGGGCGAAGGTGCCCGGGGGGTCGTGGGGCATCAGCACCTGCTTGAGACGTGAGGGTCGCTTCCCTTCGAGCGTGCGGCGGCGCTCCTCGTGGAACATTCCGCGGAACGAGGCGAGCCCCTCCTTGCCGATCGCCTGCTCCGCGATGACCGTGCCGGCGATCCACGGGGTCTGGGCGACGACCGCCTTCACGCGGTCGTCGTACCCGGCCAGGGCGAGCACGTGACCGCCGCTGAAGCTGGTGCCCCACAGCCCGACCCTGTCGGCGTCGAACCGGGGGTGCGACTGGGCGTACGTAAGCGCCATCTGCATGTCGCGGCACTGGGTGACCGGGTCGAACTCTCCACGCGGCAGGCCGTCGCTGGGCCCGAAGTTGCGGTGGTCGTACAGGACGACGCCGAAGCCGTTACGGCACAGCCACTCCGCCACGATCACCAGGCGGTCGGCCGAGTCGCCCATGCCGTGGCTGGCGACGACCACCGGAACGGGGCCGTCGTGGCCGCCCGGAACGTAGGCGCGCCCTCGCAGGGTGCAGGTGCCCTCGTAGGACGGGAACTCGATTTCGTCGACTGTCATGGCAGTCCTCTCGCCAGGGGCCGGGCCGATCCGCCCGGACGCCAGAAACGCTACACGCATGTCGCAGTTAAGGAAATGCTGGGACAGTCGTGTAGCATTTTGTGCATGGTGAACCGAGGTCCACATGCCTAGAGCCCTGCGGGCGGACGCCGAGCGTTCGACGGCGCGCATCCTGGAGGCGGCCGATCGGCTGCTGCGCGGGAATCCCGAGGCGACCCTCGAACAGATCGCGGACGCCGCCGGCGTGGCACGGTCGACCGTGCACCGGAGGTTCGCCTCCCGCGCCGCCCTGCTGGCCGCGCTGACCAGCCTCGTCAACGACCGGCTGCGGGAGGTCGTCGCCCGGGCGAGGCCCGAGACCGCGCCTCCGCTGGTCGCGCTTCACCAACTGACCGACGTGGCACTGACCCTGAAGGTGGACTGGCGCTTCGCGGTGGACCTCACGGGGGACGGGACGACCGAGGACTCCACCCTCGACCCGGCCGTCCTCACGGGCCTGACCACCGCGTTCTCACGTGCCTGCGAGGAGGGCCTGATCCGGCCGGATCTCGACACCGACTGGGTCCTGCGGATCTACTTCGCCCTGATGCACGAGGCCGCCGTCCGCCCCGGCGGCGAGGACGCACACACCCGGGCCCAGGACGTACTGGACGTGTTCCTGCACGGCGTAGGACCCCGATAGGGCCCTCCCCGGGAGGACGGGCCCCGTCCTACGGCGGCGAGATCCCCGGCGCCGCGGCACCACACCACAGGTCGCGTTCCGCCTCCGCGATACGTCGCTGCAGTCCGTCCACGTCTGAGCTGACCCACCTCGTCGTCCCGGCTCATGGACCGGCGTTCCGGCACTGGACGCGTCGACCGCTGCCGGTTCCGGGGAGCCGACCAGGCATGTTTCGGCCGCACGCGGTCAAGCCACGGGCCCCCGGCGGCTTACGGGGTCAGGCCGCGGGGGCGGGCGGCGGACCCGCGGGAGGGCCGGTTCGAAGCAGACGGCCTTGCCGGCGGGCCCGTTCGGTCCCTCGCCCACCTCGCATCCCGCCCCGGAAATGTGACAGGGCAGCACGTCCTGGCCTATGGGTCAGCCATTGCTCAAGGCCTTACATCCAACGGCGTCTCGCCCGTACGCCGGGGGGCAATGATCCGGTAGTGGTTGTCGAACGACAGGATCGTGGGCTGCTGGAGACGCCAGGCGAGGCAGGCGTTGACGGCGTCCGTCAAACCGATCGCCTGTCCCATGTAGTCACGCTGAACGCTCTCCGCCTCGCCGAGCAGTCTGCCGTCCACCGCAGGAATGCGCGCATGACCAGTGGCGACAAGAGCCCTCAGGCGGGATACGGCCTCCAGAGCCTCCTTCTCCGAAGCCTGTTGGTGAAGGAGGTAGTCCAGTTCGGCGAGGACGAGAGGAGACAGGACCAGCATCCTGGCCCTCCCGAAGGCGTCGATTCCGTCCTGGTGCCGGTCGTCACGACGATTGAAGGCGGCAAGCAGGACGCTGGTATCGGCCACCGCGAAGGGGACAGGGCCGCTCACGCGGCACGTCCTGCCCGCAGGTACTCGTGCGCCCGGCTCGCGAGGTCGGGGGGGCCGTCGAAAAGGCCCCAGTCGTCGACCGCGTCACCGACTGTCCCCTCCGGAATCACGAGCTTCCCCGCAGCCCATTCGATGGCCAGTGCCTCGGGGCTACGACCGTCGAGGGCTGCGAGGTCACGGAGAACACCCGCCATCGTGCCCGAGACCGTGACCTGAGCCTGGATCGGCTGGGGGGCGTCGGGCGGCGGCGCCGCGTTGTCTGCTGCCGACATCACCAAGCACTCCTCCGGGTTGTGGGTGGAGCCGACCCTATAGGGCACGGATCGGACGCAACGGGAACAACCGATCACCGGGCCGGGGTCCAGACGCATACCGGAAGCCGTTTTCCGGCAGAACCGGCCGGGCGGCGTGCGGTGCGGACGGGCGACCGTCGCGGGACGGACGGAGAGGGCGGATGCCGGCCCGCCGGCGGGCGGACCCGGCGGGAGGGCCGGTTCGAAGCAGACGGTCCTGCCGGCGGGCCCGTTCGGTCCCTCGCCGGTGCCGCAGCCGCACCAGCGCTCGGCGAGTGCGTCGAGGGTCAGCAGCCCCTGCCCCGTGAAGGCGTCGGGGGCGCGGGCCGAGCGGCGGCAGCCGGGCGGTCAGACCGCCGCGACCGCCCGCCGCGTCGAGGCGATGGTGGCCGAGCCGACCACGCGGGTGCCCTGGTAGAGGACGACGGCCTGGCCGGGGGCGACGCCGCGGACGGGGGTGGTGAAGGTGACCTCCAGGGCACCGTCCACGAGTTCGGCGCTCACCTCGGTCTCCTCGCCGTGGGCGCGGAGCTGGGCCGTGTAGGTGCCGGGGCCGGAGGGGGCCGTGCCGCACCAGCGGGGCTTGACCGCGGTGAGGGCGTCGACGTCCAGGGCGGCGGCCGGGCCGACCGTGACCGTGTTCGTCACCGGGGAGATGTCCAGGACGTAGCGCGGCTTGCCGTCGGCGGCCGGGGTGCCGATGCGCAGGCCCTTGCGCTGGCCGATGGTGAAGCCGAAGGCGCCCTCGTGGGTGCCGACCTTGGTGCCGGACTCGTCGACGATGTCGCCCTCCGCCCGGCCGAGCCGCTTGGACAGGAAGCCCTGGGTGTCGCCGTCGGCGATGAAGCAGATGTCGTGCGAGTCGGGCTTCTTGGCGACGGCGAGGCCCCGGCGCTCGGCCTCCGCGCGGATCTCCTCCTTCGTCGTCACCGTGTCGCCGAGCGGGAACATCGCGTGGGCGAGCTGGCGCTCGTCCAGGACGCCGAGGACGTACGACTGGTCCTTGGCCATGTCGGAGGCGCGGTGCAGCTCGCGGGTGCCGTCCTCGCCCAGGATCACCTGGGCGTAGTGGCCGGTGCAGACGGCGTCGAAGCCGAGCGCGAGCGCCTTGTCGAGCAGCGCGGCGAACTTGATCTTCTCGTTGCAGCGCAGGCAGGGGTTGGGGGTGCGCCCCGCCTCGTACTCGGCGACGAAGTCCTCCACCACGTCCTCGCGGAAGCGCTCGGCGAGGTCCCAGACGTAGAAGGGGATGCCGATGACGTCCGCGGCACGGCGGGCGTCCCGGGAGTCCTCGATGGTGCAACAGCCCCGCGCGCCCGTGCGGAAGGACTGCGGGTTCGCGGAGAGCGCGAGGTGGACGCCCGTGACGTCGTGGCCCGCTTCCGCGGCGCGGGCGGCGGCGACGGCGGAGTCGACCCCGCCGGACATGGCGGCGAGGACACGGAGGGGGCGGCGGGTCTGCGGGGTGTCGTCAGTCATAACCCCTCCAGGGTACGGGGGCGCGGGAACCGGAACACGCGAGTATCCGTTTATCAGAGCATGGGGGATGAACTCACCGAGGAGACGGGGCACGAGGCCCGGGCGCCCGCGGAGGGCGAGGCCGACCGGCGTCCCGGGCGCCGCGCGCTGCTCGTCGGAGGCGCGGCGGCCGCGCTGGGCACGGTCCTGCTGGCCCGGGAGGAGCTGTCGCACCTGTGGTGGCGGCTGCCCGGCGTGGACCACGCGCGCGAGGACGGCGCGGTGGACTACCGGGGCGCCCAGTGGATAGCCGCCTCCTCCGCCAATCTGCGGCGGGCGGACCGGCCCGACGACTACCGCATCGACCGCGTCGTCGTCCACGTCACCCAGGGCAGCTACCGCAGCGCGGTGAACGTCTTCCAGGACCCCTCGCACAGGGCGGCGGCACACTACGTCGTCCGCCGGGACGGCCATGTCGCGCAGATGATCCGCGAGCTGGACGTGGCGTTCCACGCGGGCAACCGCCAGTACAACGAGCGCAGCGTCGGGATAGAGCACGAGGGCTTCGTGGAGAAGGCGTCCTCGTTCACCGACGCCATGTACGCCTCCTCGGCGCGGCTGACGGCCGCGATCTGCGCGCGCTACGGCATGCCCGTCGACCGGACGCACGTCATCGGCCACGCGGAGGTGCCGGGGGCGGACCACACCGATCCCGGACGGCACT
Organism: Streptomyces griseoaurantiacus; assembly: GCA_014656015.1. Taxonomy (GTDB): domain Bacteria; phylum Actinomycetota; class Actinomycetes; order Streptomycetales; family Streptomycetaceae; genus Streptomyces; species Streptomyces griseoaurantiacus. The sequence continues at coordinate 38,163 of BNBP01000043.1, read as the reverse complement.
GGGACTGGGACCGCTACATGAAGCTGGTGCGCAGGGCGCGCACGGCCTTGGCGTGAGCCCCCGCACGGCCCTGGCGTGAGCCCCCGCGGCGGCCCCCATGTGCCGGCGGCCCCGCCGCGCCCGGCCGCCCGGCCGGCCGGTCCCAGGGGTCAGTTCTTCGGGGTCGCTTCGCAGTCGCGGAGGTAGGTCTCCATGGCGGTGCGCAGATTGCCGGCGGCCCGGACGACGAGGGCGAGCTGTTCCGTGGTGAACTCGCCCAGCGCCTGACCGAGTTGCCGATGCAGCGGCTCGAAGAAGGTGTCGGCGGCGGCGTTGATCGCCGTGGTCGAGCGCAGGGTCACGACCCGCCGGTCGGTGCCCTCCCGTACGCGCTCGACGTGCCCCGCCTTCTCCAGGCGTCCGAGAAGGATCGAGGTCGCGCCCGGCGAGAGGCCCACGCGTTCGGCGAGGCGCGCCGGCGTCAGCGGCCGGCCACGCTGTTCCGCCTCGATGATCAGCACGATGGCGTCGGCGTCGGTGGTGTGCAGGCGGGCACTGCGGGCGAAGGCCCTCGCCAGTTCCTTCTGCGTGGCGGTGAAGGCCGTGAGGCTGTCCAGCACCCGCTGGTACTCCTCACCCGGCTCAGCCTCTGCCATGACCCACCTCTCGACGCCCTCCGGTACCTTACGGCAAGCCAATATAGTTATGTGGCATAATAATTTTGCGGCATAAGGAACTGGGTCCGGGGCCTGCCGTGCCAGCGGCCCCGTCCGGGCCGGCCGTCGCCCGAGGACCGTCGAAGGAACGCAAGGAGTCATCACAGTGAACGAATCGATCGCCATCGCCGGAGCCGGACTGGCCGGACTCACCCTCGCCCGCGTCCTGCACGTCAACGGCATCGCCTCGACCGTCTACGAGGCGGAGGAATCGCCCACCGGACGCACCCAGGGCGGCCAGCTCGACATCCACGACTTCAACGGCCAGGTCGCCCTCCAGCAGTGCCGGCTCATGGACGAGTTCCACTCGATCGTCAACATGGGCGCCGAGGCCATGCGGTTCCTCGGCCCCGACGGAGAACTCGTCGGCGAGATCCCCGACGACGGGACACTGAGCAACCCCGAGGTCCTGCGCGGCGAACTGCGCAGGATACTGATCGAGTCACTGCCCCCCGGCACGATCCGGTGGGGTCACAAGATCGCCTCGGTCACCCCCGGGGACGGCCACCGGCCGCACGTGATCGACTTCGCCGACGGCTCCTCGGTCGGAGCCGAGGTGCTGATCGGCGCCGACGGGGCCTGGTCGCGGGTCCGGGCCGCCCTCGACGGCGCCATGCCCGAGTACCTGGGGACCCTGTGGGTCGAGACCTTCCTCCACGACGTCGAGAAGAACCACCCGAAGAGCGCCGCGCTGGTCGGCAGCGGTGCGATGCTGGCGATGAAGCCGGGCCGGGGGATCTTCGGACACCGCGAGGCGAACGACGTGATCCACACCTACGTCGTGCTGAAGAAGCCGCTCGAGTGGACGCGGTCGGTCGACTTCTCCGACCGCGAGCGCGCGCTGGCGCTCGTCGCCGAGCAGCTGGGCGAGGGCTGGGCGCCCGAACTGCTCGAACTGGTCACCCGGGGCGAGACCACGCCGGTCGCGCGCCCGATCTGGGGACTGCCGCTGGAACACACCTGGGACCGCGTCCCGGGCATCATGCTCATCGGCGACGCCGCCCACCTCACCCCGCCCGACGGCGACGGCGCCAACTGGGCCCTCTACGACGGCGCCCAGCTCGCACAGGCCATCGTCGCCGCACCGGCCGACATCGACACGGCGTTCGACACCTTCGCGAAGCAGATGCTGCCCCGCAGCGCCGAGTCCTCGATCGAGGGCTACCAGTCCTTCGAGCGGACCTTCGGCTACAACGCACCCGCGAACCTGCGCGACATGATGAAGCACGCCACGACCTACGGCCACCGGCACCAGTAAGGACCCGGCCCCGCCACCGACCCGTGCGTCACCCCGCGGCCGGCCTCGGCGTCAGGTCAGGCCCGCCGTGCGGGCGCGTTCCACCGCCGGTCCGATCGCCTTGGCGACCGCCTCCACGTCGGCGGCGGTGGAGGTGTGGCCGAGGGAGAAGCGGAGGGTGCCGCGGGCGAGGTCCGGGTCGGCGCCGGTGGCGAGGAGGACGTGGCTGGGCTGGGCGACGCCCGCCGTGCACGCGGAGCCGGTGGAGCATTCGATGCCCTGGGCGTCGAGCAGGAGCAGCAGGGAGTCGCCCTCGCAGCCGGGGAAGGTGAAGTGCGCGTTGGCGGGGAGCCGTCCCTCCGGGGAGGGGTCCCCGCCGAGGATCGCGTCGGGGACGGCAGCGCGGACGGCCTCGACGAGGTCGTCCCGCAGGGCGCCGACCTCCCGGGCGAAACGCTCGCGCCGCTCGGCGGCGAGCCGGCCCGCGACCGCGAAGGAGGCGATGGCGGGGACGTCGAGCGTTCCGGAGCGCACGTGCCGCTCCTGGCCGCCGCCGTGCAGCACGGGCACGGGTTCCTGGTCGCGGCCGAGGACCAGCGCGCCGATGCCGTAGGGGCCGCCGATCTTGTGTCCGGAGACGGTCATCGCGGCGAGCCCGGAGGCGGCGAAGTCGACCGGGACCTGCCCGAAGGCCTGGACCGCGTCCGCGTGCAGCGGAACCCCGAACTCCCGGGCCACGGCTGCCAGTTCGGGGACAGGGAAGAGCGTCCCGATCTCGTTGTTGGCCCACATGACCGTGACCAGGGCCACGCCCTCGGGATCGCGGGCGAGGGCCTCGCGCAGCGCCTCGGGATGCACCCTGCCGCACCTGTCCACGGGGAGGTACTCGACGGTGGCGCCCTCGTGCTCGCCGAGCCAGTGGACGGCGTCCAGGACGGCGTGGTGCTCGACGGGGCTGGCGAGGACGCGGGTGCGGCGGGGGTCGGCGGCCCGGCGGGACCAGTACAGGCCCTTGACGGCGAGGTTGTCGGCCTCGGTGCCGCCGGCGGTGAAGACGATCTCGCTGGGGCGGGCGCCGAGGGCCTCGGCGAGGGACTCGCGGGACTCCTCGACCGTACGGCGGGCCCTGCGGCCGGCCGCGTGCAGTGAGGACGCGTTGCCGGTGACGCCGAGCCGGTCGGTCAGCGCGGCCGCCGCCTCGGGGAGCATCGGGGTGGTCGCGGCGTGGTCGAGGTATGCCATGGTGAGGCGAATTCTACGGGGCGGGCGCGCCGACCTCGGCGGGCGGTGGGCGTGGGTCCGGCGCGTGGGCGGGTGCGGGTGGATCATGGTCGCTCGCGCGGTTCCGCGCGCCCCTCGGACGGGCGCCGTCGGCCGGGTTACGCGGGTGCGGCCCCTCCGCGCGCACCCTCGGGTCAGAAGCTCCAGGAGACCGTGTGGTCGGCCTGCATGAGGGTGACCAGGACGATCAGGTCGGCCACGCCGAGGGCGAGGCCCAGGGCGGCACGGCCGGGGCGCCTGGTGCCCCGCCAGAGGGAGACCGAGGCCAGGACGATGGCGATGGGGCCGAGGAAGAGGTTGAGGACCAGCAGGCCGAGCAGACCGAGGACGAAGGACGCCACGGCCATGCCGTCGGTGTCCCGCTTGCCGGTGGGCCGGGTCGAGGTGGCGGTGAGTTCCATGGTGCGGTCAGCTCCAGACGGTCGGTCGGACGGGGGAACGGGACGGGCGGACGTCAGTGCGCCGAGGTGCGGCGGCGCCCGTACCGCTCGCGGAGGGCGAAGATCGCGAGCCAGAGCGCGATGGCGCCCCCGGCGAGGAGGCTGACGGACAGCGGGGCGTGGGCCACGGTGCCGAGCACGGTGCCCAGCAGCAGGAGCGCGGCGACGAGGAGCAGCATGGGACGGGGCCCCTTCGGTCGAATATTGCGGTTACAGTTGTTTACTGACTTCCCAGTCTAGGGCCACTCATGACTTTGCAAGCCCGGAGAACAGTTGTTGACTGCATGGCATGAGTCACACCTCCGGCATCCGCCAGGCACAGAAGCAGAAGACCCGCCGGGCACTCCTGGACGCGGCGCTCGTCCTGCTGGAGGAGCAGAGCCTGAGCAGCCTGGGCCTGCGCGAGGTCACCCGGGCGGTGGGTGTCGCCCCGACCGCCTTCTACCGGCACTTCCGCTCGACGGCCGACCTCGGCGCCGCGCTCGTCGAGGAGGCACTCGGCTCCCTGCACCCGATGATCGGCGCGACGGTGTCCGTCCCCGGGGACAGCGAGGAGCGCATCGCCCGCGCCGTCGAGCTGATCTCACGGCACGTCGAGGCGCATCCCGCGCACGTGCGCTTCGTCGCCCGCGAGCGGCACGGCGGGGTGGCGCCGGTGCGCGAGGCGATACGGCGGGAACTGGCACGGTTCGCCGAGGAGGTGCGCACCGAACTCGCCGGGCAGCCGGAGTCGGCCGGCTGGAGCGGGGACGACCTGCTGATGCTGGCCCAGCTCTACGTCGACCAGATGCTGGTGACGGCCTCCCTGTTCCTGGAGAGCCGCGAGGCGGCGGAGCCGGAACGGGAGCGCGAGCGCGTGACCCGGCTCGCGACCCGCCAGATGCGCCTCATCGCCCTCGGCCGCCGGCACTGGCTGGACGGCTGACCGGCCGGCGCGCACCGTCCCGCCCGCGCACCGGCGCGCGCACCCCTCAGGACGCCTCGGGGAGGTGACTCAGCAGCGTGCCGGCCGGGCTGGCACCCGGCACCACGAGACCGTGTTCGTAGGCGACGGCGATCGCGTGACCCCGTCGGCTGACCCCGAGCTTGGACAGCAGGTGGGCTATGTGGGTCTTCACGGTGAGCGGGCTGATCCTCAGCGCGGTCGCGATGGCGGGTGTCCCCCGGCCGCTCGCCAGCAGGGTGAGCACCTGACGCTCCCGCAGGGACAGCGTCCCGACCACCCCCGCGCCGGCCGTCCGCGGCCCGGGCACCGCGGGGGCGGGGGCGGCGCCCAGCACGACGACCAGGCCCCCGCGCAGCACCGTCTCCAGGGCCGCGAGGAGCTGGACGGCGGTGATGTCGGCGGCGAGGACGCCGGTGGCGCCCGCGCGCAGACATCTGTCGGCCTCCGTGGCGTCCGCGACACCGAGGACGATCGTCGGGGCGATCGCGGAGGCGGCGGCGACGGCCTCCGCGCCTTCGGTGGGACTCCCGCCCGGTGCCCGGCGGCCGTCCGCGCCAGGGCCCTCGCCCCGGTCCCGGGGCCCGTCGGCCGTGCGCACGAGCAGGATGGCGTCCGGTCGGGTGCCAGCCCGCGGCGGCGCACCGAACCGGGTCTCCTCGGTGGCCCGTTCCACCGCGTCGACGAGCCGGCTGCCCTCGATCACCCGTGCCACGGCCTCCCGCACCAGTGCGGGGCCGCCGGCGAGGAGCACGGTGTTCACGGCTGCCCCTTCCTCCGCGGCAGCAGGACGGTGACGGTGGTCCCGACGCCCACTTCCGACTCGACGTCCACATGACCGTGGTGGGCGTGGACGATGGCTTCGACGATGGCCAGGCCGAGGCCGGAGCCGCCGTAGGCCCGGCTGCGGCTGGCCTCGGCCCGCCAGAAGCGTTCGAAGATCCGGGGCAGGTCCTGGGCGGGGATGCCGGGCCCGTCGTCGACGACGCGCAGCCGCACGTCCTTGCGGTCGAGGGTGATCTCCACCAGGACGCCGGTGCGGGCCGGGGTGTGCTGCACCGCGTTGCCGACGAGGTTGCGCACCACCTGCTGCAGCCGGCCGGCATCGCCGAGGACGAGGGCCGGCGGCGCGGACGCCAGGGCGACGCGGCGTTCGGGATGGATGATCTGGGCGTCCTCGACGACGCCGGCGGCCAGTTCGGTGAGGTCCACGGGGTCCTGCTCGACGGGCCGGCCGGCGTCCAGGCGGGCGAGCAGGGAGAGGTCCTCCACGAGCAGGCGCATGCGTCCCACCTCGTTCTCGATGTGTTCGAGCGCCGTCTCCAGGCCGGGCCCGGAAACGCCGCCCTGCCGGTGCAGGTCGAGCCAGCCGGAGATGGTGGCGAGCGGGGTGCGCAGTTCGTGCGAGGTGTCGGCGGCCATGGACCGCACGGTCGCCTCCGCGCGGGCCTGGGCGTCGAAGGCGCGGTTGACGGCCTCGGCGAGCAGGTCGGTCTCGCTGCCGTCGCTCCGGGTGGGCAGCCGTTCGTCCAGGTGCCCCTCGGCGATGGCGTCGGCGGTGCGGGCCATCCTGGCCAGCGGCCGCATGCCGAGCCGCAGGACGAGGCCCGCCAGCGCCAGCAGGACGATCAGGGCACCGGCGACGAGGCCGAGTTGGCGCTTGATGAGGGCGGCGGTCGTACTGTCGTCGATCGAGGTGTCGATGCACAGGACGAGCGCCGCCGGGCGGATGACCCGCTTCGTGGGGGTGCGGTCGACGAGGGTGAGTCCGGGGCTGGGTACGCGGATGGCCGAGAGGCCGTTTCGTTCGTCGTGTCCGTCGTAGGTGAGGATGCTGCCGACGGGCACGGTCGTGCTCCGTCGGGCGAGCGCGTCGGCCGCCGCGGTCGCCGAACCGGTGCTCTCCAGGACCTTGTTGTCCTTGTCGACGGCGACGACACCCAGCGGCGGCCCGAGGAGGGCCGCGAGCTGGTCGGCATCGGCGGTCTGCGGACCGTGTGCGACGACCTGGGCCACCGCGTCGGCCCGGTCCCGCAGTGTCCTGTCGTCACGCTTGTCGAGGAAGTCCTCAAGAAGGAAGGCGCTGATGGTGGTGCTGGCCGTGAGCCCGAAGACGAGGAGGACGGCCAGGCCGGCGAGAAGTCGCAGGCGGACACTCGAACGGGACCAGACCGCGCGGCGCTCGATGTTCACCTGGCGGCCTGCTCCCGCAGCGTGTAGCCGACCCCGCGGACGGTGTGCAGCAGCGGCTCCCGGCCCTGGTCGATCTTGCGTCGGAGGTTGGACACGAACCGTTCGACGACGACGGTGTCCCCGCCGAAGTCGTACTGCCAGACCGCCTCCAGGATCTGCGCCCGGGACAGGACCTGTCCCTGATGGCTGAGCAGGTAGTGCAGCAGGCGGTACTCGGTGGGCGAGAGGTCGACGGGTTCGCCCGCCCGGCGGACCTCGTGGCGGGGGTCGTCGATCTCCAGGTCCGCGCACCGCAGTCCGGTGGTCTCCTCCGGGGCCGGGGCGCCGCCCCGGGCCCGGCGGAGCAGGGCCTGGAGGCGGGCGCCGACCTCGACGACGCTGAAGGGCTTGGTGACGTAGTCGTCACCGCCCAGGCGCAGGCCCCGCACCCGGTCCTCCACGGCGTCCCGGGCGGTCAGGAAGAGCACCGGGACGTCGACGGCGCGGGCGCGCAGGAGCTGGAGGATCTCGAAGCCGTCGGCCCCGGGCAGCATGACGTCGAGGACGACGACGTCGGGGGGCCTGCGGTCGACGTGCTCCAGTGCCTCGGTGAGGTCGCCCGCCACGTCGACCTCGAAGCCCGCGAACCCGAGGGCCGAGATCAGCAGACGGCGGATGCCGGGATCGTCGTCGACCACGAGGACACGGTCGGCGGGTCGCGGTGCCACTGCGTCGTTCATCGGTGCTCCCTGGGCGGGCTCGGTGGACCGCCCGGCCCCGGCCGCCGCTCCGGCCGGCGCGGGGTGGGCGGTGCGTGTCCCGGTATCTGCTCGGCTGCTCGTCACGTCACGTCACGTCACATGTTCGCGGGTACGGAGGGCCCGACGGGAAGGGGGCCGGTGCCGTGGGCGCCGAGGCTCTCGCCCTCGACGTCGAGGCGGGGCAGGACGCGGTCGAGCCTTCGCGGCAGCCACCAGGCCCGGTCGCCGAGGAGGGCCATGACCGCGGGCACCAGGGTCATGCGGACCACGAAGGCGTCCACCAGGACCCCGAAGGCCAGGGCGAACGCGATCGCCATCGTGTCCGCGTCGTGGGAGAACAGGAAGCTGAGGAACACCGAGACCATGATGAGGGCGGCCGCGGTGACCACCCGGGCGGCGTCGCGTGCCCCGGCGAGGACGGCGGCCCGGGCGTCGCGGTGGCGGACGTAGTCCTCCCGCATGGCGGAGACGAGGAACACCTCGTAGTCCATGGCGAGTCCGAAGAGGACGGCCATGACGATGATCGGCATGAAGGCGGCCACCGGACCCGTGCCGTCCACGCCCAGCGGACCGGCCAGCCAGCCCCACTGGAAGACCGCGACGGTGGCTCCGAACGCGGCACCGAGGGAGAGCAGGAACCCGACGGTGGCCTTGACGGGGATGGCCAGGGACCGGAAGGCGACCATCAGCAGGAGCAGTGAGAAGCCGACCACCACGATCCCGAAGGGGACGAGCGCGCCGCCGAGTTTGTCGGAGACGTCGATGCTCACGGCGGTCATGCCGGTGACGGCGACGTAGGTGCCGGTGGAGGTCCCCAGCGGGCGCAGGTCGGTGCGCAGCCGCGAGACCAGCGCGCTGGTCTCCGCGGTGCGGGGGCCGGTCTCGGGGATGATCCGGATGCGTGCGGCGGTCGTGTCCTTGGCCACGTCGATCCCGCTGACATCCGCGATGCCCTCGACGGTGCGCAGCCTGTCCTCGACCGCTTCGGCCGCCGAGACGACGGCCTTCGGGTCCTCGTCCTCGACGAGGACGACCAGCGGGCCGTTCGCACCGGGGCCGAAGGCGTCACCGATCACGTCGTAGGCCTGACGGCCGGAGGAGGTGGCGGGGGCGTTGCCCTCGTCGGTGACGGCGAGTTCGAGCCGCAGGGCGGGCAGGGCCAGCGCGAGGAGGGCGACGGCTCCGATGATCAGGGACCGCACCGGACGGCGCATCACGGCCTGCGTCCAGCGCGTCCCCAGGGGAGTGCGCCCACCGGAAGCCGTCCCGCGCCGGCCGCGGCCGCGCAGGCCCGGCAGGGCGAAACGGCCGGCGCGCGTGCCGGGCCGGGGGGTGAGACCGCGGCCGGCCATGCCGAGGACGGCGGGGAGCAGCCCCAGTGCCAGGACGACCGCGGAGGCGACGGCGCCGGCGGAGGCCAGCCCCATCGACGTGAGCATCGGGACTCCGGCGACCGACAGCCCGGCCAGGGCGATGATGACGGTGGCGCCGGCGAAGACCACGGCGCTGCCCGCCGTCGCGTTGGCCCGGGCGACGGATTCCACCACGGGCATCCCGGTGGCGAGCTGGGCCCGGTGGCGGTGGACGATGAACAGGGCGTAGTCGATGCCGACGGCGAGCCCCAGCATCATCGCCAGGGTGGGCGCGTTGTCGCTCACGCCGAGGACCGAGGCCGCGCCCATCATGGCGGCCATCGTGCCGACGACCCCCAGGGCTGCGGTCAGCAGCGGCAGGCCGGCGGCGACCAGCGAACCGAACGTGATCATGAGGATGACCAGGGCCACGCCCATGCCGATCAGCTCGGTGGGTCCGACCGGAGCAGTGGACTCGGCGTAGGCGTCACCGCCGTAGACGGTCCTCAGGCCCGCCCGTTCGGCCGGGTCCCCGGCGGCTTGGACGGCGTCGAGTGTGCTCGCGGGCACGTTGTCCTCGGCCTTGGTGGTGAACGTGACCTCCGCGACGGCGGTGCGCGCGTCCTCGGAGAGGGTGCCGTTCTCGGCGGGGTCGCCGACCTCCCTCACTCCGCCGACGTCACGCGTCGCCGCGAGGGTGGAGGCCAGTGCCTTCCTCAGGCCGGGTTCGGTCAGCCTGTGCCCGGCCGGCGCCTGGAAGACGATCTGCGCGGACTGGGCGTCCGGCGAGGGGAAGTGCCGGTCCATCCTGGCCAGGGCCGTCTGGGCCGGCGACCCGGGGATGGAACCGCTGTCCTGGAAGTCACCGGCGGCCGAGAAGCCCAGGCCGATCAGCGCGCCCAGGGCCACGAGCCACCCGACCAGCATCGTTCGCCATCGTCGCGCGCCCAGAGCACCCAGGCGGTACAGAAGCGTAGCCATGCCTCTCCCTCATTCGTCGTGGTTGACGCCTCCGATACTTCCGACCGGACTTGACGGCCCGCCCACGGCGAACTTGAGGGTTTCCTGACGGTCCTCCCGCGGCGCCCGGGGCGTCGTGGGGGGGGGTGAGGATCAGCGAGGGAGAGGCAGGGGGCTCAGGCCCCCTCGGCGAGCCGGACCCTGGCCAGCTGCCGGGACTGGGCGACCAGGCGGTCCGCCGAGTCCCAGACCTCGGCGTCCTCCTCCAGGAAGCCGCCGGCAAGGTTGCGCGTGGTGACCGACACCCGCAGCGGGCCCGGAGCCGGGCGGGCGCGGACGTGGGTGGTGAGTTCGATGGTGGGCACCCAGCCGGACAGGCCGAGTTCGAAGGCGGTCGGCGGCAGCGCGTCGACCGCGAGGAGCAGCGAGAAGGGGTCGGCCTCGCGACCGTCGGCCAGCCCGAACCAGCCCCGCATCTCGCCCTTGCCGGAGGGGGAGCCGAGCGCCCAGCCGAGCGTCGCCGGGTCCAGCTTGAGCAGGAGTCGCTCGGTGATCCCGGAACCGCCGAGGACCGGGGTGGGTGAGTCCTCGGCGCCGAAGCACTTCTCGATCGGGGGGATCGCGGGCGGTTCGGCCGAGGTGCGGACGTCCTCGGGCAGCGCGTCCAGGTCGCCGTAGGAGGCGAGGACGCGGATCCGCTCGACCTCGCGCCCCTCCTCGTCGTACTGGAAGAGGGAGGCCTGGCCGGTGGAGAGGGTGCGGCCGGTGCGCACGAGTTCGGCGCGGATCACGGCCGGGCCCGGGCGGGAAGCGGTGAGGTAGTGCGCGGAGAGGCTGAACGGGTCGGCGTGCGGCAGGGTGTCCGCGAGTGCCCGCCCGAGGACGGCGAGGAGGTAGCCGCCGTTGACGGCACCCATGATCGTCCAGTCGGCGGAGAGGTCGATGTCGTAGACACCGGGGACCCCGGACTCGCGCCGGGTGACCGCGGTGTCCCGGTCGAACTCGCTGTCACCGATCGTGGCCCGGGTGCCGGGGGCGACGGACGGTGCGGTGGGTGCGTCTGCCATGGGAGCACCGTACAACAGTCAAATACTAAGCGGTAGCTTTCTCCTGTTCGGCCACCCCGCCGCCGAGCCCGTCCTCCGGCACCTCCCGCACGGTCGAACGCCGGTTCCACGCCCGCGGCGCCCGCCAGTGGAAGCGCAGCGCCAGCAGCCGCAGTACGAAGGCCGCGGTCACCGCGAAGGCCGTGGTGAACGTGGTCAGGACGTCGTAGTGGAGGAACACCGCGACCATGCAGGCGCCGACGATCGCGGGCACCGCGTACAGGTCGCGGTCCCAGCGCAGCAGCGAGGGCACCTCGTTGGCGAGCACGTCCCGCAGCACTCCCCCGCCGACGGCGGTGGCCAGCCCCAGGGCGGCCGAGGCGGTGAGGTTCAGTCCGTACGCGTACGCCTTCGTCGTGCCGGCCACACAGAACAGACCGAGCCCCGCCGCGTCGAAGACGTTGACCGCGCCCTGGATCCGCTCCACCTGGGGGTGGAGGAAGAACACCAGCAGCGCGGCGAAGAGCGGGGTGACGAAGTAGCCCTTGTCGGTGAAGGCGGCCGGCGGCACGGCCCCGATGATCAGGTCGCGGAAGAGACCGCCGCCGAGCGCGGTGACCTCCGCGAGCACGGCGATGCCGAAGACGTCGAAGTTCTTGCGCACGGCCAGCAGGGCGCCGGAGATCGCGAACACGAAGATGCCGACGAGGTCGAGGGTGTGCTGGACGGAGGGACTGAACAGTTGGGGAAGCACCTTTCCATTCTTACCCATTTCCGGCCGCACACCTTGCATTGGAAGGCGTACGGCCGGAAGTGTCTTACAGTGTGGGCATCAAAGCGCCCCTCGGCGACTCATTGAGGGAGCGCGGGCTTCCCGGTGGAGCCGATCCAGGTGTCGAAGATGTCGCCGAGCCGCTGCCCGGAGATCTTCTCCGCAAGGGCGACGAACTCGGCGGTCGAGGCGTTGCCGTGGCGGTGCAGACGGGTCCAGGCGGGCAGCAGCCGGAAGAAGGCGCGGTCACCGATGCGCTCGCGCAGCACCTGGAGGGTCATCGCGCCCCGGTCGTAGACGGCGGAGGCGAACATCGTGTCGCGCTGCGGGTCGGCGACCTTCACCTGCCAGAAGGAGCTGCTCGCCGCGCGGGAGTCGTAGGAGGCGCGGAAGGAGTCGTGCGCCGAGCGGGTGCCCCGGTGCTCCAGCCACAGCCACTGGGCGTAGGTGGCGAAGCCCTCGTTGAGCCAGATGTCCTTCCAGTGCGCGACCGAGACGGAGTCGCCGAACCACTGGTGGGCCAGCTCGTGCACGATGGTCGACTCGTTGCGGACGGCGGAGTAGGCGGGCTTGGACTGCACCTCCAGCGAGAAGCCGGCCTCCGGCATGTCGTCGACGATCGCACCGGTCTCCTCGAAGGGATACGGGCCGAACACCTCGGACCAGTAGTCGGTGGCCTCGGCGGTGACCCCGTAGACGTCGACGTTGTTGCTGTTCTTCAGCACCGGGTCGACGGCGACGTAGATCGGTGTGCCGGCCGGGGTGCGCCCGGTCCGCACGTCGAACTTCCCGATGGTGGCGGTGGCCAGGTAGGTGGCCATGGGCCGGCTCTCGCGCCAGTGGGTGTACGTCGAGTCGCCCCGGTTCCGCGTGGAGACCAGCCGCCCGTTGGAGACGCCGGTCAGGCCGCGCGGCGCCTTGATGCGGATGTCGTAGGTGGCCTTGTCGGAGGGGTGGTCGCTGGAGGGGAACCAGGTGGAGGCGGCGTTGGGCTCGCAGGCCACGAAGACGCCGTCCTCGGTCTTCATCCACCCGTAGGAGGAGCCGAAGACGATGGGCCCGCTCAGCGCCTCCGGCACGCCGCCGTAGGTGACGGAGACGGTGAAGGTGCGGCCCTTGGCGAGGGGCGAGCGCGGGGTGATGCGGATCTCGTCCCCGTCACGGGCGAACTCGGCCCGTCTGCCGTTGACGTCGACGCGCGTGACCTCGAGCTTCTGCAGGTCGAGGTCGAAGGAGGACAGGCTCTGGGTCGCCCGGGCGGTGAGGGTGGTCCGGCCGTCGAGGCGGTCGGTGTGCGGGTCGTAGGCCACGTCGAGCGCGTAGTGGCGGGCGTCGAAGCCGCCGTTGCCGAGCCGGGGGAAGTAGTCGTCGCCGATGCCGGGGGCGCCGGCGGTGGGGGCGGATCCGGCGGCGATGACGAGGAAGGAGGCCGCCGCGGTGGCGAGGGTCAGTAAACGTGCCGAACGGGAGAGTGCCATGTGTCGTCCCTTTCGCGCGTGGCCCGATCGGTGGTCGATCGGGCATGCGGGGTCGACTCTGCGCTCTCCCGTTCAGGCATGTACATGACTTTGCCAACTCGTCATGCGCTACTTCGGAGTTGACTCCTGACCCTCGGCTCCGTCGGGACCTGCGTCACCCTCGGTACCCGCGTCACCCTCGGTGCCGGCCTCGCCGTCGGCGGCCCCGGCCCCGGCGGACTCCGCCGCTGCGGCGTCCTCGGCCACGGTCGCGTCCTCGGAACCGGCCGGCTCCTTCGCGGCCGGCTCCTCCACGGCGCGGACGTTCTTCTGCGCGGGGACGAGCGGCTCGGCCGCCACGGGCTCCGGCCGGTCGGCCGCCGGCTTCGTCACCGGCGTCAGCCCCTCGGCCGCCTCGCCCACCTCGGCCGCCACCGCCGCCGAGGTGGCCGCGGACTCCGCGAGCGCCTCCTCGGAGACCGTCTCGGCCGCCTTCCTGGCGTCCCGCAGCAGCACGGTGTCCTGCGGGGCCTGGTCGGCGAAGTTCTCCGGGTGGTGGCAGGCCACCTGCTGGCCCGGCCGCAGCTCCAGCAGCGGCGGCTCGGTGGTGCGGCAGATCTCCGTCGCCTTCCAGCACCGGGTGTGGAAGCGGCAGCCGCTCGGCGGGGCGATCGGCGAGGGCACGTCGCCCTGGAGCAGGATGCGCTCGCTCCTGGCCGACTTGCGCGAGGGGTCCGGGATCGGCACCGCCGACATCAGCGCCTTGGTGTACGGGTGCATCGGCGACTTGTAGAGCAGGTCGCGGTCGGCCAGCTCCACGATCTTGCCGAGGTACATCACGGCGATGCGGTCGGAGACGTGCCGGACGACGGACAGGTCGTGCGCGATGATCACGTACGTCAGGCCCAGCTCCTGCTGGAGGTCGTCGAGCAGGTTGACGACCTGGGCCTGGATCGACACGTCCAGCGCGGAGACCGGCTCGTCCGCCACGACCAGCTTGGGGCTGAGCGCGAGCGCGCGGGCGATGCCGATGCGCTGCCGCTGACCGCCGGAGAACTCGTGCGGGTAGCGGTTGTAGTGCTCGGGGCTCAGGCCCACGACCGACAGCAGCCGCTGCACCTCCTTCTTGACACCGCCCTCGGGCGTGACGCCCTGGAGCTTGAAGGGAGCGCCGACGATCGTGCCGATGGTGTGGCGCGGGTTCAGCGAGGAGTACGGGTCCTGGAAGATCATCTGCACGTCGCGGCGCAGCGGGCGCATGCCGCCGACGCCGAGGTGCGTGATGTCCTTGCCCTCGAACTCGATCTTCCCGGCGGTGGGTTCGAGCAGCCGGGTGATGAGCCGGCCCATGGTCGACTTGCCGCAGCCGGACTCGCCGACGACGCCGAGGGTCTCGCCCCGGCGCACCTCGAAGTCGATTCCGTCGACCGCCCGCACCGCGCCGACCTGCCGCTGGAGCAGGCCCTTGCGGATCGGGAAGTGCTTCTGCAGGCCGGTCACCTTCAGCAGCGTCTCGCCGGCGGCGGCGTCCTTGGTGAGGGTCGCGCCTTCGCTCTTGGCGGGAGTGGTCACAGCTTTGTCCTCGCTCACAGCTTCGGGGCGATCTCTTCGGTCCAGATGCGCTCCCGCTGCTCCGTGCTCATGTGGCAGGCGGCCCAGTGCCGGCTGCCCACCTCGGCCAGCTCGGGGCGGACCGTGCGGGTCAGGTCGTCCTTGGGGACGTCCGCGTACGGGCAGCGCGGGTTGAAGGCGCAGCCGGACGGCACGTTGATCAGGGAGGGCGGGGAGCCCTTGACCGGGATGAGGCGTTCCTGCTGGTCGCGGTCGAGCCGCGGCATCGAGCCGAGCAGGCCCCAGGTGTAGGGGTGGCGGGGCTCGTAGAACACCTTCTCGGCCGGGCCGCGCTCCACGCAGCGGCCGCCGTACATCACCAGCAGGTCGTCGGCCAGCTCGGCGACGACGCCCAGGTCGTGGGTGATGATGATGACCGCGGAGCCGAACTCCGTCTGCAGATCGCGGATGAGGTCCAGGATCTGCGCCTGGACGGTGACGTCCAGGGCGGTCGTCGGCTCGTCCGCGATGAGCAGCTCGGGGTTGTTGACCAGCGACATCGCGATCATCGCGCGCTGGCGCATACCGCCGGAGAACTCGTGCGGGTAGCTGTCGACGCGCTTGTCGGGCTGCGGGATGCCGACGCGGTCGAGCATCTCCACCGCGCGCCGCTTGGCGGTCTTCTTGTCGACGTCGTGGTGGACCCGGTAGGCCTCCACGATCTGCTGCCCGATCGTGTAATACGGGTGCAGCGCGGACAGCGGGTCCTGGAAGATCATCGACATCTGCCGGCCGCGCAGCTTGCGCACATGGTCGGGGTCGGCGGACAGCAGCTCGGTGCCGTCCAGCCAGATCTCGCCGGATATCCGCGCCTTGCGCTTGCCGTACTGGCCGGCGGTGTGCAGGCCCATGATGCCGAGCGAGGTCACCGACTTGCCCGAGCCGGACTCGCCCACGATGCCGAGGGTCTTGCCCTTCTCGAGCTGGAAGCTGAGCCCGTCGACGGACTTGACCAGGCCGTCGTCGGTCGGGAAGTGCACCTTGAGGTCGCGCACTTCCAGGAAGGCGCTGGGCGCCGGCGAGTCCTTGACGGCCCGCGGCTCGCCGAGCGCGGCTCCGCTCTTGGCGATGTCGGTCATGCCAGCCTCACTCGGGGGTCGATGACGGCGTACAGGATGTCCACGACGAGGTTGGCGACGAGCACCGCGAGCGAGGTGATCAGGGTGACGCCCAGGATGAAGGGCAGGTCCTGGTTCTTGATCGCGTCCAGCACCTTCTGGCCGAGGCCCGGCAGGCTGAACGTGGTCTCGGTCAGGATCGCGCCGCCGATGAGGGCGCCGAGGTCCATGCCGAGCATGGTGAGCAGGGGGGTCATCGTGGAGCGCATGGCGTGCTTGCGGATGACGACCGGCTCGCGCAGGCCCTTCGCGCGGGCGGTGCGGATGTAGTCCTCGCCGAGGATCTCCATCATGGTGGCGCGGGTGATCCGCGCGTACATCGCCGCGTAGAGGAACGCGAGGGTGACCCAGGGCAGGAGCATGCCGCCGAACCAGCCGGTGAAGCTCTCGTCCAGGGGCACGTACTGGGCGTCGACCCAGCCCAGGCCGATGTCGAGGACGGCCACGCTGAGCATGCCGGTGAAGTAGATGGGAAGGGAGACACCCGAGAGGGCGACGACCATCGCGCCGCGGTCCCAGATGCTGCCCCGCTTGAGCGCGGAGAGCACACCCGCCGCGACACCGAAGACCAGCCACAGCACGGCGGCACCGAGCGCCAGGCCCAGGGTCACCGGGAAGCGGTCGGTGAGCACCGGCCAGACGGCCTGCTCGCTGCGGAAGGAGTAGCCGAAGCAGGGCGCGGCGCACTGGGTGACGTCGCCGCCGCCCGAGTAGGTGCGGCCGACGAAGATGCCCTTGAAGAACTCCCAGACCTGGGCGTAGATCGGGTCGGCCAGACCCAGCTTCTCCCGTACGCCCTCGACCGAGGCGGGGTCCGCCTGCTTGCCCACGAAGCTCGTGGCGATGTCGACCCCGGCCCACTTGGGGATGAGGAAGAAGATGCTGAAGACCACCACGATGATGACCACCAGCATCACTGCGGCGGCGAGCAGCCGCCTGATGAGGTAAGCGAGCACAGCTTACGGCCCGCCGCGGACCGCGGGCCGCCGGAGGTCATCCGGCGGCCCGCGGTCACGCCGCGCCGGCCTTCACCTGCCTTTCGTGCCGTTCGGCGGGTGTGCCGGTGATTACTTCGCGGACTTCAGACCCATGTTGACGAAGTCGTACATGCCGCTGTACGCACCCGTCGTGTACACGTTGGCCACGTTCGAGCCGCGCCAGTTGATGAACTTCTCGAAGACGAAGGGCAGGTAGTAGCCGCCCTCCATGACCTTGTGGTTGATCTCCGTGGCGATCTCCGCCTTCTTGGAGTCCTCGAGGGTCTTGTTGTAGTCGTCGAACAGCTTGTCGATCGACTTGTCCTTGATCAGGGCGAAGTTGTTGTTGCCGCTCTCAAGGATGTACTTGCTGTCCCACAGCGGGGCGCCGTAGCCCTGGACGGACGGGAAGTCCGGGCCCCAGCCCATGATGATGATGCCGTAGCCCTTCTTCTTCACGTTGGAAGGGCTGCCGATGATGCCGGTGGTCTGCGAGCCGTCGAACTGGTCGATGTCGACGTCGATGCCGACCTTCTTCAGCGAGGCCTGCATCGACGTGGCGGTGGCCACCTCGACCGGCTTGTTGTTGCGGACCGCGATGGTGGTCTTGAAGCCGTTCGGCTTGCCGCAGGCCTTGAGCTCTTCCTTGGCCTTGGCGGCGTTGCCGTTCTTGTTGTCCGTGGCCAGCTTGTACGGGTCGTACTTCTGGCCCTCGGCGCCCGGCACCGACGGCGGGAGCATGTTGGTGCCGATGTCACCGCCGGCCATCGGGCCACCGCGCGCGGTCTGCAGGGAGACGTGGTCGGCCCCGTAGATCACGGCCTTGCGGCAGTGCTCGTTGTCGAAGGGCTTGACGCTCTGCGGGAAGACCGCGTAGCGGATGTAGCCGGAGACCGGGTTGTCCAGGTTGGCCTTGTGCTGCTTCAGGGCGGTGCTGCGGCCCTGCGGGGACAGACCGGTCTGGGCCAGGTCGATGTCGTAGTCGCCGCTGATCAGACGCTGGTCCAGGTCGTTGGCGTTGGTGAAGAACTTGATGCTGACCTTGTCCGGGTAGGCCTTGCGGACCGGGTCGGAGGAGGCCTTCCAGTTGGTGTTGCGCACCAGCATCATGTTCTTGCCGGGCGCGTAGGACTGGAACTTGTACGGGCCCGAGGAGAACGGGTGCAGACCGTACTTGGACTTGGTGTCCTTGTCCTGGCGGACCGGCGAGGACGAGGTCAGCGCCAGCATCTGCATGAAGTCCGAGTTGGCCTTCGGCAGGTGGAAGACGATGGTCTTCTCGTCCGGCGTCTCGATGGCCTTCAGGCCGAGGTGCTTCTTGTCCTTGTCCTTGTACGGGCCCTTGTACTCGCTGTCGGGGTCGAGGACGTCCCGCAGGTAGACGGGGCCGCCGGACAGCACGTCCTGCGCCCACTGGCGCTCGATGCCGTACTTGATGTCCTGGGCGGTGATCGCCTTGCCGTCCTCCCACGTGACACCGTCACGAAGGGTGAACGTGTAGGTCTTGCCGTCGTCCGAGACCTTGCCCATGTCGGCGGCCAGGTCCGGGGTCAGCTCGGCGCCCGTGGTGCCCGGCTCCGTCTTGTAGGTCAGGAGCTGACGGCTGTAGTAGCGGGAGAAGTTCCACATGAAGCCGTAGTAACCGCGGGTGGTGTCCCACGAGTCGGCGTCCTGGGCGCTGGCGAACTTCAGCTCGCCGCCCTTCTTGGCCAGCGAGGCCTGGGCGACCTTGTCGTTGGCCGCGTTGAAACCGGCCGCGCCGCTCTTCGAACCGCCGTCGCTGTCGTCGTTGCCGCCGCACGCCGCCGTGCTCAGCAGCGCGACGACCGCGATCGCGGCGGCCGCCGCCTGCTTGCGCCGCCCTGTGGTGCGTTGGGTAGTCACGATCTCGGATCCTCCGGATGTCAATCGGTCCGCGGACAATTCGCGAACCTCAGTAGGGGGTACGGCAGTTCAGCGGGAGCCCTTCGGGTCGAGCGCGTCACGCACGCCGTCGCCGAAGAGGTTGAAGGCAAGGACGGTGATGAAGATCGCCACACCGGGGACCACCATGAACATGGGGTCCGACTCGTAGTAGTCGATCGCGGTGGACAGCATCTGTCCCCAGGAGGAGGTGGGCGGCTTGACGCCCACGCCGAGGAAGCTGAGCGCGGCCTCGGTGAGGATGTTGGTCGGGATCATCATCGTCGTGTACACGATGATGGGCGCGACGAGGTTGGGCAGCAGTTCCTTGAACAGGATGTAGAAGCGGCCGGCGCCCAGCGAGCGGGCCGCCTCGACGTACTCGCGCTCACGCATGGACAGCGTCTGGCCGCGCACCACGCGGCCGATGTAGGGCCAGCCGAAGAAGCCGATCACCAGGATCATCACGAAGACGCGCACGCCGGTGCCGGTCAGGCCCAGCATGTGGTTCGGCATGACCGAGACCAGGGCGATGATGAACAGCAGCTGCGGGAAGGCGAGCAGACCGTCCATGACGCGGCTGACGACGGCGTCGACCCAGCCGCCGAAGAAGCCGGCGAGGATGCCCAGCACGGTGCCGAGGACCACGGCCACCATCGCGGACAGGAAGCCGACGAGGAGCGAGATCCGGGCGCCGTAGACGACACGGGCGAAGAGGTCGCGGCCGTTGACGGGCTCGACGCCGAGGAGGTGGTCGCCGCTGATGCCGCCGAGGGACCCGGTGGGGGTGCCGAACAGCGGGTCGATCAGGTTCTCGTGGTACGCGTCGGGGTCCTGTCCGGCCAGGTCCGCGATGAACGGGGCGAAGATCGCGACCAGGACCAGGACGAGCACGACCACACCGCCCGTCAGGGCGAGCTTGTCCCGCTTCAGGCGTTCCCAGGCGATCCGGCCCAGGGAGCGCCCCTGCACGGCCTTCGTCCCGGCGCCTTGAACCGCCGCTTCTTCGGCCGCACTCGGAGCCGCTTCCGCGGTCGGCTCGTGCAATGGTGCCGTCATCTGGCAGGGACCCCTCTCAACCGGCGGTAGCCGGCCCGCACTTGCCGCTCGTAGCGGCGTGATCAGTCCGTCGTACACGGGAGCGAACGCTCCCCTGGTGCGGGAGTCTTCAACGCTCCGGCGATCTGTTGCCAGGGTTGACGGGGAATGGATGCGTAACCGTGATGCTCTTTGAGGTGTTCCGTTATGCGGACAGTGGGTAACAGGAGCCGGACGGTAGGCAATTGGGACACCAGACCCGATAACCCGACGGAACCACTCGTTCCGTTGCCCTCTACGCGCGCAGAAACACGGAGTTAACGTGAAGGTACGATGAGCAGCCTTCACTCGACAGCGTACGCGTGTCTCAGTATCCGGGCGTGTGGGGGTAGCCGTAGCCGGCGGCGGGCGCCGCGGCGGGTGCGTGGGCCTCACGGTCGTAGAACGGCCGGGCCCTGGCCCGCAGCCACATCGCGACCGGGTCGTGCGGATCGGACAGCGCGACGGTCGAGACGGGCAGCCCGTCCGGAACGGCGACGACCGACTGCCGCATCATCGTGCGCACCGCGTCCACGGCCGGGGGCGAGGCCTCGTACACGTCCAGGCCGATGGCGAGGTACGGCGCGCCCAGCGCGGGCTGCACCCAGGCGCGGCGCAGCGCGCGCACGGCGGGGGTGCGGTGCGCGTTCTGCGTGAGCAGGGCGTAGAACTGCGGGATCTCGATGGCCGGTTCACTCAGCCGGAGCGGTCCGGCCGGCTGTCTGTCGAGGCCGGTGGCGATCCGCCGCAGGTCCAGCCAGGGGATGCCGACGCCGCCGCCGGGGGCGTGCGGGTTGAGCCACAGGCCGTAGTGGTCGGGGTAGAGGGCGCGGGCCGCCTCCAGGCCGTCGACCACCTCGTAGGACCGGCTCCAGCCGCTGGCCGACAGCTCCTGGGCGGAGGTCACGCAGGGGGCGTACGGGAAACCGCCGACCTCCATGGTTCCGTACTGGGCGTCGGAGGAACCGGTCTGCCCCTGCCAGAGCAGCATCCAGAGATGACCGGAGGAGGGCGCCGCGAGTGCGCGGAGCAGTGCCTCGTAGGCGTCGTAACGCCCGGGCGTGACTTGGCGCAGCATGTGCTCGACCTGCCCGGCCGCGGCCGTGCCCGACGCGCTCACCTTCTACCGCCCTCTCGCGAGACATTGACTGAGGACAGCTTAAAGGTCGGCCCCCGGCCCGGGGATGGGCCGGGGAGCGCCGAAGTCCGCGGCGGTGCCCGCTCCCGGTGTCAGTAGCCCAGTTGGTAGAAGGGCCGGACGTTCTCCCGGAGCCAGTCGCAGACCGGGTCCTGGGCGGCGTCCAGGAACACCATGTTGACGGGGAGGGTGACGGGGGCCTTGGCCAGCGCCCGGCCGAGGGCCTCCAGGGGGACCGTGTGCGCCTCGGGGTCGAGGGAGGCGAGTTCGACGCCGACGAACATGACGGGCTCGGCGGTCTCGATCGCGGCGAGGCAGCGGCGGGCGGAGAGCACGGCGCCGCTCGCGGCGAACTCGGCGGAGGCGGCGGCGAGCAGGTCGACCGGGTCGTCCTGCCAATCGGGTTCGAAGAGCCGGACGCGGCCGCCGGAGGCGGGGCCGTCCAGCGGGGCGAGGCCGCCGCGGCACAGCTCGGCCACCGCCTCGGGCGGCAACGGGATGCCGAGGGTGCCGTCGGGATTCACGGCGAGGCCGACCTGCGGGGGCAGCCCCCGGGCGAACTCCACGGCGGGCGCGACGGTGAACCCCATGTGCGTGCCCACGACCTGGCGGAACTGCTCCTCGGAGCTGAAGACGGGGACGTACGCCTGACCGTCCAGCTCCAGGCTCGGCAGGTCGAGCGGACCGCCCTGGGCGCCGCGGCCATTGGGCAGCGGGATCCAGAGGAAGCTGCGGGCGAGCACCTCGACGATGCGGGCGCCGGCCGAGGGGACACCGAGGGAGGCGGAGAGCACCTCTTCCAGTTCGTTGCCGGGCCAGCCGCCGTGCGGATGCGCCTGTGCCGGGACGTCCATGTGCCTCTCCTACCCTGCCCTGCCGGTATGTGCCGTTCCGGCACGGAACCCTATCGCCCGCCGGGCCGGTGGGCGCCCCCGAACTCGATCCTGCGCAGGGCCCCGGCCGCGGGGCGGTCCAGGAGGGTGGCGGAGGCGCAGCCCTCGGGCAGGGTCCCGCGCTCGACCGCGCGCAGCAGGCCCCGGGTGGCCCGGCGGTGGCGGAGGAAGGCGTACGCCGAGACCCCCCGGCCCCGCGCGCGCTGGCCCTCGCGGGCCCGCTCGGCACCGACGTCGAGGATCAGCAGGTGCAGGGCGCCGCCGCGCCGGCGGGCCTCCCGGGCGAGCCAGGTACGGACCCAGCCCTGCGTGCCGCAGTCGTGCACGACGACGCCGCCGCCGGCGCGGACCGCGCGCCGCAGACCCGCGTAGTGGGCGAGCCGGACGAGGGGACGGTAGACGGCGTACGGGAGGAGGCGGGGGGCGCGGGCGTCCCAGCGGTCCCGGGTGTCCTGGGAGTCGACCCGGGTGCCGCCGGCGCCGACCGCGCGGCGCATGAGCGTGGACTTGCCGCTGCCGGGCAGGCCGGTCACGACGACGACGTCGCGGGGGCCGAAGATCAGTCCGTGCGGGCTGCGCCCGCCCCGCTCGCGCAGATCGCGCACGACCGGTGCCGGAGCGGAGCCGTACCCCGGTTCGGCGCCCGCGGCGGGCCCGGCCTGCCGCGCGGGCAGCGCGACCGCCCGCTCGGGCAGGGCGAGGGCCGGTGTGGTGCCGTACGCCGTGGTCCTGTCCACCCTGATCGTCCTCCTCCGGGACATGAGTGCCCCTTCCCCGCCGAGCGTAAAGAGAAGGTAATGCACCATGTCTCGCCGTCGCGTCCCTCTCGTGCAACAGGCCTGCTACAGAGGGTGGCTGAGCCGGGATCAGGGGTGCGTCCGGGACGCACGGGAAGATCGCGTCCCCCGGGACCGGGCCGCGGGCGAGCGCGGGTCGCGGACCGGCGGGAGAACGCGGGGACACGGGCCGGGGCGGCGGGGGCGGGGAGGCATGCGATGATGTGGCCCCAACCGCATACCGGCCGTTCGAATCCGCGCGGGAGAGTCCCCGGCCCGAGGGCTGTGACCGGGGCGCCGAAGGAGCAAGCACTCCCTTGAATCTCTCAGGCCCAGTTACCGCGCGGGCGAGGCACATCTGGAAAGCGGGCCGTCCGTGCACACGGCGGTCCCACCCAAGGTGCAAGCCGTGACCCCCTCGCCGGGTCACGGTGAAGCTCTCAGGTTCCGATGACAGATGGGGAGGACCGGGGAGCGCCGTGCGCGCTCCTCCCGCCCGCCCCGCCACGCCCTCTCGTCCGGGAGAACGACCGATGAGCAGCACCGCCTCCGGCGCCCCGCGCCGCACCGCCCTCGACGCCCTGCACCGCTCCCTCGGTGCCACGATGACCGACTTCGCCGGCTGGGACATGCCGCTGCGCTACGGCTCCGAACGCGAGGAGCACCTCGCCGTCCGCACCCGGGCCGGCCTGTTCGACCTCTCCCACATGGGCGAGATCACCGTCACCGGCCCGGACGCCCCGGCCCTCCTCAACCACGCGCTCGTCGGCGACCTCGCCACGCTCGCCGCCGGCCGGGCCCGCTACACCATGATCTGCCGGGCGGACGGCGGCATCCTGGACGACCTGATCGTCTACCGGCTCGCCGACGCGGAGCACCCGGTGTACCTGGTCGTCGCCAACGCCTCCAACGCCCGGACCGTCCTCGACGCGCTCACCGAGCGGGCCGCCGGCTTCGACGCCGTGGTGCGCGACGACCGCGACGCCTACGCGCTGCTCGCCGTCCAGGGCCCCGCCGCCCCCGGCATCCTCGCCTCGCTGACGGAGGCCGACCTCGACGGCCTGAAGTACTACGCCGGGCTGCCCGGCACCGTCGCCGGTGTCCCCACGCTGATCGCCCGTACCGGCTACACCGGCGAGGACGGCTTCGAGCTGTTCGTCGACCCGGCCGACGCCGAGAAGCTGTGGCAGGCGCTCACCGAGGCCGGGGCCTCGGCCGGGCTCGTCCCCTGCGGGCTGTCCTGCCGGGACACCCTCCGCCTGGAGGCCGGCATGCCGCTGTACGGCAACGAGCTGAGCACCGCGCTGACCCCCTTCGACGCCGGGCTCGGCCGGGTGGTGAAGTTCGGCAAGGAGGGCGACTTCGTGGGACGCGAGGCGCTGGCCGAGGCCGCCGAACGGGCCGAGCAGAACCCGCCGCGGGTGCTCGTCGGGCTGGTCGCCGAGGGCCGCCGGGTGCCGCGCGCCGGTTACCCGGTCCTCGCGGACGGCACGGTGATCGGCGAGGTCACCTCCGGCGCCCCCTCCCCCACGCTGGGCAAGCCGATCGCCATGGCGTACGTCGACGCCGCGCACGCCGCCCCGGGCACCGCCGGTGTCGCGGTGGACATCCGAGGCGGCCACGAGCCGTTCGAGGTCGTGGCGCTGCCCTTCTACAAGCGCCGCAAGTAACCGCCCGCATCCCCGCCGCCCGGGGCCACCGGCCCTCCCCGCACCGCGCGGGGCCGCCCCTGGGCGACGCGGCCGCCGTCTCGCGCGCGCCGCATGGGACGGGAGGGGAGACTGGGCGCAGCGCGGGGCCGGACCGGCCCCGCCGGTCACCGTCCGGCCGTCCCGCACCCGCCCCCCTCCCGCCCCCTTCCCCGACCCCTTTCCGGGCCCTTCCCCCGCGTACAGGAGAATTCAGCCATGAGCGACAACCCCCAGCACCTGCGGTACAGCAAGGAGCACGAGTGGCTGTCGGACGCCGCGGACGGCGTCGCGACGGTCGGCATCACCGAGCACGCGGCCAACGCGCTCGGCGATGTCGTCTACGTGCAGCTCCCCGAGGTCGGCGCCACCGTCACGGCGGGCGAGACCTGCGGCGAGCTGGAGTCGACCAAGTCGGTCAGCGACCTGTACGCCCCGGTCACGGGTGAGGTCACCGAGGTCAACGGCGACGTGGTCGACGACCCCTCGCTGGTGAACTCCGCGCCCTTCGAGGGCGGCTGGCTGTTCAAGGTGCGGATCTCCGGCACCCCGGACGACCTGCTCTCCGCGGACGAGTACACCGCCTTCATCACCGGCTGAGGAACCCACCCATGTCACCCTTGTCCCCCCAGTCATCCCGGTCTTCGATGTCCCTGCTCGACGCCCCGCTGCACGAGCTGGACCCCGACGTGGCCGCCGCGGTCGACGCCGAGCTGGACCGCCAGCAGTCCACCCTCGAGATGATCGCCTCGGAGAACTTCGCCCCGGTCGCGGTCATGGAGGCCCAGGGCTCGGTCCTCACCAACAAGTACGCCGAGGGCTACCCGGGCCGCCGCTACTACGGCGGCTGCGAGCACGTCGACGTGGTCGAGCAGATCGCCATCGACCGGGTGAAGGCACTGTTCGGCGCCGAGCACGCCAACGTGCAGCCGCACTCCGGCGCGCAGGCCAACGCCGCCGCCATGTTCGCGCTGCTCAAGCCCGGCGACACGATCATGGGCCTCGACCTCGCGCACGGCGGGCACCTGACCCACGGCATGCGGATCAACTTCTCCGGCAAGCTCTACGACGTGGTCGCCTACCACGTCGACGGCGAGACCGGGCAGGTCGACATGGCCGAGGTCGAGCGGCTCGCCAAGGAGTCCCGGCCGAAGCTGATCGTGGCAGGCTGGTCGGCGTACCCCCGGCAGCTCGACTTCGCCGCCTTCCGGCGGATCGCGGACGAGGTCGGCGCGTACCTGATGGTCGACATGGCCCACTTCGCCGGGCTGGTCGCGGCGGGGCTGCACCCGAGCCCCGTGCCGCACGCGCACGTCGTCACCACCACCACCCACAAGACGCTGGGCGGCCCGCGCGGCGGTGTGATCCTCTCCACGGCCGAGCTGGCCAAGAAGATCAACTCGGCCGTCTTCCCCGGTCAGCAGGGCGGCCCGCTGGAGCACGTGATCGCCGCCAAGGCCGTCGCCTTCAAGGTCGCCGCCTCCGAGGAGTTCGCCGAGCGCCAGCGTCGTACGCTGGAGGGCGCCCGCGTCCTGGCCGAACGGCTGGTGCGGGACGACGTCCGGGAGCACGGCGTGTCCGTGCTGTCCGGCGGGACCGACGTCCACCTGGTCCTGGTCGACCTGCGCGACTCCGCGCTGGACGGGCAGCAGGCGGAGGACCGGCTGCACGAGATCGGCATCACGGTCAACCGCAACGCCGTCCCCAACGACCCGCGCCCGCCGATGGTCACCTCCGGCCTGCGCATCGGCACCCCCGCGCTGGCCACCCGCGGCTTCGAGGCGCGGGACTTCGCGGAGGTCGCGGACGTCATCGCCGAGGCGCTGAAGCCCTCCTTCGACGCCGAGGCACTGAAGGCCCGCGTCGCGGCACTCGTCGCGGCGCACCCGCTCTACCCGGGCGTGCGCAAGTAGCACGTCCACGGGGCTACGCACCGTCGTACGCCCTCCGCGGGCGTACGCGCCGCCGTACGCCCGCACCCCCGGGGCGCGCCGCAACCCGCGCGCCCCGGACCCCGGCCGCCGCTCCCGCGCCCAGGCCGCCGCTCCCGCGCCCACACCGCGCGGGAGCGGCGTCCCCGCCCCCGCACCACCCCGCACAAGGGAGTCCGCCCGTGGCCATCTCGGTCTTCGACCTGTTCTCGATCGGCATCGGCCCGTCCAGCTCCCACACGGTCGGCCCGATGCGCGCGGCCCGCATGTTCGCGCGCCGGCTGCGCAACGAGGGGCTGCTGGACTCCGTCGTCTCCGTCCGCGCCGAGCTCTACGGCTCCCTCGGCGCCACCGGCCACGGCCACGGCACCCCCAAGGCGGTGCTGCTCGGCCTGGAGGGCGCCTCTCCGCGCACGGTGGACGTGGAGGGCGCCGACGACCGGGTCGCGGCGATCAGGGAGTCCGGCCGGCTGCGTCTCCTGGACGAGCACGAGATCGCCTTCTCCTTCGAGGAGGACCTCGTCCTGCACCGCCGCAAGGCCCTCCCCTACCACGCCAACGGCATGACCCTGTGGGCGTACGACGCCTCCGGCGCCGAGCTGGCGACCAGGACGTACTACTCCGTCGGCGGCGGCTTCGTGGTCGACGAGGAGGCGGTCGGCGCCGACCGCATCAAACTGGACGACACCGTCCTGAAGTACCCCTTCCGCACGGGCGACGAGCTGCTGCGCCTGACGAAGGAGACCGGCCTTTCGATCTCCGCGCTGATGCTGGAGAACGAGCTCTCCTGGCGCACCGAGGAGGAGATCCGCGCCGGACTGCTGGAGATCTGGCGGGTGATGAAGGCCTGCGTGGCCCGCGGCATGTCCCGCGAGGGCATCCTCCCCGGCGGCCTCAAGGTGCGCCGCCGGGCCGCGACCACCGCGCGCAAGCTGCGCTCCGAGGGCGACCCGGCGACGCTCGCCATGGAGTGGATCACCCTCTACGCGATGGCCGTCAACGAGGAGAACGCGGCCGGCGGCCGGGTGGTGACCGCGCCCACCAACGGCGCGGCCGGCATCATCCCGGCGGTCCTCCACTACTACATGGACTTCGTGCCCGGCGCCGACGAGGAGGGCGTCGTCCGCTTCCTCCTCGCGGCCGGCGCGATCGGCATGCTCTTCAAGGAGAACGCCTCCATCTCCGGCGCCGAGGTCGGCTGCCAGGGCGAGGTCGGCTCGGCCTGCTCGATGGCGGCGGGCGCGCTCGCGGAGGTGCTCGGCGGCTCCCCGGAGCAGGTGGAGAACGCGGCGGAGATCGGCATGGAGCACAACCTGGGCCTGACCTGCGACCCGGTGGGCGGCCTGGTGCAGATCCCCTGCATCGAGCGCAACGGCATGGCCGCGGTGAAGGCGGTCACCGCCGCCCGCATGGCCATGCGCGGCGACGGCTCGCACAAGGTGTCCCTGGACAAGGTCATCAAGACGATGAAGGAGACCGGCGCGGACATGTCGGTCAAGTACAAGGAGACGGCGCGGGGCGGTCTGGCGGTGAACATCATCGAGTGCTGAGGGCCGCCTCGCGCGGCCCGGTGGTGCGGCGTCTCAGATGCCGTCCTTGTGGCCGTTGCCGGCGAGCAGCTCCTCCGTGCTCTTGTAGGCCGGGGTGGCGTTCTTGTTGTCCCGGTCGTGGAAGTGCCTCAGGTACTGGACGAGGACACGCACGCAGGTGTCGCGTCCCTGGTACTCCGCGTTGTCGACGAGACGGAAGTCCCGGTCGATCTCCTTCGTCTTCCCGTCCGGGCCGGTGTACAGGGGGTGCCAGATCATCTCGACGGCCGGGTTCAGCCGCTGGACCAGCCAGAGCTCGGGGACCTCCAGCCTGATGAGGATGCTGTCGGGGTTGTAGGCGCGCACGAAGATGTGCACCGGGCCGGTCGCGAGGTTCACGAAGGCCTTCGACACGATGCTCCACATCGGCCCCGTGAGCTTCCAGTCCGGATGCAGCTTCAGGACGTTGATTATCCTGCCGATGCGTGTGCGCGCCAGCGTCGTGTGACCCTTCTGCTGCGCGTAGTCGTTGACCTCGTCGCCGCCGGCCCACAGGGCCATGGTGGGCGTCTCCAGCTCCATGTGCTTGGTCATCATCTCGACGAACTGCTCGTACCAGGAGTTCTTCATCCGGAGCTCGCGCTGCTCCTGGCGGTTGCTCGTCCGCGCCGCGGCGTCGGCGTTGATCTCGCCCTGCGAGTCGATCCCGCCGAGCAGGAGCTGCCAGGCGTCGTCCGCCTCGTCCTGGGGGATGCCCGCGGCCTGGATCAGTTCCTGGTAGGTGCCCCACTCCGGGTGCGCCACGGGCGTGCGGGAGTAGTGCCCGGCCAGGGGATTGTCCGGGGAGTTCTCCGTGCGCTGCACCCAGCGGGTCGTCGCCGCGTTCCCGGCCTGCCGCTGCAGCGCGGCCAGACCGGTCGGGGGCGGCGCCCCGCGTAAGGCCGCGGCCGGAGGCGCCGGACGCGCCCGTGTGACTTTCCGATGCTCCCGCACGCCCGCCTCGCCCCTCCCGGTCGACGCCCCGAACGGTAGGGCGGCGGGAGGGGGCGGAGGAGGTACGGAGGGGCAGCTTCCGGGGCATGAACCCCGGCCGGGCCGGGCGCCGGTCGTGGTGGGCGGGCACCCCCGCGCGTCCGATCATATTTTTCGGGCCACGCCCAGCGGGCATCCGGATCGTGCCAGAGTGAACGGGCGGCAACTCCCGTCCCACACACCGCACTTCGAGGAGTCCCCCCATGCTGCGAGGTATCGACGTCAGCGCCTACCAGTCCTCTTCCTTCGGCACGGACGGTCTCTCCTTCGCCTTCGTCAAGGCGACCGAGGGCCGCAGTTACATCAATCCCAGGCTCACCGCCCAGACCAAGCACGCCCGTGACGCCGGGCTCGTCGTCGGCTTCTACCACTTCCTGTGGCCGGGCAACCTCACCGCCCAGGCCGAGTACTTCGTCAAACATGCCCCGGAGAAGGGCGGCGACCTCCTCGCCGTCGACTGGGAGACCAACGGCGAGGGCGGCCACGCGAGCAACGCGGAGAAGGACAGCTTCATCCGCAAGGTCAAGGCGCTCAGGCCGAACAACCGGGTGCTCCTGTACTGCAACAGGAACTTCTGGCTCAACGTCGACAGGACCTCGTACGCCGGCGACGGTCTCTGGATCGCCGACTACGTGACGGCCGGCGAGCCCCGCATCAAGGCCAAGTGGCGCTTCCACCAATACACGTCCGACCCGCACGACAAGGACGTCGCCGACTTCGGCAGCAAGGCCGCGCTGAAGAAATGGGCGGACGACGCCTGACCGGCCCGGCGAGGCGCGGGCGGGACGCGTCCGGGCCCTCAGGACCGGCGCAGCAGGGCCAGGGTCTGTTCGAGTTCGGTGCGCAGGACCGCCGGTGCCGCCTCGGAGTCGCCCCGGGCGATCGCCTCGACCAGGGCCTCGTGGGTCACGTCGCCCGTGCCCGGGTCCTCGGCGCGCAGGCCGACGAGGTCGAGCATCTCGATCAGGCCGCGGCGCAGGGCCGGGGTGAACTCGGTGAAGAGGTCGGCGAGCACGGGGTTGTGCGCGGCGGCGACGACGGCCGCGTGCAGGGCGATGTCGGCGTCGACGAAAGCGGCGTCGTCCGCGGTCGCGGCCCTGCGGCGGCCCTCCAGGGCGGTGCGGAGCGCGGCGGTGTCCTCGGGGGTGCGGCGGGCCGCGGCGAGGGCGGCCGCGTGGACCTCCAGGCCGAGGCGGACCTCGTAGACGTCCGTGGCGGCGGCGCGGCGCAGCCGGGTGGGCCAGTCCTCGAGGGGCTCGGTGGCGGTGACGAAGACCCCGGCGCCGTGCCGCGGGCGGACCAGTCCGGCGCCGGCGAGGGCGCGCAGCGCCTCGCGGACCGTGGAGCGGCCGACGCCGAGCTCCTTGGCCAGGGTCGTCTCCCCCGGGAGCTTGGTGCCGACCGGCCACTGGCCGCCGGTGATCTGCGCACGCAGCCGGTCCGCGGCCTGTTCGACGAGCGGGCTGGGGCGGACGGCGTCTAGCGGCATGGGGGCACCTTACGTCGCCGGGTGGGGGCGGTCGGAGCCGGAGTGCGCGCCGACACCGCGCCGAGCCCGCGAACGAAACAACTTGTCTGAGGAGCTGAGGTGTGGATAGCGTACCGGCATGACGCTTCGCGGTCTGCTTCTCCTCGGCTGCCGCGGCGGGGCCTGACGACGACCGGCACCCCCGCCGCGGGGTCCCGCCGTGCCGCCGGTCGCCGTCCGGCCGAGCCGAAGGCAGTGACACGCCAGCATGAACACCCCGCACGAGGACCCTCGCCCGTCCGCCCCTGCCCAGGAGTCCTGGAATCCGCAGCGGCCCGGACCCATGCCGTTCCACCGCTACCGTCCCTTCCAGGAACGCGTACGGGTGCCCGCCGAGGACCGGCGGTGGCCCTCGGCCCGGATCGAACGGGCGCCGCTGTGGGTGCCGGTCGATCTGCGCGACGGGAACCAGGCGCTCGCCGAGCCGATGGACACCCCGCGCAAGCGCCGCTTCTTCGACCTGCTGACCGGCATGGGCTTCAAGGAGATCGAGGTCGGCTACCCCTCCGCGAGCCGCACCGACTTCGACTTCGTGCGACACCTGGTGACGGAGGGGGCGGTGCCCGGGGACGTGACGCCCGTGGTGTTCACGCCCGCCCGGCCGGAGCTGATCGACACCACCTTCGACGCGATCGAGGGGATGGAGCGGGCCGTCGTCCATCTGTACATCGCGACCTCGCCGGTGTGGCGGGAGGTGGTGCTCGGGCGGGACCGTGAGGAGGTGCGGCGGACCGTGCGGGAGGCGGCCACGCGCATGGCCCGCCGCGCGGACCGGCTGCGCGGCCGGGTGCGGTTCCAGTTCTCGCCCGAGACCTTCAACCTCACCGAGCCCGACTTCGTCCTCGAACTGTGCGACGAGCTGACCGCGCTGTGGGACGCGAGCCCCGACCGTCCGGTCACCCACAACCTCCCCGCCACGGTGGAGATCGCCACGCCCAACGTCTACGCCGACCAGATCGAGTACGTCCACCGGCATCTGGCCCGCCGGGACAGCGTCGTGCTGTCCGTCCACCCGCACAACGACCGGGGCACGGGCGTGGCCTGCGCCGAACTGGCCGTGCTGGCGGGGGCACAGCGGGTGGAGGGCTGTCTCTTCGGCAACGGGGAGCGCACCGGCAATGTGGACCTGGTGACGCTGGCGCTCAATCTCTTCGCGCAGGGCGTCGACCCGAGGGTCGACCTGAGCGACATCGACGCGGTGCGGGAGACGGTGGAGCACTGCAACCGGCTGCCGGTGCACCCGCGCCATCCGTACGCCGGGGAACTGGTCCACACGGCGTTCTCCGGCACCCACCAGGACGCCATCGACAAGGGCTTCGCCGCGCACGCGAAGCGGGCGGCCGAGCTGGGGGTGCCGGAGCGGGAGGCGCCGTGGGCGGTGCCGTACCTGCCGGTCGACCCGGCGGACCTGGGCCGTTCCTACGAGGCGGTGATCCGGGTCAACTCGCAGTCCGGCAAGGGCGGGATGGCCTACCTGCTGCGGACCGGGCACGGGGTGGACCTGCCGGCCCGGATGCGCCCGGACTTCTCGCGGGTGGTGCAGCGGGCCACCGACGACAGCGGCCGGGAGGCGACGGCGCGGGAGCTGTACGCGCTGTTCGAGGCGACGTACCTGGTGCCCGGCCGGGAGGGCGCGGTGCGGCTCGCCTCCTGGTCGGCGAGCCGGGACGCCTCGGGGGCGCACCGCTTCGTGTGCGCACTGGAGCGCGAGGGCCGCCGGACCGGGCACGAGGGCACCGGCAACGGGCCGCTCGCGGCCTTCGCCGACGCGCTGGCCGGGGCCGGGATCACGGTGGAGGTGCGCAACTTCGCGGAGCACGCGGCGGGTCCGGGGGCGGACGCGGAGGCGGTCGCCTACGCGGAGTGCCGGGTGGACGGGGTCACCGCGTGGGGCGCGGGCCGGGACACCTCGGTGCCGGCGGCGTCCGTGCACGCCGTACTGTCGGCGGTGAACCGGGCGGGGGCGCGGTGGACCGCCAGGACTCGGGAAGCGACGGAGGCGTGATGCGCGGCGGGGACGACGGGAACGAGGACGGCGGCGGTACGGCGCTGCTCGACGCGCGGGACGTGCACGTCCTGCGGGACGGGCGGGCCCTGCTGCGGGACGTCTCGCTGACCGTGCGCCCCGGTGAGCACTGGGCGCTGCTCGGCGCCAACGGGGCCGGCAAGACGACGCTGCTGAGCCTGCTGGGTGCCCGGGTGCATCCCACGCACGGCACGGTGGAGGTGCTGGGCCGCCGGCTGGGCACCGTGGACCTGCGGGAGCTGCGCTCGCTGATCGGGCACGTCGATCCGCGCCATCCGCTGCGTTCGGCGCTGCGGGTGCGGGACGTGGTCCTGACCGGCCTGACCAACTCCGTGGAGCCGCAGCCGCGGTGGGCGCCGACGCCGGAACAGGAGGAGCGTGCCGAGCGGCTGATGGGCACGCTGGGGCTGGCCGGCCGGCGGGAGGCCCGCTGGACGACGCTGTCGCAGGGCGAGCGCGGCCGGGTGCTGATCGCCCGGGCGCTGATGCCCGAGCCGCGGCTGCTGCTGCTCGACGAACCGGCCACCGGGCTGGACCTGCCGGGCCGGGAGCAGCTGATCGAGGCGCTGGACGCGCTGCGCGAGGAGCACCCCGGGCTGGCGACGGTCCTGGTCACCCACCATCTGGAGGAGCTGCCGCCGGGGACGACTCACGCGTTGCTGCTGCGCGAGGGGTGCGAGCTGGCGCGGGGGCCGGTGGGGGCGGTGCTCACGGACGATCAGGTCGGCAAGTGCTTCGACCTGCCGCTGGTGCTCGGCCGTCACGGCGGCCGCTGGAGCGTGCGCGTCGCGCGCCGCCGCTGAACGGACGCGGGGGCGCCCGCCGGTGTGCGGCGGGCGCCCCCGTTCGGGGCCGGGTACGGGGCGTACCCGACTCGTCACTTGTTCAGGAACGTCCAGAACTCGTCGAAGGACAGGACCTTGTCGCCGTTGAGGTCACGGCTGGCGATGATGGAGTCGGCCACCGAGTCGGTGACGTTCCAGTCCCCGCCCTGGGCCAGGGCGGACTTGAACTCGGCGGCGGTGATGAAGCCGTCACCGTCCGTGTCGATCCGCTGGAACTCCTTGCGCGCTGCCTCGATGTCCGCCACCGATCGGCCCCCTTCTGTGGTGCCTCGTCCGCCGTCCGGCACCCGCGGTGCCGCCGTACGGGCGTCCTGTTGACGCAGGCCAGATTATCCGCCCGTACGGGCGCGCAGCGCGGCGACCACCCAGCCGAACTCCTCGCGGTGGGCGGCGGCGGGGGCGCCGCCCTTCACCGTGGCCAGCAGTTCCCGGTAGCGGGCGACGCGGTCGCCCGTCATCAGCTCCAGCCGCTTCAGGACGGCCGCCGGATCGCTGTCGCCGATCAGTTCGCCGAGGACGGCGCCGGCCTCGGGGGAGGCGGGGTCGAGGCCGCGGCGCCGGGCCTCGGCACCCTGCCGGACCAGTCGCCGGGCGAACCACAGGGACTCCCCCTCGGGCGCGGAGCCGCCGTGGTCGGAGGCGTTGAGTTCGGCCGCCGTGCGCATCTCGGCGCGGAAGCCGGGGTCCTGGAGCAGTTCGGCGAGTTCGACCCAGGCGTCGACCTGGGCGGGGGTGGGGTCCTCGGGCAGGTCGGCGGGCAGGCCGGCCATCCGGTCGCGGATCGCGGGGTCGGCGGTGTCGAGTCCGCGGAACGTCTCGTCCACGAACTCCGCGACGATCCTGCCGCGTTCCGCCGCCGACAGCCGGGCCAGTCTGTTCATCAGGGTCATCTCCTCCGCCGTGGAACCGCGTTTCGCGACCGTCGACAGCACCGCGCGGGTCACCCGCAGCGCCCGGATCTGCGCGTCCAGGGCCGCGACGTGGGCGGCCGCCACCTCGGCGACGCTGCTCTCCCCGGACAGCACCCGGCGCACCTCGGCCAGGCCGAGGCCCAGTTCGCGCAGCGTGCGGATCAGCTCCAGGCGGGCGACGCTCGCGGCGTCGTACAGCCGGTAGCCGCCGGTGGAGCGGCCCACCGGGGGCAGGGCGCCCTGGTCCGACCAGTGCCGGATGGTGCGCACGGGCAGTCCGGTGGCCCGGGCCAGCTCGCCGATGGTGAGCGGTGCGGTGCTGTTCTCGGTCACGTCGGCGAGTCTGGACCCTCCGGTGGGTGGAGACTCAAGCGCGAGGCCCGGCGGCGAGTCCCGGCAGCGGGTCCCGGCGGTCTCGCGGGGTTCAGCGGAAGACGCCGGTGTGGCCGAGGGAGTAGCGGCCCGGCTGGGGGTAGACGGCGAGGCCGTGGGGGCCCTTGCCGACCTTGACGCGGGCGAGCTGCTTCCCGGTGCGGATGTCGATCGCGTAGACCTCGGCGTCGTAGCGGCCGGAGAGCCACAGCACCGTGCCGTCGGCGGAGACGCCGCCCATGTCGGGGCTGCCGCCCTCGGGGAGGTGCCACTTCTTCGTCAGCTTCCCCTTGGTGAAGTCGAAGACGGAGACGGTGCCCTCGCCCCGGTTGGAGATGTACATCTCGCGGGAGTCGCGGCTGACGTAGAGGCCGTGGCAGCCCTTGCCGGTGGGCAGGAAGGAGGGCCGTGCGAAGGTGTCGCCGTCCAGGACCCACATGCCGTTCGCCTTCATGTCCGCGATGTAGAAGCGGCTGCCGTCGGGGGCGATCTTCACGTCCTGCGGCATGGCGCCGTCGAACGGGAGCTTCTGCTCGGCGACCACCTTCATCCGCTCGGTGTCGACCTTGAGGAGTTCGCCGCTGAACTCGCAGGAGACGATGAAGTAGCGGCCGTCGGGCGAGAAGTCGGCGTGGTTGACGCCGTAGCAGCTCACCGGTTCGGTCCGGACGGTCTTCATGGTGTGGGCGTCGCGGAAGACGAGTTCGCGGTCGAGGGAGGCCATGACGACGGCGTACCTGCCGTTCGGCGTGAAGTACAGGTTGTAGGGGTCGTGGACGTCGACCGGCTCGCCCGCGCGGCCGGTCGCGGGGGCGATCGGGGTGAGGGTGTTGCCCTTGTCGTTGTTGACCCACAGGGTCTTCAGGTCCCAGGAGGGCACGACGTGCTGGGGCTGCCGGCCGACCGGGATCGTCTCGATCACCTCGTACGTCTTCGGGTCGATGACCGTGACGGTGTCCGACTCGGTGTTGGGGACGTACACGCGGGAGGGGAAGTCCTTGACGACCGGGGAGAGCATTCCGGGGCGGTCGGCGGCGTAGACGTCCTCGGGGTCGAGGAGCGGCGGCATGCCGGGGAGGCCGTCGGGGGTGGCCTTTCGGTGCGCGGCGGCCTTGTCGGACGGGCTGGGGGCGGTGGGGGCGGCGGCCTGGCGGGTGCCGGTGCCGGAGGAGCCGTCGCCGCAGCCGGCGAGCGGGGCGAGGGCGAGGAGGAGGGCGGTGGCGGCGAGGGGAAGGCGGGTGCGGGTGCGGGTGG
Organism: Streptomyces griseoaurantiacus; assembly: GCA_014656015.1. Classification (GTDB taxonomy): domain Bacteria; phylum Actinomycetota; class Actinomycetes; order Streptomycetales; family Streptomycetaceae; genus Streptomyces; species Streptomyces griseoaurantiacus. The sequence goes on along the minus strand of BNBP01000043.1, from coordinate 2,439 downwards.
CGGACGGCATCAGCTCAGCAGCTCCGTGGTGGTCACCGCGTGCAGGCCGCGGTGGTCGAGTCCGGTCAGGAGGGCGGGGAGGGCGGCGACCGTGTCCGGGTGGCCGAGGTGCAGGCTCACCACGGAACCGGGGCGGACCGCGTCGAGGACCGTGCGGGTGACGGCGTCCGCGCCCGGGTCGGTGTGGTCGAGCGAGTCGACGTCGTACGACAGCACGTGCGGGTAGCCCGCGCGGCGGGCCAGACGGACGAGGAGCGGGGAGGCGCGGGGGGCGCGCGAGGGGCGGAACCAGGTGCCGATGGAGCCGGTGAGTCGGCGCAGGCGCCGGGCGCACTCCTCGATCTCGGCGTACGCCTCCGCTTCGGGCAGGTCGTTGACGGCGCGGTGGCGCTGGGTGTGGTTGCCGAGTTCGTGGCCGCCGTCGAGGATCCGGCGGGCGAGCGCGGGGTGGGCGTCGAGCCAGTCGCCGACGGCGAGGACGGTGACGCGGGCACCGCCCCGTTCGGCGGCGCGCAGGAGATCCTCGGCGAGCGCGGGGTCGCCCTGCCCGTGGAAGGTGAGGGCGACGCGGGGACGGGTGCGGGGGCCGTGGGCGATCTGGGCCGGGAGGCCGGGGTGGGCCCGGGGGGACGCGGGGGCCGTCCCGGTGGGCGTGGGCGCGGTGGTGCGGGACGGGGCGGGTGTGGTGGCGGGGGCGGCCTTCGCGGCCGGCGGGCCGGGGGGCGCGCAGGCGCCGGTGCCGGTGAGGGCGGCGGCCGCGGCGATTCCGGCACCGGTGCGCAGGGCCTGCCGTCGGGCGGGGGGCGGGGTGGTCACCCGTCCATTTAAGGACTCTCCGTCCGCATATCGTCCTATTCGCCCGTACGGCGGAGGGGGGCGGGTCGCCCGGGTCCGGCCCTCTCGGGGCCGGAAGGGGGCGGGTTCAGGGCGCGCGCATCTCGAACCACGTCGTCTTGCCGAGCGGCAGCAGGTCCACGCCCCAGCGGTCGGCGAGCGTGTCGACGAGGAAGAGGCCGCGGCCGCTGACGTCCAGGTCCTGGACCGGCATGAGGCAGGGCAGCCCGCGCGAGGGGTCCCGCACCTCCACGCGGATCCGGCCCCGGCGGCGGTGCATCCGGAGCCCGAACACGCGCGCGCCGGTGTGCCGTACGGCGTTGCCCACGAGCTCGGAGACGAGCAGGACGGCGTCCTCCGTCAGCTTGGGGGTGAGGCCCCAGTGGCGCAGCAGCACGACCTGCGCGAGGCGGCGGGCGGTCGCGGCGGACTCCGGGAGCGAGGGGAGCGGAACCTCCGCTTCCGTGGGGTCACCGAACAGATCCAGCGCCTTCAGCGCCCGCTCGTCCTCGACCGCGGGCGTCCAGCGCGCGGCGGTCGCGCGGCCTTGCCCCCGCGGCTGATCGATGCCCTCCAGCCCCGCCATGCCCTCATCATGACCGCCCGGCGGGAGCTACGGGCCGGTTCGGCCGGAATCCGTCCCCCGGCGGCGGATGAGACACCGTGTCAACTGCAAGGGGGCGGACATAACGACCGGGACACGGCGGGCCCGGGAAGAGGTGGCCGGGCACCGGCGGCACCGCCGTTAGCGCGCGTTAACCTGCGTGCATGACCGTACATTTCGAAGTCTCCGAAGGCATCGGCACCCTCAGGCTCGACCGGCCGCCGATGAACGCGCTGAACGTGGCCGTCCAGGACCGGATCAAGGAGCTCGCGGAGGAGGCCGGGCGCCGGGAGGACGTGCGCGCGGTGATCCTCTACGGCGGGGAGAAGGTGTTCGCGGCCGGTGCGGACATCAAGGAGATGCGGGACATGGACCACGCCGCGATGGTCGTGCGCGCCCGTGCCCTGCAGGAGTCCTTCACCGCCGTCGCCCGCATCCCCAAGCCGGTCGTCGCCGCCGTCACCGGGTACGCACTGGGTGGGGGCTGCGAGCTGGCACTCTGCGCGGACTACCGCATCGCCGCGGACAACGCGAAGCTGGGCCAGCCGGAGATCCTGCTCGGGCTGATCCCCGGCGCGGGCGGCACCCAGCGGCTGTCCCGGCTGATCGGGCCGTCCCGCGCGAAGGACCTCATCTTCACCGGCCGTCAGGTCAGGGCCGAGGAGGCGCTGTCCCTCGGCCTGGTGGACCGGGTCGTCCCGGCCGCCGAGGTGTACGAGGAGGCCCGGGCCTGGGCGGCGCGGCTGGTGCGCGGTCCGGCGCTCGCGCTGCGCGCGGCCAAGGAGTCGGTGGACGCGGGCCTGGAGACCGACATCGAGACCGGGCTCACCGTCGAACGCAACTGGTTCGCGGGCCTGTTCGCCACGGAGGACCGCGAGCGGGGCATGCGGAGCTTCGTGGAGGAGGGTCCGGGCAAGGCGAAGTTCCTCTGACAGGCGGGCCGGGCCCTCGCCGGACGGCACCGCGGCCCCGCTCCTCCCGAGGGAGGAGCGGGGCCGCGG
>BNBP01000042.1 GCA_014656015.1 Streptomyces griseoaurantiacus | reverse complement strand
ACGGTGGGGCATGAGGGCCTTCCGCTCGGTGTTGACGTCGCAATCCACACCGAACCCGGAAGGCCCTCACTCATTCAAGATCACCCACCGTGAAACCTGTCACCAACCTCCGTGGACAGAACAGCTAGGGCGTGTTCCGAAAGTCCCGCCTGTCCGGCGGCGTCTGGCACGCCCGCTCGCCGCGTTGTCGGGATCACCCCGATACATCCAGTATCGGGGCGGCCCTCCGCCTTGCGATCGCACGCACCAGACGCCGCCGGACCCGCCCTTCGTGCGGACGGCGCTACTTTCGAAACACGCCCCAGCGGTTCGTTCGGCCGGCGTTCAGGACACGAGCCGCACGAACGGGGTCGCCTCACCGATCTTCCGGTAGGCGGCCTCGCTGCCGTCCGTGGGGAACCCCATGAGCTGGGCCAGCCGGCGGGCCGCCCGCGGATGCCGGCGGGCGTAGTCGACCATGACGTCCCCGCCCTCGGCGGCGGACAGGAAGTGCGCGGTGACGGCGACCCGCCGCCTCCCGAACTGGATGGCCACGTCCGGCCGCTTCCGCACGTTCCGGTACCAGTCGGACTTCGGCCCGAATCCCGAGGCGACGGTCCAGACGTCCTTCTCCCCGTCGTAGGACACGACTTCGAGCACCACCTGCCGGGCGAGCCCGGACGTGCGCCCCACGTGGTGCAGCAGCAGGAACCGCTTCCCGAGCAGCGGCCCGAGCCCCGCCCGGTACAGCCGGATGGGCAGACGGAACGCCACCCGCCGCCATCCGGTGGGGGGCTGCGGCCGACGCGGGTTGTCCTCGTGCGACATGGTCACCTTTCCTTGGCAGGACGGGAGGGGACGGAAGAGGAATCGCCGGAGCCGGAGCCGGAGGCGGAGGCGGCGGCGGAGGCGGCGGCGCCGGGGGTGGGGGCGGAGGCAGCGGCGGCCGAGCCGGGGGTGGGGACGGTGCCGGGGACAGGAGCGGGGGCCGCCGGCCGGACCCGCTCCCGCGTCCGCACCCGGAAGATGACCAGCCCCACCACCGTGAAGGCGCCCGCCCAGACCAGCCCGAGCCCCAGATGCCCCCACAGGGCGGTGTCCCCGAAGCTGCCGCCGACCGCGAACTGCATGGGTCCGAAGGAGGGGAACCACTGGAGGACGGGCTTGTTGGCGAGCGGATTGCCCAGCGGGTTCTGCAGGAAGGTGTCCATGAGGGCGCCCATGATGATGAGGAAGAACCCCTCCAGGTCCCGCTTGACCAGCACCCCGAGCAGCAGCCCCAGGGCCCCGTAGGTGAGCGCGATGACGGTGAACCCGCCCAGCACGGCACACCACCCGCCCACCGACGGCCGCCAGAACAGCAGCATCGCGAGCGCGGTGTAGAGGGCGATCGAGGTGGCGACCACCGCCACGGCCAGCGTCTTGGCCCCGATGAGCGTGGACTGCCGGAACCCGGCGAACACCAGCCGCCGGTCGAAGGCGACCGCCTTGCGGACGGCGTCGAAGACGACGAACCCCGCGATCATCGTCACGGAGTTGAGCCCCGCCGAGATGAGGGTGAGGCGGCCGCCCTCGACGTGCAGCACCTCACCGGTGGAGTACAGCCGGAACTCCAGTGTCTCGCCCGAGGCGAGCATGTCCATGAGCAGGTACCAGACCGGCACGAACACGGCGAGCAGCAGCCCGGCGAGCCGATTCCGCGTCTGGTCCCGCACGGAGAACCGCAGGGCCGTGGGGAACTGCCCGAACGCCGGCCGCCCCCCGCTCCCCCCGGACACGTCGGACACATCGGCCCCTTCAGACACGGACATGCCGCTCCCCGCCCTCCGCCGGCGCCGCCTCGCGCGGCGAGAGCCGCCCGTCCACGAGATCGGCCAGCACATCGAACCGGTCCTGCTCGAACACGAGATGGGTGATGACGACGACGGCCTTCCCCCGCCCCCGCAGTTCCTCGACGAGATCCCAGAACCGCAGATAGGTCTCCCAGTCGAAGCCCTGGTAGGGCTCGTCGAGGAGCAGCAGCCCGGGATCGTGCAACAGCGCGAGCGTGAGGTTGAGCTTCTGCCGCGTCCCGCCGGACAGCTCCCCGGCGGCGGTGTCGGCGTACCGCTCGTACCCGAGGAGAGACAGCAGCTCCCGGCCCCGGCCCAGGTCGGGCAGCCGGTGGGCGGCGGCGAAGTAGCGCAGGTGCTGCTCGACGGTCAGCGCGGCATTGAGCACGGGCTCCTGCGGGCAGTACCCGAGCGCCCCGGCCAGGGACACCTCCCCGCGGTCGGGCGCGAGGGTCCCCGCGAGGATCTTCAGCAGGGTCGACTTCCCGGCCCCGTTCTCCCCGACGACGCCGACCAGCTCGCCCGGCGCGACGGTGAGCTCGGCCCCGCGCAGCACGGACCGCTTCCCGTACGACTTGTGCACCTCCCGCGCCCGCAGCAGGGGTTCGGAGTCGACAGGCATACGCACCTCTCAGGACGAGCGGACGAGAACCGGGACGGGGCGGAAGGCCGGGGGCCGGGGGCAGGGGACCGGAACCGGGGCCGGGACCGAGGGCCAGGACCGAGGTCGGGACCGAGGGCCGGGATAGGGACCGGGGGACCGGTACTAGGACGGACCGGCCGCCGGCCCCTCCGGGGGCGAGGCCCGCAGCCCACCCGCGTACACACTGAGCATCTCGGCCCCCCAGCGGGCCATCCCGTCCCCGGACAGGGGATCGACCCCGAGCGTCTCCGCGATCCGGTCCCGCAGCAGGAAGACGGCGAGGTCGTTGGCGAGCAGGAAGGCCGCCCGCACCTCCGCGTCCCGCCCGGCCACGGCGACCCCACCGGCCACCAGCCCGTCCAGGGCGCCCCGGCTCAGCTCGAACAACCGCTGGAACACCTTGCGCCCGGCCTCGGAGTCGCCGAGCAGCAGCCGCCGCAGATAGCCGGGCAGGGGCGATCCCTCGGGCAGATACCGCCCGAACACCTCGCTCAGCAGTCCCGAGGAGGCCCCGGGCTCGACCAGCCGGGCCCCGTCCTCCCCGGCGAGTTCGCCCAGCATCCCCTCGAACACGTCGAGGACGTACTGGTCGACCTCCTGCCGCAGCCCGTCCTTCGACCCGAAGTGGTGCACGACGAGCGCCGCCGACACCCCCGCGGCCTCGGCGATCTGCCGCACGGTGACCCCTTCGGGCCCCCGCACGGCGAACAACCGCAGGGCCTCGTCCCGAATGACGGCCCGCGCGGTCCGGTCTCCCTCGGCGACTGAACGCATGTACAGCATCCTAAACGGTCGTTCAGCCACCCGTCCAGAAGGGGGAGGCCGGTGCGGGCTAGACTTGAAGAGTTCTTCAATTGACCAATTGCCTCGGCCGTTGTCCCGGTCGCGCGCGGCCCCGTCGCCGGAACGCCGCAGTGGACACACCCGGGCGCACGGAAGGTGAGTGGGATGCCGGTTCCGCTGTACGAGGCGAAGGCCGAGTTCTTCCGCATGCTCGGCCACCCGGTGCGCATCCGGGTCCTGGAACTCCTGCAGGACGGCCCCAGGCCGGTGCGTGAACTGCTGGCCGACATAGAGGTGGAGCCCTCCAGCCTCTCGCAGCAGCTCGCGGTGCTGCGCCGCTCCGGCATCGTCACCGCGACCCGCTCCGGCTCCACCGTCGTCTACGAACTGGCCGGCGGTGACGTGGCCGACCTGCTGGCCGCCGCCCGGCGGATCCTCTCCGTCCTGCTCGCGGGACAGCAGCGACTGCTGGAGGAGCTGCGGACGACGGAGCCCGCGGCGTGACCGCCGCCCGGCCGGACACCGACCCCGAGCCCCACGCCGACAGCACCGACGGAAGGAAGGACGCCCCGATGAGCCAGGAGACCGAAGGGGCCCGCCCCGGGGAGAAGGCCGCCGCGCGACCGGAAGCCGGGGGCGGCGACTCGGAACGCCGCATGGAGCGGGGCATCGCCCTCCGCGCCGGCTTCTACATCTTCGGCACCCACCTCTTCGCCGGCTTCGTCTGGCTGCTCTTCTACGTGGGCGAGCACGCGCACAAGTAGCCCGCCGCCGGCTTCCGGCGGCGGACCGGGCTACGCCCGCCGGTCCCCGCGCGGCGTCCCGGCCTGGAGGGCGGCGAGCAGTTCCTGCTGTTCGGCGAGCAGGCCGGAGAGGATGGAGCGCGCGACCCTGAGCAGCTCGGCGACCTTCGGGCTGGTCAGCGAGTAATAGACGGTCGAGCCCTCCTTGCGGGACACCACGAGGTTCGCCCGGCGCAACACCGCGAGCTGCTGGGACAGATGGGCCGGCTCGATCCCCACCTCGGGCAGCATCTCGGCCACCGCGTGCTCCCGCTCGCTCAGCAGCTCCAGCACGCGGATGCGCGCCGGGTGACCGAGCGTCTTGAAGAACTCCGCCTTCAACTGGTACAGCGGCGTACTCATCATGTCCTCGCTCTCCCCGCCCCCGGACGGGCGTCCCCGCCCCCACGGCCGGGCGTCCTCGGCGTCCGGTCCGCGGCGGAACGTGGCCGTCCCGCCGTCCTCGGCACGGCGTCCATCCTCCCCCGCGTCCCCCGGCACCCCGAAACCACCGGGCGAACGATCCCACACCACGTGCGCTCCGCGACGGACACGGCAGGCACGGCGGGGGCGACGGACACGGCGGGCGCGGCGGCGGGCGGCGTGGGCGACGCCCTCACCGAGCCTCCGCCTCCGCCTCTGCCTCAGTCCCTGTCCCTGTCCCTGTCCCTGTCCCGGCATCCCCCACCCGCCCTGTCCCCTGAGCGGGCTCCGAGGGCAGCACGCCGACCCGCTGCAGATGGGCACGCGCCGCCCGGATCGCCGCCGGCGTGCGCGCGTACTCGCACCCCTCCGGACGGAGGAGATCCAGCGCTCCCACGGAGTCGAGGACCTGGCGATGGCCGGCGCGGACCCCGGAGGCCATCACGACGATGCCGCGCCGGTTCAGCTTCTCCACGGCGTCCTTCAGGACCAGGGCGCCGGTGGCGTCGATGGTGGTCACCCTCGACATCCGCAGGATGACGACGCGGGCATCGGCGGCCTCGGCCAGTTCCAGCAGGAAGCGATGGGCCACCGCGAAGAACAGGGGCCCGTCGAACCGGTACGCCACGATGTGCTCGGCGAGCAGAGCGTGCTCCTCGGCGCTGTGGTCCCCGGCGTCCAGCGGCACCTGGTCCATGCGGGCCTGCTTCGCGACCGCCCGCAGAGCGAGCGCACCCGCGACCACGAGGCCGATGACCACCGCCTGCACGAGGTCCAGCGCGAGGGTGGCCACGGCGGTGAGCACCAGGATCACCGCGTCGGACCGGGTGGCCCCGGCCATGGCCCTGAGCGAGCCGACCTCGACCATGCGGACGGCGGTCGCCAGCAGCACACCGGCCAGCGCGGCGAGCGGAATCCTGGACACCAGGGGCGCGAGCGAGAAGACGATCACGGCGAGGACGAGGGCGTGGGTGAGGGCCGCGAGCCGGGACGTCGCCCCCGACCGCACGTTGACGGCGGTCCGGGCGATGGCCCCGGTGGCGGGCACCCCGCCGAACAGCGGAGCGGCGATGTTCGCCAGCCCCTGCCCGAACAGCTCGCGGTCGGGATCGTGCCGCTGCCCGACCGTCATCCCGTCGGCGACGGAGGCCGACAGCAGCGACTCCAGGGCGGCCAGCGCCATCACCGCCACCGCCGAGGGCAGCAGCGAGCCGAGCGCGTGCACGTCGAGGAAGGCCAACGAGGGCGCGGGCAGCCCGGACGGCAGGTCACCGATCACCCGGGCCCCGGCCAGCCCGGAGAGCTGCGTGACCGCGGTGGCCCCGATCACCGCGAGGATCGAGAAGGGCACCTTGGGCCACCGGCGGGCACCGAGCAGCATGACGGCGGCCACCGCGAGCGCGAGCGTGACCGCGGTCCCGTCCGGGTGCCGCGCGAACTCCCGCACGGCACGCCATGTGACGACGAGCACCCGCTCGCCCTCGGGCTTGTCCACACCCAGCGCGTTCGGCACCTGCTGCAGGGCGATCACGCACGCGATGCCCAGGCTGAACCCCTCCACCACGGGCGCGGGCACGTACCGCATGTACTTCCCGGCCCGCAGCAGCGCCAGCGCGAGGAGCAGCACACCGGCGATCAACCCGACCGTCAGTACCCCGGAGGGCCCGAACTCGGCCACGATGGGCACCAGGACGACCGTCATGGCACCCGTGGGACCGGACACCTGCAGATTCGACCCGCCGAACACCGCGGCCACCGCTCCCGCGATCACCGCGGTCGCGAGGCCCGCCTCGGCCCCGAGCCCGGACGACACCCCGAAGCCCAGCGCGAGCGGCAACGCCACGACCGCCACCGTCAGCCCGGCGAGCAGATCCCGGCGGGGATCCCGCCGCACCTGCGCCACCTCGGCCCGCCCGGGCAGCAACCCCGCCAACCGAGCCCACACGGCACCGCACACCCCGCCCACCGCACCCCACCCTCCGCGCCCGGCCGCTCCAGGCTCCACACCTGACGAAAGCAGCATCTATGGAATTGCTAATTTTAGCAATTCCGCAACCTGCTCCGCCCCGCCCTGCGACGTGGAGGAGCCGACGGGCCCAGGCCCCTACAGGAGGTGGTCGGCCTTGCCCGCCTTGATCTCGACGATGAGGGTGCGCAGGGCGTCGAGCGAGTCGGTGAGATACCGCTCCTCCTGCCCGGCGACGGCTATGTAGGCGTTCCCGTCGTCATCGGTCCCGAGGCGGAAGCAGTTGTTTCCCTCGGCGCAGTACGGGTCTTCCCAGGTGATGCCGGACATGGGGCTCCTCAGAGTTCGCGGGTGACGGCGTGCACGAGCTCCCGGGAGTCCGCCGGACTCAGGGAGTTCGCGTCCATCCAGGCCAGGTGGGCACGGAACTTGGCGAGCTGGGCGTCGGCGTGCAGGAACTCGGGACCGTGCGTGGAGTCCAACTGCACCGTGTCGAGCTGGGGGACGGGCCCCTCCGCGTACAACAGCGCGTGACCTGCCCCGGGGAACCCGTCGGCGCCGACGGGAATGATCCGCAGGGTGATGTTGTCCCGCTCGGACATGTCCAGGAGGTGCGCGAGCTGGACCTGCGTGACCTTGCGCCCGCCGGACCGCATCCGCAGGGCCGCCTCGTGGACGTAACCGACGTACGGGAGTGAGAACGGCTCCACCAGTACCCGCTGCCGCTGCATGCGGTGCTGCACGCGCAACTCGACCTCGAGGCGCGACAGTCGGGGCAACCCGGCCTCGAACACCGCACGGGCGTAGTCCTCGGTGTGCAGGAGGCCGGGCAGATGAACGATCTGCCCGGTGAGGAGACGGTTGGCATGCCACTCCAGCTCGGCGATGTCGAGCAGCCCGGACGGCAAGGTGCCGCGGTACTGCTCCCACCAGCCCGGCTCCGTCTCCTCGGCCATGCCTGCCAGCGCCTCGACATAAGCGTCGTCGGAGCAGTCGTAGTTGTTGGCCAGCGTCCGTACCCGTTCCGGGCTGGTGATCCGGGTGCCCGCCTCCATGTTGGAGATCTTCGCGCGATCCAGCCCCAGCAGGCCGGCCGCGTACTGCGTGCTCGCCCCCGCCGCGAGTCGGAGTTTCCGCAGTTCGGCCCCAAGCCGCTGCTGACGTTCCGTGGGCGCGCTTCGCATCGACACGCTGTCCTCTCTCTCCGGCCCCGCCAGTCTGCCGCGCCCCCGCATCCCCGGTCCAACCCGATAGTGGCAATTTGCCACCGAACTTGTGGCACCGTGCCGCAGTGGTCGCTAGCTTGAGTAGCGCGCCAGCAACACACCGCAACGCCGGAAGCGCACCGCGCGAGCATGCCCGTCCGCCCTGGGGCGGGTGCGCCCGCGACCAGGGCGGCAGGCCACCGGCGACCCCGAACCCTCACGCACCCGACCGGAGTTCGCCATGCCCGAGATCCCCCGCGTCCCCGCCCACTGGCACTTCCCCGCCGACGCCGCCTCCGTACCCCGCGCCCGCCGCGCGGTCATCGACTCCCTCCCGCACGCCCTCCGCCCCCACCTGGGCGAGGACCTCCGCCTGCTGACCTCCGAACTGGTCACCAACGCGATCAGGCACGGCACCTGCCCGAAGAGCGAGAGCCTCATCGAACTGGTCCTCTGGCCGGCCGAAGGCCACTACTGGCTCGCCGTCTCCGACCCCGGCACCGGCAAACCCACCGTCACCCACCCCGACCCCATCTCCGAAGCCGGCCGGGGCCTCCTCCTCGTCGACCACCTGGCCGCCACCTGGACGGTCCGCCCCCGCCCCACCCGCGGCACGTCGGTCATCGCGGGCCTGTCCCTGCCCTAGCGGGGTTGCCGTCGAGGAAAGTCAAGCGAAACGGCTTTGGCCCGTGAGGGAGCCATGTGACCGTGTGCTCACGCACGCGTTGTGCTGCACAAGGAGGAGATGTGGCGACCGAAACGTTCAGCATCGACAAGCGGCCCCTACGGGATCTGCTGCGGCAAGTTGCCTCAGGACGGATCCAGTTGCCCGAGTTCCAGCGCGGCTGGGTCTGGCCCTGGCCCAACACGGCGAGCCTGTTGGCCTCAGTGTCCCTCAACTACCCGATCGGGACGGTGATGCTACTCGAGGGCGGCGGCGACGTGAGGTTCAAGTACAGGCCGATCGAGGGGGCGACCCCGGACGAGCGGACGCAACCCGAGTCCCTCGTCCTCGACGGTCAGCAGCGGCTGACCTCACTTTTCCAGTCCCTCGCGATGGACAAGCCGGTGGAGACCCAGGACGAGCGCAAGCGCCGGGTGAGCGGCTGGTTCTACGTCGACATGGTGAAGGCACTCGACGAGAACGAGGACCGTGAGGAGGCCATCCGCTTCATCCCACCCACACGGAAGGTGGTCAACTTCCGCGGTGAGGTCCTCGAGGACTACTCGACAAGGGAGCTGGAGTACCAGCACCGCGTCTTCCCGCTGCGTTCTCTGTTCGACAACTCATGGGGTGACGGCTTTGCTCGACACTGGGGCTTCGCCCCGGAGGCGATGGAGCTCTGGTACGGCTTTCGGGACGGTTTCATCCGATCGTTCGACCTCTATCACTTCCCGGTCATCGAACTCGGCGCGAACACCCCGCGTCAGGCCGTCTGCCAGGTCTTCGAGAAGGTCAACACGGGCGGGGTCACTCTCACTGTGTTCGAGCTGCTGACAGCGACATACGCTGCCGACGAGTTCGATCTGAGACGGCACTGGCAGGAGTGCCGTGCCGCCTGGGAGGCGCCCGAGTACGCCATCCTGCGAGAGGTCTCCAACACGGACTTCCTGCAGGCGGTCACCCTCCTCGCGACCGCGGAGCGGCGCTACCGCGAGGAACAGGCCGGCACGGACGAGGAGCGCCTGCCGCGTATCGGTTGCAAGCGCAAGGACATGCTGGCGCTGAGCCTGGAGGACTACCAGCGGTACGCGCCCGGTGTCGTCGCAGGTTTCAGGGCCGCCGCCAAGTTCCTGCGTCAGGAATTCGTCTTCGACACCCGCTTCCTCCCCTATGGCACCCAGCTCATCCCCCTGGCCGCCATCTTCGCCCTCGCCGGCGAGGACGCGGAGACTGCGGGTGCGCAGGACAAGCTCGCCCGTTGGTACTGGTGCGGAGTCTTCGGCGAACTGTATGGCGGCACGACAGAAACCCGCTTCAATCTCGACCTCCCCGACGTCGTCGACTGGATCCGCGGGTCGACGCGTGAACCTCGTACGGTCACCCAGGCGCAGTTCGCGGCAAGCCGCCTGCTGACCCTGCGGACCAGGCAGAGCGCCGCGTACAAGGGCATCTACGCCCTCCTGCTCAAGGCGGGTGCCACGGACTGGCGAACCGGGGAGAAGGCCGAGGTCAGCGTCTACTTCGATGAGGCGATGGACATTCACCACATCTTCCCCCAGGCATGGTGCCGCAAGAACGACCACGAGCGTTCCGTCTACAACTCCGTCGTCAACAAGACACCGCTGACTGCCCGTACCAACCGCATCATCGGAGGCCACGCACCGTCCGAGTACCTGCAGCGGCTCGCCAAGGCGGCCGAGACCAGCCCGGAAGGTGTCGCGGAGCGCATCAGGACGCACCTCGCGGATGCCGAGCTGATGCGGGCCGACGACTTCGACGCGTTCTTCGAGGCGCGCCGCAAGGTGCTGCAGGCACGCATCGCTGCGGCGATGGGCAAGCCGGTGGTGGACGACCACATCCCCGGCCAACGACCCGAGGCGGCGATCCAGGCGACGGAACGCGAACTGAAGACCGGCCTCGCGGCCTCCGTGGAGTCATGACCCCCAACCTCCGATGCCGGACGACGGCAAGGACTGCCACCGAAGGGGGCATCGGGTCGGCGCGGTCGAAAAACACTCGTGCGCCGGCCCGCACACCTCTGCGATCATCCGTCGAATGGCACACCCTCTGGAATCGCTGGTCCTCCGGCACACCCACCGCCTCGTGTCCCCGGACGGTCCCGCCGGAGAAGGAGCCGGTGCCGCCCGGCAGTTCGACGCGGCGCTGACGTCCGTGGGCTTCAAGCTCTCGACCGAGCTGCTGGAACGGCTGTCGGGACTGTCCGAGTCCGTGGTCCTCGACACCGCCCGGCAGACACTGAGCACCGTGAGCGAGATGGTCGGCGCTCACGTCCGGCACAACACGTACTTCATCGACTTCCCGGCCAACGTCCCGGACACCGAGGACTTCTGGGCACGATGCGTCGCCGAGGCCCTCACCGACGACGACTCCCGCGAGAACGTGCTGACGCAGCTGACGCGAGGCGCCCTGAACCTGCTCAGCCTCCCCACCTACGGCCGCTACCAGCACACCTACGAGGAGATGCTCGCGGCCCAGGACGAACTGATCGCCTCGGCGGGCGACCGCGTCACCGTCCTGCACCTCGGCCGGGACCCGGACCACGAACTCACCGACCTCTACCTCTCCCTCGCCGCCAGCACGACCCCGCTGGGCGAGGACGACCTGCGCGACCTCAGGACCCTCGCCGAGTGGTGCGTCCTCGGCCCCCAGCCGGAGACGATCCCGGTCCGGGAGAACCGTGCGGTCGTCAACGAGGCCCGGCTCACCGTCGGCGAGGACCTCCTCCTCGACACCGTGACCGACGTACTGCGCCTCGCCTGCGCCCTGTCGGGCGGCGACGTCACACTCCAGGAGCCGACCCGCTTCCGCACGCTGCCCCGCCCCCTGCGCCGGGCACTGCTCGCGGGCCTCGACGCCGTGATCGCGGCGAACCCCGCGAAGCTCGCCGACGTGAACCGGCACCGGGAGCCCTTCAAGCGGCTCGGCGAGCGCCTGCACCCGCACGAGTACCCGCGCTGGCCGCACGCCGCCGACGTGTTCGCGGTGGCGCGCGGCGAGAAGCAGGCACGCTCCTTCGACAGCCTGCTCGAGGAGCACCTGAACGCCTACGACGTCCTCGGCGCGGTAGAACTACTGAAATCCGCCCCCGGCAAGCTCTTCCGCGCCCTGGACCTCCTGCTGCGCACCGCCGCCGACCAGAAGGAACGGGACGCGGTGGTCGACGCCGCGGTGCGGGTCGCCCCCGACGTCTCCGGCCGGGTCGTGCTCTCGGTGCGCGAGCACCTCCACAACCGAGCCCGGGAGACCGGCGAACCCCGCATCTTCGTCAACCGCCGGGGCCGCGCCTGGGTCACCCCGGACGCCCGCCGGCCGGTACCGGCCGCCGACCGCGACCGCCTGATCGCCGCCCTCGACACCGAGATACGCCGCCGCCTCCCGGCACCGGACCGCCTGCTGATCGACCCCGAGATCCTCGACGTCGCCCTCCCCCTCACCGGCCGGGCGACGACGGCCGGCCTCGGCGTCCTCCCACGCGGCTCCACCTCCGCGGTCGACGGCAAGCGGCTCCGCTTCTTCGTCTACTGGAAGCAGACCGAGGAAAGAACCGACTACGACCTCTCCGCCCTGCTCCTCCGCGCCGACTACAGCACGGACGGCTGGCTCTCCTACACGAACCTCACAGCCGTGGGCGGCAAGCACTCAGGAGACATCACCGAGGCCCCCGACGGAGCCACCGAGTTCATCGAACTGTCCCTCGACCGCGTACGCGGCACCTTCATCGTCCCGCAGGTCAACATCTTCGCCGGCGAACGCTTCGAGGAGGTCGAGGAGTCCTTCTTCGGCTTCATGCTGCGCGAGCCGGAGCAGAAAGGCCGCCCGTTCGAGCCGCGCACGGTGCGCATGAAGTCGGACCTGCGAGGAGCGGGCCGAGTGGCACTGCCCCTGGTCTTCCAGCGCGGCGAGGACAACCAGTGGCGCGCCAAATGGCTGCACCTCTACCTCACCGGCACCCCCTCGGCGAACCGGGTCGAGGAGAACCAGGTCTCCGTGGCAAAGCTGGTCCGCGCCCTGGTAGAACGCGACCAACTGACGGTCCGCCACCTACTCGACCTGATGCCCGTCGCCCCCGCGAACGTGACCCTCTGCACCGGCGCCTGGACGCCCCCGCCCGACCCCGTGACCTACATCGGCCTGGAATCCCCCGAGGGCCTCCACCCCGACTCCCGCATCATCACCCTCAAAAACCTACGCGACCTGATCCCCGACTGACTGCTACGGTGACCAACGGCGAGGCCATGGAAGGACTTCCTCCTCAACTCCTCTTCGAAAGCGAGCTCTTCCGCTTCCCTCGCCCTCGACCAAAACCGGGAGCCGCCCACTGGGCGGCTCCCGGTTTCGTCTCAGAGCACAGACACCCCGGACACCGCCCTGCGGACGAACGCCGCAGCCCGCCTCGAGCCGGCAAGCCGGCGAGGCGAACAGCTTTCCCCACCGCCACACAGCTCCGGAGGCCGCTTCGGGCCAGCTCAAAGCAGCGGGTGGAGGCCCTGCGCAGGGGGGGGAGCCAGCTCAGTCCACGAACAATCCACCGCTGCGTCGAGGCCCACGGGCCGGACGGTTCACAGAACCCGGCGTCTGCCGGTGAGGGCCGCCGCTTTCGGTGGTGGTCGTGAACGCGGGGAGGCGGCGAACTACCCCGTCATTCCTCGGCTTCTCTCCAGTCGAGGCAGTTGCCGTGTATGTCACGCAAGATGCAGAGTCGCATTCTCGCCAGAATCGGGTCGTCACGGTCCACGAAACGTTTGATGATCCGGCCATCCTCGATACGGGAGACCCCGACCTGCCGGTCGTAATCGATCCCCATCTCGTTCTCGAGCGCCAGGTTCGCGATGGCATACCTGCGTTTCGCTTCCGGGTACCGCTCCGAGACAGCCTTCACTTCCTCGAAGAACGCGGCGTCTTCCCTGTGCTGGACTCGCTCGTTTGTGGTCATGACTAGCTCCTGACATCGTCCTGAGCTGAAGACCCGTCCTCCTTCTATGCTGCCGCAAGGGCCCCAGCCTTGCCATTCGTCCGTTACTGCTACCGCTGCCGGCCAGGACAGAAACGGACTCGCCCGTGGCACGCCAAAGGCTGGTGACTCGGGGCTTCGACGACTGGCGAGACGGCCGGCAACTCGACCTCCAGGCACCCCCGGTGACCGTGGCTGATCGCGGCATCTGGCACGACAGCGGCACGAAGCTCAACCGACGCCAGTCAGCCACGATGGCGGGCGCGTCGGCCGACCAGACGTACCCCACCAGCCTCCACCGCGCTGCCTCCGAAGCCGACCGGAGCAAGCGGCGACGGCCAACGACGATGTCTGAGCCCCTCAGCGCGGGAAGCTGCGATCATTTGGCTGGTTCGGGCGCTGACCAGGCGCGAACGGATGAGGTGCGTTGGCTTCGGGCTCGGCCGGACTTCCCGTGCTTGCCGGCTCTTCCCCGCTCGATCTGGTGCGGTTGTGGTGCTCTGGTATCCCATCGCAACGGGCCGTGGCCGCCCGGACGCTTAAGCGCTTGGAAGACGCGGGCTGGGCCTTGCGGGGCCTTCTGCGCCGCTGCCGCGGGTGACCGCCGACGTGTACTGCCGTCCGCCGCCGTTGCCGTCACCACTGCCGTCAGTGTCGCCGGCGCGGCCGACTCGGAGACGTCCTTTGGCGCGGCCTGTACTCGGCTGACTACAGGGGCCTTCGACCTGGCCCGAACCTCGAACATCGCCATCAGTGCCTCGGCCGGCGAGACACCGTCGGAAGCACTGACGGCGAGCGACCTCCGGTGCGGGGTGGGTGTTGCTCCCCTGCTTCCCAAGGGCCGGCGAGGGCCGGTTACCGTTCCCCGACATGAAGATCGTGATCTGGTCCTTCCTTGCTCTTTTCTTCGTCCTCTGTGCCATCGGCGGCGTGCTCAGCGTCGTAAACGGACACGGCGCCCCAAGCATCATTCGTGGCCTGGTCGCCACTTCCCTGTTCTCGTGGTGGGCCTGGGCCAGTTGGAAGAGAGCATCTCGTCCCCGGCCCCCGGGAATGGCCCGCATCGAAGAACTGCACCGTAGGCCTTGGCAGCGACGATGACCCTGCCGCCCGACACCTCCGCAGAGTCACGTGACGTACGCCGCCGAATGAGAACCACTGGAAGCACGAAGGCTATGCCTTCTTGCCCGGGGTCTTGCCGGGGATCTTGGTGAGCTGGGTTTTAGCTGGTCAGGCGCGATGTCCCCGCGTGCCTAGTAGTTGTCGTTGGTCGTTGTCGGTCACTGTTGAGCGCCCTCGGACAGCCCAGAGACGGCCCAGCCACCCTGGTGGGTAGGCGTCATTGTTCAGGACTCCGCCGGCCCCGACTGCTGCCGCGCAGCCACTCGAACCAGCTCACGAGGAACCACCACAACCTCCACAACCAACCTCTTCGGCGCGGCCGTCGTATGGGACTGGGCTGCGGATATGAGTGTGCGCGACGCGGGGACGGAGTGGGAAGCCCGGGTGCTTGGACACGACCTCCGCCCCCATGTAGATGGCAGAACCCGTTCCATCCCACCGTGTTCCGGCATGCCTGCCCTCGTCGTGTTACTCCAGCACAGCTCCCCATGCGCGGGTCTGCTGTACGGCGGGTACAACTGCTTTAGGAGAGAGGCGGGGGAGTATGGGCGCTGGCCTGGAGCTTCGATACCTGGTCAGCCTGTCGAGAACTCGGCTGTGAGACAACCCCGTTGACCGTGGCTGACCCCTGCATCTGGCACGGCAGTGGCACGAACGTCAGCCGACGACAGTCAGCTACGACGGCGGGTGTGCCGGCCGAGAATGCACGCGTATGCCTCGCTGCACCCCCACCGGCTTCAGCCACGCTATAAGGGGTTTGCCGTCGACCAGAGCAAGCGGCCACGGCCGGCCCGTGACGACGGCCGGAGCCCTGGGCCTTGACCCCGAATGTTGGACACACGAGACACTGGATCCTGAGGATCTGAGAACGGACATCTCGTGGTCATGAAGAACTACCCGCCGGAGTTCAAGGCGGACGCGGTCGCGCTGTACGAGTCGCGGCCGGAAGCGACGATCAGGTCGGTCGCCGCTGATCTGGGGATCAACCCGGAGACGCTGCGGAACTGGGTCAGGGCAGCCGGAGCGAGTCGGCCCCGGGGACGGCGGACGCAGGAACCGGCTCAGCCGCCGGCCCCGCTGGAAGCGGAGAACGCCGCTCTGCGGAAGAAGGTCCGTGAGCTGGAGGAGGAGCGCGAGATCCTGCGGAAAGCGGCGAAGTATTTCGCCGGGGAGACGCGCTGGTGAACCGCTTCCAGTGTGTCGCCGACCTCCAGCGCCGTTACGGCGTGAAGCGGCTGTGCAGCATCCTCGGCGTCAGCCGCTCGAGATTCTACTACTGGCGCCGGACGGCTGTGGACCGGGCCGCCCGGCAGGCGGCCGACGCGAGGCCGGCCGTCCGGATACGGGCTGTGCATCAGGAATCGGACGGCACCTACGGAGCCCCGAGGATCACCGCAGAGCTCCGCGAGACGAGCGGAGAAGCGCTCAACCACAAGCGCGTCGCCAGGATCATGCGGGCGTTCGGGATCGAAGGGGTCCGGTTGCGGCGCCGGCACCGCACCACCGTCCCCGACCCGGCCGCGGCCAAGGCCCCGGACCTGATCGGCCGCGACTTCACCGCCCAGCGGCCGAACACGAAGTACGTCGGCGACATCACCTACCTGCCCATCGAGGGCGGGAAGTTCTGCTACCTGGCGACCGTCATCGACCTCGCCTCGCGCCGTCTGACCGGCTGGGCGATCGCCGACCACATGCGCACCGGCCTCGTCACTGACGCCCTGGCCGCGGCCATCCGGACTCGCGGCAGCCTCGCCGGATCGATCATGCACACCGACCACGGAGCCCAGTACATGAGCAGGATATTCGCCGAAGCCTGCAGGTCAGCAGGGGTGCAACAGAGCATGAGCGCTGTCGGGTCCAGCGCGGACAATGCCCTCGCCGAGTCCTTCAACGCGACCTTCAAACGCGAGACCCTGCAAGGACGAAAGAGCTGGTCCGACGAGCGCGAGGCCCGAATCGGCGCCTTCCGATGGCTCCACCGCTACCACACCCGACGCCGACACTCCCACCTCGGACAACGATCACCGATCGTCTTCGAGCACACCTTCCAACACACACCAACTACGCTGGCTTCAGCCGCATAACCCGTGTTCAGGAGTCGGGGTCAAGGCCCCTGCGCCTCGCCCCGGCCTGCATCCGCCTCCCGAACGGGGAGCTGAGGGTCCGGCGGGACGTGCTCAACGACTGGTTGGAGGAACGGGCGGAGGGGGTGGCGTCGTGAAGTCGTACAAGGTCGTCGTGTGGAAGCTCAGCGTCAACCGCTCGGCAAAGAAACCGACCCACCTCGTCCGCTGGTCGGTGGACGGCCAACCGTTCCACGAGTCGCACAAAACCAAGGCACTGGCCGACCGCTTCCGGGCCAAGCTCCTGCGCGCGGCGGACAAGGGCGAACCGTTCGACACCGTGACCGGCCTGCCCGACTCGCTGCGCGGCGGCAAAGCTGCCCTGTCGTTCCTGGACCTGGCGGTGAAGTACGTGGATGCCCGGTGGGCTGAGGCGTCGGCCAAGCAGCGGGACAGCATGACGGATGCGTTGGCGACGGTCGTTCCCGCCCTGGTCAAGCCGGGACGGGGGCGGCCCGCTCCGGAGGTGCTGCGGCGGGCGCTGCGGTCATACGTCCTGCCGGTGCCCCGGCGGGAGCGGGAACGGCCGGAGGAGATCGCGGCGGCGGTGCGCTGGATCGAGAAGGCGTCCCTGCCCGTGGCAGAGCTGCAAGAGGTCACCCGTGCACACGAGGTGATCGATGCGCTGAGCCGGCGCCTCGATGGCAAACCGGCCGCGACGCAGACATACCGGCGACGGCGAGCAGTGGTCTTCAACGCACTCGAATACGCCGTGGAGCTGGAGCATCTGCCGTCCAACCCACTGAGCCGGGTCAGGCGCAAGCGCGGAAAACGGGCCGTGCAGGAGGTCGACCGCCGGGTGGTGGTCAACCCTCGGCGGGCCCGGGAGCTGCTGACCGCGCTCACGTACGTGGGCGGCTACGACCGGGCGAGCGGCCGGCGACTGCGGGCGTTCTTCGGGTGTCTGTACTACGCGGCCATGCGACCGGGGGAGGCGTTGGGGCTCCGTCGCTCCGACTGCGTGCTTCCGGGTTCCGGTTGGGGCCGTATCGAGCTGGCGGAGACCCGTCCGACTGCCGGTAAGGCGTGGACGGACTCCGGGGAAGCACACGACCGGCGGGGCCTGAAGCAGCGGGCCCACGGGGAAGTGCGCGTCGTGCCGATCCCGCCTCCGCTGGTCCGGTTGCTCCGAGAGCACGTGAAGGAGTTCGGCACGGCAAAGGAGGGCCGGCTGTTCTCCAGCGAGCGGGGCAACGTGATCGCGGCCTCCTCGTACTCCCGGGCGTGGAAGCAGGCTCGGGAACTGGCGCTCCTCCCGGATCAGGTGGTCTCGGCCCTGGCGTTCCGGCCATACGACCTCCGTCACGCGGGCCTCTCGCAGTGGCTCAATTCCGGCGTACCCGCCCCGGAGGTCGCCGCTCGCGCGGGCCACTCGGTGGACGTCCTGCTGAAGATCTACGCCAAGTGCATCGACGGCCAGGAACAGGAGATGAACGACCGGATCATGAAAGGGACTGGGGGAGGGGGATGACTCGACGGACTGACACAGCCACTTGATCGATGGGCGGGAGCCCCGGGCCACGAACGGTCCGGGGCTCCGGTCTGCCCACTCTTCCGGGGCGGCGCTACATGACTCCCATCCCGCGCTTGGCAAGGCGTTTGAATTCCTGGGTGTATGTCTGGATAAGTTCCTTGGTGTCTTGATGTAGCTCGCGTACAGCTGTATGCACTTCTGGGGAAAGCAGCTCAGCGGAGCGGGACTGGTGAAGTCGCATTTCGTCGTCAACGTAGTCGGCCTTGCGGCGCACGATCCCGGGCATCTCCCACAGCCGGAGTGGATCCGCTCCCATGGACGTCCAACGTGGTGCGGCACGGGACATCTGGGGAGCCAGGTCTCGCCACGGTTTGGTGGGCGTCCGACCAGTGAGGGCCGGGGACAACTGGACTCTCGCCTCGACGAATGGGGCGCAGAACGTTGTCAGCTCGTCTTGAAGGCCGTCCACCTTCGCAACGAGTGCTGCGTGGACGCTGTGCCGTCCTGCGAGACGGCCTACCGTGGCTGTGGCTGCTGCCCCAGCGATGGCGCCACCCAAACCAATCAATGCCACTGGTATCTCTGACTGAGCCACCCGCCCCCCTCTGCGCGTGCTGCTGCAAATCAGCATGATTGTTGTGGTGGTGCGGCCGTGAATAAACCTCCGCGCGGTAACTGCATGAGCTGCAACCGTCGTGGTGGAGCCTCAGGGGAATCGAGAGCGCGCCCGGGGAAACCCGCGAGACGCTCGCTGACCTGCTGCGAAGCCCTTCAAGATCATTACGTCGTCATTACGTGACCACTGGCAAACGGCTGCTTCCGGCGGCACCCGCCTGCACATACGACAAGACCCCGCACTCAGCGAACTCGCTGATGGCGGGGTCTTTAGGCACTTCCTGCGAAGTGCCCCCGGCAGGATTCGAACCTGCGCACACGGCTCCGGAGGCCGTTGCTCTATCCCCTGAGCTACGGGGGCGTGTCGGTCGCGGTTGGTGTTGCTCGCGGCGACGGGTAGAACACTACCAGCTCCTCCGTGGTGGTCATGAACGGGTTTTGATGTTGAGGGGGAGGGAGCGGGCGCCTCTCCCGCTGCTTGGCGGGGTGCCTCTGGGGAGGAGGCCAAGGCGGCGCGTCTACACGGCAAGCCCTCCGCCCCCCTCACGGGGCAGAAGTCGGGAAAAGCCGGACGGGGCGGTGTGGCTCGACCTACTCTCGAGTTGTGCCAGGCGCGTCCGGCCGGGTTCTTGTTGTGGACGACAACAAGGTCATCCGGCAGCTGATCAGGGTCAACCTCGAGCTGGAGGGCATCGAGGTCGTGACCGCGGCCGATGGCGTCGAGTGCCTGGATGTCGTGCATCGGGTGCGGCCCGACGTCGTCACCCTCGATGTCGTCATGCCCAGGCTGGACGGGCTGCGGACCGCCGCCCAGCTGCGTGCCGACCCCCGTACCCGTGATCTTCCGCTCGCCGTCATCAGTGCCTGCACCCAGTACGAGGTGGAGAGCGGGCTCGACGTCGGCGTCGATGCCTTCCTCGCCAAGCCGTTCGATCCGGCTGATCTCGTGCGGATCGTGCGAGAGCTGTTGGAGCAAGGGAGGGGACGGGGGAGAGGGACTGGTGTCGGCGGGGGTGCTCCTCGTGGTGCCGGTTCCGGTTCCGGATCCGGAACCGGAGATGCCGATCGGCCGACGGGTCAGGCCGGGCAGGCCGGCCGGGCCGGGGCGCCGCAGTCGAGTCCCTGACCTGCTCCCCAGCGCCTGTGTAGGGACCTCGGCCGCAGTCCAGTCCCTGACCCGCCCCCCAACGCACCCGTGCAGAAGCCTCGGCCGCAGTCCAGCCCCTGACCCGCCCCCGGCCCCTCCCCGCACAGGCGCCCCCGCCCCGGGAACCCCACCCCCGTCCACATCCCGATACCCCCGCCCCCTCGACTCGCCCTCGCACCCCCCTCCTCCCCTACGCTTGTCCCGTGACCCCCGTAGAGCTCTCCCGTACCGTGCTGCGCGCGGTGCGGTCCGCTGTCGAGGACGGGGAGCTGGACGTGGTCGTGCCCTCGCGGGCCGTGGTGACGCCGCCCGGGCCCGGGGGGTCGGGGGACTACGCCACCAACATCGCGCTGCGGCTCGCCCGCGAGGCCGGGCGGCCGCCCCGCGACGTCGCCGAGATACTGCGGGCGCGGCTGTGCCGGGCCGACAGGGTCGCCGATGTACTCGTCAGCGGGCCCGGGTTCCTCAACGTCCACCTCGCCGACGATCTCGCCACCTCCGCCCTCGTGCGGCGGATCCGGGCGGACGGGGAGCGGTACGGGTACTCCGAGGAGTGCGCGGGGGACGAACCCGTGCTGTTGCGGGTTCCGTTCGACGTGCGCGCCGAGGTCGTCGCCGACTCCCTCGTGCGGATCATCGCCAGTCAGGGCGGGCGTGTCGAGGTCGCGCACGGGGAGCCCGCCACGCTGCGGCCCGTGCCGGCGGCCGAGGATCCGGCGCCGCTCGGCGGGGACGCCTCGCGGTGGGCGCTGCTGCATCCCGCCGGGCACGACCGGCCGCGGATCACCGCCGAGCATCTCGTGCAGCGGGAGAGCAATCCGCTGTTCCGGGTGCGGTACGCCCATGCCAGGACCTGCGCCCTCGCCCGCGCGGGCGCCCGCCTCCACCTCGTGCCTGAGCCGGGGGACACGGCCCAGACCGACGCGCGGCCCCTGCTGCGCGCGCTCGCCGAGTATCCGCACGCCCTCGCGCACGCCGCGCGGCACCGGGCGCCCGACCGGCTCGCCCGGCATCTCGTCGGCACCGCCGACGCCTTCCTCGCCGTCCAGCACACCGTGCTGCCCCTCGGCGACGAGAAACCCTCGGCCGCCCACCGTGCCCGGCTCGCCCTCGCCGAAGCCGCCGGGACGGTGCTGGCCGGCGGCCTGTCCCTGCTCGGCATCAGTGCACCCGTCCATCTCTGAGGGCGGTCGCGGGCGTCTTGCCCCCGTCACCGCCCGGTCTCAGAGCACGCAGTCGCAGTCGCAGAGAATAAGAGTAGAGAGCTCGCCGCCATGAGTCGTTCCGCACATCCCGCCGGGCCCCGGCACGCCGACGTCCTCCCCGAGGGCCACTACGCCGCTCCGCCCGTCGATCTCAACGCCCTCGACCCCAAGGTGTGGGCGCAGACCGTCACCCGCGACGAGGACGGTGTCGTCACCGTCGGCGGGGTCGACGTCAAGACGCTCGCCGAGGAGGTCGGGACGCCGGCGTACGTCCTCGACGAGGAGGACTTCCGGGCGCGTGCGCGCGCCTGGCGCACCGCCTTCGGGCACGACGCCGACGTCTTCTACGCCGGCAAGGCCTTCCTCTCGCGTGCCGTCGTGCGCTGGCTCGACGAGGAGGGGCTGAACCTCGACGTCTGCTCCGGTGGCGAACTCGCCACCGCCCTCTCCGCCGGGCTCGCCCCGGACCGCATCGCCTTCCACGGCAACAACAAGACCCCGGCCGAGATCCGGCGGGCCGTCGAGGCGGGCGTCGGGCGGATCGTGCTCGACTCCTTCCAGGAGATCGTGCGGGTCGCGCACCTCGCCCGTGAGCTGGGCAAGCGGCAGCGGGTGCAGATCCGGGTGACCGTCGGGGTCGAGGCGCACACCCACGAGTTCATCGCGACCGCCCACGAGGACCAGAAGTTCGGCATCCCGCTGGCCGGCGGGCAGGCCGCCGAGGCCGTGCGGCGGGCGCTGCAGCTCGACTCGCTGGACGTCATCGGCATCCACTCCCACATCGGCTCGCAGATCTTCGACATGTCGGGCTTCGAGGTCGCCGCCCACCGCGTGGTCGGGCTGCTCAAGGACATCCGGGACGAGCACGGGGTCGAGCTGCCCGAGATCGACCTCGGCGGCGGGCTCGGCATCGCGTACACCAGCGAGGACGACCCCCGCGAGCCGCACGAGATCGCCAAGGCGCTCACCGAGATCGTCACCCGCGAGTGCGAGGCGGCCCGGCTGCGCACGCCGCGCATCTCCGTCGAGCCGGGGCGCGCCATCGCCGGGCCGACCGCGTTCACGCTGTACGAGGTGGGCACCGTCAAGCCGCTGGAGGGGCTGCGGACGTACGTGTCCGTGGACGGCGGCATGTCGGACAACATCCGCACCGCGCTGTACGACGCCGAGTACAGCGTCGCGCTCGTCTCGCGCACGAGTGACGCGGAGCCGATGCTGGTCCGTGTGGTCGGCAAGCACTGCGAGAGCGGGGACATCGTGGTGAAGGACGCGTTCCTGCCCGCAGACCTGGCGCCCGGTGACCTGATCGCCGTGCCGGCCACCGGCGCCTACTGCCGGTCCATGGCCAGCAACTACAACCACGCGCTGCGGCCGCCGGTGGTGGCCGTGCGCGAGGGCGAGGCGCGGGTGATCGTGCGCCGGGAGACCGAGGAGGACCTGCTGCGGCTCGACGTCGGCTGAGCCCGCACCCGCCCCGGGAGAGGGCGGGGTCGAAGCATGGGCGGCGGCGGGAGATCTTTCGTTCTTCCGCCGTCGCGGCAATGAAATAGATGTCTCACAATCCGGACCAAGGGCAGGAATTCCGGTCCGTTGCGTGAGACTGGTCCAACCTGGACGGTATGAGGAAACGAGGTCGGATGATGCGTACGCGTCCGCTGAAAGTGGCGCTGCTGGGCTGTGGGGTAGTCGGCTCAGAGGTGGCGCGCATCATGACGACGCACGCGGAGGACCTCGCCGCCCGGATCGGCGCCCCCCTCGAACTCGCCGGAGTGGCCGTCCGCCGGCCCGCCAAGGTGCGCGCGGGCATCGACCCCGCCCTGGTCACCACCGACGCCACCGCCCTCGTCAAACGCGGGGACATCGACGTCGTCGTCGAGGTCATCGGCGGCATCGAGCCCGCCCGCTCCCTCATCACCACCGCCCTCGAACACGGCGCCTCCGTCGTCTCCGCCAACAAGGCGCTCCTCGCCCAGGACGGCGCCGCGCTGCACGCCGCCGCGGGCGAGCACGGCCGCGACCTCTACTACGAGGCCGCCGTCGCCGGCGCCATCCCGCTGATCCGGCCGCTGCGCGAGTCCCTCGCCGGCGACAAGGTCGACCGGGTCCTCGGCATCGTCAACGGCACCACCAACTTCATCCTCGACAAGATGGACTCCACGGGCGCCGGCTACCAGGAGGCCCTGGACGAGGCCACCGCGCTCGGCTACGCCGAGGCCGACCCGACCGCCGACGTCGAAGGCTTCGACGCCGCCGCCAAGGCCGCCATCCTCGCCGGGATCGCCTTCCACACCCGGGTGCGCCTGGACGACGTCTACCGCGAGGGCATGACCGAGGTCACCGCGGCCGACTTCGCCTCCGCCAAGGAGATGGGCTGCACCATCAAGCTGCTCGCCATCTGCGAGCGGGCGGCGGACGGGGAGTCGGTCACCGCGCGCGTGCACCCCGCGATGATCCCGCTCAGCCACCCGCTGGCCTCCGTGCGCGGCGCCTACAACGCCGTGTTCGTCGAGTCCGAGGCCGCCGGACAGCTCATGTTCTACGGTCCCGGCGCGGGCGGCGCGCCCACCGCCTCCGCGGTCCTCGGCGACCTCGTCGCCGTCTGCCGCAACCGGCTGAACGGCACCACCGGACCCGGCGAGTCCGCGTACACCCGGCTGCCGGTCTCGCCGATGGGCGAGGTCGTCACGCGGTACCACATCAGCCTGGACGTGGCCGACAAACCGGGCGTACTGGCCCAGGTGGCCACCGTGTTCGCCGAGCACGGCGTCTCGATCGACACGGTCCGCCAGCAGAGCCGACCGGACGGAGACGGCGAGGCCTCCCTCGTCGTCGTCACCCATCGTGCGTCCGACGCCGCCCTCACCGGCGTCGTCGAGGCGCTGCGCAGCCTCGACACCGTACGGGGCGTGGCCAGCATCATGCGGGTTGAAGGAGAGTAACCAGCAATGACCCACCAGTGGCGCGGAATCATCGAGGAGTACCGGGACCGGCTGCCGGTCTCCGACACCACGGAGGTCGTCACACTCCGCGAGGGCGGCACGCCGCTCGTACCCGCGCAGGTGCTCTCCGAGCGCACGGGCTGCGAGGTCCACCTGAAGGTGGAGGGCGCCAACCCCACCGGCTCCTTCAAGGACCGCGGCATGACGATGGCCATCACGCGGGCCAAGGAGGAGGGCGCCAAGGCGGTCATCTGCGCCTCCACCGGCAACACCTCGGCCTCCGCCGCCGCCTACGCGGTGCGTGCCGGAATGGTCTGCGCGGTGCTCGTGCCGCAGGGCAAGATCGCGCTGGGCAAGATGGGCCAGGCCCTCGTCCACGGCGCCAAGATCCTCCAGGTCGACGGCAATTTCGACGACTGCCTCACCCTCGCCCGCTCCCTCTCCGACAACTACCCGGTGGCGCTGGTCAATTCGGTCAATCCGGTACGGATAGAGGGCCAGAAGACCGCCGCCTTCGAGATCGTGGACATGCTGGGCGACGCCCCCGACATCCACGTGCTGCCGGTCGGGAACGCGGGCAACATCACGGCCTACTGGAAGGGCTACACCGAGTACGCCGCCGACGGCATCGCCTCGCGCACCCCGCGCATGTGGGGCTTCCAGGCCTCCGGATCGGCGCCGATCGTGCGCGGCGAGGTCGTCAAGGACCCCTCGACCATCGCGACCGCCATCCGCATCGGCAACCCGGCCTCCTGGCAGTTCGCGCTGGCCGCGCGGGACGAGTCCGGCGGCGCCATCGACGAGGTGACGGACCGCGAGATCCTGCGCGCCTACCGGCTGTTGGCGGCGCAGGAGGGCGTCTTCGTGGAGCCGGCCTCGGCCGCCTCGGTCGCCGGCCTGCTGAAGGCGGCGGAGCAGGGCAAGGTCGACCCGGGCCAGACGATCGTCTGCACGGTCACCGGCAACGGGCTCAAGGACCCGGACTGGGCCGTCGCGGGTGCGCCGCAGCCCGTCACCGTGCCGGTCGACGCGGCGACGGCCGCCGAGCGGCTGGGCCTGGCCTGACGATGCCGTCCGCGCCGTCGCCCACCCGGGGGCGGCGGCGCGGCGGTGCGGGGGTGCACGGCGGGGAGGCGACACGCATCGTGCGCCTCCCGTGCGCCCTATGTCGCCACTGAACCCACCTTCGATAGGCTGTACCGAACCCGCCCGCCGCATATGCCGCGGTGCCGCGCCCTTCGCGCGACCCCACGCGGCCGGTTCCGGTGCCCGCCAGGCGCCTGCCGGGTCGTTCCGCGGACGTACGGCCGGAGGGTCCCGTACGTATTGCCCGTACGTACCGGGTACGTACTGCCCGTACGTGCCCGAACCCCGAGCCGTACAGATGTCACCGCATCACTCGCCTCACCGGAGTCACCCCGTCCCGCCGAGTCCCCACGTCCCGCAGCAGATGTCCCGAAACCGGACGCCGGTCGCGCGGCCGCCACGCGTCGCGCCCCGTCCGGAAGTCCCGCAGCTCAAGGAGAGTCATCGAGAGATGGCCGGTCCAGCGTTCCGCGCCGCCGCCGTCCGGGTGCGCGTCCCCGCCACCAGTGCCAACCTCGGCCCGGGCTTCGACGCCCTCGGCCTCGCGCTGGGTCTCTACGACGACGTCGTCGTCCGGGTGGCCGACTCCGGGCTGCACATCGACATCGCGGGCGAGGGCAGCGAGACCCTTCCCCGCGACGAGAGCCACCTCCTCGTCCGCGCCCTGCGCACCGCCTTCGACGTGCTCGGCGGCCAGCCCCGCGGCCTGGAGATCGTCTGCGCCAACCGCATCCCGCACGGCCGCGGCCTCGGCTCCTCCTCCGCCGCCATCTGCGCCGGGATCGTCGCCGCGCGTGCGGTGACCATAGGCGGCGAGTCCCGGCTCGACGACACCGCGCTCCTCGAACTCGCCACCGAGATCGAGGGCCACCCCGACAACGTCGCCGCCTGTCTGCTCGGCGGGTTCACGCTCTCCTGGATGGAGGCCGGCGCCGCCCGGGCCATCAGGACCGAGCCCGCCGATTCCATCGTTCCAGTGGTTTTCGTGCCCGGGAAACCCGTCCTCACCGAGACCGCGCGCGGACTGCTCCCGCGCACCGTCCCGCACGTCGACGCCGCCGCCAACGCGGGCCGCGCCGCCCTGCTCGTCGAGGCCCTCACCCGGCGCCCCGAGCTGCTGCTGCCCGCCACCGAGGACCGTCTCCACCAGGAGTACCGCGCGCCCGCCATGCCGGAGAGCGCCGCACTGGTGGAACGGCTGCGCGGGGACGGCGTACCGGCGGTCATCTCCGGTGCCGGACCCACGGTTCTGGCCCTCGCGGACGCCGCGAGCGCCGACAAGGTGGCCGATCTGGCGGGCCCCGGCTGGGCCGCCAACCGGCTGGAACTCGACGGCACCGGGGCGAGCGTGCTGCCGCTCACGGCCCCCGGAACGGAAGCCGGCGGCGAGGCCGGTTCCGGGGCCGGCGGCGGGCAATAACCACCGACAGCGTCCGGTTGCCGGATTTCGAGAGGGGGAATGTTTGTTGGATCCGGTAGTGTTAACCTCAAGTCTGCACCCGACCCCGCCATGGCGAGGTGCTTCGTGTCCCCGTTCGGGACAGACATTCTTCCGGGAGCCTCCCAAGCCGCACCGTGTTCGGTACGACGTATGCGGGCAGTACGCCGTACGGCAACACTGAGCTGTTTGCCGGGCACGCTCCGGGACCGGCGTGAGCCAGCCGCGTGACACCGACACCAAGTGCCACCGCTCAGGCAAGCGTCATCACCAGAAATCTCCTCCGCCGCGTTGGCGGACCACCGCCCCGGCGCGATCCGACACCCTCGGACCGAAGCCGGACAGCACAACCGGTCGCCGAGCCAGACAGGCCGACGTCCGCTCCAGGGAAGGACCCTTCGTGAGCGACACCACCGATCTGATGGGCGCACGTGTCGAGGACACCGCTGCCGCGCCCGCCACGGACGCCTCCGCGCCTGCCACCGGTGCCGGCTCCCGGCGGCGCCGTGGCACCGGCCTTGAGGGCATGGTGCTGGCCGAGCTGCAGCAGGTCGCCTCGGGCCTCGGTATCAGGGGCACCGCGCGGATGCGCAAGAGTCAGCTGATCGAGGTCATCAAGGAGGCACAGGCCGGCGGGGGAGCCCCCGCCAAGGCCGCCGCGGACACCGCGGGCGAGACCAAGCCGAAGCGCCGGGCCACCTCCCGCACGCGCACGGGCGAGGAGGCCGCGCCCGCCGCGAAGAAGACCGAGGAGCCCGCCGAGCAGGCCGCCTCCCAGCAGCAGATCGACATCCCCGGTCAGCCTGCGGGTGGCGAGGCCCCCGCCGAGCGCCGTCGGCGCCGGGCGACCGCCGAGGCGGGCAGCCCCGAGACGGTCACCGCCGAGGCGCGCGGCGAGTCGAAGGCCGAGACCTCTGCCCCGCAGCAGAACCAGGCCCAGCAGAACCAGGGCCAGGGCCAGCAGAACCAGGGCGGCGAGGGCGACCAGGGCGGCGAGGGCCGTCAGGGCCGGCAGAGCCGCCGCGAGCGCGGCCGTGACCGTGACCGCGGCGACCGTGACCGTGACCGCGACCGCGGTGACCGGGGCGACCGGGGTGACCGCGACCGCCGCACCAAGGCCGACGACCAGGGCAACCAGCAGCGCGGCCAGCAGAACAACCAGCAGCGCGGTGGTGGCGGCCAGCAGGACGACGGCTACGACGACGACGGCGGGGGCCGCCGCGGCCGCCGCGGCCGGTACCGCGACCGCCGGGGCCGTCGCGGCCGCGACGACGTGCAGGAGCCGCAGATCAACGAGGACGACGTCCTGATCCCCGTCGCGGGCATCCTGGACATCCTCGACAACTACGCGTTCATCCGGACCTCCGGCTACCTGCCCGGCCCGAACGACGTGTACGTCTCCCTCGCCCAGGTCCGCAAGAACGGCCTGCGTAAGGGCGACCACGTCACCGGCGCGGTCCGCCAGCCCAAGGAGGGCGAGCGCCGCGAGAAGTTCAACGCGCTGGTCCGCCTGGACTCCGTCAACGGCATGGCGCCCGAACACGGCCGCGGCCGCCCGGAGTTCAACAAGCTCACCCCGCTCTACCCGCAGGACCGGCTCCGCCTGGAGACCGACCCGGGCGTGCTGACGACCCGGATCATCGACCTGGTCTCGCCCATCGGCAAGGGCCAGCGCGGTCTGATCGTGGCCCCGCCGAAGACCGGCAAGACCATGATCATGCAGGCGGTCGCCAACGCGATCACGCACAACAACCCCGAGTGCCACCTGATGGTCGTCCTGGTCGACGAGCGTCCGGAAGAGGTCACCGACATGCAGCGGTCGGTCAAGGGCGAGGTCATCTCCTCGACCTTCGACCGCCCGGCCGAGGACCACACCACGGTCGCCGAGCTCGCCATCGAGCGCGCCAAGCGCCTGGTGGAGCTGGGTCACGACGTCGTCGTGCTGCTCGACTCGATCACCCGTCTGGGCCGCGCGTACAACCTCGCCGCCCCGGCCTCCGGCCGCATCCTCTCCGGTGGTGTCGACTCCACGGCCCTGTACCCGCCGAAGCGCTTCTTCGGTGCGGCCCGCAACATCGAGGATGGCGGCTCGCTGACCATCCTCGCCACCGCCCTGGTGGACACCGGGTCCCGCATGGACGAGGTGATCTTCGAGGAGTTCAAGGGCACCGGCAACATGGAGCTCAAGCTCGACCGGAAGCTCGCCGACAAGCGCATCTTCCCCGCGGTGGACGTCGACGCGTCCGGCACCCGCAAGGAGGAGATCCTGCTCGGCGGCGACGAGCTGGCCATCGTCTGGAAGCTGCGCCGGGTGCTGCACGCGCTCGACTCGCAGCAGGCGATCGAACTGCTCCTCGACAAGATGAAGCAGACCAAGTCGAACGCCGAGTTTTTGATGCAGATCCAGAAGACGACGCCGGCGCCGGGCAACGGCGACTGAGCGCGTCCGCCGCAGCGTCACAGGCGAACGAAGGGGTGCACGGCCGGCCGGCCGTGCACCCCTTCGGCGTGTCCGGGGCAGCGGAACGGCGGTCGACGCGCACACCGGCGGCGGACCATCGGTGACAAAGCGCACACAGGGGGCACAACAGGGAGTGCAACCACATGTCGGCTTTCGCCGTCTCCCCGATCGGAGTGACCATGGGGGGACGACCCGCCGCGACCCGAGGCGAACAGAGGAGCACATGCCCGCCGACAGCACACCGGACGCCGTGACCCCGGACCACGGCCCCACGGGCCACAGGAGCCCCGAGGGCCCAGGGCGGGGCACGGGAGGCAGAGGCCGCCGCCGCAGGCCGCTCAGCGCGCGGCGCAAGGCCCTGCGCCTCACGTCCTGGGTCGCCTTCGGCGTCCTCGTGCTCGGCGGGAGCAGCCTCGGCTACCTGTACCTCAAGCTCAACGGCAACATCCGCAGCATCGACCTCAACCAGGCGCTGGGCGGCCACCGCCCCTCCGACGTCGACAACGGCTCCGAGGACATCCTGGTCCTGGGCTCCGACACCCGCTCCGGCGGCAACAAGAAGCTGGGCGGCGGCACGGACGACGGCACGGCACGCTCCGACACCGCGATGATCGTGCACGTGTACGAGGGTCACAAGCGGGCGAGCGTCGTCTCGCTGCCGCGCGACACCCTCGTCGACCGCCCCGCCTGCACCGGCGCCGACGGCACCGCGCACCCCGCCGCCTCCGGCGTCATGTTCAATTCCGCTTACTCCACCGGGGGCGCCGCCTGCGCCGTCAAGACCGTGGAGAGCATGAGCGGCATCCGGATGGACCACTTCCTGGAGGTCGACTTCTCCGGCTTCCAGAAACTCGTCGACGAGCTCGGCGGCGTCAAGGTGACCACGACGAAGCCCATCGACGACCCCGACAGCCATCTCGACCTCCCGGCCGGCACCCACACCCTCGACGGGAAGCAGTCGCTCGGCCTCGTCCGCACCCGGCACGGTGTGGGCGACGGCTCCGACCTCGGCCGCATCCAGCTCCAGCAGGCGTTCATCAGGGCGCTCGTCACCCAGGTGAGGCACATCGGCGTCCTGACCAGCCCGAAGAAGCTCTACGACCTCGCGGACACGGCGACGAAGGCGGTCACCACCGACTCCGGCCTCGGCTCGGTCAAGAACCTGGTGTCCTTCGCGGGCGGCCTCAAGGGGATCGGCGCGGACCGGATGGACATGGTGACGATGCCGGTGCGCTACGACCCCGCGAACGGCAACCGGGTGCTGGTGGACCGGGCCAGGGCCACACAGGTGTGGGCGGCCCTGAAGGCGGACGAGGCGATCCCCGCGAGCGCCACCGAGGGGACCGCGGCGGGGGAGGCCGAGGGGGTCGTGGCGGGGACGGAATAACCGGCCGCTACCCCCCGTTTTGGGGGATGCGGCCAGTTGCTGGCAGACTGGCACGTCGGCTCCGGTTCACGCCTCCGCATCCCGCGGCTGCGACCCGGCGCCCTCCCGAACCTAGGAGACACCTTGAAGCGCGACATCCACCCCGAGTACGTCGAGACGCAGGTCAGCTGCACCTGTGGCGCGTCGTTCACCACTCGCAGCACCATCCAGTCCGGCACCATCCGTGCCGAGGTCTGCTCCGAGTGCCACCCGTTCTACACGGGCAAGCAGAAGATCCTCGACACCGGTGGCCGCGTGGCCCGCTTCGAGGCCCGCTTCGGCAAGGCTGCCGCTGCCAAGAAGTAGCGAGCCCACAGCGCCGGTCCCCGGGTCCCCGCCGTCACGGTGGGGGCGCCGGGGCCGGCGCTTTGCGGTGCAGCCATTGTTCGTCATTTCACATGGGAGCCGGAGATGTTCGAGGCGGTCGAGGAACTCGTCGGTGAGCACGCCGACCTGGAGAAGAAGCTCGCCGACCCTGCCGTGCACGCCGACCAGGCCAACGCGCGCAGGCTCAACAAGCGCTACGCCGAGCTGACCCCGATCGTCGCCACCTACCGGTCCTGGAAGCGGACGGGGGACGACCTCGGCACCGCGCGCGAGTTCGCGGCCGACGACCCCGACTTCGTCGCCGAGGTCAAGGAGCTGGAGCAGCAGCGCGAGGAGCTCACCGAGAAGCTGCGGCTGCTGCTCGTCCCGCGGGACCCCAGCGACGACAAGGACGTCATCCTCGAGATCAAGGCCGGCGCCGGCGGCGACGAGTCCGCCCTGTTCGCCGGGGACCTACTGCGCATGTACCTGCGCTACGCCGAGCGGGTCGGCTGGAAGACCGAGATCATCGACGCCACCGAGTCCGAGCTCGGCGGGTACAAGGACGTCCAGGTCGCCGTGAAGACGAAGCCTCATGGGGTCAGCCAGGGCGCCACAGAGCCCGGCCAGGGCGTGTGGGCCCGGCTGAAGTACGAGGGCGGCGTGCACCGTGTGCAGCGCGTCCCGGCGACCGAGTCCCAGGGCCGCATCCACACCTCCGCCGCCGGCGTGCTCGTCACGCCCGAGGCCGAGGAGGTCGACGTGGAGATCAACCCCAACGACCTGCGGATCGACGTCTACCGGTCCTCCGGGCCCGGCGGGCAGTCGGTCAACACCACCGACTCCGCGGTCCGCATCACGCACCTGCCGACCGGCGTCGTCGCCTCCTGCCAGAACGAGAAGAGCCAGCTCCAGAACAAGGAGCAGGCGCTGCGCATCCTGCGCTCCAGGCTTCTCGCGGCGGCGCAGGAGGAGGCGGAGAAGGAGGCCGCGGACGCCCGCCGCAGCCAGGTCCGCACCGTCGACCGCTCCGAGAAGATCCGCACGTACAACTACCCGGAGAACCGCATCTCGGACCACCGGGTCGGCTTCAAGGCGTACAACCTGGACCAGGTCCTGGACGGCGACCTCGACGCGGTCATCCAGGCCTGCGTCGACGCGGACTCGGCGGCCAAGCTCGCCGCCGCCTAGGCGGGCGCGGGCCGCAGGGCAGGGTCGGACGAACACAGTTACCGGAGGACGAGCGGTGCAGCCTAATCCCGGGGGGCGGACCCCCAGCCCCCGCAGCGTGCTGCTCGCGGAGGTGGCCCAGGCCACCCAGCGGCTGGCCGACGCCGGCGTGCCCTCGCCTCGCACCGACGCCGAGGAACTCGCCGCCTTCGTGCACGGCGTCAAGCGGGGCCAGCTGCACACCGTCGAGGACACCGACTTCGACGCCCGGTACTGGGAGGTCGTCGCCCGCCGCGAGGCCCGCGAACCGCTCCAGCACATCACCGGACGCGCCTTCTTCCGCTACCTGGAGCTCCAGGTCGGCCCCGGCGTCTTCGTGCCCCGCCCGGAGACCGAGTCCGTCGTCGGCTGGGCGATAGACGCGGTGCGGGCCATGGACGTCGTCGAGCCGTGCATCGTCGACCTGTGCACCGGCTCCGGCGCCATCGCGCTCGCCCTCGCCCAGGAGGTCCCGCGCTCGCGCGTGCACGCCGTGGAGCTGTCCGAGGACGCCCACGAGTGGGCGCGCAAGAACATGGAGGGGTCCAGGGTCGAGCTGCGCCAGGGCAACGCCCTGACCGCCTTCCCCGACCTCGACGGACAGGTCGACCTGGTCGTCTCCAACCCGCCGTACATCCCGCTCACCGAGTGGGAGTACGTCGCCCCCGAGGCCCGCGACCACGACCCCGAGCTCGCCCTGTTCTCCGGCGAGGACGGCCTCGACCTCATCCGGGGCCTCGAGCGCACCGCCCACCGGCTGCTGCGGCCCGGCGGTGTCGTCGTCGTCGAGCACGCCGACACCCAGGGCGGACAGGTGCCGTGGATCTTCGCCGAGGAGAAGGGCTGGGCCGACGCGGCCGACCACCCCGACCTCAACAACCGGCCGCGGTTCGCGACCGCCCGCAAGGCGCTGCCGTGAACCGGCCCGCGCCCCTGACAACGATGCAGTACGCGTACGAGGAGGCCCCCTAGATGGCACGGCGATACGACACCAACGACGCCACCGACCGCGCGACCGGGCTGCGCGAGGCCGCCGCCGCCGTGCGCCGGGGCGAACTCGTGGTGCTCCCGACCGACACCGTCTACGGCATCGGCGCCGACGCCTTCTCCGCGGAGGCCGTCGGTGACCTGCTGGAGGCCAAGGGGCGCGGCCGCAACATGCCCACGCCCGTCCTCATCGGCTCCCCGAACACCCTGCACGGCCTGGTCACCGACTTCTCCGAGATGGCCTGGGAGCTGGTCGACGCGTTCTGGCCGGGCGCCCTCACGCTCGTCGCCAAGCACCAGCCGTCCCTGCAGTGGGACCTCGGCGAGACCCGGGGCACGGTCGCCGTGCGCATGCCCCTGCACCCCGTCGCCATCGAGCTGCTCACCGAGTTCGGCCCGATGGCCGTCTCCTCCGCCAACCTCACCGGCCACCCGGCGCCCGAGGACTGCGACGCCGCCCAGGAGATGCTCGGCGACTCCGTCTCCGTCTACCTCGACGGCGGCCCCACCCCCGGCAACGTGCCCTCCTCCATCGTCGACGTCACCGGCAGGGTCCCCGTGCTGCTGCGCCAGGGCGCGCTCTCCCCGGAGGAGCTGCGCAAGGTCGTACCCGACCTCGAGGTGGCGAATTGACGGCCCCCGAAACCCCCGGGCTCCCGGCCGCGCTCGAGCAGGGGGGACCCCCATGCGTGGCATAGGCAACGGGGACGGCACGTGGAGCACGGCGCCCGCCGCTCCCGGTGACACCTTCCGCATCCTCCACGTCAGCACCGGCAACGTGTGCCGCTCGCCCATCACCGAGCGCCTCACCCGGCACGCCCTGGCCGACCGGCTCGGCGACCCGCTGTGGGGCGGGCTCGTCGTGGAGAGCGCCGGGACCTGGGGGCACGAGGGCGCGCCCATGGAGGCCAACGCGGAGACCGTGCTGGCCGACTTCGGCGCGGACGCCTCCGGGTTCGTGGGCCGGGAACTGCTCGACGAGCACGTCATCGAGGCCGACCTGGTGCTGACCGCCACGCGCGACCACCGGGCCCAGGTGATCTCCATGGGGCACTCCGCGGGGCTGCGGACGTTCACGCTCAAGGAGTTCACCCGGCTGGTCAACGCCATCGACATGGCGACCCTGCCGCCCCTGGAGGACGGCGTGGTGGCCCGTGCCCGCGCGCTCGTCCGGGCGGCCGCGGCACTGCGCGGCTGGCTGCTCGCGCCCACCGCCGAGGCGGACGAGGTCTACGACCCCTACGGCGCGCCCCTGACGTTCTTCCGCTCCATCGGCGAGGAGATAAACGAGGCCCTGGACCCGGTCGTCACCGCCCTGACCGGAGTGCCCGCCCGCGCGTGACCCCCGGGCACGCGCGGGGTGCGCCCCTTGGCGCCGTGCCCCTCGCGGGGCGGCCCGCAGGCGCCTTCCCGCCCCCGGGCTTACCGTGGGAACACGCCGCCGTCGCCGCCCCCGGAGCACCCCATGACGGTCCTCCCGCCCGCGCCCCCCGCCGATCTCCTGCGCCACCAGGACCCCCGGGTCGCCGACCTCCTCCTCGGCGAGCTGACCCGGCAGTCCACCACGCTCCAGCTCATCGCCGCGGAGAACTTCACCTCCCCCGCCGTGCTGGCCGCCCTCGGCTCCCCGCTCGCCAACAAGTACGCCGAGGGCTACCCCGCCGCCCGCCACCACGGCGGCTGCGAGATCGTCGACGCCGCCGAGCGCCTCGCCGTCGACCGCGCCAAGGCCCTCTTCGGCGCCGAGCACGCCAATGTGCAGCCCCACTCGGGCTCCTCCGCCGTCCTCGCCGCCTACGCGGCCCTGCTGCGCCCCGGCGACACCGTCCTCGCGATGGGCCTGCACTTCGGCGGCCACCTCACCCACGGCTCGCCCGCCAACTTCTCCGGCCGCTGGTTCGACTTCGTCGGCTACGGCGTCGACGCCGACAGCGGCCTCGTCGACTACGCCCAGGTCCGCGCCCTCGCCCGCGCCCACCGCCCGAAGGCGATCGTCTGCGGCTCGATCTCCTATCCCCGCCACCTCGACTACGCCGCCTTCCGCGCCATCGCCGACGAGGTGGGCGCCCACCTCATCGCCGACGCCGCCCACCCCATCGGCCTGGTCGCCGGGGGAGCGGCGCCGAGCCCCGTCCCGTACGCCGACGTCGTCTGCGCCACCACCCACAAGGTGCTGCGCGGCCCCCGCGGCGGCATGATCCTGTGCGGCGGCGACCTGGCCGAGCGCATCGACCGCGCCGTCTTCCCGTTCACGCAGGCCGGGGCCCAGATGAACGCGATCGCCGCGAAGGCCGTCGCCTTCGGCGAGGCGGCGACGCCGGACTTCGCGGTCTACGCCCGCCGGGTGGTCGCCAACGCCCGCGCGCTCGCCGCCGCCCTGGCCGCCGAGGGGCTCTCGGTCACCACCGGCGGTACCGACACCCACCTGCTCACCGTCGACCCCGCCCCGCTGGGCGTCGACGCCCGCACCGCCCGCGGCCGGCTCGCCGCCGCCGGCCTCGTGCTGGACACCTGCGCGCTTCCGTACGGGGACGCCCGCGGCCTGCGGCTGGGGACGGCCGCGGTGACCACACAGGGCATGGGGGAGGCCGAGATGGCACGCATCGGGCGGCTGCTCGGGACCGTGCTGAAGCAAACCAACGAGAAGGCCGGGAAGGCGGAGGGCGCGCGGACCCGGCACGTGCGCGAGGCCGTCGTGGAACTCACCGGGAGATTTCCGCCCTACCCGGAGCAACTCGCCCCGTGATCCGGCGGTGACCGGGTAGGCGCGACCAGTGCACCGCCACACGTGCAACCATCGTCGCTACCCGTAAGTCCTCACCCATATGCACGACACAGCTAGGGTGTGGGGCTGAGGATGGCCAGCGAGACCTGTGGGGAAGCCCGTGCGTGAATACCTCCTGACGCTCTGCATCACGGCCGCGGTGACGTATCTGCTGACAGGACCGGTACGGAAGTTCGCGATCGTGGCCGGAGCCATGCCGGAGATCCGCGCCCGGGACGTGCACCGTGAGCCCACACCCCGCCTCGGCGGCATCGCGATGTTCTTCGGACTGTGCGCGGGGCTGCTGGTCGCGGACCACCTGACGAACCTGAACGCGGTGTTCTCCAATTCCAACGAGCCGCGCGCCCTGCTCTCCGGCGCCGCGCTGATCTGGCTGATCGGCGTGCTGGACGACAAGTTCGAGATCGACGCGCTGATCAAGCTCGGCGGCCAGATGATCGCCGCGGGCGTGATGGTGGTGCAGGGTCTGACCATCCTGTGGCTGCCCGTCCCCGGCGTCGGCACCTTCGCGCTCACCCAGTGGCAGGGCACCCTGCTCACGGTGGCGCTCGTCGTCATCACCATCAACGCGGTCAACTTCGTCGACGGCCTCGACGGTCTCGCCGCCGGCATGGTGTGCATCGCCGCCGCCGCGTTCTTCATGTACGCCTACCGCATCTGGTACGGCTACGGACTGGAGGCGGCCGCCCCGGCCACCCTGTTCTCGGCCATCCTGATGGGCATGTGCCTCGGCTTCCTGCCGCACAACATCCACCCGGCGCGCATCTTCATGGGCGACTCGGGCTCGATGCTCATCGGGCTCGTGCTCGCGGCGGGGGCCATCTCCATCACCGGCCAGATCGACCCGGACGCGATGAACCTCTTCTCCGGTTCCGAGCGGGCCACCGTGCACCAGACGGTGCCGGTCTACATCCCGCTGCTGCTGCCGCTCACCATCATCGCGGTGCCGGCGGCCGACCTGGTGCTCGCCATCGTGCGCCGCACCTGGCGCGGGCAGTCGCCCTTCGCGGCGGACCGGGGGCACCTGCACCACCGACTCCTGGAGATCGGGCACTCGCACAGCCGGGCGGTACTGATCATGTACTTCTGGTCGGCGCTGATCGCCTTCGGGACGCTGGCGTACTCGGTGAACTCGGCGTCGATGTGGATCGTGCTGGGCATCGCGGCGCTGAGCGCGGTCGGGCTCGTCCTCCTGCTGCTGCCCCGCTTCCGGCCGCGGGCCCCGAGGTGGGCGCAGCGGATCGTGCCGCCCCGGTACCGGCGGCGGAAGCCGGCACTCGCCACGGCGGAGTGCCCGGAGGCGGCCGGCACCGCGGCCGGGGACGGGGCCGAGTTCGCGGGCGGGGCCGAGGGGGCCGACGTGGAGCCGCGGACGCCGGTGGTGGCCGGGGCAAACGGGGCCAGCGCCTTGGGAGTTCGCGGGCGGAGGTGACCTTCGGCCGGCGTTGTCCGGGGCTCCCGCCGCCCGGTGCAAGACCTCCCCGTGAACTTCGCAAGGTAAGAATCTGACTAATGCGTTGCCAAGTCGTGGGGGTGCGTAGCGGGGCAATACCAGACAAGTGGGCCCCGTTTTCGCGCAGACGCGCAGGTTCACCCTCATGTGTGACAGCTAGCACACCAACCAGGTAAAGACCTCATCAAATAGTTTGTGATACGGTTCACGAGAACCCAGGACAGAGCCAGGAACCGTCAATCGGCGGCCTCTCGCCGGCCTCTCCACCGAGAGGTTCGGCCTCGTCCCGGGACTACGCTCGTCCATGACGACACCTGCCCCCACCAGCAATGCGGAGTAGCCGCCATGCCGTCCAATGACGCCCGGAACCTGTTGCAGACCGCTGTGCCCACAGCGGCTGCCGGCGCGATCGCCGTAGCGGTCAGTGCCGGGGTCGCCGGGGGCAAGGGCGCCATCGGCGCCGCGGTCGGCGCGGTGCTCGCCATCCTCTTCATGGGAATCGGCCTGTACGTCCTGCAATGGACGGCAAAATCGCTTCCGCACCTGTTCCAGGCCATGGGGTTGATGCTCTACGTCGCCCAACTCCTGTTGCTGGTGATCTTCATGGGGCTGTTCAAGGACACGAGTCTGTTCAACCCCAGGGCGTTCGCCGCCGGTCTCGTCGTGTCCACACTCGTGTGGATGGTGGCGCAGGCTCGGGCCCACATGAAGGCCAAGATCTTCTACGTCGAGCCCGACTCGGAGCACGGCGACCGGCCCACGACCACCGGGTCGAGGCCGTGAGGGATAGGGCCGAGATAAAGCCGGGTGGGAGATCCTGCTATCGTCCGGTGCCAACTGCGGCATCGCGGGCGCGGGCACAAGAGCTGACGCCTGCTCAATCGCGAGGCTCGATGCCCCCCGGCCGCCCCCACATCCGAAACACCAGTCCAGTGCCGACCCGCGGCCGCTTGCCGCGCCGACACAACGAGGTTGCCGTACCCATGCGCCACGCTGAAGGAGCCCGCGGTGAGTGCTGACCCGACGCAGGTGCTCGCCTTCGAGACCGACTGCCACATCTTCGACGGCTGTGGCTTCCCCGCTCCGGGCCTGCACTCGTTCCTGTTCGAGCCCCTGTGGGGCGACGGGGACAGCAACTTGTACTTCAACAAGACGATGCTGCTGGCCTTGCTCGGCTCGCTCGTCATCGTCGGCTTCTTCTGGGCCGCCTTCGCCAAGCCGAAGGTCGTCCCGGGCAAGCTGCAGATGGTCGCCGAGGCCGGCTACGACTTCGTCCGCCGCGGCATCGTCTACGAGACGATCGGCAAGCGTGAGGGCGAGAAGTACGTGCCCTTCATGGTCTCGCTGTTCTTCTTCGTCTGGATGATGAACCTCTGGTCCATCGTTCCGCTCGCCGCCTTCCCGGTGACGGCGATCATCTCGTACCCGCTGGTGCTCGCGGTGATCGTCTGGGTGACGTGGATCGCCCTGACGTTCAAGCGGCATGGATTCGTCGGCTTCTTCAAGAACATCACGGGCTACGACCCCTCGATCGGTCCCGTGCTGCCGCTGTCGATGACCATCGAATTCTTCTCGAACCTGCTGATCCGGCCGTTCACGCACGCGGTGCGACTCTTCGCGAACATGTTCGCGGGCCACACGCTTCTGCTCCTCTTCACCATCGCCAGCTGGTACCTGCTGAACGGCATCGGGATCGCCTACGCCGGCGTCTCGTTCGTCATGGTCCTGGTGATGACGTTGTTCGAGCTCTTCATCCAGGCCGTTCAGGCGTACGTCTTCGTCCTTCTGGCCTGCAGCTACATCCAGGGTGCGCTCGCCGAGCACCACTGAGCACCCCGGCTCCCGCCCCTCCATCGTCCGGTGGCCAACCCCCACCGGTCCGCAAAGAAAAGGAAGAACTGGCATGTCCCAGACCCTTGCCGCTGTTTCCGGCTCGCTCGGCTCCATCGGTTACGGCCTCGCTGCCATTGGTCCCGGTGTCGGTATCGGCATCATCTTCGGCAA
The DNA here is from genome assembly GCA_014656015.1 of Streptomyces griseoaurantiacus. Classification (GTDB taxonomy): domain Bacteria; phylum Actinomycetota; class Actinomycetes; order Streptomycetales; family Streptomycetaceae; genus Streptomyces; species Streptomyces griseoaurantiacus. The sequence continues at coordinate 20,032 of BNBP01000042.1, read as the reverse complement.
CGGCACCCAGGCCCTGGCTCGTCAGCCCGAGGCCGCCGGTCTGATCCGCGCCAACCAGATCCTCGGCTTCGCCTTCTGTGAGGCCCTGGCGCTGATCGGTCTGGTCATGCCGTTCGTCTTCGGCAAGTGACCAGCTGATTCAGCCCAGCCGACTAGACGAAAGGCACTGATGTGAGCCCCCTGGTTCAGCTCGCGGCAGAGACCGAGAACCCCCTCGTCCCGCCGATCCCCGAGCTCGTCATCGGCCTGATCGCCTTCGTCATCGTCTTCGGCTTCCTGTACAAGAAGCTCATCCCGAACATCAACAAGGTTCTGGAAGAGCGTCGGGAAGCCATCGAGGGCGGTATCGAGAAGGCCGAGGCCGCGCAGACCGAGGCCCAGAGCGTCCTCGAGCAGTACAAGGCACAGCTCGCCGAGGCACGGCACGAGGCCGCGCGGCTGCGCCAGGAGGCGCAGGAGCAGGGCGCCGCGCTCATCGCCGAGATGCGCGCGGAAGGCCAGCGGCAGCGCGAGGAGATCATCGCCGCCGGTCACGCGCAGATCGAGGCGGACCGCAAGGCCGCCGCGCACACGCTGCGGCAGGACGTCGGGCGGCTCGCCACCGACCTCGCCGGCAAGCTCGTGGGTGAGTCCCTTCAGGACCACGCCCGCCAGAGCCGTGTGATCGACCGCTTCCTCGACGACCTCGAGGACAAGGCCGACGCCCCGTCGAAGGCCGAGGCGGCTCGATGACCACGCACGGAGCGAGCCGTGAGGCGCTGGCCGCCGCACGCGAGCGCCTCGACGCGCTGACCGACTCGACGTCCGCCGACCCCGGCGCGCTCGCCGACGAGCTGGCGGCCGTCACGGCACTGCTGGACCGCGAGGCCGGACTCCGCCGGGCCCTCACCGACCCGGCGCAGCCCGCCGAGGCCAAGGCCCAGCTCGCCCAGCGCCTGCTGGGCGGCCAGATCGGCGGCACCGCGCTGGACCTGGTCGCCGGCACGGTGCGCTCCCGCTGGTCGCGCTCGCGCGACCTGGTGGACGCGCTGGAGGAGCTGGCGAACATCGCCGACCTCACCGCCGCCCAGAAGAACGGCACGCTGGACGAGGTCGAGGACGAGCTGTTCCGGTTCGCCCGGATCGTCGTCTCCAGCGCCGGACTGCGGTCCGCGCTCACGGACAGCGCCGCCCCGGCCTCGTCCAAGAGCGAGCTGCTGCACCGTCTGCTCGGGGGCCGGGCCAAGCCCGTCACCGAGCGCCTGGTGACGCGACTCGTCTCCGCGCCCCGGGGACGTAGCCTGGAGTCGGGACTCGAGTCCCTGTCCAGGCTCGCCGCCGAGCGGCGGGACCGGATGGTCGCGATCGTCACCTCGGCGGTACCGCTGAGCGACCCGCAGAAGCAGCGCCTGGGCGCCGCCCTCGCGAAGCTCTACGGTCGCCCGATGCACCTCAACCTCGACGTCGACCCCGAGGTCGTCGGCGGGATCAGGGTGCAGGTCGGTGACGAGGTCATCAACGGGTCGATCGCGGACCGGCTCGAGGACGCCACCCGCCGCATGGCGAGCTGACCGGCGAGCCGGCGGCACCGCACACGACGTAGTAATACGGCCCACGTTGGGCCGTGCAGAGGATTCACCTCGTTCATGGGGGGAGTCCGGAGTCTTGAGAATCCCCCCAAAGTGAAACTTCGGGCCCAACAAGGAGAGCAGGGAACCCAGATGGCGGAGCTCACGATCCGGCCGGAGGAGATCCGGGACGCGCTGGAGAACTTCGTCCAGTCGTACCAGCCGGACGCGGCCTCGCGCGAGGAGGTCGGTACGGTCACCCTTGCCGGCGACGGCATCGCGAAGGTCGAGGGCCTGCCCTCGGCCATGGCCAACGAACTGCTGAAGTTCGAGGACGGCACCCTCGGTCTCGCCCTCAACCTCGAGGAGCGCGAGATCGGCTGCGTCGTCCTCGGCGAGTTCAGCGGCATCGAGGAGGGCCAGCCGGTCACCCGCACCGGCGAGGTCCTGTCGGTCGCCGTGGGCGAGGGCTACCTCGGCCGCGTGGTCGACCCGCTCGGCAACCCGATCGACGGCCTCGGCGAGATCGAGACGTCCGGCCGCCGTGCCCTGGAGCTGCAGGCTCCGGGCGTCATGGCCCGTAAGTCGGTGCACGAGCCGATGGAGACCGGCTACAAGGCCGTCGACGCCATGACCCCGGTCGGCCGCGGCCAGCGCCAGCTCATCATCGGCGACCGTCAGACCGGCAAGACCGCCCTGGCCGTCGACACGATCATCAACCAGCGCGACAACTGGCGCTCTGGCGACCCGAAGAAGCAGGTCCGCTGCGTCTACGTCGCCATCGGCCAGAAGGGCTCCACCATCGCCTCCGTGCGGAGTGCCCTGGAGGAGTCCGGCGCGCTGGAGTACACGACCATCGTCGCCGCCCCGGCGTCCGACCCGGCCGGCTTCAAGTACCTGGCGCCGTACACCGGTTCCGCCATCGGTCAGCAGTGGATGTACGAGGGCAAGCACGTCCTCATCATCTTCGACGACCTGTCGAAGCAGGCCGACGCCTACCGCGCCGTCTCCCTGCTGCTGCGCCGCCCGCCGGGCCGCGAGGCCTACCCGGGCGACGTCTTCTACCTGCACTCCCGTCTGCTGGAGCGCTGCGCGAAGCTCTCCGACGACCTGGGCGCCGGTTCGATGACGGGTCTGCCGATCGTCGAGACCAAGGCCAACGACGTCTCGGCGTTCATCCCGACCAACGTCATCTCCATCACCGACGGCCAGTGCTTCCTGGAGTCGGACCTGTTCAACGCCGGTCAGCGCCCCGCGCTGAACGTCGGTATCTCCGTCTCCCGAGTCGGTGGTTCCGCGCAGCACAAGGCGATGAAGCAGGTCTCCGGCCGACTGCGCCTCGACCTCGCCCAGTACCGCGAGCTGGAGGCCTTCGCCGCCTTCGGTTCCGACCTGGACGCCGCGTCGAAGTCGCAGCTCGAGCGCGGTCAGCGCCTGGTGGAGCTGCTCAAGCAGCCCCAGTACCAGCCGATGCCGACCGAGGACCAGGTCGTCTCCGTGTGGGCCGGCACCACCGGCAAGATGGACGACGTGCCGGTCGCCGACATCCGCCGCTTCGAGAAGGAGCTCCTGGAGCACCTGCACCGCAAGGAGCAGGGCCTCATGACCTCCATCAAGGAGGGCGGCAAGATGTCCGACGACACCCTGCAGGCCGTCGGTGACGCCATCGCCGAGTTCAAGAAGCAGTTCGAGACGTCGGACGGCAAGCTGCTCGGCGAGGACGCCCCGTCCGCCGCCAAGTGACGTAAGGAAGGGACCTGACTCATGGGAGCCCAGCTCCGGGTCTACAAGCGTCGCATCCGATCCGTCACCGCGACCAAGAAGATCACCAAGGCGATGGAGATGATCGCCGCCTCGCGTGTCGTCAAGGCGCAGCGCAAGGTGGCGGCCTCCACGCCGTACGCGACCGAGCTCACCCGCGCGGTCACGGCGGTGGGTACCGGCTCGAACACCAAGCACCCGCTGACCACGCAGGCCGAGACGGTCACGCGGTCCGCGGTGCTGCTGCTGACCAGCGACCGCGGTCTGGCCGGCGCCTTCAACTCCAACGCCATCAAGGCCGCGGAGCAGCTCACCGAGCGTCTGGAGCGCGAGGGCAAGGAGGTCGACACCTACATCGTCGGCCGCCGCGGCCTCTCGCACTACAACTTCCGTGAGCGCAAGGTCGCGCAGTCGTGGGCCGGGTTCACCGACGAGCCCTCGTACGCGGACGCCAAGCAGGTCGCGGCCCCGCTGATCGAGGCCATCGAGAAGGACACGGCGGAGGGCGGTGTGGACGAGATCCACATCGTGTTCACCGAGTTCGTCTCGATGATGACGCAGACGGCGCTCGGCGACCGGTTGCTGCCGCTCAGCCTCGACGAGGTGGCCGGAGAGTCGAGGGCGAAGGACGAGATCCTTCCGCTCTTCGACTTCGAGCCGTCGGCGGAGGACGTCCTGGACGCCCTGCTGCCGCGCTACGTCGAGAGCCGGATCTACAACGCGCTGCTCCAGTCGGCCGCCTCCAAGCACGCCGCGACGCGGCGCGCGATGAAGTCGGCCACCGACAACGCCGGGGAGCTCATCGAGACGCTGTCCCGGCTTGCCAACGCGGCCCGCCAGGCCGAAATCACCCAGGAAATCAGCGAGATCGTCGGTGGCTCCGCAGCCCTGGCCGACGCGACCGCGGGGAAGTGACAGGTAATGACGACGACAGTTGAGACGGCCGTTGCCACGGGCCGCGTCGCCCGGGTCATCGGCCCGGTCGTCGACGTGGAGTTCCCCGTCGACGCCATGCCGGAGATCTACAACGCGCTCCACGTCGAGATCTCCGACCCGGCCCAGGCCGGCGCGAAGAAGACGCTGACCCTGGAGGTCGCCCAGCACCTGGGTGACGGCCTGGTCCGCACGATCTCGATGCAGCCCACCGACGGTCTGGTCCGCCAGGCCCCGGTCACCGACACCGGCACGGGCATCACCGTCCCGGTCGGCGACTTCACCAAGGGCAAGGTGTTCAACACCCTCGGCGAGGTCCTGAACGTCGACGAGAGCTACGAGGGCGAGCGCTGGTCCATCCACCGCAAGGCGCCGAACTTCGACGCCCTCGAGTCGAAGACCGAGATGTTCGAGACCGGCGTCAAGGTCATCGACCTGCTGACCCCGTACGTCAAGGGCGGCAAGATCGGTCTGTTCGGCGGTGCCGGCGTCGGCAAGACGGTGCTCATCCAGGAGATGATCTACCGCGTCGCCAACAACCACGACGGTGTCTCCGTGTTCGCCGGTGTCGGCGAGCGCACCCGTGAGGGCAACGACCTCATCGAGGAGATGGCGGAGTCCGGCGTCATCGACAAGACCGCCCTGGTCTTCGGTCAGATGGACGAGCCCCCGGGCACCCGTCTGCGGGTGGCGCTGGCGGGTCTGACCATGGCGGAGTACTTCCGCGATGTGCAGAAGCAGGACGTGCTGTTCTTCATCGACAACATCTTCCGCTTCACCCAGGCCGGTTCCGAGGTCTCGACCCTGCTCGGCCGCATGCCCTCCGCGGTGGGCTACCAGCCGAACCTGGCCGACGAGATGGGCCTCCTCCAGGAGCGCATCACCTCGACCCGCGGTCACTCGATCACCTCGATGCAGGCGATCTACGTCCCCGCGGACGACCTGACCGACCCGGCCCCGGCCACCACCTTCGCCCACCTCGACGCGACGACGGTGCTCTCCCGTCCGATCTCGGAGAAGGGCATCTACCCGGCCGTGGACCCGCTGGACTCCACGTCCCGGATCCTGGACCCGCGGTACATCGCCGCGGACCACTACAACACCGCGATGCGCGTCAAGACGGTCCTGCAGAAGTACAAGGACCTTCAGGACATCATCGCGATCCTCGGTATCGACGAGCTCGGCGAGGAGGACAAGCTCACCGTCCACCGTGCCCGTCGTGTGGAGCGCTTCCTGTCCCAGAACACCCACGTCGCCAAGCAGTTCACCGGCGTCGACGGGTCGGACGTGCCGCTGGACGAGTCGATCGCCGCGTTCAACGCGATCATCGACGGTGAGTACGACCACTTCCCGGAGCAGGCGTTCTTCCTCTGCGGTGGTATCGAGGACCTGAAGAACAACGCGAAGGAGCTGGGCGTCTCCTGAGCCGTGTGCTCGCGGAGGAGGGGACGGGGGTCGTCCCCGTCCCCTCCTCCTCGCCCATTAGACTTGTAACCAACACCCGGCATCACCGCCGGGTGGTGACCCGAGGAGCCACCCTTGGCTGCTGAGCTGCACGTCGAGCTGGTCGCCGCCGACCGTCAGGTCTGGTCCGGCGAGGCCACCCTGGTCGTCGCGCGCACCACGTCCGGCGACATCGGCGTCATGCCCGGTCACCAGCCGCTGCTCGGTGTGCTGGAGTCGGGCCCCGTGACCATCCGTACGAGTGAAGGTGGGACGGTCGTCGCCGCGGTGCACGGCGGTTTCCTCTCCTTCGCCGACGACAAGCTGTCGCTGCTGGCCGAGATCGCCGAGCTGTCGGACGAGATCGACGTCCAGCGCGCGGAGCGGGCGCTCGAACGCGCGAAGTCGGAGGCCGACGCCTCCGCCGAGCGTCGCGCGGACGTCCGACTGCGTGCGGTGTCGGCACACTGACCGCCCCGCACATGCCCTGACGCCCTTCAGCCGCGGCCGGCACCGGAGCAATCCGGCGCCCGCCGCGGCTGAGGCGAATCCGGGAGTTTTTTCCGTTCCGTTACCTGATCCGACGGCCTGGGACATGGCCGGGGAGACGAGGAGGTCGGTGCCGATGGTCCTCGCTCTGACTGTGTGCGGGGCGGTGATCGTGCTCCTGGCCCTGGCGCTGTTCGTCTTCGGTCTCAGACGCCGGCTGATCCAGCGCTCGGGCGGCACCTTCGACTGCAGCCTCCGTTGGGACGTCGCCGAGAAGACCGACACCAGCGGCAAGGGGTGGGGCTACGGCATCGCCCGCTACAACGGCGACCGCGTCGAGTGGTTCCGCGTCTTCTCCTACGCGCCCCGCCCGCGCCGCGTCCTGGAGCGCTCGGCCATCGAGGTGGCCGGCCGCCGCGCCCCCGAGGGCGAGGAGGAGCTGGCGCTGCTGTCCGAGGCCGTCATCCTGACCTGTCTGCACCGCGGGGTGCGGCTGGAACTGGCGATGAGCGACGACGCCCTGACCGGCTTCCTGGCCTGGCTGGAGGCGGCACCGCCCGGACAACGGGTGAACGTGGCGTAGCCGCGTTCGACCGTTGGTCGGGGGTCCCCCCGGACGGAGTCTGGGGGAGGGTGAACGTGGCGTAGCCGGGTTCGGCCGTTGGTCGGGGCGAACGTGGCGTGAGGCCGGGGGCTCCCCGGACGCGCATCGGCCCCCTTCCCGTGTGAGCGAGCGGGAAGGGGGCCGACGTGTGCGGTGGTGAGCCGGGGACTACTTGAGTCCGCCGTCGATCGCGCTCACCAGTTCTCCGTTGGTGGTGTCACCGCTGAAGTCCCAGAAGAAGGCGCCCTTCAGGCTCTGGCCCTTCGCCCAGGACATCTTGGTGCCGATGGTGGCCGGGGTGTCGTAGGACCACCACTGGGTGCCGCAGTGCGCGTACGCGGTGCCGGCGACGGTGCCGGTGGCGGGGCAGGAGGTCTTGAGGACCTTGTAGTCCTCGATGCCCGCCTCGTACTTGCCCGGCGCCGGGCCGGTGGCCGAGCCGCCGGGGGCGTCCTGGGTGACTCCGGTCCAGCCGCGGCCGTAGAAGCCGATGCCGATGAGCAGCTTGTTCGCGGGCACGCCCTTCGACTTGAACTTGGCTATCGCGTCCGCCGTGGTGAAGCCCTGCTGCGGGATGCCGCTGTAGGAGGTGAGCGGGGAGTGCGGGGCGGTCGGGCCGTCCGCGTCGAAGGCGCCGAAGAAGTCGTACGTCATGACGTTGTACCAGTCGACGTACTGCGCGGCGCCCGCGTAGTCGGCGGCGTCGATCTTGCCGCCGTTGGTGCCGTCGGCCGTGGTGGCCGCGGTGACGAGGTTCTTCGAGCCGAACTTCGCGCGCAGCGCCTGCATCAGGTTCTTGTAGGCCGCCGCTCCGCTGCTGTCGCAGGACAGGCCGCAGGCGTTGGGGTACTCCCAGTCGATGTCGATGCCGTCGAAGACGTCGGCCCAGCGCGGGTCCTCGACCAGGTTGTAGCAGGAGTCGGCGAACGCGGCCGGGTTCTTCGCGGCCTCGCCGAAGCCGCCGGACCAGGTCCAGCCGCCGAAGGACCACAGCACCTTGATGTTCGGGTACTTGGCCTTGAGCTGGCGGAGCTGGTTGAAGTTGCCGCGCAGCGGCTGGTCCCAGGTGTCGGCGACGCCGCTGACGGACTGGTCGGCGGTGAACGCCTTGTCGTAGTCGGCGTAGGAGTCGCCGATGGCGCACTTGCCGCCGGTGACGTTGCCGAAGGCGTAGTTGATGTGGGTGATCTTCGCGGCGGAGCCGGAGGTCACGATGTTCTTGACGTTGTAGTTGCGGTCGTAGGTGCCCCACTCGGTGAAGTACCCGAGCTTGATCCTGTCACCTGTGTTGCCGCCGTCGCCGGGGTCGGTGCTGCCGCCGCCGGTGGTGTGGACCTTGACCGCGCCGCTGGGGGAGCCGGTCTGGTCGGCGGTGTCACGGGCCTGGACGGTGTACGAGTAGTCGGTGCCGGCGGTGAGGCCGGTGTCCGTGTAGCTGGTGGCGGTGACGGTGGCGACCTTGGCGCCGTCGCGCAGGACGTCGTAGTTCTTGACGCCCTTGTCGTCACTGGCCGCGCTCCAGGAGAGCTTGACCGAGGTGTCGGTGACGGAGGAGGCGGTGGGGGTGCCCGGCGCGGAGGGCGGGTTGTCGCCGGGGACCGAGGGGCCGCCGTCGCAGCTCGCGCCGTTCAGGGTGCAGCCGCTGGGGGAGCCGGAACCGGAGCCGTTGAAGCCGAAGGAGACGGAGGCGCCGGGGGCGAGGGTGCCGTTGTAGGACTTGTTCTTGGCGGTCCAGTGGTTGCCGGAGTGGGTGACGTCGGCGTCCCAGGCGGAGGTCACGGAGGTGCCCGAGGGGAAGTCCCACTCGACCGTCCAGGAGCTGATGCCGCTCGTTCCGGTGTTCTTGACGGTCCACCTGCCTTCGAAACCGGAGCCCCAGTCCTGGGACTTGGCGTAGGTGGCGGTGGCAGATCCGGCGGCGTGTGCCGGGCTCGCGAGGCCGACGAGCCCGGCGAGGGGGAGGAGCAGGGTCGCGAACCCTGCGGCAGCCCGGTGTCTGAAGCGCATCCGCGCCTCCTTGTGTGGGGTTGTCGGGAGCATGACTGTGCACGCTGCCGCGAGAGTAGAAAGGTCTGGACCATCCGTCAATAGGTCTGGACCAGTGAGTGCGGCGGCCGCGCTTCCGACGGGGCGCTCGCTCTTTGCCAACTCAGCGCTTAAGTACGGAAGTTGACGGGTAGCGTGGGCGCAGCGGGCATGACCACAGGGAGGTCGTGAAGGTGCGTCGACGAGTACTGAGCCTGATCTCGGCCCTGGCCTGTGCCGGTGCCGTCGCGCTGGGCACGCCGTCCCCGGCGGGGGCCGCGGCACCGGAGCCCGAGACGGTCCCCATCGATCTGCTCCTGGCGGGTTCCTACGCGGAACCCGTCCGCGAGGCGATGCGGATCTGGAACACGTCCGTTCCCGGGATCAGGTTCGTCGAGCAGAGCACTCCCGCGTCACTGCGCGTCAAGGAGTACACGACCGCGACCGGCACCGGCTCGCACGTCTACGTCAACGGCCTTGGCCGGGGCTGGGTGTACCTGGAGACCGGTGACGCACAGGTCTACCGGCCCACCCGGGTCGCCGTGCACGAACTGGGGCACATCCTGTCGCTCCCCGACCTCGGGCCGGGCAGCCCGTGCTCCAAGGTGATGTCGGGGGGATGGGCGGGGCCGGAGTGCGTCAACACCCAGCCCGACGCCGAGGAGATCTCCGAGGTGGCGGCCTTCTTCGCCGCTCACGACGTCGGCGACCCGGTACCGGGATGGCCGCCGCCCTCGGACGACTAGGGCCTGCCCGGAGACCCCGGTGACCCCGGTGGTCGTGGCGGCCTTCGGGGGCCCGCGGGCCGGGGCCCCGAAGGCCGGGACGCCGCCCGGTCCCCGGGCCCCGGTCGGGACGTGAGCCTCAGCGCTCCCCGCCCGGCACCCACAGCACGTCGCCGGTCTCCAGGTTCGCCACCCGGGCCAGGATGAACAGCAGGTCGGAGAGGCGGTTGAGGTACGTCGCGGTCAGCGGGTTCATCACCTCGCCGTGCGTCTCCAGCGCCGCCCACGTCGAGCGTTCGGCCCGCCGCACCACCGTGCACGCCTGGTGCAGCAGGGCCGCGCCCGGGGTGCCGCCTGGCAGGATGAAGGAACGCAGCTTCTCCAGCCGCTCGTTGAACCGGTCGCAGTCCTCCTCCAGCCGGTCGATGTAGAACTGCTCCACCCTCAGCGGCGGGTACTCGGGCTCCGCCACGACGGGCGTCGACAGGTCCGCGCCCACGTCGAACAGGTCGTTCTGCACACGGGTGAGGACCTGGACGACGTCCGCCTCCAGGTTGCCCAGCGCGATCGCGGTGCCCAGTACCGCGTTGGCCTCGTTGGAGTCCGCGTACGCGGAGATGCGCGGATCGGTCTTGGGAACGCGGCTCATGTCACCGAGGTTGGTGGTGCCCTTGTCGCCGGTCCGCGTGTAGATGCGTGTCAGATTGACCATGCGACCAGGGTATGTACGCCGCCACCCCGCGCGACCCGCCTGTGCGCACCGTCACGGCACGATCCGCTCTCCGCGGTCATCGCCGGCGCGTGGGACAGGACAGCGCGGACCGGCGCAGAGAGCGGCCGCGGACGAGAGCCGTGTGGTGGAGAAGCATCCCTGGTTCGTCCTGCGTTCCGGACGGAGAGGGGAGCGGCCTCGTCCAGGCCCGCGCACCCCGGCGGGAGCGCGCCTCAGCGCGTGCCCGGCGACCTGGGCCGCGCCGACGATTCTGCAATGCCGCCAATTTTTGAGTCACACCATCGAGCAGGCGCCGACCTACGATGAGGCCATGGCAGAGGGGCTCAGGGAGCGGAAGAAGCGTGAGACCAGGCAGCGGATCTCGGACATCGCCACCGGGCTGTTCCTCGAACACGGCTTCATGAACGTGACCATCGCGGACGTGGCCGAGGCCGCCGACGTCTCCGTCAACACCGTCTACAACTACTTCCCGGCGAAGGAGGACCTCTTCTTCGACCGCTCCGAGGGCACCGTCGAACAGCTCTCCCGCTGGGTGCGCGACCGGGACGCGGGGGAGTCGGCCGCGCGGGCCGTGCTGCGGGAACTGCGCGCCGAGGTGGAGGCCGTCTCGCCCCGGGTCGGGCTCATGGAGGGTTACGACCGCTTCATGCGCTGCGTCCAGGAGGCGCCGCCGCTGCGCTCGCGGCTGTGGAGCATGCGGCAGGAGATCCACGCCCACCTCGAACAGACCCTCAGGGGGGAGACCGGGGCCCCGGCAGGCGACCCCGTACCGGATCTGATGGCGGGACAGATCTGCTGGATCCACCGGACCGTCTTCGAGGCCATCGGCCGGGAGATGGTCGCCGGACGCGCACCGCGGGACGTGTCACGGGAGGCGCTGCTCCTCCTCGACGACATCGAGGAGTTGCTGAGCGACCGCGTGCTCGGCTACGCCGTCCGGGGGACGGAACGACCCGCCCCGGTGTGATGTCCGTCAAGTGAGACGTGACCCGCGTTACTTAGCGGTCACAGGCGGGCGGACGGGCGCTAGGGTCCGCCGAGAGGCAGTGGTGCACGCAAGGACGCGTTAGGGGTCGCACAGTGGCAGGGAAGGTCGCCGTCATCGGAGCCGGGCTCATGGGGTCGGGTATCGCCCAGGTCGCCGCGGCGGCCGGCTGGGACGTCGTCCTGCGGGACGTCACCGACGAGGCGCTCACCCGCGGCACCGACGCGATCAGGGCCTCGTACGACAAGTTCGTGGCCAAGGGGACGATGGAGGCGGCCGAGGCCGAGGCCGCCCTGGGGCGGATCGGCACCACCACCGACCTCGACGCCGCCGCCGAGGCGGACCTCGTCGTGGAGGCGGTGTTCGAGCGGCTCGACGTCAAGCACGAACTCTTCCGCACGCTCGACTCGCTCGTGCGGGAGGACGCGGTGCTCGCCTCGAACACCTCGGCCATCCCGATCACGAAGATCGCGGCGGCCACCTCCCGGCCCGAACGGGTCGTCGGCGTGCACTTCTTCTCACCGGTGCCGATGATGCGGCTCGTCGAGCTCGTGCGCGGATACAAGACGAGCGACGAAACGCTCGCCACCGCGCGGCGGTTCGCCGAGTCCCTCGGCAAGACCTGCATCGTCGTCAACCGGGACGTGGCGGGCTTCGTGACCACGCGGCTCATCTCCGCGCTCGTCGTGGAGGCCACCAAGCTGTACGAGTCGGGTGTCGCCACCGCCGAGGACATCGACCTGGCCTGCAAGCTGGGCTTCGGTCACGCGATGGGGCCGCTGGCCACGGCCGACCTCACCGGCGTCGACATCCTGCTGCACGCCACCGGCAACATCTACACCGAGTCCCAGGACGAGAAGTTCGCCCCGCCGGAGCTGATGCGCCGGATGGTGGACGCCGGTGACATCGGCCGCAAGAGCGGGCAGGGCTTCTACACGTACTGACGCCCCGTCCGCACCCGTCGCCGGCCCGGCGGGTGCCGCTCGTGCGCGGCTCGCACGAACGGCGTACACCGGCACCGTACGCACTCAGGGGGGATCACCCGCAGGAGTGAATTCGGTATCGGTTCGCCAACAACCAGCAACCGGACCGCCGATCGGGCAGTCAGAAGTTGCATCGGAACGTGCATCGAAAGGTGCGTCGGACCGGCACCAGCATCGCACCACCGTGGCACCACCTTCGAACGCCGATCGAACGTCCGACGACGACGGAGTACGACAACCGCACTCTCGGGGAGCGCATATGCACATCAGGGGCGACCACGCCGGGCTGGTCGTCGGGGGCCGCCTCGACGTCCGCAGCGCGGCGGACGCCCGTACGGTCCTGCACTCGGCCGTCGACGACGGGGTCGGCGATCTGGTGCTCGACCTGTCCGGACTCGACTCCTGGGACGCCACCGGACTCGGCGTCATCATGGGGGCCCACCGGCGGGCCGGGCGGTGCGGCAGGCGGCTCGTCCTGCGCGGCGTCCCGCCCCAGATGCAGCGCCTGCTCGTCGCCACCCGGCTGCACCGCATCCTCGCCATCGAGGGCGGCATCGGCGTGGAGTCCCTGCCCCGCGTCTGAACCCCGCGTCCCAGCCCCGTGTCCGGGCCCGGCATCCGAATCCCGTGCCCCACCCCGTGCCCGCCCTCATGTCCGGACCCGTGCCCGCCTCCGGGGCCGTGTCCGCCGCGCCGGTCAGGGGCGCACGTCTCGGCGCGAACCGTACGACGCGCCCAATCCTCACGAAGCCGTGATGTCTCGGATACCCCGGCACCCCGCCTGTTCCGCGATACTGCGGGAAGGTTTAGGGTTCGGCTGCCCGCCGCCCGTCAGCCCGGGCGGGTACCGGACCAGGAGCGACAGCGTCGCGGTGTGCGGCAAGGCCGGGAGGGTTTTCGGCACACGACGCTTTGGGGGCTAGGACCAATGGACCCGAACAACGCGGGACCCGAGGAGTACGGCCACGACGGTGACGGCCGTGACGGCCGTGACGGCCGCCGTGACGGTGCCGAGGGTCAGGCCCGCGGCGCCGGCCGGCGCCCGCCCCGGGACTCCCTCGCCGGCGATCTCGGCCAGCACGGACCCGCACCCGTCCGCACCGTCCGGCTCGTCGCGGGCGAGTTCCTGCTCACCGTCAACCCGGTGGACGGCAGCGAGATCGAGAACCGGCCGCCGGGGGAGCACCCGGAACGGCCGCTGAAGCACACCGCAGCCCGCCGCTCCGAGACCGCGCGCGCCGCCCGGCCGCCCGTGCCGCCGGGCCCCACGCTGCCCGACTCCGGACTGCTGCAGCGCGAGGAGGAGCGCGAGCGGCTGGTCGGGCTGCTGGCCCGCGGCCGCTCTGTCCGCCTCGTCGGCGCTCCCGGCTCCGGCCGCACCGTCCTGCTGGAAGCGGTCGCCGCGGACTGCGCCGACCTCGCCCCCGACGGCGTCGTCCGCCTCTCCGGTCACCGGCGCACTGCCGAGGACCTGAAGGACGAGCTCTACCGGGCCGTGTTCGACGCCCCCGAGTACCGCCCGGACCCCGAGGAACAGCGCGAGGCCCTCGCCGAGATCGGTGCCGTCGTCCTCCTGGACGACCTGGAGTTCGGCGGGGCGGCCCTCGACGAACTCCTCGACGCCACCCCCGAGTGCGCCTACCTGTGCGCCGTCACCCCCGAGGTGCCGGCCCCCTCGGCCGAGGCCGCCTTCGAGGACGTCGAACTCGGCGGGCTCGACCGCGCGGGCTGCGTCGAACTCCTGGAGCGGGCCGTCGGACGCGTCCTCACCGAGGAGGAGACCAACTGGGCCGGCGACCTCCTCTTCGAGTCCGAGGGGCTGCCGCTGCGCTTCAAGCAGGCCGGGGCGCTGCTGCGGCAGCGGGACCGGTTGCGCCTGGAGGCCGAGGCCTTCGACGAGTACGGCGTCTTCGAGGACGCCAAGGCGGAGGCCGCCGCCGTCCGCGACACCGTCCCCGAACCCGTGACCGGCGAGGAGGAGCCGCTGCCCCCGCTCGCCGAGGCCGCGGCGGCCGCCCCGCTGCTCGCCTCCCGGCTGAGCCGCTCGGCCCGCGAGACCCTGCGGTTCGCGGTCGCGCTCGACGGCGAGGTGCCGCACCTCACCCACCTCCCCGCGCTCGTCGACGACACCCACGCGGACGCCGCCCTCGCCGAGCTGGCGGGCTGCGCGCTGGTCACCCCGGTCGGCGCCCGCTACCGGCTCGCCGCCGGGGTGCTCGAACAGCTCGTGGCCGCCGGGTACGGCGCCGCCACCGAGGAGCACCTGCTGACCGCGGCCCGGCACTACGCATGGTGGGCCGGGCACCCCTCGGTCACCCCCGAGCGGGTCGCGGCCGAGGCCGACGCCGTGCTGGCCGCCCTCACCGCGCTCGTGCCGCTCACCACACCGGCCACCGAGGACGCCGAGGAACTGGAGGCCGGTGAGGAGGCGGAGGGCCCGATCGCCGTCCGGCTCGCCCGGCAGGCCGCGCCCGCGTTCGCCGCGGGGCTGCGCTGGAGCGCCTGGGAGCGGGCGCTGCGGGCCGGTGCGGAGGCCTCCCGGCTCGCCGGGGAGGTGGCCGAGCAGGCGTACTTCCACCACGAGCTGGGCGTCCTCGCGCTCTGCGAGGGCCAGTTGGACCGGGCCCGGGCCGAGCTGGAGACGTCCATCGGGCTGCGTGGAGCGGTCGCCGACCGGCGGGGCACGGTGGCGGGACGGCGGGCGCTGGCACTCGTCGACGACCGGGCCGGCACGGCACCGGGCACGGCGCTGGTCCTGGCCTCCGACGTCGTCTCCGCCGCCGCGCCGGCCGGCGGCACGGGCGGCTCCCCGGACACCGGGGACACAGGGCCGCGGGCGGCGGGCCCGTCCGCCGCATGGCCCCCGCTGACGGACACCGCGACCCTGGTGTCCACCCCCCGGGGTCACGCCCTCGCGGCACTGCCTCCCGGCCGGGGCGCGGGAGCCTCCGCCGCGGCCGGGGCGGGAACCGCCGCCGGTGCCGCCGGGCGCAGACCGGGCGGACTGAGGGGCATCGTGCACGGCACCCGGCGCAATCTGGTGGCCGCCGGGGCGGGCGCCGTTCTCGTGGCCGTGCTCGGCACGGTGGTGACGCTGGGCGCCACCTCCGGCAACCACAACGAGAACGCGCCCTCCGAGCGCGTCGGGGTCGATCCCTCGATCGGCCAGGACGGCGGGGACGACAGCCTCGGCACCGACAGGGCCAAGAAGGACGGCGACGGGGCCGGGGCGGGCGCGCCCGCCGCGACCCCGACGAACCCCGGGCCGGACGGCACCTACGGAACCTCGGACGACCCGTCCCCGACGACCTCGTCCTCGGCATCGGCGAGCCGCTCCTCGTCCTCGGACAAGGACCACGACGGGGGTGGCAAGGACCACGGCGGGGGCCACCAGTCCTCGAAGCCGGCCACGACCCCGAAGACGACGCCCCCCAAGGAGACGCCTTCCTCGTCGAGCCCGTCGAACACGCCGTCCCAGAGCGCCTCGCCCTCCGAGACGGCGGGCGACGACCCGTCGACGACCGACTCGGCGTCCGCGCCGTCGAGCACGACGGTGACGGGCGCGACGGTGACGAGCAGCGCCCCCCGCTCCGGTTCGCCGGCCGGCGCCCCGGTGATCTGAGCCCCGTCCCCGCGAGGGAACCGGGTGACCGCGCGTCCGCCGCGCGGTCACCCGCCGCTCAGAACAGCCGGAGCTTGTCGTCCTCGATGCCGCGCAGGGCGTCGTAGTCGAGGACCTGGCAGCGGATGCCGCGGTCCGTCGCCAGCACCCGCGCCTGCGGCTTGATCTCCTGCGCCGCGAACACGCCCTGCACCGGTGCCAGATGCGGATCGCGGTTCAGCAGGTCCAGGTACCGCGTCAGCTGCTCGACGCCGTCGATCTCGCCCCGGCGCTTGATCTCGACGGCGACGGTCTCGCCGTCGGCGTCCCGGCACAGGATGTCGACCGGTCCGATGGCCGTCATGTACTCGCGCCGGATGAGCGTGTAGCCGTCTCCCAGCGTCTCGATCCGGTCCGCGAGGAGCTCCTGAAGGTGTGCTTCCACGCCGTCCTTGATCAGCCCGGGGTCGACCCCGAGTTCGTGCGAGGAGTCGTGGAGGATCTCCTCCATCGTGATGATGAGCTTCTCCCCCGCCTTGTTGACGACGGTCCACACCCCGTCCTCCTCGCCGCTGCCCTCCTTGAGGGTGCAGGGCGGAGACATCCAGTTCAGAGGCTTGTAGGCCCTGTCGTCGGCGTGGATGGACACACTGCCGTCGGCCTTCACGAGGATCAGACGGGGCGCCGAGGGAAGGTGGGCGGTGAGCCGGCCCGCGTAGTCGACGGAGCACCGGGCGATGACGAGACGCATGGTGCGCAACGCTACTCGACGCGCCGGTCCCCGCGCGATCCGCCCATGCCCGCGGACTATTCGCGCACGTCGGCGGGGTAGTTGTCGTCTACAACCCCTTTGCTGACCGGGCCTGTTCGCGGGATGGCCGATTGTGTGCCCACAGGGGGGCGGTCGTATCCGCGTTTTCCTGGTGCGGCCCCGTTCGGTTGCCTACCGTAGAAACAGGAGGTCGCGGGTCATGTACGCAGCGTATCGGCGACGCGGCCTCTCCGCCCTGTCCGTCGGCCCCCGCGCACCGGGGGTGTGAGAGGAGAACCCATGTCGCTCGACGTCTCACCGGCCCTACTCGAGAAGGCCGAGCGAGGCGAGGTCGACGAAGCGGAATTCGTCGACTGCGTCCGGACCTCCCTGCCCTTCGCATGGGAGATGATCAGCTCCCTGGTGGCCCAGCTGAAGGTGGACGGCGGCCAGTTCGCCGACAACCAGACGCCGCCGCCGGACGAGCACGCGCGTGGCCAACTGCTCCGCGCGCTCGCCAGCGACGCGATACGTGGCGCGCTGCAGCGGCACTTCGGGGTGCGACTGGCCTTCCAGAACTGCCACCGGGTGGCGGTCTTCCCGCTGGACTCCTCGGTGGACGAACGCCTGGCCCGTTTCACCTCGGTCCGCGCCCAGTTGCTCAACCAGTCCCCGGAACTCCGGGACTGCTGAGCGGTGTGACACGGTACGGCCCGCCGCTCCGGACGCGGAAGGAACGTGTGTGCGGGGAGCGATCCCCGCTCCTCCCGCGACGGAGCGGCGGGCGCCCGGCCTACGGCACGGCCGGTGACTGCGCCCGCGGCGAGGGCCCCAGGCGCGGAAGCACCTCCGCGCCCAGCCGCCGGACGTTCTCCTCGGTGGCCGCCAGGTCCCCCGAGCCCTCCACGAGCAGCGCGAAGCGGGTGATGCCGGTCCGTTCCGACGTCGCCGCCAGCCGGTCGGCGCAGCGTCCCGGGGTGCCGACCGGGTGCAGTTCGCACAGCAGTTCCGTGTACGCCAGCGGATCGCGCATGGCGCGCACCCGGCCGTCCACCGTGACATGGGCGCCCAGGCCCTGCCGCAGCCAGCCGGGCATCGCCTTGGTGAGCGTCTCCACGGCCTCGCCGTCGCGGTCGGCGAGCTGGCAGACCCCGGCCGAGACGTGGGCGGCACCCGCGATCACGTCACCGGGGACGCCCGCGGCCCGTGCGTGGCGCTCCCACAGGGACACCATCGCGGCCTTCTCCTCGTCCCCGCAGTGCATACCGAGCAGCATCGGCAGCCCGCGCTCGGCGGCGAGCCGAACGCCGGCGGGGGAGGTGCAGGCGAGGACGACCTCCGGTCCCGGGTCCTGCGTGAGCGACTCCGAGGGGCGGGGCACGACGGGCACCTCACGGAAGGTGAATCGTTCCCCCGAGGCGGAGACGGCGGGTTCCGTCAGCCAGCGCACCAGCAGATCGAGTGATTCCGGGAACCCCTTCTCGTACGCCTCGAGGCCGGCGCCGAAGACCTCCAGATCCACCCAGGGGCCGCCGCGGCCCACTCCCAGGGTGAACCGGCCGCCCGAGGTGAGGTGCAGCAGCGCGGCCTGTTCGCCGAGCGCCACGGGGTGCGCGGTGGGCAGCACGCTCACCGCGGTGCCCACGCGGAGCCGCCGGGTGCGGCCGAGCAGCAGCGCGGCCAGGGTGACGGCCGACGGGCAGGTGCCGTACGGCACGAAGTGGTGCTCGGCCAGCCAGACCGTGTCCAGTCCCGCCTCCTCGGCCACCTCCGCCGACCGCACTGCACGGTGCAGTGCCTCCCCGGGGCCCTGGCCCGGGAACTGGGCCGCGAGTACAAAACTTCCGACATGCATGGCGCTTCCTGCTTCCTTGGCTCCGACGTGGAGCTCCCCCGCAGGGCATAACTGCCTGACATGTGCCGAAGTCACGGCTCGACGGCGCAATTTGCGGATTGTCTTCTCAACGGGCCGTCCGGCGCCGTTCCCGGGCCGGTCAAGGCACCGCCGGGCGGCCTCCCGCCGCCCCGGGCGCCCGCCCGGCGCCGCGTAACCTGGACGGCACCCCGTACCCGGACCCGTGAGGTGTGCTGTGTCCCCGCGTCGCAACCGACCCAAGGGCGGCGGCTCGTCCGGCCGGAGCGCCGAGGAGGACGCGCCCGGCCGCTACGGCGGCTGGCACTCGGCCGAGAGCTGGCAGGGCGAGGAATGGATCGTGCGCCATGTCGCCGGCGCCTCGGCCCAGGGCAAGACCTACCGCTGCCCCGGCTGCGACCAGCTCATCCCCTCCGGCATCCCGCACGTGGTGGCCTGGCCCGACCACTCGGGCGTGGACGAGCGCCGGCACTGGCACAAGGCGTGCTGGAACGCGCGGGACCGCCGCACCACACGGGTGCAGCGGTCCCGGAACGCGCCCAGATTCTGAGGCGGGCGGCGTACCGCCGCTCCGCCCCCGGGCCTCACACGTCCCGCTTCTCCAGCAGCGCGTACGCGCCGACGAAGACGGCGGCGGTGAGGCCGAGCATGATCCACAGCGGGTCCCAGCCACTGGGGCCGCTCCGGCTCAGCGAGTTGTCGTAGAAGATGCTGAGCTGGTTCGGGATCGAGTACGTGAACAGCCCCTGCTGGACCCTGCGCAGGGACTCCGAGAACAGGAACAGCGCGATCACCAGCGGGGCGAGCAGGACGCCGATCATCAGGGTGATCGCGCCCGCCGAGTGCCGGATGACCGAACCGGCCAGCAGCCCGAGCAGCCCGAGCAGCGCGACGTAGAGCGAGATGCCGACGGTCGCCTTCAGCCACTCACCCCCCGTGGGCTCCCGGCCGCCGTGGTCGGTCAGGACCGACACCTGGAGCAGGGCGACGAGCGAGGTGGCCACCAGCGTCACCACGAACGCCAGGGCGAAGAACACGATCGACTTCGCCATGAGCACCCGGCCGCGGTCCGGGCACGCGGTCATCGTGGTGCGGATCAGGCCGGTGCCGTACTCGGAGGCCGTGGTGAGGACGCCGAGGGTCATCATGCAGATCGAACCGGTCAGCACGCCGGCGAAGCCCAGCTGCAGGGCGGACTCGCCCCCCACCTCGGCGTCCGAGGCGGCCACGACGAAGGTGATCAGCGCGCCCAGACCGATCACCAGGAGCAGGAACACCCCGATCGTCCACATCGTGGAGCGCACCGAGCGGATCTTGGTCCACTCGGAGGTGAGGGCATGCCCGAGATGCGTGCGCACGACGGGGATCGGCGAGGTGTACGAGGCTCCGGGCGCCGGGTGCCAGGAGGGAGCGGGCGCGGCCTGCCGCGGCATCGGGGGCTGGGGCGTACTCATCGGTTGTCCTCGCTGTCGCGCTGGGTGAGGTCGGCGGGGCCCGACGCGGCGGCGACCGCGTCGGCGGACGGGGCGGGCCCGCCGGGCCCGGCGGACGACGGGGCCGGCGGGGCGGACGGGGCGGC
>BNBP01000041.1 GCA_014656015.1 Streptomyces griseoaurantiacus | reverse complement strand
GACCCGTGGAACCCGGCGCACACCCGACGCGACAGACGGGCACTCGGCCTGCCATCAGCAGACACAAAACGCGAAACGGCCCGCCAACTCCGTCGGTGGGCCGTCATGAAAGGCCGAGGCTAGGTCCTCCGCCTCCTCGGGGGCAGCGATGTCGCCCTCGATCGCCCGTTTGTGGATCTCCGCCATGACGTCGTGGAGCGACTTGCCGAAGCCGAGTTCCTTCTGCAGAGGCGAGTCGAATCCGTACAGAAGGCGGAGCTTGAAGGAGTACGGGCACTCGAAGAGGTATTTCAGGTCCGAGAAGGACATGACGACCTCGGGGATACCGCGCATGGGGGTCGGCGTGAGTCGTCCGTCGGAGGAAGGGCGGACCTCGCGGGTCAGGACGGTGTGCACCTGCGTGGCCTCGTTGAAGAAGTCCGAACGCTTCTTGCCCGTGCGCTTCTCCGTGGGGGCGAAGGAGAGTGCCAGGTACTTCTGGGCGCGGGTGACAGCGACGTAGAACAGGCGGCGCTCGTCCGCCTCGGTGCCCCGGTAGCGGGCCGCGCCCGGGACGAGGCTCTCTTCGACCACATGGAATACGCCGAGTCCGCCCCGGCCGGAAGCGGGAAAGGTGTTCTTGCGCAGGGCGGGCAGAAACACGGCCGGCCACTGCATGCCCTTGGCCTGGTGGACGGTGGCGATGACGACGGCGTTGGGCTGGGCGTAGCCGTTGTCCCCGTCGGACTCCTCGTAGTAGTCGGGAGCCTGGTACTCGACCCACTTGGCGAACGCGTCGAATCGCTGCTGGGGCTCGCTGGTGAGGTGGATGCGCTCGAAGTCCCCGATCGCGGTGGAGAAGCGACCGAGGTTGTAGTAGACGAGCTCGCCCCGCTCGCGCGGAACGCGCTCCTCGCGCAGCTCGACGGCTTCGAGGAAATCAAGGAAGACGCCTTGGAGCGTGGTGGAGTCCCAGGGCTTGGACGCGTCCCACCGCATGGCCGCGGTGAGCACGGGGAGTCCGGCGCGGACATCGCCCTCCGTGAGCCCGACGCCGGCGTCGACCCATGCGTCGATCACGTCCTGCTCGTCGGCCTCCCCCGCGACGAACCGGAAGCAGCTGACGGCCGCCTGGACCTCCGGCGTCTCGAAGAGCTTGGTCAGGCCCTTGATGACATACGGGATGTCTCGGCGTCGGAGCTCTTCGACGAGCGGGCCGGCGTCGGCCTTGACGGAGCGGAACAGGACGGCGAAGTCGGACCAGTCGAGTCCACGCGGCTCACTTCCCTCCCGGTCCTGGAACGGGACGCCGCGCAGCCGCTCCATGCGGTCCACGAGCCAGTCGGCCTCCGCCCTCGTGTCCGGGAATTCGAGTGCCAGCAGGTCGCCGCGGTCGAAGGTCTGGTGGCCCGCCGCCGTCATCGCCTTGCTGAGGCGGTCGCCAGGCGGAATCTGTTCGACGACGCGGCGTGCGAGGTCGACGATGGCGGGGCTGGAGCGGAAGTTCTCGTTCAGCGTGGCTCGGCGGACGCCCGGGTAGCGGTTCTCGATCGTGAGGATGTTCTCGACGGCACTGCCGCGCCACTGGTAGATCGTCTGGTCGTCGTCACCGACCACGCAGAGGTTCGCCCCGTGGCGGGTGAGCCCGCGGATCAGCTGCTCCTGGACCGGGTTGGTGTCCTGGTACTCGTCGACGACGACGTACCTGACGGTCTCCTTGACATGCCGTTGGAGGCTCAGGACGGACTCGTCGCCCTCGTCGTTGAGCAGGACCGCGGTGTTGTGGAGGATGGCTGTGTAGTCGAAGTACGCGCGGTCGCTGAGCAGTTGCATGTACTTGTCAAGCCCGTCCGCCACGTCGGAGCGGAGCCCGTCCAGATCCACGTCGTCCTCCCGGAGGATCGACATGACCTGCTGGTACAACTTGGAGTTGACCCAGCGCCGCAAGGGCTTCGATGTGCCCTGGACGATCGCGTTCGTCGTGGTCAGCCCTGACTGGGTGCTGTACTTGTCGATGATCAGGCGGGTCTGCACGTCGTTGAGGACGTTGTACTTGAACGCCTCGGGCACGTGGCTGTGCAGGAGGTCGAGGGCGTAGCCGTGCATGGTCCCGATGTACATCTCGGCGAGGCCGTGCACCTCGCCGTGGAGTTCACGGATCCGTGTGTGCACACGCTCCTTCAACTCGCCCGCGGCCTTCTCGGTGAAGGTGAAGGCGACGATGTTCCTGGGCTGGACACCGGGCCGCCCGATCAGGCGGGCGATCCGCTGTGAGATCACCTCCGTCTTGCCGGAACCGGCGCAGGCGACGATGAGGAGGTTGTCGTCGTGGGTGTCGATGGCGGTGCGCTGGGCGTCCGTGAACTGCACTGTTCCCCCCGAAACTGGCTGTTGTGCTGGTGCTGGTGCGGTGACGTGGTGCTTTCGTGTGGCGTGGTCGGTGGCGGGTGGGGTGCGTGCCGTGGCGGTACGCACCCCACCCGGTGGTGTCAGATGTCGATGGCCTTGAGGACCTCGTCGCCGTAGTAGTTGACGACCTTGACGGCGATGCGGCCGGACTCGGGCTTGGGGAAGGGGCGGGACTTCGTGGTGAAGAGGGTGGACAGCGCCTCGTCGTCGATCTGGCCCCTGAGCGCCTTGCTGAGCCGCTCGTACGGGTTGAGCCCCGTGGACTTCCCGTTCTCGCCCGAGAAGTAGACGTGGCGCACGATGAAGGCCTCGGCGTCGTAGTCCGTGTCGATGGACCACATCATGATGTCGTCAGGACCCTCAGCGCGAACGTCACCCGTCGTCGGGTTGTAGATGTCGAGTCCCTTGATCTCGGCGACGAGCTGGTCGTCGCTCGTCTCCGTCAGCTCGATGTCGGGCTCACCGAAGACCGTGAACAGGTTGCCGGCGCCTGTGTTGGCGAGTTCGTCACCCATGGCGAGGTCCGGGTTCATACGGACGTTGAGCACGGCCATCTTGCCGACCTGACGCTGCTGGATGACGGAGAACTCGCCCCGTTCCTGGTTAATCTCGTTGGTCGCCTCGGTCGCGTTCGCGTCGAAGGCGAAACCGAGGATGAGCAGAAGGTCGATCTCGCCGAACCGGAGCGCTTCACGGGCCGCGTTCTTGATGAAGAGGGAGTCGACGGTTCCGTACTCGGGACCGAGCGCGATACCGACGCGGGCCGGTGTCCCCTCCTCGGCGTCCTTGCGGATGCCGACGGCGGTCAGTATCCGCCCGGACACCGGCTCGATCGACTCGAACTCCAGCCGCTCGTTCCGGTAGCCGTTCTGCACGCCGGCCTTCTTGACGTGCTCCAAGATCGTCTCCTCGTACGAGGCGCCGGACGGCATCATCTCGGCGGCCCTCTCGGAGGCGGGGACATCCTGGTCGAAGGACACGGAGCGATGCGGCGAGAGCGACTCGACGGTGAAGGGGCCGGCGACACGGACGGCCTTCTTGTTCTCGTAGGGCCGGTCGTACAGCGTCTCGAACTCGGCATGCTTCTTGATCGCCTTGTCGATTTGGTCGCGGGTCATCCCCTCCTTGATATCGGGGTTGTTCGCGATCGACTTCAGCGTGATGTGCGGGACACGCTCGTAGACGAAGCCACGGCGAACGTCGTGCTTTGAGTGTGAGCGGTCGATGGGCTGCTGACTGAGTTCGGCTTCTCTGGCCTTGCCTTCGGGGGAGTCGGCGAGGAGGTAGGCGGGATACTTGGCGCCCATGAGGCGATGCCGGGCGAGAGCGATGGCCACGCGGGAGGTATCGACAGTGATCCAGCGGCGGCCCCACTGCTCGGCGACGTAGGCGGTGGTGCCGGAGCCGCAGGTGGGGTCGAGGACAAGGTCGCCGGGGTCGGTGGCCATGAGCATGCAGCGTTCGATGACCTTCGTGTTTGTCTGGACTACGTAGATCTTGTCTGCTCCGAAACCTGCGGTTGTAGTGTCGTCCCAAAGGTTATTGCGGGGGAAGGCCGGAAAATCATCGAAGTACCTTACATAGCGCAAGGTTCGACCCAGCCCAAGCAATCGCCTGGCGTTCTTGAGGCGCTCCATTCCTTCGCGATTGGTCTTCCACCCGCCTTTCGCGGGGCGGTAGGTGACATCGTCAACCGTTACCGGAAATACCGTCGTTTGCCCCACGCGAGTTGTCTGGCTTGTGAGATTATCAGCCGTGAAAACTCGACTTCCTTCAGGCGGAGTAGAACTGAATCTTGCGCGGGTGCCGTCAGACGTCTCCGCGAAGTTGTATCCGCTAGCGCCTGATTCTCCGAGCTGCTTGAGTACGTAGAGCTGGCGATACTTGACAGTGTCGATGTTCCGCGCATACCAGATGACGTAGTCAGCAACGGAGGCGAGCACGTTAGTGCCGCCTGCGAAGCTTCCTGCCCCAGATGTCGTCTTGTAAGCAATCAGTGAGACGAAGTTTTCAGATCCGAATACTTCATCCAGTAGTGAGCGGACCAAATGAACATTCTCGTCACCGATCTGGATGAAAATGGAGCCGGACTCGGTAAGGAGGTCGCGGGCTGATGTTAGGCGATCGCGGAGGTAGGTGAGGTAGGAACTGATTCCCAGCTCCCAAGTGTCGCGAAAAGCCTTAATCTGTTCGACTTCTCGTGTCGCATCTTCGAGCTTTCCGTCGCGCACTCGAGAGTTGTCCGTCCGTGTCTGCCAATTCGACCCGAACTTGATCCCATACGGCGGATCGATATACACCATCTGAACCTTGCCCCGCAGATTCTCCCGCTCTGCAAGGCTCGCCATCACCTGGAGCGAGTCGCCCAGGATCATGCGGTTGGTCCAGTTCATCTGGTGGTTGTACCAGTCGACCTTGTCCAGCTCATCCGGGATACCGTCGTCGAAGAAATCGGCACCGAAGAGCGAGAGTTCCTCCCCGGCGCTCTCACCTCCCTCGCTCTCCCGCCGCCTCTTCGTCTCGTCCATCAGCTGCTTGACGAGATAGCGCGGCTCGATCCGCTCCTGGCGGAAGATCGGAGGGGCCGGGACCTCCAGGTCCTCGCGGTCCTGCTCGTCCTTGCCCTTCCAGACAAGTTGGGGGTCCTTGGCGAAGTCCCGCTTGCCACGCCAGGTCATGGCGGCCTCGACTGCCTCGGTGACCAGGTCGAACGCGTCCGCCGTCGGGTTGTTCACTCGTGTTTCCTCATGCTTTATGGCCTGCACGGCCTTGGTGCTGTTCGCGGCGGTCTTCGCACTGCGCTTCCGGGGAGCGGCCATCGTGCTTACTTCCCTTCCTCGTCGTCGTTGCCGTCGTGCTGCCGCCGCTGCCGGGATTCGCCCTCGGCCTCGCGCGCCGCGCTGAACAGGTCGTCGTCCCAGGGGTAGTCGTCGTTGCCCCAGTCCGCTTCGTCGTCGTCGCTCTTGAGCCTGTCCACGCTCTTGAGCCCTTCCTCGCACAGACCCGTCAACGCCCCGTCGCCGTAGAGCGACTCGATCGCGGCCGCCAGGCCGGACTTGAACGTGGTCGGGTTCTGAGACAGCTCGACATAGCCCCACTTGCCGAAGCCGCCGTGATTGTTCACGGCCGCGCACCACATCCGCGCGGTCTCCGCCTTCACCGCCCGCTTGCCGGCAGACTTGCGCGAGCCCGAGACCTCCACGATCAGGTGGCGCTGCTCGTCGTCCTCGTCCCGTGGCTTCAGCCGGACGATGAAGTCGGGCAGATACCGGTGCGTGCGTCCCGCGAAGAGGTAGGGGATCGCGAACTCCAGGTGGTCGTTCTTGACGTACGACTGCACGTTCTTGTTGCCGTCGAGCAGCATGGCCAGGATCTGCTCCCACGTGTTGCCGTCTATCCCGTCGAGCACGACGTAGTTCACCGGCGACTTGTCCTCGTCGGCCTCGTAGACCGCCTTGGTGGTGTAGAAGTCCACGTTGTCCGTGGAGCCCTCCGGCGCATAGCGCGCGAAGATGGGCAGCACCTTGGACGTGTTGTCGCCTTCCTGGCGGTTCAGCGCGGCGAAGAACAACTCAGCAGCCCGCTGCCGTTCCTCGGAGACCTGGGAGATGATCGCCAGGGCACGTTGGTTGTCCGTGCCGACGCAGTGTGTGATCCAGTCCTTGGCGAGCCGTACCAGGTTCGGGAACATCCACGGCTTGCGACCCCGTTTCGGGTCCTCCAGCAAGTCCAGTGCCAGTTTGGCCAGTTGGAAGGAGACCTGCTGCACACGGATGTCGCGGCCGTCGACCAGTGTGTGCCGGGCCTGCTCTCCGACGATGCCCTCCACATCGGCCCGCGTGGCGACGCCCTCGTCGACCTTGAACGGCTCCGCCTCGGTGAAGTCCGCGTAGAACTGCGCCTCCTCCACCTCCACCCGGTATCCCTCCAGGCAAGGGAAAGTGATGCGCAGGTCCTCCCGGTCCCTCATGGCCCGGACGTGCTTCGGCTCCGGTCGAGGCTTGGACTTCAGCTCCCGGTTCGGATCGGTCTGGATGAACTGGAACGGGATGCCGTACACGTCCGCGTACTCCGGTTCCAGCAGCCCCTCCTCGTTGACCGCGTACGAGATGCGGCGCAGGCCGCGGCCCACCACCTGCTCGCACAGCAGGTGACTGCCGAAGGCTCGGACCCCGAGGATGTGCGTGACCGTGTTGGCGTCCCAGCCCTCCGTCAGCATGGACACGGACACCACGCACCGCACGTCCTGCCCGAGCTTGCCCTTCTTACCGACGGTGTTCAGGACCTCGCGCAGCAGGTCGGCGTCCTTCAGCGCCTCCACGTCGCGGTCCGGGAACCGGGTGCGGTACTCCTCCTTGAACGCCTCCAGCTCCTCGGCCGCCGCTGCCTTGAACTGGGCGTCGAGCTGGGGGTTGTCGGACTCCAGCTGCGCCGAGTCGACCAGGATGGTGCGCGGGACGGCATAGCGGCGGCCCTGGGCGTCGTAGTTGGAGAAGTGTTCCAGCATGCCCGGCTTGCCGAGACCGTCCGTGTCCGGGAGCTCGTGTCCGGCGATCTGGTCGTACACCCACTTCGAGACCGTCGTGTTGTTGCAGACGATGATGAACACCGGGGGCGTGGATCCGGTGCCCCGGGTCTCCTCCTCCCACCGCGCGAACGCCTGCGCGTAGTTCCGGTACAGGCTGTGGGCGGCACCTTCCAGTACAGGTGGGAGCGTCTTGTCCGCGAGCGTCTCCGGCTTCTGGGTACGCGTCGGCATCTTGTCCCTGATGTGTTCCCACAGGTTCAGGTACGAGACGTCCTTGTGTTCCGCGTCGTCGTCCACCGGTACACGCGGGATCTTGACGAGGCCCGACTCGATGGCGTCCAGGAGTCCGAAGTCGCTGACCACCCACGGGAAGAGGGTGCCCTCCGGGTAGCCCGAGCCGGTCAGGTAGAAGGGGGTCGCGGAGAGGTCGTAGACGGTCTTGATGCCGGTCTTGCGCATGATGTGGTTCAGACCGTCGAACCACTGACGAGCGTGCTTGTTCTCCTCCTCGGCCTGCTTCTTCTCCTCCCCCTTCAGCTCGTCCACGGTGACCGCCCCCTCCAGGGCGGCCCCGCGGGTCTGGTAGCAGTGGTGAGCCTCGTCGTTGAAGACGATGATCTCCCCCTTGCTCCCGCCCAGATCGCGCAGGACCCGGTTGACCATCATGGCGGGCGTCTCGACGAAGGGGTCGTCCTTGGACCTGGCCAGGAGCAGCTTCTTGGTCTTGGACGCGAGTCCCTGACCCTCCCGCGTCGTGCGGAGCATGAACGTGTGGTAGTTGGTGATCGCCACCTGAGCCTGACCAAGCGCACCCCACAGGTCCGCCGGGACGATGTCCCGCTCCTTGTAGTAGTTGTTCGGGTCGGAGGGCATCAGCACGCGCAGCCGGTCCCGGATGGTCACACCGGGCGCCACCAGGAGGAAACGCTTGGCGAACCGGCGGTCCTGCGGGCCGGCGACCTTGTTGAGGGTGTTCCAGGCGATCAGCATCGCCATCACCACGGTCTTGCCCGCGCCGGTCGCCATCTTCAGGGCGACTCTGGGCAGGCCTGCGTTGTGCTCCTGGTTGGCCTCGTCCAGGTGGGCGCCGATCCACGTCTTGCCGAGCTTCGTGCCCACCTCGGTCAGGTATATGGCGGTCTCCACGGCTTCCACCTGGGCGAAGAACAGCTTCCGCTCCCGGGTGCCGTCCGTCCAGTACTCCAGAAGGCGACGGGTCGTGGGCGTGATGTTCGGATAGCCCGCCTGGCGCCAGCGGGAGACCTCGGCTCGGATGTTGCCGATGACGTCCTGGCCCTTGCGCTCCTCCAGGATGCCGTCGAGAAACAACTCGTGCTGAACACCGGCGCCGGTCTTGCGTCCCTTCCTGGAACGCGGTACGGGCATCCAGGTCTCGCTCGGGCGGCGCCCGGCAACCCGCTCGCCGGTCGGCTGGCCCCGCTGGTCCAGCTCCCAGTGCCAGGCCGGTTCCGCGTACGGCGAATTGATGATCGGGTTCTCGATCACTGCTGCCATGTTCTGGATATCTCCCTCACGCCACGTCTGCGTGGACCGTACAGTCTGCCACCGACAATGACCCCATTCGTCCCATGATCACGCCGCCCGCACCCGGTGCTCCCCCCGCTCCAAATGCCCCATAACCACCTGATGTGCCCGCCACCCATCCGGAAACTTGGGCGGCACATCCAGGTACACAGGGCTGCTCCGCGGATGCCGGTCCAACAGGTCCCGGATGCCGGCGCGGGCCACCACGATGCACGCGAAACGGTGTCGGGACAGCAGAACGCACAGGCGGCCCGTCTCCAGGTGGAAGGCGGAGGCGTCCTGGCGGCCGGACAGTGGGTGCCAGACGAGGGTGACGTCGAACTCGCGGCCCTGGAGGCGGTTGGCGGTGTCCACGGTGATGTCGGTCAGGCCGCGGGCGGCGAGGCGGGAGCGGACCGCGTCCGCCTGCACAGTGCGTGCCGTGCCGATCGCGATGCGCGCCTCAGTCAGCCGCTCCCCGTTGACCAGCGCGCCGCGCTCCAGCAGCCGGGCCGCCGTCGCCGCGAGGGCGTCCGCCACCTCCGGGTCCTGGTCGAGGGTGTGGCGGGCGGGGAGTTCCAGGTGGCCCCAGCCGGAGTCGGCGGCCCGGGCGAGGACCTCGTCCAGCGGACCCGAGCCGTGGGAAAGGCTGCCGTACGACAGGACGCGCTCCGGTGCCGTCGTACCGGGGATGAACCGGTAGAAGGGGTAGAAGGCTCGCTCGACCAGGGGCGCCGCCGTCTCCGGGAGGCGCCAGGAGACGGGCAGCTGGTGGCGGAGCAGGTCGGGGTTGTGGGCGAGGGTGACGTCGACCGCGTTGCGCAGGGGGTCCCAGGTCAGGCCGTGCCAGCGGTCGGTCTCCACGGTGGCGAAGGGGTCGAGTTGACCCGGGTCGCCGACGAAGAGGACCCGCGAGTCGTCCTGGGCGAACAGCGGGGCCGTCGCCAGGAGCCCGTCCGAGCGCATCTGGTACGCCTCGTCGACGATGGCCCACCGCCACGGGGCGCACTTGTCCGGGGTGACGAACGACCACTTCTTCGCGGTGGACACCACGACGGGCAGGTCGCGCAGGTCCGTCACCTGGTTGCTCCCGGTCACGTTGGGGTGCTGGGTGACGCGGGGCGGGAGGACGTGGCCACTGGCGTGGAGGCGGCCGAGTGCCAGACCGGGGTGCTCCCGCGCGATGCGGTCCACCAGGTCGTCGACCTGCTCGTTGGTCTGCGCGACGATCATGAGCTGGTGGCCGGCGGACGTCAGGTGCCCGGTGGCCTTCACCACCAGCGTGGACTTCCCGGCTCCGGGAGGCGAGTCCACCACGACGCCCCGGCCGGGCCCGGTATCGAGGCTGGTCAGGATCCCTGCGACCGCCCGGTCCGCGCGTTCGCCGGGGGTGAGGGCTTCGGGCTCCCCAGTGCCGGGAAGGAGGGCGGTCACTCCCAGGTCTCCTCTGCGTCCTCGTCGGTGGGCTCATACGGATGGGGCGGACCGCCGTGGGTCCAGGGGGTGTTCTCCTCGTCGGGCAGGGCGGAGGGCATGGCCGTGGGGTTGAGCGTGGTGTACGTCAGCTCCTCGCCGGTCTGCGCGAGAGTGCCAGCCGGAGCTGGGGGCTTGCGCTTCCTCTCGAAGCCGCCCTCGAGCTGGAGCACCACGGTGTGGCCGCCGTCGTCCTCCCGCCGTACTTCGAGGATCCGAGCTCCTTGGCCGGGCCGGGCGGGGGACTTCACCTCCGTGCCGACCGCTAGGGCGACGCGGGTGTCGGTGCCGGTGCGGAGGGTGATCGTCGGACGCCAGACCTGGGAGCCGGGACGGTCGCCGGGGACGAAGCGGTCCTCGTCCCTGGCCGTGACCGTGCCCGTGAACGCCTCGCCGGCCAGCTCGTACTCCGCCAACACCAGCGGGTCGTCGTACGCGCGTTGCGCCTCGTAACGGGTGACTGCGTCCTCCAGCCGGGCCAGGCGGCGGGCGGCTCGGACGGCCTGGTCGCGGCGGGCCTGCGGGCGGCCGTCGGCGTCCAGGTACTCGGCGTACTCGGAGAACCAGCGCCGGTCGAGGGCCCAGCGGCCGGGGACGTGGGCGCCCTCCGGCAGCTCGCGGAGCAGCTCCACGCCGCGCCACATCAGCCGCCAGGTGGGCAGCATCTGGCTGTGCAGCTCACGGTCGATCTGGCGGCCGACCGCCTCGCGTCCGCGGTCGTCGGACGCCTCGTCGTAGCGCGTCATCAACTCGTGCAGGGTCCGGTCGAAGACCGGGTCCGTGGACGGACCGGCCGGCGGCCACACGGCGGGGTCCTCCGCCTCCCGTGCCGCCCGCGCGCCGTCACTGTCCTCTGGTGGATCGATCCAGGCGAGCAGGGACGCGAGGTGGGAGTCCTCGGAGGAGCTCTGGCCCGTGGCCCAGTTGGCGGCGAGCAGTCGGGTCATCGCGAGGAGCACACCGGAGTCCGGGAACTCGGCCAGGTCCGCGAACCAGGTCAGCCACTTGCCGAGGGTGGGCACGGACGGGTCGACCGCGTACGGCCCCTCGGTGGCGCGCAGTCTGGTCAGCCGGCCGAGCAGGCGCACGTAGGCGATGCCCTCGCCGTTCGGGACGAGGAGCTGCGGGGCCCGCTGGAAGCGCAGGCGTTCCTCTTTCTCCTTGCCGCGGCCGACGGTGTAGGGCTCCGTCTCCGTCCGACACCCGTCGATATACGCGAGGAGGAGGGTGGCCAGGCGCTCGGCGAACCGGAAGCGTTCGGCGCGGTTGCGCGGCTGGTGGACGGTGAGGAGGGTCGGGTGTTCGGGGTCCGTACCCGCGAGGGCGGCCAGGGGCGCGCATGCTTCGCCGGCGAGGGTGAGCGGCACCAGGACGAACGGCTTCTCGTCCAGGTACTGGTGGCGGACGGTCGTCAGCCGTTCGGCGCGGCCGGTGCGGGACGCCGTGAGCGTCGCGACGGTGGACAGGACGCTCATGCGGCCCCCCGGCGGAGTTGGCGCAGCCGGGCGGCGGCGCGCAGCAGGTCGGCGGCTTCCGTCTCGGCCTCTCCGGGGGCGGCGACGCCGTCCACGTAGTCGAGCGCGGTGCGGGTGGAGTCGATGCCCGGCAGGTCGTTGCGCACGCCGCTGCCCAGGCGGGCCGGCGAGGCGCATCCGGCGGCCTCGTCGCGGCAGTAGCGCGCCATTTCGCAGAAGGACAGGCAGGAGGGTGTGTACGACGCGTCCAACGCCTCTATGGAGGCAGAGAGTTCGTCCGCGCTTCGGGTCGTGTCCAGGGTCGCCGTCTCGGGGAGCTGGGCCGCGAGGTCCTCGGCCCGCCGCAGCCGCGAGAGCTGGAACTGGAGGGCGTCGAGTTCCTGCCGGAGGTCGATCAGGCGGCCGTAGGGGCGGTTGGAGAAGTCCTTGGGGCAGACGAGCAGGAACTCGTGGGAGATCTGCTCGGTGGGCAGGCCGGCCGTCTCGAAGGCGCGGTGCAGCGCGAGGACGTACACCGCGGCCTGCTTGGCCGCCTCGGCGACGGCGGTCGGATTGGCCTGGCCGTCGATCGCGGCGAACGAGCGGATCAGGACGATGTGGAACTTCCCCCCGATGCGGTGGGTGAGCGCGTCCGGTTCCAAGTACGCCGTCTGACCGGCGACTTCGAGGGTGAGCACGGGGCGGTCGAGGATGAGGCGTACGTCCTGGCCGGAGGCCACGTGCGCGATGAGGCGGCGGGTCTCCCGCTCGCGCAGGTGCAGGGCAGTGTTGCCCCCTACCTCGTTGAGGTCGGTGACATGGGCCTCCGCTACGGGGACGGAGAGCTGCTCGCGCAGCAGCCGGATGAGTTCGGCGTAGCTGCCCCACTTCACGAGGCCGTGGAATGCCTGTTCGCGGGCGAGAGTGAAGGGGGACTGGCCGAAGCGCGGCTCGTATCCGACCTGCTGGGCGAGCAGTGCCTTGTCCACTCCGGCGGCGTCGAGGACGGCGCGGCGGGCGCAGGCGGGATTGGCGGTCAGGGCGGTGATCTTGCGGGCGGTGTACGGCTGAGGGGGCTGCGGTCCACGCAGCCGTGCGAGTCGGTCGTCGGGAGGTTCGGACTGCTGCGAGGGCATCGTCTCTACTTCGGGAACGTCTTCGGGAACGTCTTCAGGAGCTCACCGGCGTGCGAGGCGTCTGACGTCATCGCCGTCGTGAAGGGGTCGTCAGGACAGGGTCCCACTCGCGTCGCGCAGGGCGTCACGCATCGGTGCCGCACCGAACAGCTGCTGTACGTCGGCGAGTTGGGAACGGGCGCGCTGCGCGGCCGCTTGCCGTTGCTGGTCGTCCTCCTGCTGGTGGACGGCCGCTTCGGCGTGGGCGGCCGCGATGACGCGGGCGGGGTCCGGTTCCGGGGCCGCGGCGTCGTAGGCGCCCGGGATCGTGAGGGCGAAACGGCGCAACAGCCGCCAAGCTGCATCGGGAGTCGGATGCCCCGCGGTGGTGAGTCGCTGGATCTGCTCGGCGGTTCCCACCGCGTGGGTGAGGAAGTCGGCGCGCGGGCTGAGCGGGCCGATGATCCGCCGCTCCACGGGCCAGGTGGACAGGGCCAGGAGTCCGCGTGCGGGGACCAGGCGGTCGTGGGTCAGTGCCGCGCAGATGTAGTACGGGCGGGCATAGCCCTGTGCCGTGAAGGAGCGCTCCTCGTCGCGACGCAGGGACGCGAGTTTGGTGGCGACCAGTGACTCGGTGAAGAACGCCTCGTAGGTGGACGAGATGAGCTTCGGGGCGGCAGGGGCGCCCAGCAGGGTGAGTGCCTGGTGGACCTGTTCGCGGATCGGGATGGAGCCGTGCGCCGGGCGCTCCGTGCGGCGTGGTGCGCCTGTGGTCGCCGAGGCCTGCGGGGCCGGGGGCTCGGCTGGGAGTGCCTCGCCGTCCGGTTCCGCCTCGGTCTCGAGGGCGTGCTCCCAGGCGGCCTCGGCTTCGCGCAGCGCGCGACGGATGCGCGCCGTTTCGGCCTTGTCCCGTGCGCGCACGGCACCCCGCAGCTCGGTGCGCAGGTGGGACAGGCGCTGCTCGAGTTGCTCCAGTGATGCCGCCATGTGGGGCAGCTTAACGCAGCAACCAACCTATGCCAAGAACTTCCAATGAGTTCCAAGATTACCTGCTACGGTCGAGTGCGGCGGCGCACCCGGCTGGTCCAAAGGGTGCCGTCTGTTCCGAGACAAGGGGGAGGCAATGAGTCACGACACGACGGCATGGCACAAGCCGCTCTGGCTGACCGGGAATGACGACCTCGTTCGCGTGGGGCCCGGTACGGGCGGGAGCGAGGAGCACACCTGCCCCTCGCACGCTGCTGCCAAGGCCCGGCCCGGTCTCTGGCCGGCCCGGCGTCTCCGTCTTCCGAAGCCGGAGCTCGAGACGTTCACCCTCGGGCCTGTGATGGAGGCCGTGGACCGGGTCGAATTCCACGGTGAGACACCCGACCAGGCCCTTGCAGGGCTGCGCTCCCGCACCCCCGCCCTGCACCCCGGTCACCTGACGTATGCCGAGCACGCCCTCCGTACGTACATAGAAGCGTGCGCCGACGATGGTGAGCAGCGGCTGCGGCCGGTCCGTCCGTACTGGGTGGCCCAGCGGGAGAACGGCAAGTTCTGGGAGATGTACGCATGGTGGCGCAGGTACGAGTCGGCCGACGGACGCCTGCGCGAGTACCGACGGTTGCGGCACGGCGAGGCCAAGGACTCCGAGCCCGGCGAGATCGCCATCGCCGTGTACGTGGCCGTTCGCGGGCGCCAGGCGGCCTGGCCGCGGAAGTGGGCGCGCGCGTTCCAGCCGTATGGCCCCACAGCCCGGCCCGAGCGGGTGCGTGTCGTCGAAGTCGGGCTCTCCGACGGACGGCCGCGCGTGCAGTTCGACGGGACGGCCGAGGAAGCCGAGGCCTACTACGCCGAGCACGGGCACGCGCACGTGGCGCGTGTCGTGGCGGGCGGCAGGCCGGCACCCGGCTCATCCTGCGTGGACTGCAAGCAGTTCACGGGCTGCGAGGCCGTGCCGCGCAGGCCGGGGGTCCTCGGCCTTCCCTCGCGGGTGGCACCGCTGAGGAAGGTGTCGGTCAGCGATCTGCGCTATCACGCGGCCTGCCCCGCACAGGGGTTCCTCCGTTCTCTGCACCTGCCCAAGTCTGACGAATACGGCAGCGCGGCCAGGCTCGGCCAGGCGGTGCACGGCTGGATCGAGAAGCTGCACCGGCGCCCGGAACAGCCGCCGTGCGCGGTCGGCGACATGCCCCCGGCGGGCGAGAACTGGACAGAGGGACGCTGGCGGGTCTCCAACGAGGACGCCGCGACCGGTCGGGACATGCTGCTCCACCACGTCGACGCCTGTCCCTTCCAGGACGCCGCACTCATCCAGCGGGTCGAGCCCGAAGCCCTCCGAGTCGTCCACGACACCGCGGCGCAGGCCGTCGTCATCGCCAAACCCGACCTGCTCTACCAGGAGGACGGCTCGTGGGTGTGGCGGGAGCTCAAGACGACACGGAAGCGGCCCCGCCACCACGAGGACCTTCTCGACACCTACCCCCAACTCGCCTTGGCGGTCGCGCTCCTGGCTCAGGGTGCGCTGGGCGGCGATCCGGACGGCTCGCGCGTCGAGGTGGAGATCCTCCGGCCGGACGGTTCCGATCCCCACGTGATCGACCCGACGGACCCCGGCCGACAGCGGAAGGCGCTGTCGGTGCTGCGGCGGTACGCCGGCCCGTGGCGGGAGGACGAGACATGGGACGCCCGCCCCGGACCGCATTGCCGGTCCTGCCCGGTCTCCCGGTGGTGTCCGAGCGCCGCGCCCGACGGCGCCGTCGCGGGAGAGGGGGAGTCGTGACCACGACCGACATGAGGGAGGCACGGTCCGAGGACGCCGTCGGCACGGACGAGGGGTTGCTCCGACAGATCGCCAGCGCCCTGGCGTGCCTGTCCCGGCAGCGGACCGTACCCAACCCGGTCTACCCGGCGAAGGTGCAGAACGCGTACAACCGCCTCGTCCTGCACTGCCTGCGCCGGGGCGAGGAACCGCCGGGCAGCGTGCCGCAGATGGTCCGCTGGGCTGGTGAACGGCCGCTGATCGAGTGGCCGTTGGAGCTGCCGCCCGACAACTTTCCCGGAGCGGCCCTGCTCGTCGATCCGGAGACCCGGCTGCCGCACCAGCTGTGTCTGGAGTGGGAGGTGAGCGCGGCCGACCCGGCGGCCGAGCTCTTCGAGAACGAACGCATCCGGGAGGCACTCGCCGTGTGCCGTGCGGCCAAGGCCCCGCAGGCCTACACCGCGTTCCGGGCCCTGCTCACCTCCAGGCCCGTGCTGACCGGCGCCGAGCTGGCACTGCTCGGCGGCGATCCCGACTGCGGAATGCTGCTGCACGACGTGATCAAGCGCTGCTACGAGCCTGTGCCCGCCTCCTATCTGAGGCGCGGCACGTACCGGCAGTGCGCTCGCTGCCGCTGCCTCATGGTGCCGCTGCTGCACGGCAGCCACCGCTGCGAACTGGACCGGTGCCGCCGCGACGGCACATCGGACGAAGGCACGCCGCTTCGTGCCGACAAAGGCGGGGTCTTCCAGCTCAGCCGCCCCCTGCGGATGTTCATCACCAGCCCCGGGCTCGCGGAGACCGATCTACAAGCCGCCCTGGAGAAGAAGTTCGGAATCACCGCCGAGATGTGGCCCAACTACGACGCGTACGACCTGCGCGTCCCCCTGTCTGAGCGACGGCACTGGGCGGTGGACGTCAAGGACCGGGTGAACCCCGTTCTCCTGGCGCGCTCCCTCACGCCGTTCAGGAACGAGCCGCCGTACGACCGTGCATTCCTCGTCGTGCCCCGCTACCGCTTCCGCGACAACGAGGCGTATGGGCGGCAGTTCCGCCGAAACCTGCCGGAGGACCTGGCCGATCGGGTCACCCTGCTGGACGACCAGGCCTTCCTGCGGCTGGTCGCCGATGAGATCTCCACCCCGCGTGACAAGGCGGGGGACCCGCGTACCGAAGGAGGACGCCGTGCGTGACCGTAGGGGATGGCACCGGCGCTGCTCGCCGCAGCAGCTCACCGAGGTGTGGCCGGCGAACCTCGGCAGCTTCCGCCCCGGCGACCTTCTCGACGTCGAACTGGGCCTGTATCTCTTGCAGGACGTGACGCCCACCCGCACGGCCGCCGATGTCTGGCCGCTGTTGGGCGGTTACCCGTACAGCGAGGTATTCGGAGACGTTCGCAGCGACGAACAGCGGCTTCGTGTTCTGCGCGCCCGCCACTATCTGTGGGACATGCGGCGACGGCACGCCTGGTCGGAGGCGCTGATCGACTACCTGAAGGTCCCCCAGCACCTGCGCGGATACGACATCGACGGACCCGGCTCCGTACCTCGCCGTCGCGAGCCGTCGCGCGCCGCACGCCGTTTCGAGATCTTCGAAGAACTGCTCAGCACCGCTCCGCGGTTCGCGACGCGGTCCATTCTGTTCGCCGAGGAGGGAGAGCACACCTTCCGGGTGCAGGACCGTACCCACTCCGTGGTGTTCGACGAGGAACTGCTGACGGACACCCTGCCGCGCGCCCACGCGCTTGACGCACCACCGGCCGGGCGTGGAGAGCCCGTCGACGTCACCTGGGAAGAGCTCGAGAAGG
Source organism: Streptomyces griseoaurantiacus (assembly GCA_014656015.1). Taxonomy (GTDB): domain Bacteria; phylum Actinomycetota; class Actinomycetes; order Streptomycetales; family Streptomycetaceae; genus Streptomyces; species Streptomyces griseoaurantiacus. Next base: position 45,604 of record BNBP01000041.1, on the reverse strand, counting down.
CCGCCGACGAGATGGACGCCGTCGAGGCGACGGCACAGGGGCCGCGCAACGGCTGGGCCGGGCGGCTCCGGCGGGTGAAACTGCTCGTGCGCGACGCGGAACTCGGCCGCTTCACAGAACAGGAACGGCTGAGGATCGACCGGCTGCTGCACCTCGTGGGGATGGTGGGAGCCGGCAAGTCCACCCTCCGGGACATCCTGACCTACCACCTCGTGATCCGGACACCCCGCCGGGTCACCATCGTCGTCGGAGACGTGGCCGAGACGCTCGCCGTGGTGGAGCAGTTCAACCGGCTCGGTGTACGGGCGGCGCCGATCCTCGGGCACTCCACCCGGGAGCGCAACATCAACCGGCTGCACCGCCGCACCGCCACGGCCGGCGCCGCCACCATGCTCGGGCACGACCACGCGGGCTTCGCCTACCTCAGCAGCGCCTGCCCCGTCGACGTGCTGCGCGGCCTGGAAGCCCGCCGGCCTCTCGGTGTCCGTGAAGCACCGTGCATCATGCTGTACACCGTCCCCGAACAGGAGGCTGCGGACGGCGATCCCCTCCTCGACGAGGAGAACAGCTCGCAGCGTGACGCGCAAGGCCCGAAGCCTCAGCGGAGACTGTGCCCGTTGTGGAACCGCTGTCCGCGCCACCGCGGGGCTCGCGATCTGGTCGATGCTCAGGTATGGGTCGCCACCCCGGCCGGTCTGGTGCACAGCTCCGTCCCGCTGCATCAGCACCAGGAACAGCTTCGGTACCTCGAACTCGCGTGCCGGCTCAGCGACCTGATCATCGTCGACGAGGCGGACCGGGTCCAGATGCAGCTCGACACGGCATTCGCGCCGGCCAGCACTCTGGTGGGCAAGGCCCCGAACTCCTGGTTCGACGAGGTTGCCGTCCACAAGTTCCAGCAGATGGCCCGAGACGGTCGGCTCCAGCTGTCCGCCCGTGACGTCGACGACTGGACCAACGCCGTCAACACGGTCAGCGCCGCAACCGACCGCCTCTTCGCCCTGCTCGTCAAGGACGACAAGCTCAGGCGATGGATCAGCGTCGACTACTTCAGTGCCTTCACCCTCCACAACCTGCTGCTGGACAGCTGGTTCCCGGGATGGAAGGAGGGCGAACGCCCGCCTGCGGCGGCCCGGACGCTGGACGGTGCGCTCGGCCGGTTCCGCGACGACCCGCTGCACGAGCAGCAGAGCACGGGAGACGACGATGAAGTGACACCCTTGGTGAATACCTTCGTCCACCTCGCCCTGGAACTCCTGCACGCGCCCCAGGGAGCACGGACGCGTGAGAGGCTGCGCGACACCCTCACCGACATCGTCGGAGACGACAGCACGGTGCTCGCGGACGCCGACCTCCAGGCCCGGCGCTTCGAGTTCACCCTGCTCCTTTCCGCTCTGCACAGCCGTCTCGACTTCATGACCACGCTGTGGCCGCGCGTCGAGGCCGCCCTCAATCTCGAGAGCGCCTCGAACGTGCTCTCCCGCAGGCCCCCCAAGGACTACGAGGCGGTCATCCCCGAGTCGCCCATGGGTAACGTGCTCGGCTTCCAGTTCCGCCACGACGACCGTGAGCGCGATGGTGACCGCAGCGGTGAACTCCGCTTCTTCCACTGCAACGGTGTGGGCCGCGAACTGCTCATGCGGCTCGGTGACCTGTGCGCCGTGGACGGCCGCCCGGGCCCGCACGTCCTGCTCATGTCCGCAACGAGCTGGGCGGGCACGTCGAGCAGGTACCACGTGCACGCCGACGTCGGTGCCGTTCTGCGTCCTCACGACGAGGAAGTCGAAGCCGTCCTGGGCAGCGAGTTCCGCAAGGAGTTCTTGTACTGGCCCGGAAACGACCGGCCCAAGCCGCTGCGCCTGTCCGGCTGCGACCCCGAAGAACGGCCCCAGGCCCTTCTGCACATGCTGCACCAGCTCGCGGTGCCCGACCGGAGTCTGCCCGACGCCGAGAGCATGCTGGACGCCGAGCTGAAGGAGATCGACGATCCGGACCGCCGCCGCATCCTGTTGCTCGTCGGCAGCTACGACGAGGCACGTCGGGCCGCCGAGTACCTCAACCAGATCCCCGAGTGGAACGGCCGCGTCACCCGACTGGTGTCCGACGACGCGGACTCCGACACCGCCTGGACCCGGCTGCCGGAGGACGCCGCCGCACGGACGCTGCCCCGCGGTGACGTGAAGGCTTTCCCTTCGGCCGGCGGCGACATTCTCGTCGCGCCGCTGCTTGCTGTGGAGCGGGGACACAACATCGTCCTGCGCGATGGCAAGGCGGCCATCGGCACGGTCTACTTCCTGGCACGCCCACACCCTCGGCCCGACGACATCGCGCTCGCCATCCAGTCCATCAACGACTGGGCCGTACGCCAACTCCGGGATGCTGACGGATCCTTCCGGCAGAACGCGCTCGCCGCCGCCACTCCCGACCAGGCGGCTGTGGCGTTCCGCAGCCGCGCGCGCCGTCAGTGGAACCGCTTCCTCACCCGGCGGCTGGCCTGGTCCAGCCTGCGGGACGAGGAGAAGACGGCGTTCACCTGGGACCAGCTCGTCGTCATGTGGCAGGTCATCGGTCGTCTGGTGCGCGGCGGCGTGCCGGCCCGGGTGGTCTTCGTCGACGCGGCTTTCTCTCCTAGAGAAGCCGGATTCCAGGACACGGACACCCCAGACACCAGCCTACTGGCGAGCATGCGTGAGGTGCTCGCCCCCTTCTTCGAGGACGGGAACACGGCGGAGCGGCACCTTGCCCCGATCGACAAGTCCCTGGTCCGTGAGCTGTACGAACCGCTCTACCGCGCCCTGGTGGACATGGGCTGACGGCATCCGTCACCACACCGCACCTCCGACGTGTTCGCGTCGCGTCCGAAGACTTAACGCCTTGCTCCGAGGAGAACCGACACCATGGCCTACCAGTACAACCGTCCGGCGGCGTACCGGCCCGACCCGGCACGGGGACCCTTCGTCTTCCCGATGCACACGCTCTCCCTGCCCGCCCACTGGGAGGAACCACTCCTGCGCCTTTACCACGGCGGAATGACAGAGGGGCAGGCCGAGCGACGGCGCCGCGTACCCACAGCGGCTGTCAACCAGCTGATGCGCGCCACCGCGCCGGACATCGTCACGGTCGACTCCACGGCACGGTTCGGTTCGGAGAACCCCTGGCTGTACTGCCAGGACGCGTACCCGATGGCGGTGACGAACCTCTACATCGCCACCTGGCTCAGGAGCCTCCCGCGCGATGCCGGCGATCCCGAGACCGCGGCCCTGCTGATGAACTGCTTTCGTGACCTCGACACCGCGGCTCTCAGCTGGCGGCCCGGCAGGGTCGACCTCCTCGAGCAGAAGGTGTCGCCCGGAGGAACCGCTCTGCCCGCGCCCCACGTGTACCGGTTGCTTCCCGACGTCCTCGCCGAAAGGATCGCGCGCCAGGGACCGTACGAACACCACGGGCAGCAGCTGTCGTTCCGACAGGTCGCCGACCGCACGGGGGCCAGGGGGCAGGGAAGCGGGGGCGCCGAGCTGATGTCGAACGTGATCGAGTACGTACCCGGGCGGCGTGGTGGCGGCGACGGCAAGCCGGCCTACTACGCGGCGACCCTCCGCATCACCGTGCGCACCGTTCCCTTCTCACCCGTCCCGCGCGTCCACGTGGCCGCCGGCGTACGTCGGTTCGTCACCGGCAAGGTCTACATGCCGTATGGCAAGGGCGTGTCCGCGTACCTGCTCCCGGACGACTCCCTCGTCCACGATGGCCCGCAGTCGCAGCGTTTCGCCGTCGCCATGCTGGAGTGGAAGAACGGCACCACGGACTGGCGTCAGGGCGGAGCAGAAGGAATGCTCGCCGGGATCAGCGCACTCGACGCACTGCCGTCCCCGGACCGGCTGGTGAAGGAGGCCGACCACTGGATCCACGGCCGGGACGGCATCCGGATCGCGATCGGGCACCAGGCGGCCATGGGCAGGCACACGATCGGCACCGGACTGATGCCCAGTGAACGCCGACGGCTGATCGAGTGGGCGGAGCAGGCGATCGCTCCCGAGTTCGTCTCCGTTCCGAAGCTCGAGCGCAGTGCGTACGCGCGGCCGCCCAAGAAGCAGCTCAAGAAGCTGACGTCCATTCCCAAGAACATGGAAGAGAAGGGTCCCGAAGAGCGCGCGGTCATCCTGGACCAGCGTGAGCTGAACGCGGCCCACAACGCTCAGGTTCTGCGGGCACGCCTGGCCGAAGCCCTCGAAGGGGAAGACCTCACCGCGGTCGTGCTCCACCAGAACGATGCCATCCGCGATCAGATGATCGCGGCGGCGGAAATGGGGCTGGGGCTGGCCGGACACCGGCACGCGCAAGGCCCCGATACCTGGGTGTGGGAGGCGGAGGAGCTGACCGTCCGGCTGCACGCGCGGCCCCTGGGCGCTCTCGGCGCACCGCTGGGAGGCGACAGCGTGCCGCGCCGGGGGCAGGAGCACGACAAGGCCATCGAGGAGCGCCGTATCGGTGTCGCGCGGGCCATGGCCGCCTTGCGGGAAGCCGTACCCGGGGTGCGGCTGGCCTTCGTGGAGCTCGACGGGCAGGATGCCTTCCGCCACGCCAAGCGACGGACCGACCCCAAGCACGCGATCCGCCTCGGCTGCGCGGACGCAGGCCTGGTGACCCAGTTCATCCGTCCACCAGACCCGGATGCGGAGACGGAGGAGGCTCTCGCCGATGCTGGTCTGCGTGCCGCCGCGGCCTGGTCGGACGGCCTGCGCCAGACCGGTATGCGGCTGGTGCCCCAGCACACGCTCGGTGACACGCTCATCCCCGCGAACCTGAACCAGGTGGCCTTCCACCTCGTGGAACGCCGCCTTGACGGGCCCACAGGCAAGCAGCAGTTCACGCCGATCGCGGTGCTTATTCGGCCGGGCGCGAAATGCGTGCTGGGCAAGTCGGCCGACATGCACGCATGGGTGCCGTACCCCGAACTCCTCAAGTCATTGACGGGAAGGGTCGAAGGCAAGAAGAACAGCGCGGAGCAGTCGGCCCTCATGGCGGCCTTCGTCAAGAAGACTCTCGCGCAGCTGCGCAGTACCCCGACGCTCGTTCTGACCCACGCCCAGGACGTCCGGAAGCGCTGGCCATGGCTGAGGAACGACGGGCTGGAACGGGACAGGCTCGGCCTCGACGGGGGTCCCGTTCAGCGGATCGGTCTGTACGGCAAGCAGCTTCGTATCGTTCGGATCGCCGATGGCAGCCGGGACGAAACGGCACAGTGCTGGGCCGAGGCGGAGGAACGCTCTCCCAAGTTGGAGGGCCAGCAGCGTGGGGGCATCGCGATGGGGCTGTGGCGGCCCGGAGTGCGGGGTGACTCGGACCGCGTCTTCTACAGCACGACCGGCAAGTCCGGCTCGCAGCCAAATCTCACCAACGACGACGCCAAACTCACTCCGCACACCAACGCCTCGGGCAACAACGCCTACCGGCCGACGGCGAACGCCTGGAATCCGGACCTCCTCGAACTGACCGTTGCGTGCCTTCAGCCCGGTGACGATGCGGAGGCGTGGGCCGCATTCGTCCACCAGCAGCGTTTCAGCGAGGACTACCGTGCTGGTCGAGAGGGGTTGGCTCTGCCCTTGATCCTCCATCTCGCGCGACTCGCGGACGATTACGCTCTGCCTCACGAGATCGAGGAGGCTTTGGACCCGACGGAGCCCCAGGCTGCGGCCGTGCCGGACGACGCTCTGTCGGGCCAGCTGGCCTTCGACTTCGACCTCGATGACGGGGATGACGACGAATGAAGCTTCCCGCTGAGGAGTCGAGGGAGTCTCACCCCTCGTCTCCTCAGCGGGTAAGGCCCCTACTACCTCAGGGGCGTAAGTGCGGGTTCAATAAATGCTGCATGCTCTCGGGGAGTGATCTTGCGGGCCGCGGGAACCTCAACATCAATTAGTCCTGTTGTGCCTGGTCAAGGGAACTCGTGAACGTCCCACTTGCTGGATCGATACGCGAAGAGGGCCACGACCTGAGGGTCGTGGCCCTCTTCGCGTCACGCCGAAGCCTTGGGGCTTCCTGCCCCGCGGAAACCCAGGTCGCCTCAGCGCGCGGTCCGGGTAGAGTCGGGCGATGCCCGAGCTGAAGCGGCTGCATGCCGGCCACGCCCCGGCGGTTCTCGCCTTCGAGCTGGCCAACCGCACCTACTTCGCCGGCTCGATCTCCGACCGCGGCGACGACTTCTTCGACCGGTTCACCGACCGGTACAACGCCTTGCTGGCCGAGCAGGAGGCCGGCGGCTGCGCCTTCTACGCGCTCATCGCCGAGGACGGCTCGGTACTCGGCAGGTTCAACCTGTACGACCTGGAGAACGGCACCGCCAGACTCGGCTACCGCGTCGCGGAGCAGGCCGCCGGCCGCGGCCTGGCGACCGCGACCGTAAGGGAGCTGTGCCGGACGGCGCCGGCGACGCACGGCCTGCGCACACTGCGGGCGGCCACCTCACACGACAACGTCGCATCCCGGAGAGTCCTCACCAAGGCCGGATTCGTCCCGGTCGGCCCTGCCACCCCGGCCGACCTCGGCGGCAAGTCAGGCACTTGGTATCAGCGCGACCTCCCCTTGGCCGCCAAGGTGCCCTAGCCGACCTGCCATCGATCCGGCCGAACCTCACCCCGGCCCGGAAAGGGCCTGGCCCCCTGGGCGCCGCCGGCCCCGAGCTCGAGCCGTCCAGCATCGACGACGAGCCCCGGATCAGGTATGGCGATCAGGAGTCACGGCTGGGGCAACGGGCTGATGGCAAGGACAGCGTCTCCGTCATGGGGCCGTACAGATCACTCATCCCTCACAGTGCGGCAGCGCACTGAGTACGCGGTGACGTGCGCACGAGGCCATCGCTGCCTCTTCTGGGCCGGGGAAGGCCATGGGCCCCCGTTCCGCGGCGAAGAGTGGGGCACCCGCTGGGAGACGGCGAGTCGGCGCAGGGCCGGGCCGCCTTCGAGGCGCTGCTGCCGCATCTGCGCGGCACTGCCGCCTGAGCTCACGCCTCGCCACCGCGGTCGGCGCCGACGCCGTCACCCGGAGCCGGAGCCCGGGCCCCGCTGTGCGTGGGGGTCGTCCTCGGGGAGCCATGCGTCCGGGGCGGTCAGGCCGAGGGCGCCGGGGCCGTCGGGGCCGTCGACGTGCTCCGTGAGTGCGTCGACGGTGCGGAGCACGGCCTCGCGGGTCTCCTCGCGCCGCCACACCAGTGACCACGTCCAGTAGACCTTCGGGTCCGTCACGGGGCGGGCGACCAGGTCGGGCGGCAGCGGAGCCGTCTGCGTCTTGGGGGAGTTGAGGACCGGGCGGCGGGAACGGCGTACGTGCTCGTAGAAGGCCGGTCCGGTGAGGCCGCCGTCGGTGATGTGCGCGGCACGGGCGCCGGTGGCCCGGGTCAGCTCCTCGGCGTAGGCGTTCCAGGAGGACCACGTCGTGACGTCGCTGTCCAGCAGGACGACGACGTCCCGGGCGCGGACCTCCTGGTCCGCCAGGCGCGTGGCGACCGCGTACAGGCGGTCCGCGCCGAGGAGTCGCGCCTCCAGCCCGTGGCCCGCCAGGTCCTGGCGGCGCACCCAGCACACCGCGAGGTCGAGGCTGCCGTCCGCGACCCGTGCCGCCTGGGCGTGGGAGGGCGCGACCCAGGTGTCGACGTGCACCCGTGCCACCGCCGACGTGCGGGCGGTCAGGTCCGGCGGCAGCCAGTTGACGTACCCGAGCCGGACGATCTCCGAGCCGGCGATCCGGGCGGCCCGGCCGCGCAGGTCGTCGGCGCGTTCGAGCAGGTCCTGGGCGTACGGGAGCAGGGCCGCGCCGGCCGGGGCGAGGGCGACCGAGCGGCGGTCGCGGTCGAACAGCCGCACACCGAGGTCGCGTTCGAGCGCCTTGATCTGCTGGGACAGGGACGGCCCGGCGATGAGCAGCCGCTTCGCGGCCCGCCCGAAGCTCAGCTCCTCGGCCACCGCGACGAAGTACCGCAACTGACGCAACTCCACGGAGGCCATCGTACGGATCGGCGGGCGAGAGGCCCCGCCCCGGGCCGTGCGCGCGACCTGTTCCCTCCCACCTGATAGCCACAGGCTCTCACAGCAGGTCAGAGGGGGTGGATCGGCCGACCGGCGTCGGAAGCGCGGGAAATGGGAGGGGCGGTCGTCCGGTTGGAGCGAGGGCCGGTCGGCAAGGACGGCCGGCCGCACCACCACCGAGACACCCCGAGAGCGAAGAAGGACTTCCATGAACACCGTGAACACCACAGACACCACGGACACCACGAGCACCGCGAACGGCTCCGGCAAGAAGGTCGCCGTCGTCACCGGTGCCTCCCAGGGCATCGGCGCCGGTCTCGTGGAGGCCTACCGCAAGCTCGGCTTCGCCGTCGTCGCCACCTCGCGGACCATCGCCGCCTCCGACGAGCCGGACCTCGTCACCGTCCGGGGCGACATCGCCGACCCGGACACCGCCGAGCGCGTGGCGGCCGCCGCGATCGAGAGGTTCGGGCGGATCGACACCCTGGTCAACAACGCCGGTCTCTTCGTCGCCAAGCCGTTCACCGAGTACACGCGCGAGGACTACGACGCGGTCACCGGGGTCAACCTCGGCGGGTTCTTCCGCCTCACCCAGCTCGCCGTCGGACAGATGCTCCGGCAGGGTGGCGGTCACGTCGTCCAGATCAGCACCAGCCTGGTCGACCACGCCTTCGCCGCGGTGCCCTCGGTGCTTGCCTCCCTCACCAAGGGCGGACTGCAGTCCGCCACCAAGGCGCTGGCCATCGAGTACGCGGGGCGCGGCATCCGCAGCAACGCGGTCGCGCTGGGCATCATCAGGACGCCGATGCACGCGGAGGAGAACTTCGCGACGTACGCCGCCCTGCACCCGGTCGGGCGGATGGGCGAGATCGGCGACATCGTCGACGCCGTCCTCTACCTCGAGAACGCGCCGTTCGTCACCGGCGAGATCCTGCACGTCGACGGTGGTCAGAGCGCGGGCCACTGACCGCCGCACCGGACACACGAGTGATACCGAAGACACGCGAGTGGTACCGAAGACAGGCGAGTGGTACCCGCGGCATGCGACAGGAGAGGAGTGACGCGATGACCGTGACAGCCGCACAGGAGACCGTCCTGCGGGACGTCATGGACCGCTGGGAGGCCGCGGTCGACGCCCACGAGCCGGAGGAGGTGGCCGCCCTCTTCCGGGAGGACGCCGTCTTCCAGGGGCTGCACCCCTACAGCGTCGGCCGGCAGGGGGTCGCCGAGTACTACGCGTCCCAGCCGGCCGGACTGGGGGCCGTGTACGAGGTGCTCGAGACGCGTGCCCTCGCGGACGACGTCCTGCTCGGGTACCTCGGCGTGGACTTCACGTTCACCGACCGGCCCGACCTTCACGTCACGCTGTCCGTCGTCCTCACCCGCGAGGCCGGACAGTGGTCCCTGGCCCACTACCAGGTGACCAGGCTCGACTGACGGTGGGAGGCCGGACCTCCCAGCACCGAGGAAACCGGTCCTGGCGTACGCCTGGGCCGGTCCTCCACGCTGGGACCATGGAAAGGCAGCAGCACCCCGCCCCGGACGTTGCCCCGGCACCCGCGCGCCCCCGCGCCGCGGGCCGTACCCGGTGGGCCCCGGACTCCCCGTGGGCGCACGTCCTCCGGGCCGGGGCGGCGCTCGCGGCCGGAATGGGTGTCGGCCGCTTCGTCTACACACCGATCCTGCCGCTGATGCACGCCCAGGCCGGACTGACCACCGGCGCGGGCGCGCGTCTGGCCACCGCCAACTACGTGGGCTACCTGGTCGGCGCCCTCGCCGGGACGTTCCTGCCGCGGCTGGTGCGCTCCCGGGCCGCGCTGCGCGGCGCGCTGGCGGCGCTGGTCGCCTCGCTCGCCGCCATGCCGCTGACACACAGCACCGCGGTGTGGCTGCTGCTCCGGCTGGGCGCGGGGGTGTTCAGCGCGCTGGTCTTCGTCATCGCCGCGAGTTCCCTGCTCAGCCGTCTCCGAGAGCATCCGGCGCATCTGCCGGGGTGGGCGTTCGGCGGGGTCGGGACCGGTATCGCCCTGTCGGGGCTGCTGGTGCTGGCCCTCCGCTCGGCGGGCGACTGGCGCACGGCATGGTGGGCCGCCGCGGCACTCGCGGCGGTGCTCGGCGCGGGAGCGTGGGGGCTGCGGCCCGAGGCCGTGACACGGACGGTGTCCGTGGGGTCGGCGGCCGTGGGCCCGGAGTCCGTGGGCCCGGTGCCCGAGGAGCCGGCGTCCGGGGGGACGGATGCGGGGCCGGAGGCGCCGGCGTCGGGTGGGAGAGCGGACCGCGCGGATGCCGGGCGGGCGAGGGCGGCCGGCCCCGACGCCGGGCACCCCGCGGAGGCGGGTACCTCTCGCTGGTTCGCCGCCCTGTTCGTGTCGTACACGCTCGAAGGCGTCGGCTACATCATCGCCGGGACCTTCCTGGTCGCGGCCGTCGAGAAGAACTCGCCCGGCTGGATCGGCAGCGGCGCCTGGGTGCTCGTCGGCCTGGCCGCCGTTCCCTCCGCCGCCCTGTGGACCGGACTCGGTCGGCGCCGGTCCCGACCGACCCTGCTGTCGGCCGCGCTGCTGGTGCAGGCCGTGGGTGTCGCCCTGCCCGCGCTGTCCGGCACGGTCGTCGCCGCGCTGGTCTCCGCGACCCTCTTCGGCGCCACCTTCATCGGTGTGAGCACGCTCGCGCTGAGCATCGGCACCCATCTGCGCTTCCCGCGCGCCGTGGGGCTGCTGACCGCCGGCTACTCCGTGGGGCAGGTCCTCGGCCCCCTCGTCGCGGCGCCCCTGCTGCACCACGGCTACCGGCGGGCGCTGGTGCTGGCCGCCGTCACCGTCCTGGCCGCGGCACTCGCCGCCCTCGCCCTCCGCGTCCGCTTCCCCCACCGCGTGCCCGTGCCGGACGGTGCCGTCCACCGCCCGGCACCGGATGCCGGTGTGGTGTCCCCGGCGGAGGGATTCCCGGGGAGTTGACCCGGGAATCCCTCCGCCGGGGGGCGGCCGGAGAGTCGGGCGGTGCACCCGGCAGTCTCAGGCGGTGTGCCCGGCGCTCTCAGGCCGTGCGCCTGGCAGTCTCAGGCCGTGCGCTCGGCACTCTCAGGCGGTGCGCCCGGCCGCGTCCGCCAGTTCCGCCAGTGCTTCCCCGAGGGCGTCGAGCCCCGGGCCGTACGGGCCGCCCGGTTCCGTCATGTAGACGTCGCGGCGGATCTCGATCATCAGTGCGGTGACTCGGGGGTCCTGTCCGTAGTACCGCAGGGGGACGTACGTGCCCGCGAACGGGCTGTCGATCCCCGTGCCGCCGAAGCGGGCGAAGGCCTTCTCCGCGCGGGAGAGGAGCGCGTCGGGAGTGTGGAAGGCGTCGCGGCCGAGGCAGACCGGCGGGCGGGGGCCCTCGCCGTGGAGTTCGTAGGGCAGGCGCTCGGTCGGGTACGAGTGGACGTCCACGATCACCGCGCGCCCCACGGCGGCGAGCCGGTCGGCGACCGCCTCGGTCATGGCGGCCGCGTAGGGGTGGAAGTACCTCTCCACCAGAGGCTGCCCCTCGTACGAGGCCGGGCGGAGTTCCTCGCGGTGCGTGGTCCGCGTGTACACCGCCCCCATGCCCACCGAGAGCATCTCCTCCCGCTCGTCCGGGAACCGCTCGGGGTCCACCACCAGGCGCGAGAGACCGTTGACGAACCGCCAGGGTGCGGTGTCGCAACGGGAGACGGCGGCGGCCGCGATCTCCGCGGTGTGCGCGTCGGTGATGTGGTCCAGCTCCGCCTCGAGCGCGGCGTCGTCGAGCGTGATGCCGCGCCGTACGTCCTCGGGGATCGTCCGCGAGGAGTGGGGGATGTGGAGGATGACGGGGGAGTCGGGCGTGCCCGGGAGGTACTGGAAAGGCTGCGGTGCCGGTGCCGGTGCCGGTGCCGGTGCCGGTGCGGCCCGGCCGGGGAGCGGGGAGCGCGAGCCGCCGTCGTTCTTTGCGGGAACGGGTGTGTCGGGCATGACGGAATGACCCTCTTGTGTGTCGTCGTGGTTCCTGCGTCGAGGGGCAAGCGCGCCCCCCGCCTCACCCGACTCGGTGCCGTGCGCGCACCGCACCCGATCAGGTGCGGTGATCATAGGACATGTCCGCCGCGCGCCCCATTGCGTCCCGCTCGGGCCTCCGGGGGCGAGACTGAGCGCAAGGGAACCGGGGGGACGGACACACATCACGGAGGAGCGAGTCGCCCGTGGTCTACCTCTTCGGTCTGATCGCCGCCTGTCTGCTCGGCCTCGGCTTCGTGCTCCAGCAGCACGCCGCCGAGCGGGCGCCCGTCTCCGACATGCTGTCCTTCCGGCTGCTGTGGGACCTGGCGAAGGTCCCGCTCTGGCTGGGCGGCATCGGGTGCATGGTGGCCGGACAGATCCTGAGCGCGATCGCGCTCAGCAAGGGCGACCTGTCGAAGGTGGAACCGCTGCTGGCCACGAACCTGCTCTTCGCCATGGCGCTGGCCCGCCGGATGAGCGGAGAGCGGCTGGGCGGCTCCGGGTGGACCGGTGTGGTGCTGCTCAGCGGCGGGGTGGTCGCCTTCATCCTGGCCGGCCGCCCCGCCGACACCGAGACGGAGGTCAGTGCCCTGCGCCACTGGCTGGTGTTCGGCCTGGTCGTCGGCGTGGCACTGGCGCTGATCGCGGTCGCCCGGCACCTGCCGTTCTTCGAGGAGCCCCCCTTGCTTGCCGCGGCGGCGGGCGCGCTGTACGGGCTGCAGGACGCGCTGACCCGGACCTCCAGCCAGATCCTCGCCGACGGCGGCATCCCGGCACTGGTGACCAGTTGGCAGCCGTACACCATCGTCGCGCTCGCGGTGACCGGGCTGATGCTCGTGCAGAGCGCCTTCGAGGCGGGGCCGTTGCGGATGTCGCTGCCCGCGCTGACCGCGGTGGAACCCATCGCCGGCATCGCCTGCGGGATCGGCTTCCTGGGCGACCGCCTGCGCACCACTCCGGCGGCGCTCGCCTCGGCGACGGCCGGCCTCGTCGCGGTCGTCGTCGGCGTCTTCATCCTGGCCCGCCACCCCGCGATGCCGGGGTCGACCTCTCGTGAGCGCGAGGTGGAGTGAGGGCGGTTCCGCAGGGATGCGCGACGGTTCTACAGGGGTGGACGGTCCCACAGGGGTGGACGGTCCCACAGGGGTGGACCGTCCCGCAGAGGTGGACGGTCCCGCAGGGGTGCGCGGATAAACGACGGAAAGGACCGTACCAATCTCCGTCGTTGGCATGGACCTGACTTGACTTCCCCGTTACTCTCCTCACTGCACCACCCTGAGAGCGCTCTCAGGGAGCGCTCTCGTCCGCCCCACCTCGCTCCACCCCCACAGAGCAACCGGACGACGAAAGGCATCCCCCCCCATGAGACGCACCACCTTCCGCGCCGCAGGCCTCCGCTCGACCACCCTCCGCACCGCCGGACTCTCCGCGGCACTCCTCCTCGTCTCCGCCGCCGCGGGACTCGGCCAGGCCTCGGCCGCCACCTCCGGCTCTTCCGGCTCCTCCTCCGACGCCCACGCCGGGACCAGGGCCTCGGCGGCCGCCCCCGCGCTGGTCGACGCCCTCCAGCGCGACCTGCACCTGACGAAGGCGCAGGCCACCGACCGCCTCGCCGCCGAGACCTCGGCGCGCACGGTCGAGAGGGCCGCCCGCAAGGCGGCCGGTTCCTCCTACGGCGGCTCGTGGTTCGACGCCGCGCGCGGCACGCTCGTGGTCGGCCTCGCCGACGACAACCACCGCGCCGCCGTCGAGGCCACCGGCGCCCGCGTCACCCGCGTCGCCCACACCGAGCGCACGCTCGACGCGACCATGACCAAGCTGAACGCGATGGACGCGCCCGGCGGCGTCGCCGGCTGGCACGTCGACCCGAAGTCCAGCACGGTCACCGTCACCGTCGTCGACGCACACAAGAGCGACAACGATGTCGCGAAGTTCCTGTCCCGCGCCCGCGAGGCCGGCCCCGTGAACGTCGAGAAGACCTCCCACCAGCCCCGTACGCTCGCCGCCGGAACCGTCGGCGGCGACCCGTACTACACGGGCAACGTCCGCTGTTCCATCGGCTTCTCGGTCCAGGGAGGGTTCATCACCGCCGGGCACTGCGGCACGCCCGGCATGAGCGTCAGCGGCTGGGACGGCTCCTACATCGGCAACTTCCAGGGCTCCTCGTTCCCCGACAACGACTACGCGTGGGTCAACGTCGGCAGCGGCTGGTGGACCGTGCCCGTCGTCCTCGGCTGGGGCACCGTCTCCGACCAGCTCGTGCGGGGTTCGGGCGAGGCACCGGTCGGGGCGTCGATATGCCGCTCCGGTTCCACGTCCCACTGGCACTGCGGGACGGTCCTCGCGAAGAACGAGACCGTCAACTACAGCCAGGGCGCGGTGCACCAGATGACCAAGACCAACGCCTGCGCCGAACCCGGCGACTCCGGCGGCTCGTTCATCAGCGGCGACCAGGCCCAGGGCACGACCTCCGGCGGCTGGGGCAACTGCGGCTCGGGCGGCGAGACGTGGTTCCAGCCGATCAACGAGGTGCTCAACCGGTACGGCCTGAGGCTCCACACCGCCTGAGGCTCCACACCGCCTGACGGCGGCGGCGACGGCCGCACCGGCGGCGAAGTGAGGACCGCGCCCTCCGCCACGACCACCTGACGGCCGTGACGGAGGGCGTTCCGCCCGACCTCGCCGAATCCCCGGGGGAAAGGGCGTCATCCGCTCGTCGCACGGGCTGTGCCCCGCCACCGCCCCTCGAGACGGGCACGTACTCAGCCCTCGGGGAGCAGGTCCAGCACCGTCCGCAGATCGGCGGGCTCCCGACAGTGCACGCCGGTCATCCCGAACGCGACGGCCGCCTCGACGTTCTCCTCGCGGTCGTCGACGAACAGGCACCGCTGGGCGGCGACTCCCGCCCGCGTCCGGTCAGCCGTTCTTGCGGGCGACTCCGCCGTAGATGCCGATGGGCGGCGCGCCGTCCTTCGCCGGCTTGTCGGGGCGCCAGTCCGGGACCGTGACGAGACCGGGCTCCACGAGGGTGAAGTCGCCGAAGAAGTCCAGGATCCGGGAGTGGGGGCGGAGGTTCATGCTCGCGGTGGCCCGGCGGTAGATGGCCGCGGCGTCCTCGCGGTGGTCCTCGTGGAGGTCACCGGTGGCGTGCGACAGCACCAGGTAGGAGCCGGTGGGCAGCGCGTCGCGGAGCGTCGCGACGATGCCGTCCGGGTCCTGCGCCTCGGACAGGAAGTGCACGATGGCGACGAGCAGCACCGCCACCGGCCGGTCGAAGTCGATGACCCGGCGGACCTCGGGGTGGTCGAGGACGCCGCGCGGATCGCGCAGGTCGGCGAGGACGACGGAGGTGTCGTCCTGGTCCATGAGGGCCCGGGAGTGCGCGCTGACGATCGGGTCGTTGTCGACGTAGGCGACGCGGGTCTCGGGTGCGACGGCCCGTGCGATCTGGTGCACATTGGGTTCGGTGGGCAGCCCGGTGCCGATGTCGAGGATCTGCCGCACCCCGCCCTCGGCGACGACGTGCCGTACGGCGCGGTGCATGAAGTACCGGTTGGCCCGCACCCCGTCCCGCACCTCCGGCGCCGCCTTCATGAACTGCTCGGCGGCCTCCTGGTCGACCTCGTAGTTGTCCTTGCCGCCGAGGAAGTAGTCGTACATCCGGGCGGGGTGCGGCTTGCTCGTGTCGATCGTGTACGAGGGGGCGCCGTCGGCACCGGTACCGCCGCTGCCGGGAGTGCCGTCGGTGCTGGGGGAGGTCGGGGAGGTCATGCTGGCTGGCTCCGTCCTGGACTCGCAGCCCACCGCCGCGCGAAGGGTGGTGAGTGACTGTCAGAACATCATCTTGGCATGTTTTGGACGGTGGGGTGTACGGGTGTGCGCGGGCTCGTACGGCCGGTTCCGGCGGGGGTGGCCAGGCCGGTCTCGCTGCCGGAGGTGGTGCCGGTGTCGGTGCCGCCGGCGACGCTCGTGTCGATGCCCGTGTCGATGCCGCGGGCGAGGAGAGCGGCCGCGCGGCGGACGTCGGTGGTGACCGCCTCGTGGAGCCGGTCCGGGGCGCAGGTGCCCTCGGCGAGATGCCGCGCCAGGCTGCGGTACTGCACGGACCACAGTCCGACCAGGGCGATCGCCGCGATCTGCACCTCGGGGCCGCCGGCGGGGCCGGGCGGGGGGCCGCCCGGCCGGTCGTCCCCGTCCTCCGTCCTCGCTCCCTCACCGCGCCGGGCGAGTGCCTCCGCTGCGACGGCGACGAGGCGCTCGGTCATGTCCAGGTGGTAGGCCCGCAGCGAGGGCGTTGACCTGGTCAGCGCGCCGAACCGCCCGATCCGGGCGGCGGCGTCACGGGGATCGTCCTGGGCGGCGAGCCAGGAGGTCAGGGTGCGCAGTTCCTCGGCGAGGATCTCCAGCGTCGCCTCGACGGGGGAGCGGTCCGTCTCGGCCAGTCCGGCGCGCAGCGCGGCGCTCGTGGCCTCCCCCCGGTCCAGGATCAACGACTCCTTGGTGGGGAAGTGGTTGAAGACCGTCTTCTCGGACACGTCGCAGGCGCGGGCGATCTCCGACACCCGGACGGCGTCGAAGCCGCGTTCCAGGAACATCTCGGTCGCGGTGTCGGAGAGCCGCTGCCGCAGCAGCCGCTTCTTCCGCTCCCGCAGGCCCTCGGCGCCGGGCGCCGGCTCCTGACGCCGCCAGGCGCTCCAGTCCACGGTGGTCATGGGGGACAGAGTAGTACGGCCACGAGATAATTACTGTTACTGTAATTTTCTAGTGACTGAATCTACGTCACTCAGTCCCCTGCCGAGGGAGCACCATGAGCAGTTCCATCCACATCGTCCGCGACTATCCGCACGCCCCCGCCAAGGTCTGGCGGGCGGTGACCGACCCCGACCTGATCCCCCTGTGGACGGCGACCGGCGCAGGCGCCCGCCCCGAGGGCTTCGCCACGGCGGTCGGCACCGAGTTCCAGTTCATCGCGAGGCCCAGGCCCGGCTGGAGCGGCATCGTCGACTGCGTCGTACGGGAGTCCGACGCCCCCCGCCTGCTGCGCTACTCCTGGACCGACCACGGCGGCGGCGAGACCACCGAGGTCACCTACTACGTCGAACCGCACACCGGCGGCACCCGCTTCACCTACGACCACACCGGCTTCACGGGCCCGGGCGGCCTGATCATGTCCCAGGTCCTCGGCCGCGTCCGCCGCAAGATGCTGACGGTCGGCCTGCCCGCCGTCCTGGACGACATGGACGAGGAGGGCGGGCTGCGGCAGCGGAGCGCGCTGCGCCCCGGGAGCTGAAGGGGCCTCGGGGGCGCAGGCGGCCCGGATGCCGCGCCCGCGGCAGCGGCAGTGGCAGCGCGGGCAGCGGCAGCGCGACGGTCCCCGTTACTGCCCCACCCTCCCGTCGACGCACTCGCGCAGCAGGTCGGCGTGGCCGCAGTGGCGGGCGTATTCCTCGATGCGGTGGACCAGGAGTTCGCGGACCGAGATCGCGTCCTTGCCCAGTCGCTCACCGAGGTCCGGGTGGGCGGCGAGGGCGGCGTCGGTCGCGGCCTGCTCGCGTTCCAGGTTCTCGTACGCCTCGTCCACCACGCGCTGTTCGGCGACGGCCCCGTCGAAGTCCGCGTCGCGCGCCCCGTACAGCTTCGGGAGCGGGGCGCCGTCGCTGATCCAGTTGCGCCAGTCCCGTTCCGCCTCGGCGAGATGGCGGAGCAGGCCGAGGAGGGACATCGTCGACGGCGGCACCGACCGGCGGGCCAGCTGCTCCGGGTCCAGGCCCTCGCATTTCAGCCGCAGGGTCAGACGGTAATCGGCCAGGAAGTCCTGCAGGGTGGCGAGTTCGCCGTCTGGGGAGGTGCCCTCGCGGTTGCGGGGGTCGTCGGCGGGGTCGAGCCACATGTCGGGGTAGACGGTCGCCCGGGTCCATCGTGCGGGTTCGTCAGTCATGCCGGTCATGGTCGTGCGGCGCGGCCCCGGCCACCACCGAATTACGGAGAGGGCTCGGCGCCGGGCCGGTCAGCGGCGGGCCAGCGCCAGCAGGCTCAGGCCGAACATCAGGACGCCCAGCGGGAGATGGACCGAGGGGACGTGCGCGATGCCGAGGCCGACCTGGGCCGAGGCGAGGGCGAGGAAGCCGCAGGCGTGCCATACGGGGCGGGGCGAGCCGCCGCCCGGCTTCCACGCGAGGACCGCCGCGAGGACGTACAGCATCGACGCCCCGTACATCACGCGGGCGCCGGCGCTGTGCAGCGTCTCCCCGTATGACGAGGTCAGCAGCAGTCCGGCGGAGGCCGCCTGGAGGAAGATGGTCAGGGTCTGCAGCGCTATCGCCAGGCGCAGGAACGAGAGGTCGTGCCGCCGCCGCTCCGTGGTTCGGGTGAGCATGTCGGGCCCCCTTTGCCGCGGCCCCGGGGGCCGCGTCGATCGATAAGGTCTCACCAGCACGACGACGCGGGTCCCCGGAAGGTAAGGCGCGGTGGCGGGACGGGACGCGGCGGGGGGACGGGGGACGGGGCATGGATGTGGTGGGGACGGGCGCCGGGGGCGTGGAGGGGGAGCGCCGTCATCTGCTGAACGTCGCCTACCGGTTGCTCGGATCGCTCGCCGAGGCCGAGGACGCCGTGCAGGAGGCGTACGCGCGGTGGTACGCGCTGCCGTCGGTCCGACGGGAGGAGATCGTGTCGCCGGGTGCCTGGCTGACGACGGTGACCGGACGCGTCTGCCTGGACGTGCTCGGCTCGGCGCGTTCACGCCGGGAACGCTACGTCGGCGCGTGGCTGCCGGACCCGCTGCCCGATCCGGGGGAGTGGGGAGGTGGGCACGGCGGCGGCCGGGTGCGCGGCCTCGGCGTTGCTCCCGCCGGTGGCGTCGGAGGGGCGGGTTCCGCCGTCGCCGCAGGCACCGGTACCGGCGCCGCGCTGCCGGTCGATCCCGCCGACCAGATCGTCCTCGACGAGTCGGTGACCATGGCCTTCCTCGTCGTCCTGGAGACGATGACCCCCGCGGAGCGGGTGGCGTTCGTGCTGCACGACGTCTTCCGGTACCCCTTCGCCGAGATCGCCGGCGTGCTGGGCCGCACCCCGGGGGCGTGCAAGCAACTGGCGGCCTCCGCCCGGCGCCGCGTGGACGGCGCGCCTCCCGCGAGGGCGGCGGGCGGCGGGCAGGCCGAGGCGGTGCGCCGTGTGAAGGAGGCGTGGGAGACGAAGGACATCGCGGCGCTCGTCGGCCTCCTCGACCCGGAGGCGGTGATGACCGCCGACGGCGGCGGCAACAGGGGCGCGGCCCTCCGCCCGGTCGAGGGCGGCACACGCATCGCCCAGTACATGGTCGCGATGGCCGACCGGGCGCCCGGGCTCGTACTCCTGGAGCGGTCCGTCAATGGCATGCCCGGCCTGGTGGCCCTCCGCGCCGGCACCGTCCTGACGGTGGCCTCGTTCGAGGTCACCGCCGGACGGGTCTCCCGGATCTGGGTCGTCCGCAACCCGGACAAGCTCGTGCCCTGGGGCCGGGGCGCACCCCCGTTCGCAGAGGGTTCCTGAGGGCGTCGCCCTCAGGCCGCGGCGGGCGGGATGTTCTGGTTGGCGTGGAACAGGTTGTCCGGGTCGTAGGCGCGCTTGACCGAGGCGAGCCGGTCGAAGTGCCCCCGGTAGGTGGTCCGGACGCGGTCGGCGCTCTCCTGCGCGCCGATGAAGTTGACGTAGGAGCCGCCCATGGAGTGCGGCTGCAGGGCGGTCGAGTAGTCGACGCACCACTGCCGGATCACGTCGGCGTTGGCGGGGTCCGGGTCGATCCCGCCGATCACCGCGGACCAGACGGCGTCGCGGTAGGCCCACGCCGTGTCGTCGGCGCCGACCCGGTGAGCCGCCCCGTCCACCGGATACAGGTGCATGGTCGACAGGTTGGTGGGGATGCTCTCCCCGAACCTGTGGTGCACGTCGACGGCGGCGTCGGGGATCGTGTCGAAGAAGGCCCCGCGCCAGTACCACTGCAGCCCCTTGGGGATCAGCGCGTCGAACATCGACTGGAGCGCGGGGTACGGCATGGGGCTCGTGAAGTGGAAGGCGGGCGGCGCCGGTTCGTTCACCACTGCGAGTACCTGTTCCAGCCGGCCGGCTTCGAGGTCACCCGTGTAGCACCACACCACCGCGCACACCTTCTGCCCGTGGAGCGGCTCGGGGAAGGGCGGGGCGGGCGGTACGACCAGCACCGCGAAGAAACCGCTGAGATCCTCCGGGGCGGCGGGCAGGAATTCCCGGTACCAGCGCAGTACCTCGGGGGTGCGGTCCACCGGCCACACCGTCACGGCGACCCCGACCGTGTGCACGGGGTGCGACTCGAAGGTGAACGACGTCACCACGCCGAAGTTGCCGCCGCCACCCCGCAACGCCCAGAACAGGTCGGGGTGGTTGTCCGCCGAGGCGGTGACACATCTGCCGTCGGCGAGCACGACGTCGGCCGACACCAGACTGTCGATCGTCAGACCGTACTTGCGTGTCAGGTGGCCGTGCCCGCCTCCGAGGGTGAGGCCGCCGATACCCGTGGTCGACTGGATCCCGGCGGGCACCGCCCGTCCGAAGGCATGCGTGGCGTGGTCGACGTCACCGAGCACGCTGCCGCCCCCGACCTGGACGGTTCCCGCCTCGGGGTCGACCCTGACCCAGCGCATCGGCGACAGGTCGAGCACCAGTCCCCCGTCGACCAGGCACAGGCCCGGACCGCTGTGACCGCCGCCGCGCACCGCCAGTTCGACGCCGGTGTCCTGGGCGAAGGAGATCGCCGTCCGTACGTCCGCCGCGTCCACGCACTGCGCGAACACGGCGGGCCGACGGTCGATCATCGCGTTGTAGATGCTGCGGGCCTCGTCGTAGCCCGCGTCCGACGGTGTGATCACCGCTCCTCTCAAAGCCTCCCGCAGGCTGCCGACAGCAGCGTCGTCGATGCCGCCCATGGCCGAGGACCCCTTTTCCGCATGCTGTTGCGTGGATCCCGCACCGGGGTCGGCGCGTCACGTTCACGCGGACATGCGTGGGCTCCGTGTGCGCCCCGGCAGCGATGCGGCGAGTGCGCCCCCACCCCTCCAGTGTGCGCCCGTCCCCCGCGCTTCGCACATGCGAGAGGCGGTCCGGACAGGTGGGACCTTCGAAACGCGTACTAGTTCTTCCGGGCCAGGCCGGCGGCGATGAGGCGCTGCCAGACGGTGAGTTGCCGTTCGCCGCCCGTGCCGCTGTCGGCGCCGCTGCCGCCGTCACCGCCACGCCCGCCGTTCCAGGGGCCGTCGGGTGTCTCGGGGCGCCACAGGGGAGCGGGCACTATGCCGGGGTCGAGGATCTCCAGGCCGTCCAGCAGCGCCTCGATCTCCTTGTCGGTACGCCACCGCCCGCGTCCGAAGGTCTTCTGGAGGACCCGCTCGGCCTCGGCGGTCTCCGGGTTGTTGCCGGAGCGGAAGTGGCTGACGAAGAAGTAGCTGCCGGACGCCACGTGATCGCGCCAGTGGCTGACGATGCCGGCCGGGTCCTCCTCGTCGTTCACATGGTGCAGGATCGCGCTGAACATGACGGCGACGGGCCGGTCGAAGTCGATCAACTCCAGGGTGTCGCGATGGTTCCGCACGCTCTCCGGGTCGCGCACGTCGGCGCGCACGACCCGCGTCCGGTCGTTCTGCTCCAGCAACGCCCGCCCGTGGACCAGCACTTGGGGGTCGATGTCGACGTACACGACTCTGGACTCCGGCGCGTGCCGCTGGGCGACCTGGTGGACGTTGTCGGCGGTCGGAAGGCCACTGCCGAGGTCGACGAACTGCCGGACCTCGGTGGTCCTCGCGATCTCCGCGACCGCCCGCGTCAGGGCCGCGCGATTGGCGAAGGCGATGGCCACCGAGCCGGGCAGATCGCGTTTGAAAACGTCGCCGACTTCGCGGTCCGCGGCGTAGTTGTCCTTGCCACCGAGCAGGTAGTCGTACACGCGCGCGATGCTGGGCCTGTGGGGGTCGATCGGGGAGCCTTCAACCGTCATGGCGAGCATTTTCCCCCGCAACGCCGCCCGGTGAACAGCGCTTCACGGTCTTGGGGCGATCAGTTCACGAGCAGTACGAGTTTGCCGCGCACCGCCCCGGCCTCGCCGACGCGGTGGGCTCCGGCCACCTCGGTCAGAGGGAAGGTGCGGCCCACCGGCACGGAGAAGCGTCCCTGCGCGGCCATGCGGGCCGCAAGGGCCGGCGCGTACGTGGCGCGGCCGGTGTCGCCGCTGCTGAAACGGACCCCGGTCTGCCGCGCACCGGCGAAGTCGGCGACCGTGAGCACGCGTTCGGGCGCGCCCGCGAGTTCCACCAGCTCGGGAAGGACGCCGCTGCCGGCGACGTCCAGCGCCAGATCGACCCCCGAGGGCGCGAGGGCCCGCACCCGGTCCGGCATTCCGGCGCCGTACGCCACCGGCGCGGCACCGAGCGAGCGGAGGGCCCCGTGCGTGCCGGGGCTTCCCGTGCCGATGACGCGTGCGCCGCGCTCCACGGCGAACTGCACGGCGGCGGTGCCGACGCTTCCCGAGGCGCCGTTGACGAGCAGCGTGCTGCCCGCCGTGACACCGAGCCGGTCGAGCGCGCGCGCCGCAGTCTCCGCCGCCGCCGGGATCGCCGCGGCGGCGGCCCAGCCGAGGGAGTCGGGAACCGGGGCCCAGAAGGACAGCACCGCCAGCTCCGCCTGCGCGGCTCCGTACGGTGAGGCGCCGAAGACCCAGTCGCCGACCGCGACCCCGACGACACCCTCGCCGACCTCGTCGACGACGCCCGCGGCTTCGTAACCCAGGGTCTGGGGCAGTTCCCGGTCCATCAGGCCCCGCCGCTTCTTCCAGTCACTGGCGTTGATCCCCGCGGCACGCACCCGGATGCGTATCTCCCCGGGGCCGGGACGGGGGTCGGGGAGTTCGACGATCCTGAGCACCTCGGGGCCGCCGAACCGGTCGAACCGCACTGCCTTCATGACGCACTCCTTCCTGGGAAGGAGTGGCGGATCGTATGACGCCGCGTGCGCGCGTGCTCCCGGCCGGAGGCCCTGCCTGCCGCCGACGAAGCACGTTTTTACTCCGATCCGCCGACCGTACAACATGATCGCCCTTTCGCCTTCGCTCCTCCCGCCGTTCCATCCCTCCGGTCCTTCCATCCCGCTCGCTCTTTCCGCTCCTTTCCTTCTCGCATGCCACCGACGGGACGCCCCCGCCCACGGGAAACCGATGGACGCCCCCCGGTCCCTCACGGTCGAATGACGTGTGATGAGCGGTGGGCAGACGCATCCGGACACGCACACCGTCGACGAATCGCTCGTACGGCGGCTGGTCGCCGGGCAGTTCCCGCGGTGGGCGGGGCGGTCGGTCGAGCGGGTCGCGTCCGGGGGGACGGTGAACGCGATGTACCGGTTGGGCGAGGACATGGTCGTACGGCTGCCGCTCTCGCGGGGCGGGGCGGATGATGTGCCGAGGGAGTGGGAGTGGCTGCCCCGGCTCGCGCCCCACCTGCCCACGTCCGTCCCCGAGGTGCTGGGGGAGGGGAGGCCCTCGGAGGGGTATCCGTGGCCGTGGTCGGTGTACCGGTGGCTGCCGGGCCGCACCCCGGAGGCGGGGGCGCTGCGCGCGCCGGCGGCGCTGGCCCGGGACATGGCCGGCTTCGTCGCGGCGATGCGTGGCCTCGTCCTGCCGGGGGCGCCGCGCGCATACCGAGGAGGGCCGGTAGCCCTGCTCGACGCGGCGACGCGGGCGGCGATCGAGGAACTGCGCGACATCCCGGAGGAGGGTGTCGACTGCGATGCCGCGGCCGCCGTGTGGGAGGAGACGCTGCGGGTCCCCGACTGGGACGGGGCGCCGGTGTGGCTGCACGCGGATCTCATGCCGGGGAACCTGCTGGTGGACGCGGACGGCGGCCGGCTCCACGCGGTCATCGACTTCGGATGCCTGGGCGTCGGCGATCCGGCCTGCGACCTGTTCCCGGCGTGGAACCTCCTGCCGGCCGAGGCGCGCGAGGTGTTCCGCGAGGCACTGGGCGTGGACGACGCGACCTGGATCCGCGGCCGGGGGCGGGCGCTCTCCCAGGCACTGCTCGCACTTCCCTCCTACCGGGACACCAACCCGGCGATGGCGCACAACGCCCGGTACGTGATCGGTGAGGTGCTGCGGGCGGTCCGAGGGTAACGGCCCCTTCGACGGAGAAGCCGAGAAAGGCGAGAAGGAACCCCGTCCGGCAACGAGCCCGGCGGGCAACGAGCCCGGCGGGCAACGCGTTCGGCGGGCAAAAAGTCCGGTGGACAGTGGACGAGGAGCAGCGGACGGCGGGCCGCTCAGGCCGGCGACAGGAACAGCTTCTCCAGACGGGCACGCATCTGCTCACGGTCCGCCGGGGCGGCCATGTCCTCGTCGGTCAGGCAGCGCTGCAGGCCGGTGGCGATGATCGCGAAGCCCGCCCTGTCCAGGGCGCGGGAGGCGGCCGCCGGCTGAGTGACCACGTCCTCGCAGTCACGCCCCTCCTCGATCATCCCGATCACACCGGCGATCCGGCCCTGCGCCCGGCGCAGCCGGTTGACCACCCCTTTCAGGTCCTCGGCCGCCATCGTCATGTCCACGGTTCACACGCTCCTCACTCGCCTGCAATCGTCCGCAATACCCCAGGGGGTACCCTGTCCGCGGGCTCACCCCATGAAGAGCAAAGGAAACTCCCTCGTGGCATCCACCACCTCCCTCACCGTCGACCAGGCCCACTCCCGCCTGGACGAGCTGACCGTCATCGATGTGCGCACCCCCGGCGAGTACGCCTCCGGGCACCTGCCCGGCGCCCACAACGTCCCCCTGGACGACCTCGACCGGGCTCTGCCCGCCCTGAAGAGCGCCGCCGACCGCGGTGACCTGCTCCTGGTGTGCGCGTCCGGTGCCCGTTCCGCCCAGGCGCAGGAGCGCCTGACCCGGAGCGGACTCACCGCCGCGCACCTGACCGGCGGCACCTCTGCCTGGACAGGGGCCGGCCACGACGTCCAGCGTTCCGCCGAGGGCCGCGCCGTGTGGGCGATGGAGCGCCAGGTCCGCCTCACCGCCGGCTCCCTCGTCCTGGTCGGCCTGCTGGCCGGGCGCCGACGGTCCGCCGCGCGCCTGCTCTCCGCGGGCATAGCCGGCGGCCTGGTCTTCTCCGCCCTCACCAACACCTGCGGCATGGCCCGGGTCCTCGCCAAACTTCCGCACAACCGCCCCGCGGGTACGGACCTCGAGGCCACGCTCACCGCCCTGAGCGACTGACGTCTCCTCCGCACCGGTCCGACGCTGGTCGCGAATCGTGTCGGCCTAGAACATGTTGTATACCTGCACCCCCATTGTCTGTGCTGTGTACCGCATCAACGCGTCGGGCCGTTGAGGGGCACCACTTGCCCGTGTACGGTGAGCCGCATGACGGACAAGGCCGCTTCACCCACCGGTCCGCTGGTCTCCGGCTCCGAGATCGCGCGGCTCGTGGGGGTCACGCGGGCGGCGGTCTCCAACTGGAGACGGCGGTACGACGACTTTCCGCAGCCCGCGGGCGGTGGCGCCCACAGCCCGCTCTTCGCGCTCGATGAGGTGCGGGGCTGGCTGGACAGGCAGCGCAAGGGGCAGGACGTCTCGGACGAGGTCCAGTTGTGGCAGACCCTGCGCAGTTCCTACGGCGACGAGATGATCCGCGGGCTCGCCGACGTCGCGCAGGTACTGTCCTCCGGCTCCTCCGGCTCCTCCGGCTCCTCCGGCTCCTCCGGCTCCTCCGGCTCTCCCGGCTCTCCCGGTTCGGAGGACGGGGGCGAGGGCGGAATTCCGGACGGGCTGTCCGAGGAGGTCGTCCGGCGGGTGCGCGCCCTGGCCGGGGACACCTCACCGCGCGAGGTCGTGACCGGCCTCGTCGAACGCCTCACCGACTCCGTACGCAGGGCCGGTTCCGACCAGATCACCTCCCCACGGGTCGTCCGCGCCGTGTGCCACTTCGCCGGCGAAGTGGCGTCGGACGCGGTGCTCTTCGACCCCGCCTGCGGCATCGGCACCCTTCTCCTCGCCGTCGGCCCGCAGCGGGGGCCGAGGCGCTACGGCCAGGAGAACGATGCCCACAGCGCCCGCTTCGCCCGGCTGCGCGCCCAGCTCACCGGACGCGGCGGCGTCGAGATCGTGACGGGCGACTCGCTGCGCGAGGATCGTCTGCCGGAGCTGAAGGCCGACCTCGTCGTCTGCGATCCGCCGGTCGGCATCTCCGACTGGGGGCGGGAGGAACTGCTCCTGGACTCCCGCTGGGAACTGGGCACCCCCTCACGGGCCGAGGGCGAACTCGCCTGGCTGCAGCACGCCTACGCGCACACCGCTCCCGGTGGCCGGGTCCTCATGGTCATGTCCGCCTCGGTCGCCTACCGGAAGGCCGGCCGCCGCATCCGGGCCGAACTCGTACGCCGGGGCGTCCTCACCCAGGTCACGGCCCTGCCCCCGGGCACGGCCGTCTCGCACGCGCTCCCGGTGCACCTGTGGCATCTGCGCCGTCCGCTCTCTCCGGGTGACGCGGCCACGAGCGTCCGCATGGTCGACCTGACCTCGAACGATGCGGACGGGCCCCTCGAAGCGCGCTCCGACCAGTGCGCCGAGGTCGCGCTGATCGACCTCCTCAACGACACCGTCGACCTCACGCCGGGCCGTCACGTCCTGGAGACCCACCGCGAGTACGCCGCCGAGTACCAGTCACTGCGCGGTGAACTCGCCGAGCAGGTGAGGGCGTTGGCCGAACTGCTGCCGGCACTCACCGGTGCCGGCAATCCCGGTGTCCTCGACGGTCCCAGCATCAGCGTCGCCGATCTCGCGCGCGCCGGACTCGTCGCCTACGACACGCCGGAGCCCTCCTCCGCCAGCGACCAACTCGACACGGAGTTCCTGCGCGGCTTCCTGCGCAGCGCCGTCAACAACCGGCGCTCCACCAGCGCCAGCGGAACCTTCCGCCTGGACGGCAAGGGCGCCCGGATCCCGCAGATGGACCTCGAGGAACAGCGCCGCTACGGTGCGGCGTTCCGCGCGCTGCGCGAGTTCGAGGAGCGGTCGCGGCGGGTGGCGGAACTCAGTCGTGAGGTGACCGCCCTGGCCCGGGACGGCCTGGGCAACGGGGCGCTGCGGCCGGGGGACTGAGGAGGGGGGGGAGGGCAGGACACCGCTGCTGCGGTACGAACGGGCCCTCGTGTGTGCGGGCGGGCCGGCCGGTGCGCCTGCCCACGCGCCGGACCGCTCTCCCCGTGTCTCAGGAGCCCGTCGCGAGGTGGTCCTCGACGAACTGGTCGAAGGCCCGCGCGGCCACGGAAGGGTTGCGTCCCGTCGGGGAGGCGAGGGAGACGGGCCAGTCCAGGTCGGCGTCCGTGATCGGGACGGTGGCGAGATCGTGGTCGGGGGTGACGGCACCGCGCGGCAGCAGCGCCAGGCCGAGACGGTGGCGGACGAAGTCCACGCCGGCGGTGATGTCGTTGATCTCGATGGTCACGTGCCGCCGTAGCCCGGCGGCGGCGAAGGCGCGGTCGGTCACCGCCCGGTTCCCGTAACCGGACGGGAAGTCGACGAAGGGCTCGTCTGCCAGGTCCGAGAGCGTCGCCGTGTCGCGGCCGGCCAGAGGGTGCTCTTGCGGGACCACGAGGTCGAGCGGTGTCGAGATCAGGTGGCGCAGCCGTGCGGCGGCCGGGGGCGGCCCGGGGATCGAGACGAAGGCGAGGTCGAGCCGGCCTTCCGCCAGCGCCGTGATGAGTCCCGGTGATCCTCCGCAGGACGCGACCGTCACCAGGCGCAGAGAGATCCCGGGGTGATCGCGGTGGAAGCGGCCCAGCAGGGCGGGCAGGTCGAGAGGCCCGAGCGAGCTCATGGTGCCGATGCGCAGGGTCCCGCGCAGCCCGCCCTGGACGGCATGGACGGCGTCCCGCGCATCCCGTACGGCGTCGAGCGCCGCCCGGGCCTTGGGAAGGAACTCGAACCCGGCGTCGGAGAGGGCGACCTTCCGGGTCGTGCGCACCAGCAGGGGGGCGGCCAGTTCACTTTCCAGAGCGGCGACCGTGGCGGACACGGTGGACTGCACCAGGTGCAGGCGGGCTGCGGCGCGGGTGAAGCTGCGTTCCTCCGCCACCGCGACGAAGCACTCCAGCTGACGTAGTTCCATCTCCCGTTTATAGCGCACGCCGATCGATGTCATCGGCAATCTTCGTTGGACTCGATGCTGGGGTCGTCGCAGGCTGGGACCCGGTACCGCTTGCGGGCCGCATCCCAGAACTGTGAGGAGTAGGACACGTGAGTCTGTTGATCACCGGGGCCCGCGGCGGCATCGGCGCCGGTCTGCTGCGGCGCCTGCACGCCTCCGGGTACGAGGTCCGGGCGGCCAGCCGCGCCCCGGAAAGGCTCGACCTGCCTGCCGGAGTACCTGCCGTAGCCCTCGATCTCGCGGACCCGAAGACCTTCGCTCCCGCGCTGACCGGCGTCACCGATGTCTTCCTCTACGCCGAACCCGCGGGAATCGAGGCCCTGTTGAGCACCGCGGTCGCGGCCGGGGTCCAGCGGGTGGTACTGCTCTCCTCGGACTCGGCGGTCCTCCCCGACGCGGAACGCAACGCGCTGGCCCGGCACCACCTGCGTGTGGAACGAGCGCTACGGGCGGCTCCGCTGACGGCGACCGTACTGCGCCCGGGCGGCTTCGCCACCATGGCGCTGCACTGGGCGGAAGCCATTCGCGCCGGCCGACCGGTCGAGCAGTCGTGTCCGAATGCCCGACTGGACGTCATCCATCCCGAGGACATCGCCGACGTCGCTGAACTCGCCCTCACCAGCGACCGACTGGACGGGGAGACCGTCACGCTCGGCGGGCCGGAAGTCCTCAGCTTCCGTGACCAGGCGCGGATACTGGGGGAACTGCTCGGCCGTCCGGTCGAACTGCGCGAACCCACTCGGCAACAGGCAGTCGAGCAACTGAGCGCTCATGTGCCCGCGGCGTTGGCCGCGTCCATCCTGGACTACTGGGCGGCACTGCCCACGGAGCACCACGAGGCGGCACGCTCCACCGAGCGACTGACCGGCCGCCCCGGCCGCCCGTTCCGCCGCTGGGCCGCCGACAACCTGGACCTGTTCCGATGAAAGGCCGCCGTCGCACAGCGGTGCCCGAGCGAGGAGGCCGCTGACCTCGCCGACCGTATGCCGGTGGTCGCCGGTGTGAGAGGACAACGCGCGGGCCCGGCGGTGGCCGTCCGGGGACGCACCGCCGGGTCCTCGTGTCAGCGGAGATCGGGGCCGCCCTCGTCGACGATCTCGTCGAGCACGCTGATCCTCTCGTCGGACTCGGCGGCCCCGTCGGAGTCGTCCGGGTCGGTGAAGGTCGCGAACGCCTCTGCGGCGAGGTGCGGGTACTTCTCCAGAAGGAAGCGGCGGCGGTACGCCATCTCGGCCGCGTCGACGATTCCCTCCAGAGTCGCCCAGTTCAAGGTGGAGCCGAGCACGAGGCCGAAGGCGGGTACGACCTTGCCGAGGCCCTTCTTGGTGAGGCGTACGCCGAACGCCTTCGCGAACTTCTCGGCGACCTTGGAGACGAAGGCGTTACTGAGGACCTCCCACGACTTGCCGCGGAAGAGCGCCTGCGTGAGCTTCGAGATGTCCGCCATCGCCGCGTTCTTGGCGGCGGCCGAACTCGCGGTCCCCAAATTGACGACGGACATGATGAAGAGCTTCTCGGACGGCTCCTCGGGGTCGTATCCGTAGTACAGCGCGACCTGGCCGACGGCCCGGGACGACAGTCCGAGAACGACCGCGGTGTCGGCGGTGAACGCGCCCGCGATCGCACCGGCCGAGGGCGCCGCGGCGGCCCCGGCGGAGGCTGTGATGGCGAGCTGCCCCCCGGTGATCGCGAGCCCGGCGCCCGCCCCCGAGGCCGCCGCCGCGATGGGGTAGTACCAGTTCGCCGCCCGGCCGCGAACCTTCTCGACCAGTTCGAGATCGAGTTGGCGCAGGTCGGAGAGCGAGGCGATGTCATGCCCGCGCTTGTTGTGGAGCGCCACCACCCGCTTGGGGGAGAGGCCCGCGCGCGAGACCTTTCCCACGGTCTTCCGTACCGACTGCACGGCCGTGCCGCCCCATTCGGGCATGGCCTCCGCGGCGTCGCGCGCCTTCGCCCCCGCCTTGGACGCGCCCTTGGCGACGAACTCCTGCCCCCGTGACACCGCCGACGCGGCGCGCGGGTGCTTCTCCAACTGCTTCGCCGCGTGCTTGCCGAGGTGTGTGACGCCTTTGGCCACGCGCTCGCCGGCGTTCTGCATCGCCTGTGACAGCGGGCGGCCCTTGTAGTGCTGGATGGACTCCCACACCTGGAGTTCGTACTTCGACGGTATCGAAGGTGTCGGTTCGTGCTGACGCGAGTCGCTCATGGTCCCCCCTGGGATGTGAATGGCGGCGTCGGACGGTCAGGTGCCGTGGCGGAGGCCGTGACCGACGCTCCGCCCTTCCCCTCGGCACCGTGATCCGTGCTTCCCCCGTGGGCGCTCAGTGCGCCTCACCGTACACGAGGCGGGCGTAAGGGGATAGTTTAGATATCTGTTGACATGGTCAACGCGTCAATCCATGGCCCCCACCCGTCAGCGCCCTTCGCCAGTGGTCCGTGAGGAAGACCCGTAGTGCCGGCAGGTCCAGTGACTCGGGGGTGACCAGCAACTGGATGGCGATGCCGCGGAGTTGGGCGACGATCGCCGCCGTTGTCTCCTCGACCGGGAGGTCCGGGCGGATCGTGCCCTCGGCGATGCCGGCGGTGAGGTCCTCGCGGAGGTCGGTGCGGAAGGCCTCGGTGCGGTCGGCGAAGAGGCGGGCGAGGTCGGGGGAGGTCGCGGCCTCCATCCAGAGGAGGAGGAAGGCCCTGTTCAGGGGCCTCTCGTGCTTGGTCTGCTGCGCGAGGTAGCCGTCGATCAGGCGGAGGAGGCGGTCCGGGCCGGGTGGCAGATCGGCCAGGCCGGGCACGAAGCCGGACTGGGCCGCGCGGGCCAGGCGTTCGACCAGGGCCTGCTTGGAGCCGAAGTAGTGGGTGACGAGGCCCCTGCTGTAGCCGGCGCGTTCGCCGACGCGGGCCAGCGTCAGGGCGCGCAGTCCCTGCTCGGCGACCAGTTCGGCGGCCGCGTCGAGCAGGGCGGCCTCGGCTTCTTCACGGCGCTGTTTCTGGGTGCGGGCGGGGGCGGTCATGGGGGCAGCCTAGCGACTTACTTGTCAGTCGACCAACAAATGGAGCAGGATGGCGGGCCTCAGGCCAGGCAACGCGAGAGGCGCCGGACCATGCCCCCTGCCCGCCCACGGCGTGCGCCGCGCTCCGACGCGCGGGAGAACCGCGCACGCCTCGTCGAGTCCGCCCG
This sequence comes from Streptomyces griseoaurantiacus, assembly GCA_014656015.1. GTDB lineage: Bacteria > Actinomycetota > Actinomycetes > Streptomycetales > Streptomycetaceae > Streptomyces > Streptomyces griseoaurantiacus. The sequence continues at coordinate 14,223 of BNBP01000041.1, read as the reverse complement.
CGCGGCCTTCCGCGACGACCCCTCCGCCAGCCTCGCCTCGATCGCCAAGGCGGCCGGCGTCGGCCAGGGCACCCTCTACCGGCACTTCTCCGGCCGGGAGGAACTACTGCTCGCCGTCCATGAGGCGGAGGCCGCCGCGCTGGCCGGGGCCGCCCCCGCGCTGCTGGAGGAACACGAACCGCTCCTCGCGCTGCGGCTGTGGCTGGAGCGCCTCGCGGAGGAGGGCGGACGGTACGGCCGCTGCCATCCACCGCTCGTCGACGCGCTCGACCGGCTCCTCGCCGCGGGCCGGGCCGCGGGGCGGATACGGGCGGACGCCACCGCCGAGGAGGTGCTGCTGCTCGGCTCGTCGCTGTGGGGGACGGGCGGGCCCGTCCCGGGGGAGGCGGAGCCCGGCGCGGAAGCCATCCTGCGGGAACGCCGCTCGCGCATGCTCACCCTGCTCCTCGACGGGCTCCGGGCCGGTACGGGGCCCCGGGACGGCTGAGCCGGGAGGAGCGCTCCGAGCGGCACGGTCCGCCGTCAGGCACGGCCCACCAGAGCCGTCGGCATTCCCCTGTCCACGGGCGCGGCCTGCGAGAGCGGCGTCACCCCCGCCGGGACCGGGACCGGGATCGAGAACGAGGTGGGGGAGGCCGGGGCCATGCCCGGGACGGACACCGACGCCGGGCCCGCACCCGCATCCGAGACCGCACCCGGCAGCGGCCGCGCCGCCGTCTCCTCGCGTCCTTCCCGGAGCCGCTCGGCCCGCTCCCCCCACAACCACCCGATGTCCCGTCCGAAGGACCACACCAGCCAGCCCAGCGCGGAGGACACCAGCAGGGCCGAGACCTGGTACGGGAGCCAGCCCGAGGCCGCCGCCAGGAGGGCGATGCCCTGGTAGGCGGCGACCGTCTTGCGGGCCATGCTGTGCGGCAGCGGCGCGTCGAGCCAGGGCTGGAAGCGGGCCGCCGCCACGAAGAGGTAGCGCATCGCGCCGATCAGCAGGACCCAGGGGCCCATCGACATCGACACGTACACGCTCAGCACGAGGATGAGGAACGCGTCGACCTCCATGTCGAAGCGGGCGCCCAGGACCGAGGAGGTGCCGGTGCGGCGGGCGACCTTGCCGTCGACGCCGTCCAGGATGAGGGCGATCGCCGTCAGGCCCACGAAGAGGGTCACCGGGGGCGCCGTCTCGAAGGACTCCGCGACCAGGGCCGTGACCCCGCCGACCAGTGTCGCGCGGCCCAGCGTGACCCGGTTGGCCGGGCCGAAGGAGGTCAGCCGGGAGCGGAGCACGGCGCGGGTCAGGACGGCCCACGTGGCGAGCGCGAAGGCCAGGCCGGTCAGCCAGCCCGCCGGGCTCATCCCCGTCGCCGTGCCCAGCACGGCCAGCAGCAACACCTGCACGCCCGCCCCCACGGTCGTCTCCTGCTGCAACAGCCTCGCGTCGTATGTGTGGTTCAGGGCCACCGCTCACCCTCCGGCCAGGTGCCACCACGTGGCAGATCAGACAAGTGACAGATTCGATCTTCGCCGCGTACGTTGAGCGCGGCGTCGTGACTTCTCGTAGCTGCTCGTACGTGGGGAATCCGTCGATCGTTCAGAGAGGCGCACATGGAAATCGAAGAACTCGCCGCCCGGGCCTTCTGGCTGCGCGAGCCCGGGCACGGTGAGATCCGGGACGTCGAGCTGTCCCGGCCGGGGGAGTCGGAGGTGCTCGTCCGGACGCTGTACTCCGGGGTCAGCCGCGGTACCGAGACGCTCGTCTTCCGGGGCGGGGTGCCGGAGAACCAGTACGGCGCCATGCGCGCGCCCTTCCAGGACGGCGACTTCCCCGCCCCGGTGAAGTACGGCTATCTGAGCGTCGGCACCGTCGAGCGCGGGCCGGGGGAACTGCTCGGGCGGAACGTCTTCTGCCTCTACCCGCACCAGACGCGGTACGTGGTGCCCGTCTCCGCCGTCACCGTCGTGCCCGAGAGCGTTCCGGCCGGGCGGGCGGTGCTCGCGGGGACCGTCGAGACCGCCGTCAACGCGCTGTGGGACGCCGCGCCCCTGCTCGGCGACCGTGTCGCCGTGGTGGGCGGCGGGATGGTCGGGTGCAGCGTCGCCGCACTCCTCGCCCGCTTCCCCGGGGTGCGGGTCCAGCTCGTCGACGCGGACCCGGCGCGGGCCGAGGTCGCCCGCGCGCTCGGCGTGGACTTCGCGGTGCCCGAGGAGGCGCGCGGGGAGTGCGATCTCGTCGTGCACGCCAGCGCCAGCGAGGCGGGGGCGCGACGCTCGCTCGAACTGCTCGCGCACGAGGGCACGCTGATCGAACTGAGCTGGTACGGGGACCGGGTCGTCGGGCTGCCGCTCGGCGAGGCCTTCCACTCCCGGCGGCTCACCGTGCGCAGCAGCCAGGTCGGCACGGTCTCGCCCCGCGCCCGCTCCGGGCGCACCTACGGCGACCGGCTCGCCCTCGCCCTCGACCTGCTCGCCGACCCCGCCTTCGACGCGCTGATCAGCGACGACACCCCGTTCGAGGAACTCCCGGAGCTGCTGCCGAGGCTCACCTCCGGCGCGTCGGGCGGGCTGTGCCACCGGGTGACCTACGGCTGAGCCTGCCCGCTCTCCCGTCCTTCCGGCGCTCCTCCGGCGCTCCTCCGGCGCCCCTCCCGCGCCCGGCGCCGGGCGCGCCCCGCCGAACCCGCCGCTGATCAAGCTGAACAACCCGTGCCGATCGGCCGTACTACACGGCATGCCTGGCCCGGCGAGGGCTTCCGTTCCCGCAACGGGGGCACTCGCCGGGCGATCAGACGCACCGCACCTGGAGGGTCGTCCGTTGTTCAGCATCACGGTCCGCGATCACCTGATGATCGCCCACAGCTTCCGCGGCGAGGTCTTCGGCCCCGCACAGCGCCTGCACGGAGCGACGTTCCTCGTGGACGCCACCTTCCGCCGCCCCGAGCTGGACGAGGACAACATCGTCGTCGACATCGGACTGGCCACGCAGGAACTCGGCGCTGTCGTCGCCGAGCTGAACTACCGCAACCTCGACAACGAGCCCGACTTCGCCGACACCAACACCTCGACGGAGTTCCTCGCGAAGGTCGTCGCGGACCGGCTGGCCCGGCGCATCGAGGACGGCCGGCTCGGCGAGGGGGCCCGCGGCCTCACCGGGCTCACCGTCACCCTGCACGAATCGCACATCGCCTGGGCGAGTTACGAGCGTGCCCTGTGAGCGACGTGATCACCGAGCGGACCGCCCCGACGGCCCCCCACGCCCTCTCGACGGCCCCCCACGCACCGGCCGCGGCGCCCCACACCCCGGCGCCCCACACCCCGGCGGTCCGTCCCCGGCTGGACTACGTCCCCGCCCAGCACGCCGCCCTCACGAACGCCGAGATCATCCCCATGTCCCTGCGCACCCTGCACTTCGTGCTGCCGGCCGGCGTCGACGACCTCGCCAGGCCCAGCGGCGGCAACGCCTACGACCGCCGGATCTGCCTCGACCTCCCCGGCTTCGGCTGGCAGGTCGTCAAGCACACCGTCGGCGGGGACTGGCCCGAGCCCGGCGCCGAGGGCCGCGCCGCCCTCGCCCGCACCCTGGGCGAACTCCCCGACGACACGGTCGTGCTGCTCGACGGGCTGGTCGCCTGCGGCGTCCCCGAAGTGATCGTCCCCGAGGCCGGGCGGCTCCGCCTCGCGGTCCTCGTGCACCTGCCGCTCGGCGACGAGACCGGGCTCGAGGCCGACGTCGCCGCCGCGCTCGACGCCAAGGAGCGCGAGACGCTCCGCGCCGTGTCCGCCGTGATCGGCACCAGCGACTGGGCCGTGCGCCGGCTCGTCTCCCACCACGGACTCGCCCCCGAGCGCGTGCACGTCGCCGCCCCGGGCGCCGACATCGCCCCCCTCGCCTCCGGCACCGACGGCCTCTCCCAACTGCTGTGCGTCGCCTCCGTCACCCCGCGCAAGGGGCAGCACCGGCTGGTCGAGGCGCTCGCCACCGCCACCGACCTGCCCTGGTCCTGCGTGTGCGTCGGCTCGCTCACGCAGGACCCCGAGTACGTCGCCGGGGTACGGGAGCTGATCACCGCGTACGGGCTCGGCGACCGGTTCCACCTCGTCGGGCCGCGCTCAGGCGCCGCGCTCGACGCCAGCTACGCCGCCGCCGACCTGATGGTCCTCGCCTCCTACGCCGAGACCTACGGCATGGCCGTCACCGAGGCCCTCGCCCGGGGCATCCCCGTCCTCGCCACCGACGTGGGCGGGCTGCCCGAGGCGGTGGGGCGCGCCCCGGACGGCGGGGTGCCCGGCATCCTCGTCCCGCCGGAGGACCCCGCCGCGCTCGCCGCCGAACTGCGCGGCTGGTTCGGCGAGGCCGACGTGCGGCGCCGGCTGAAGGCCGCGGCCCGCGGCCGCCGGGCCGCCCTGGACGGCTGGGCCACCACCGCGCGCAGCCTCGCCGGGGTGCTGGGGCGGCTGCGGCCCGAGTCCCGGGAGGCGGCGTGACGGCCGGCGCGCGGTCCACGACCGGCACGGACACGGATACGGCCAGGGGCGCGGGGTCCGCGACCGGCACGGACACGGATACGGCCAGGGGCGCGGGGTCCGCCGGCTCCCTCTCCGAGTCCCCCGCGCCGGGGGCCGGGCCCGTCGGCGAGACCCCCGCACCGGGGGACGTGCCCCGCTACGCCCCCCAGTGGCTGCGGCTGCGCGAGCCCGCCGACGCCGCCGCGCGCTCCCACGAACTCCTCGACCCGCTGCGCATCCGGCTCGCGGACCGGCCCGGCCGGCGCGGCACCGGGCTCGTCGTGCACGACCTCGGCTGCGGCACCGGCTCCATGGGCCGCTGGCTCGCGCCCCTGCTCGACGGGCCCCAGCACTGGATCCTGCACGACCACGACCCCTACCTGCTGCACTTCGCCGCCGCGGGAGCGCCCCGGTCCGCCGCCGACGGAAGCCGGATCGAGGTCACCACACAACGCGGCGACCTCGGCCGGCTCACCGCCGACGCCCTGGGCGGCGCCTGTCTCGTGACGGCGTCCGCGCTGCTCGACGTGCTCACCCGCGAGGAGATCGACACGCTCGCGGCGGCCTGCGTCGGGGCGGGCGTTCCCGCGCTGCTGACGCTGTCGGTACTCGGGCGGGTCGAGCTGACGCCCTCCCACCCGCTCGACGCGGAGATCGCCGCCGCGTTCGACGCCCACCAGCGCCGGAACGGACTCCTCGGCCCGGACGCGGTCACCGCGGCCTCCGAAGCCTTCGGCCGGCTCGGGGCGACGGTGCGGGTGCAGCCGAGCCCCTGGCGGCTCGGCGCCGAGCACGCGGAGCTGGCGGGGGAGTGGCTGCGGGGCTGGGTCGGCGCGGCCGTCGAGCAGCGCCCGGAGCTGGCGGCCCCTGCCGATACGTATCTGCGGGAGCGGCTCGCCCAGTGCGAGGCGGGAGAGCTGCGCGTGCTCGTGGGCCACAGCGACCTCCTCGCCCTGCCCGGCGGGTCCGGCGGGACCGGTCCGTCCGGCGTACGGCACACCTCGGGGGCGGGTGAGCGGTCATGACGACGGCGGTGACGAGGGCGACGGCCGAGACACCGGTCGCCCCGCCGGCACCGGCACCGGTGGCGGTGTCCGTGCCGACCGGAGCGGCCGCCGACGTGGCGGCGACGCCCGCCCCGGCCGCACCGGGTGCCGGAGAGACCCCCGCGCCGTCCCGCCCCCGCGTGCCGGCGGCCGTACGGCGGCACTTCGGGAGCGTGGCCGGCGCGGCCATCCTCGCGGTGCTGCTCTGGCGGCTCGGTACCGGCGTGTTCCTGGACGGGCTGCGGCGCATCGACACGCCGACGCTGCTCGCCGGGCTCGGCATCGGGCTGCTCACCACCGTCCTCTCCGCCTGGCGCTGGTGCCTCGTGGCCCGGCGCCTGGGCATCCGGCTGCCGCTGCCCGGCGCGGTCGCCGACTACTACCGGGCCCTGTTCCTCAACGCCGCCCTCCCCGGCGGCGTCCTCGGCGACGTGCACCGGGCCGTGCGGCACGGGCGCGACTCCGGGGACCTCGGGCGCGGGGTGCGGGCCGTGGTGATGGAACGGACGGCCGGTCAACTGGCCCTCGTCGCCGCCGGAGTACCGGTGCTCCTCCTCCTCGACTCGCCCGTGCTGCACCGGACGCGGCACGCCCTCGCCGTGCTCGGCCCGGTGCTCCTCGGCGTCGCGGCCGTCGTCCTCGCGGTCCGGATGGGACGTGCCCGGAGGGCCGTGCCGGAGGGCGCGGACGGGCCGGCGGGGCGCGGTGCGCCTCGCGGGCGGGCCGTGCGCGCGGGCCTCGCCGAGGCGCGGGAGGTGCTGCTGGACCGGAAGGTGGGACCGGGCGTGCTGCTGTCCTCCCTCGCCGTGCTCGGCGGGTACCTGCTGATGTTCTGGGTCGCGGCGCGGGCCGCCGGGGCCGAGGTGGGCCCGCTGCGGCTGCTGCCGCTCGCGATGCTCGCGCTGATCGCGATGGGGCTGCCGCTGAACGTCGGCGGCTGGGGACCCCGGGAGGGCGTCACCGCCTGGGCGTTCGGCGCTGCCGGACTGGGCGCGGGGACCGGGCTGAGCGTGGCGGTCGTCTACGGGGTGCTGAGCTTCGTGGCCGCGTTGCCGGGAGCCCTCGTCCTGGTGGCCCGGTGGTGGGGCGGGCTGCGGGAGCGGCGGGCCGGCGGGAGCGACCACCCCGTGTGGAACGCCCCCTCTCCCCGGTCGCCCCCGGCACCGGGGGAAGGGCGGCGTCCCGGTCAGGCCGTGGGATCCGCCGCCCTCGTCACCAGGTCGAAGTACGGGCCGAAGGAGTCGGTCAGCGCGGCCAGCAGCCGTTCGCCCTTCTCCGCCGAGGCGAGCGAGGGGCGGCCGATGACTCCGGACTCCGTATAGGCGGCCATACCGGTCGTCAGCAGATGCCGGCGGTCGTCGGCGACGAAATCGGTGGTCTCGTATCCGCCGCGGACCATCTCCGGATGACAGTGGAGGAGGAGGGAGGTCTCGATTTCCCCCGCGTGCATGTCGGTCAGCAACGAGGTGCTCACCCCGGCCCGTTCGCGCGCCGAATCCCAGTCCTCCGCAGCCGGGAAAAGCGCCATGTCGGGTCCCGTGCCGGCGGTGGATTCCTGCACCACATTGCCCAGCACGTAATTGCCGCCGTGGCCGTTGACCAGTACCAGGGCCTCGACACCGGAGCGGCGCAACGAGTGCGCGATGTCCCGTACCACCGCGTGGAGAGTGACGGAGGAAATGCTGACCGTGCCCGGCCAGTCCGCGTGTTCGTGCGAACAGCCGATCGTCACCGGGGGAAGGAGGTGCACCGGGTACCGCGCCGCGATCGCGCGGGCGATCGCACAGGCGACCAGGGTGTCCGTCGCCAACGGCAGGCAGGGGCCGTGCTGTTCGAAGCTGCCGACGGGCAGGACGGCGACCTGCCGCGCGAGCCCCTCGCCCCGGCGCCGTACGTCCTCGGTGGTGTCGCCCGGCAGAACGCCGGCGGTGACGGCCGGCGAGGTACTGAAGTCGTCCACCGGTGTTCCTTTTGGCTTCTCCATTCCGTAACTTCCTTTCCTCATGTACCGCCTGTGCTCAGCAGATAGGAACTGATCATGACAGACGTTGTCGGCGAACCGGTCGCGCGTGTGGTGAAAGCGCCGGCCGGCGCCACCGGGGTCACTCGCGTCGTGAATGCCCCGCTGCCCACGCAGTACGGAGATTTCGAAGCGGTCGGCTACCAGGACAACGACCGCGGTGACGAGCAGGTGGCCCTGGTGTACGGGGACATACAGGCGGAGGGAATGCTGGTCCGGCTGCATTCCGAATGCCTGACGGGTGACGCGTTCGGTTCCACGCACTGCGAGTGCGGACCCCAGCTCATCACCGCGCTGCGGGAGATCGTGGCCGAGGGGCGGGGCGTGCTGGTGTACCTGCGCGGGCACGAGGGCCGGGGCATCGGGCTGCTGGCGAAGCTGCGGGCGATGAAGCTCCAGTCGGAGGGGCTGGACACGGTCGAGGCGAACCTCGCGCTGGGGCTGCCGGTGGACGCGCGGGACTACCGGGTGGCCGCCGAGATGCTGCGGGACCTCGGGGTGCGCTCGGTGCGGCTGCTGTCCAACAACCCGCGCAAGCGGGAGTCCTTGGAACGGCACGGCGTGAAGGTCGAGACGCAGGTGCCGCTGCTGATACCGCCGTGCGAGAACAACATCACGTACCTGCGCACCAAGCGGGAGCGGCTGGACCACTACCTGCCGCACCTGGACGCGGTCGTCCAGTCCTCGTGAGGCGGGGCGGCGGGCGCGGGGCCGTCGTGCGCCGGTGCGCGGCGCACGGCCGCTCCGACGTCCCCCCTCGCCCCCTCGCACCGGGTCTCGTGCGGGTGGCGGGGCGCCTGCCGGGTACCCCTCCCGTCAGACGACGCCGCGCCGCGCTCAGGAGGCTGGCCACCATGACCCAGGACGATGCCACGCAGGACGCGCTGCTCACGCTGCTGACCGAGCACCGGGGCGGGGTGCTGGTCACCCTCAAGCGCGACGGACGGCCCCAGCTGTCCAACGTCGCCCACGTGTACTACCCGGACGAGCGGATCATCCGGGTCTCCCTCACCGACGACCGGGCCAAGACCCGCAACCTGCGGCGGGACCCGCGCGCCTCCTACCACGTGACGACCGCCGACCGGTGGGCCTACACGGTCGCCGAGGGCACGGCCGAGCTGACGCCCGTCGCGGGGGACCCGCACGACGACACGGTCGGGGAACTGGTGCGCCTCTACCGCGACCTCCAGGGCGAGCACCCCGACTGGGACGAGTACCGCGCCGCGATGGTCCAGGACCGGCGACTCGTGCTGCGCCTGCGGGTCGAGCGCGCCTACGGCATCCCGAAGCGCTGAGCCCGCCGTCACAGGCGGCGCGTGCGGTCCTCCAGGGCGCGGAGGACCGCCACCATGTCCTCGCCGCCGTGACCGAGGGCGACCGTCTCGGCGAACAGGGCGTGGCAGGCGTCGAGGAGCGGGGAGGCCACGCCCCGCGCGCGGGCGGCCTCGGCGATCAGGCGGTTGTTCATCAGCACGTCCGCGGCGGCCGCCTGCACCGCGAAGTCGCCGTGCAGCAGCTTGGGCGCCTTCATCCGGGAGACGGCGCTGGCCATGGGCCCGGCGTCCAGGACGTCGAGGAAGAGCCGCCGGTCGAGGCGGTGCCGCTCGGCGAAGTGGAAGGCCTCGGTCAGGCCGGTGACCTGGGTGATCAGGAAGAGGTTCACGGCCAGCTTCATCAGCAGCGCGTTCGGCACCGGGCCACAGGCGAACACCTCGTGGCACAGGGGCGCGAGGAGGGGGGTGACGTCCTCCACGTCCTTCTCCTCCCCGGCCAGCATGGCCACCAGGCGGCCCTGCTCGGCGGGTACGCGGGAGCCGGAGACGGGGGCCTCGACGTAACGGCCGCCCGCCGCGCGCAGGTCGGCCGCCAGGGCGCGGGAGTACTCCGGGGCGGTGGTGCCCATGTTCACCACCGTGCGGCCCGCGGCGAGACCGGCGAAGGCGGGGGTGCCGCGTTCCAGTACGGCGTCGGTGGCGCGGTCGTTCGCCAGCATCAGGACGACGGTGTCCGCACCGGCGAAGACCTCCGCGGGGGAGCCGGCCACCGTCGCCCCCGCCGCGCGCAGCGGCTCCGCGCGGTGCGGTGTGCGGTTCCAGACGAGGAGGGGAGTGCCCGCGCGGGCCAGGTTGAGGGCCATGGGCGTGCCCATGACGCCGAGGCCGAGGAATCCCACCGTGTGCATCTCGATCACCGTCGGTTCGGGGTTCAGGACTGCGAGGAGCTATGACGGTTGTCATGGCGAGGTGATTATGACAGGCGTCATGGTCGGCTGGTGAGAGGGCCGTAAGCTGTCCGCCCGCGCCGTGCGCTTCGGGGCGGGTGAGGAGGTGGACGATGACGGAGTCCGAACGAGGGCCCCGGGAGCGGATGGTGTTCAGCGCCGCCCAGCTCATCCGGCGGCGCGGAGTGGCCGGGGCGGGGATGCGGGACGTCGTGGCGCACGCCCACGCGCCGCGCGGCTCGCTGCAGCACTACTTCCCGGGCGGCAAGGAGCAGCTCGTCAACGAGGCCGTGCGGTGGGCCGGCCGGTACGCGGCGAGGCGCGTCCCCCGGTTCATGGCGGGGATGACGGAGCGGACGCCCGCGGGGCTGCTCGCGGCGATGGCCGGGCAGTGGACGCAGGAGTACGCGCGGGAGGGCTTCGCGGGCGGCTGCCCGGTCGCCGCCGCGACCGTGGCGTGCGCGGACTCGGTGGAGTCCACCAGGGAGGCGGCGGCCGGGGCGTTCGGCGAGTGGACGGGGGCGGTGCGCGGGGCCCTGGTGGAGATGGGCGTGCCGGACGCGCGGGCCGAGGGGCTCGCCGTGGTCATGGTGAGCGCGGTGGAGGGCGCGGTCGTGGTGGCCCGCGCCGAGCGGGACGTACGGGCGCTCGAGGCGGTCGTCAGGGAGCTGGGACCGGTGCTGGACGCCGCGGTGGAGCGGCGGGACCGACGCCACCCGTGAGGCACCGGTGGACCCGGGGAGAGCCCCGGGAGGGACCCGGGAGGGCGGGCGCGGCGGCTACTGGCGGCTGACCGCCCGGGTGATGCCCGTGACCACCGTCGTCGCCAGTATCCAGCCCGTCAGCACCAGCCCGTAGGACAGTGCCTGGTACCAGCCCGCCGGGGCGAACGCGGCCTCCTGCCCGAAGGAGATCACCGGCAGCATCAGGTCCAGTGCGTAGAAGAGGGGGTTGAAGGGCGGCGCCTCCTCCGGCTTCAGGGCGTGCGGCGGATGCAGGGCGAACGCCACCGCCCCCACCGCAAGCAGCGAGAGCAGCCACCCGGCCGCCCGCAGCGGCCGGAACCCGTAGCCCACTGTCGCGTCCTGCACCTGCCCCCACAGCCGCCGGTGCCACGGCAGTGTCCCCCGGTGCCGGCGCAGCTTGGCGAGCTGCACCGTGCGGGCGGCGCGCTCGTCGCCGACCCGCCGGTAGGCGGCCGCCAACTGCTCGTAGGCGTACGGCACATAGCCGTCCGCATCACGCTCCAGGACGGCGAGACGCTGCTCGGCGGGGGCGTGCGGGGAGAGGGTGGCGTAGGTGAGGCCGTCCAGGTTCAGCTCCTCGGGCCACACCTCCGGCGCCGCGTGCAGCGCGTCGACGCGGGCGCGGCGGAGGTTGAGGGCGCCCTCGATCCGCTGGGGCGCGCGCAGCCACAGTTCCCCGAGAGCCGTGCTGCTGAGCCGCAGCGCCGTGCCCTCGGGATGGGACAGCCGCGCGTACGAGAGACCGAGCTGGCCGGGGACGCGGGCCCCGCGCAGGTCGACCATGCCGTGGGCGACGAGGCAGCCCGCCTCGAGGTCGGCGTCCACCGTGAGCGTGCGAGCCTGCAGCGCGGTGGCGCCGGGATGCTCGAAGCGGGCGTCCTTGAACGTCACCGTGCCGGTGACCGTGGCGCTCTCCAGCCGGGTCTCGCCCTCGACCCGCAGACCCGGCGCCCACAGCGCGTCGCCGATCGTCGCCTGGTTGAGCTGGAGTACCGGCTCGCCGGTGTACTCGGAGCTGAGGTGCGCCCCGTCGAGGAAGAGCGCCCCGGCGATCACCGAGCCGCCGAGGCGGACCTGGTGGGTGATCCGGCAGCCGGTCAGCCGCAGGACGCCGTCCACCTGCAGGCGCGCGGCGTGCAGTCCGGGCATCGCCGAGCCGCGCAGGTTGAGCTGGCGCACCCGGAAGTCGTACAGCGCGGGACCGTCCGTGAAATGGCAGTGCCTCAGCTCCACGGCGCGGTCGATCGTGGCGTACTTGAGATCGAGCTTGCCGGTGATGCGGGCGCCCACGAGTTTGAGCACCGGGACCTCGCCGGCGCGGGACGGACCGTCGAGGAGCAGGGCCCGCAACACCCGGGCCCGGACGGTGCGTTCGGGGCCCCAGCCGGCGCCCTCGGCCGCCGGGTCCTCGTCCGGTCCCCGCCGGAAGTCCACCTCGGTGCCGTCCGGGAACGCCGCCCACACACGCCGTTCGGCCGCCGTCAGCTCGTCGATCTCCATCAACGGCGACCTTCGCCCGGCCGGCCCCGCATGTCAACAGGGCCCCGACGGCGCACGCGTGCGGCCGGCCCCGAAGGACCGGCCGCACGACCCGAGTGGCGCGTGGGCTACTCCTTCGCGGACTCCACCGCGTGCCCGCCGAACTGGTTGCGCAGCGCGGCGATCATCTTCATCTGCGGGGAGTCGTCCTGGCGCGAGGCGAACCGGGCGAACAGGGAGGCCGTGATGGCCGGGAGCGGCACCGCGTTGTCGATGGCCGCCTCCACCGTCCAGCGGCCCTCGCCGGAGTCCTCGGCGTAGCCGCGCAGCTTGTCCAGGTGCGCGTCCTCGTCCAGGGCGTTGACCGCGAGGTCGAGCAGCCAGGAGCGGATGACCGTGCCCTCCTGCCAGGAGCGGAACACCTCGCGGACGTTGTCCACCGACTTGACCTTCTCCAGCAGCTCCCAGCCCTCGGCGTAAGCCTGCATCATGGCGTACTCGATGCCGTTGTGGACCATCTTGGAGAAGTGCCCGGCGCCCACCTTGCCCGCGTGGACATAGCCGTAGGGGCCCTCCGGCTTGAGCGCGTCGAAGACCGGCCGGAGCCGGTCCACGTGCTCCTTGCTGCCGCCGACCATGAGCGCGTAGCCGTTCTCCAGGCCCCAGACGCCGCCGGAGACACCGGCGTCGACGAAGCCGATCTCCTTGACGCCGAGTTCCGCGGCGTGCTTCTCGTCGTCGCTCCAGCGGGAGTTGCCGCCGTCGACCACCGTGTCACCGGCGGACAGCAGGTCCTTCAGCTCGTCGATGACGGACTGGGTGGCGTTGCCGGCCGGGACCATCACCCAGACGGTACGGGGCGCTTCGAGCTTCTCGACGAGCTCCGCGAGGTCCTTGACGTCGGAGAGGTCGGGGTTGCGGTCGTAGCCGACGACGGTGTGGCCGGCGCGGCGCAGCCTCTCCCGCATGTTGCCGCCCATCTTGCCGAGACCGATCAGGCCGAGCTGCATGTCACTTCACTTCCCTGAGCTTGAGTTCGCGGTAGTCGGCCACCAGCGCGGCCGTGGACGGGTCGAGACCGGGTACGTGGGCGCCCTCGCTGAGCGCGGGCTCGACCCGCTTGGCGAGGACCTTGCCCAGCTCGACGCCCCACTGGTCGAAGGAGTCGATGTTCCACACCGCGCCCTGGACGAACACCTTGTGCTCGTAGAGGGCGATGAGCTGCCCGAGCACGGAGGGGGTCAGCTCCGGGGCGAGGATCGTGGTGGTGGGGTGGTTGCCGCGGAAGGTGCGGTGCGGGACCTGCTCCTCCTGGGCGCCCTCGGCGCGCACCTCCTCGGCGGTCTTGCCGAAGGCGAGGGCCTGCGTCTGGGCGAAGAAGTTCGCCATCAGCAGGTCGTGCTGCGCCTTCAGTTCCTCGCTCAGTTCGGCGACCGGGCGGGCGAAGCCGATGAAGTCGGCGGGGATGAGCTTGGTGCCCTGGTGGATCAGCTGGTAGTAGGCGTGCTGCCCGTTGGTGCCGGGCGTGCCCCACACCACCGGTCCGGTCTGCCATTCCACCGGGTGCCCGTCACGGTCCACGGACTTGCCGTTGGACTCCATGTCGAGCTGCTGGAGGTAGGCGGTGAACCGGGAGAGGTAGTGGGAGTACGGCAGTACGGCGTGGGACTGGGCGTCGTGGAAGTCGCCGTACCAGATGCCGAGGAGGCCCATCAGGAGCGGGGCGTTGGACTCGGCCGGGGCGGTGCGGAAGTGCTCGTCGATCATGTGGAAGCCGTCGAGCATCTCGCGGAAGCGGTCGGGGCCGATGGCGAGCATCAGGGACAGGCCGATGGCGGAGTCGTAGGAGTAGCGGCCGCCGACCCAGTCCCAGAACTCGAACATGTTGGCCGTGTCGATGCCGAAGTCGGCGACCTTCTCCGCGTTCGTCGACAGCGCCACGAAGTGCTTCGCGACCGCCTTGTCCTCCTCGCCGAGCCCGGCCAGCAGCCAGTTGCGGGCGGAGGTGGCGTTGGTGATCGTCTCGATCGTGGTGAACGTCTTGGAGGCGACGATGAACAGGGTCTCCGCCGGGTCCAGGTCCCGCAGGTTCTCGTGCAGGTCGGCGCCGTCCACGTTGGAGACGAAGCGGACCGTGAGACCGCGGTCGGTGAAGGCGCGCAGCGCCTCGTAGGCCATCGCGGGGCCGAGGTCGGAGCCGCCGATGCCGATGTT